>DAOLIT010000075.1:0-24247 GCA_035328405.1 Pseudomonadota bacterium | reverse complement strand
AAGCCGAAGGCGAAGCCCGAGGCAAGGCGATCGGCAAAGCCGACGCGCTGTTGGCGGTGATGGCGGCGCGGGGCGTGGCTGTGACGGACTTGGTGCGCAAGGCGGTGATGACGTGCCAAGACCCGGCCACACTCGACCGCTGGCTGGTCCAAGCCGCCACCGCTCCCTCGCCGGATGCCGCGATCGTGTTCGGCGCGTAACTGCGTCTCTAAGGAGGCGTTGGGATCGGTTGTGAGGGGGTGGGTTTGGGCTAGGTGGGGGGGGTTTTCAGGGCTTGGGCGATGCGGCGGATGCCTTCGCGCAAGGCTTCGGGGCGGCTGACAAACGTCAGGCGCAAAAAGCCTTCGATGCCAAACACGGCGCTGGGGATGGTGACGACGTTTTGTTCGTCCATGAGCTTCATGGCGAACTTCATCGACCGCTTGGTCCACGGCTCGGGGAGTTTCAGCAGGCAATAGAACGAGCCTTCGGGTGGCACAAAGTCGAGGCCGGCAAGGACGAGTTCCTCAAGCAGCACCTGGCGCTGGGCCAGGTAGTGCGGCCTATGCGCGGCCAACAGTTGCGGTTTGCGAAAAGTCTCGATGGCGACGCGCTGGGCGAGCGTATCGGCGCACGAGACGACAAGCTGATGGGCTTTGATGAGCGCAGGCATGTCCGCAAGGTGGGCCAAAAGCCAGCCGAGCCGCAGCCCGGTGAGGGCGCAACTTTTCGACAGGGACGACGCCACCAGGGTGTGCGGGTAAACCCACGCGGGGGAAAACGGGCGTTTTGGGGTGAAGTACAGCTCAGCGTAGACCTCGTCGGACAGCAAATACGGCGGGCGAGGCAGCCGCAATAAACCCTCGGCGAGTTTGCGGAGCTCGGCTTCGGGCCACACACGACCCGTCGGATTGCAGGGCGACGCAAGCGCGACAAGCCGCGTGTGCTCGGTGACACACGACAGCACGAGGTCGGCATCGGGCGCAAAACCCGTCTCGGGGGACAGCGGGGCTTCCTTCACGCGCACGCCTTCCAGGTGACACAGCTTTTGGTACGCGGGAAACGTGGGCGTGACGACCAGGACCTCATCCTGCGCGGGGTCCAAGAGCGACTTGATGGGCAGGTACAAGGCCTCTTGGGACCCGATGGTCACGCAGACGTTCTCGGGGGCATTGAGGCCCGGATACGCGAAATGCTGGGCGATGGCGGCGCGCAGGTCGGGAAAACCGGCGTTCGGCGAATAGGGGCACCCAAACCGCTGCATCCAACTCATCGCGGGGAAAAATGGGCCGCTTTCGGGGTGCAGCTTGGGTTGCCCCATGCCCAGGTCGATGGCGTCGGGGCGCTTTTTGTCGTTGATGACGCGGATGGCGGACGGCTGGATGTCCTTGATGTGTGGATTCATGGCGTGGGTTTCGGCAAAGACGCAATGCGGGCAAACAGCAGCCGCAGCAGTCGGTGGTTTTCAGCAAGGGTGTCGAGCGGACAGGTCTCTCCGATGCGGTGGGCTTCCTCGGGATCGCCGGGGCCGAGATTGACGGCAGGCAAACCGAGGGCGGTGAGCCGCGCGACATCGGTCCAGGCTTGCTTGGCGGTGACGGTCAGGCCGTGCTCTTTGATGAACGCGGACAACCACGGATGGCTGGTGCAAACGGTCCCGGCGGGGGCCGCATCGACAAACTCGACCGTTCCGAGCCCACCCACAAAGTCCAGCAGCCACTTTTGGGCATCCTCAACGGAACGGTTCGGGGCAAAACGGACATTGAGGTTGAGGTCCACTTGGTCGGGAATGACGTTGCGGGCGTTGCGGGTTGCGATTTGGGTGGCGGACACGACCTCGTGGAACACCAAACCGTCCACCACGACGGGCTGGGGCGTGGCAGCGGCGAGCTTGTCGAGCAGCGGTCTTGCGGCATACAGGGCATTTTGTCCAAGCCAGGGCCTGGCGCTGTGGGCGCGCTTTCCGTGGACCGCGACCTGGGCGTGCAGGCTGCCGGAACAACCGGCTTCGATGCGATTGGCCGTCGGCTCAAGGACCAGGCACAGGTCCAGTTGCAACAGGCGGTCGCGCTCTTGTTCGCACAGCAAGAGCAGGCCGTTTTCGTCTGCGGGTCCCTCTTCGCGGTCATAAAACACACAGGTCAAATCGACGGGCAGCGCGGCGGATTCGGCAACAAGGCGCAGCATGACCGCCAAACCGGCCTTCATATCGGACGCGCCCAGGCCAACGACGCAACGCCTGTCGAGATCGATGCACGGGGCGGAATCGGTCGTCGGAGGCACGGTGTCGGTGTGGCCAAACAAACCGATGCGCGGGCCTCCGGGGGTGCCGCAGCGAACCAAGACATTGTTGCCGTGGCGGATGGGCTTTGTGCCGGGGGAAAGCTCGGGGATGCGGTGCATCAAGTAGTCGGCAAGGCGGGCTTCGTCGCGGGTGACGGACGGAATGGCACACAACGTGACGGTTTGCGTGGCCAACCAAGCGGTCAGATCGTCTCGGGACAGGGCGCGCATGGCTACACCGGGACCTGAAACGACCGCAGCGCGTCGTTGAGCGAGGTCTTTTGATCGGTCGAAGCGCGACGCTGACCAATGATGAGTGCGCAGGGAACGTGAAACACGCCCGCCGGAAAGGTCTTGGGCATGGTGCCGGGGATGACGACGGAACGGGCGGGCACGCGGCCTTTGTAGATCACCGGTGTTTCGCCGGTCACGTCCAAGACGGGCGTCGAAGCGGTCAGGACGACACCGGCGCCGAGCACGGCTTCGCGTTCGACCACGACGCCCTCGACCACGACACAGCGCGAACCGACGAAGGCACCGTCTTCGACGATGACCGGGCTTGCGGCGGGAGGCTCCAGGACGCCGCCTATGCCAACGCCGCCGGACAGGTGGACGTTTTTGCCAATTTGGGCGCACGAACCGACGGTCGCCCACGTATCAATCATCGAACCGGCCCCGACGTAGGCCCCGATGTTGACGAAACCGGGCATCAAAATGACGCCGGGTTCGAGGAACGAACCGTAACGGGCGACACCGGGCGGGACGATGCGCACGCCGGGGGCGCGTTTTGCGTCCTTGACCGGAACTTTGTCCACAAATGACAGGACGCCGGCGTCCATGGGCACAGCGGGCCGGAGCACGAAGTACAGCAGCACCGCCTGCTTCACAAAGACCTGCGTTTGCCAGCCCAAATCCGTCGGCACGGCCACGCGGAGGCGGCCTTCGTCGAGGTCGGCAATCGTGGCAAACACCGCCTGTTGCGTGTCTGGGTCTTTCAGCAGGGTGCGATCGGCAAAAGCGGCTGAGATGCGCTGGGCGCGGGTTTCGTCGGAAGCGAGCATAAGCGCGATGTTCTATCCGAAGACCCAACGCCTGAAAAGAGGGCTTTACATTGAGACGGCATCCCGTGTCCACCCGAGCCGTTTCTTTTGTGGGAACGAACTACGGTGCGGTGACTTGCCAGCGTTCGCATAGGGGGGTTTCGCCGCAGAGTTCTGCGACATAGCGCGAAACGCGCAGGGTGCCTTGCGTCGGCGAGGTATCGGGACAACAAAGATACAGTTCGCGCCTGGCCCTGGTGATGGCGACGTAAAACAGACGGCGTTCCTCGGCTTCGCCACCTTGGGAAAGGGGGTCTTCGTTTTCGGAAAGCGCAGCGACTGACGGAAAATAACCCTCGGCGAGCCAAAGCAGGAACACCACATCCCATTCCAAACCCTTGGCTTGGTGCACGGACGACAGCACAAGCTGGTCCTGTGCCGTCGAGCTGTCGAACGTGCCCAGGGTCAAGGCGGACAAGAAGTCACGGAGCACGGTTTTTGCGCCCTCGTCGGCAAGCGGAAGCGCGTTTTGTGCCAAAACCGGTTGCGGCAGCGCCGGATCGGAAAATGCGGCCAAGTCCTTGACTCGAGAAGCCGCGTCGGTGAAATGGCGGCTCGCATAGTCTCGATAGTGTTTTGCGACGACAAGCTCGAATAGACGACCCGGCAAACCGACCAACGATGCCGCATCGCTTTGTTCCATGCACTGCCGCAGTGCCCCAAACAGAGGATGCAGACGCGCCAGATTTTTTCGTGCGACCTGTCGCGTTTTCGGCGGAACCCAAAAATGAAGCGGCTCGCCTCGCCGTTGCCGTTCGAGAAGTGCTTTCAGGACTTCCGCCCGTCCCGTCGGTCCCAGTCCCTCGACCTGCCGGAGCACGCGCGTCCACGACAGTTCATCCTGCGGATCGAGAAGGACCCGCAAAAACGCGAGCACGTCTTTGACATGCGTTTGCTCCATCAGCCGTTGCCCCGAGCGAACGACATACGGAATCCCGGCGCGCAAAAGGTCCACCGACAGCTCGCGGACTTGCCGATGATGCCGATACAGGACGGCGATCTGTCCCAACCGCTGCCCATTTTTCACGAGCTCGCGAATGCGAGACAGCACAAACGCCGTCTGAAAGCGCACATCGGGAACCTGCACGACCGCCGGTCGAACGGACAGCGACGGCGTGTCGAGCGCACGCATCGGCGGACGTGGCAAAAGTTGGCCGGGCGGCGACGACAAAAGACAGCGGTTCGACAGCGCCACAATGTCGGGTTGCGAGCGGAAATTCGTGGACAAATGGATTCGGCAAGCGTCGGGCCAGCGGAGCGAAAAGGAATGCAGCGCACGCAAATCCGCGCCTCGGAAACGGTAAATCGACTGTGCATCGTCTCCGACCACTGTCAGCGAGCGGTGCTGCGCCGCCAAATCGTCGGCCAGGATGCTCTGCAATGGACTCACGTCTTGGTATTCATCGACGAACACATGCAGAAATTGCGACTGCATGCGTTCGCGTGCCTCTCGACAATCGGACAGAATCAACCGCCACGCGAGCAGCAAATCATCAAAATCGCACACACCCATACGCACCTTTTTTTCCATGTAGCGGTCGCACACCTTCGACAAAAGCTGCCGATGCGGGAGCAGCGTTGGAGCCCGTGCCAACAACACGGCTTCGAGGGGTTCTTCCGTCACCACAGACAGCGACCACAAACCTTGCAAAAAGGACGGCCTGGGCAAAAAAACTCCGACGGGAAATGGCGTTTCGTGCAAACAAACCGCGAACAAATCGACGGCATCGGCCTGGTCGAGCACCGCCGAACGCGGCGACAAACCAAGTTGTTGCCCAAACTGCCGCACCGCCCGCAACGCCAGACCGTGAAACGTGCCTGCCCACATGTCGGTCAAGGGCTTGGACGTATGCAGCGCCAAGCGCGCCAACATCTGCCGAGCGGCTTGGTTCGTGAACGTCGCCAGCAGAACGCGATCGGGCGAAAGGCCCTGTCGCAAAAAGTACGCGACGCGGTGGGTGAGCGCCCGGGTTTTGCCTGAACCTGCGCCAGCCAGCACCAGCAACGGACCCGGCGGAGCAAGCACGACTTTGCGTTGCTCCAAGGACAACTCGCCAAACAAAGGGTCGGCTTGTTCAGCGTGTTCGGTGTCAGCGGCTTCTTCGGTTTGCACGCTCTGCGCTTACCGTGACGGCGGCAAGGAAGTCAACGGGCCGGGCAATGCCGACCAAACCGACGCTCGGGCCACAAAGTCGGCGACCTCTTCGCGCTTGTCCTGGTCGTCGGGAGGAATCGTCAAAAGGAGTTCCGAAAACGTCTGTTTTGCGCCGTGTGCATCCTCCAAAAGAAGTTGGGCTTGCCCGATGAGCAATTTCGCTTGGTACACAAAACGGAAGTCGGGCAGACCAGCGTCTGTGCTTTTCCGCAATTCCGTGATCGATTCTTTGTACCCACCGCGCTGAAACAACAGACGCCCAAGCAAATACCGAGGCAAGCCCGCTGGCTGCACCTGTTCGGCGGCCCATGACAGCAGGTAGGCATTCACCACCTCGCTTCGTTCGTCTTTGCGCAGCGACGATCCCGCTTTCCTTCCGGTGAGCACAGACAACAATGGCAGGCCCGCATCGCCCGACGAAAGCGCCGTTTGTTTGGCCAATAGCGTGCGGGACTGAGCCTCGGTATGAGGCAATGCCAGCGCGGCTTCGTAATGCGTTTTGGCCTCGGGAAATCGCCCGTTGAGCACTGCGATGTCGCCCAGCCGAGCCTCGACCCGACCGCGCAACGCCTGGGTCGCAAACGAATGCGAAAGCACTTTTTCAAGCGTCGCCTTGGCGCTGTCCAATCGATCGAGTCCAATCTCTGCCTCGGCCAGATCCAGCAAATGATTTGGCTCGGCGGGATCGTCGTGACAGACCGTTTGCAAAACCGCTACAGCGTCGGCATCACGGCCTTGGCTCAGCAGCTCGAACGCGCGTTCGCGGCGAACCGCCAAGTCGTGCGCGCACACTTTGTGAAAAACTGCCGGGCGTCGAAAACGCTCTTGCTCGAGGTCTTTGGCCTTTTTCGGCAAGGGCTGCGACGCGACAAACGCGAACCAATCCTGTTTCAACGCTGAAAACGGCCTTCCATACACGCGGGCAAAATCCGCCGGACTTCCACCGGACCGATAAACGGCGAGCACTTTTTCAGGGCCGTGCTGTTCCAGCAAAAAACGAATGAACGAACCCGCGACGGTGTACGCACGCGACGACGGCAGACTGAAAAAGCGCATCCCGGAAAAAACGTGTTCGAGCGGCGGCATAAGTCCGATCTGCTGCATCGCCAGCACGCTTTGATGCAGCGAAACATTGCCGGTCATTCGACGATCGGCAGCGACGGCAACGCCTTCAATGAGACCATGCTGCGGCCACACACCGGACCACGACAAATGAAACACGCTGTCTCCAGCGGCCCCGGCGAACACATGCGCGAGTTCGTGCCGCAACACCGAGTGAGGCCACGCCTCGTGATGCAGATAGATTTCCCGTCGCCAGGGCTTCGCGATGTAGGTATGACTGGCACCCATCCCTCGCCGTTTTTCCGACGGTGAATCGAACAAGTAACTCACGATTTTCGCGGGCTGCTGGTGCCCTTTTTCGCCCTCGGCGCTGTGCAGGCCAAACAAGCGCGCGACAATACCGGTTTTCCACGACGGCTCGACCCCGAGCAGGTCGCGAAGTTGCTGAAAGCGCAGTTCGTGTTCGCGAGCGTACAGCGCCAAATCGTGATCGACTTTTCCGCCGGGCCGATAGCGGAGGACAAAATGCGGCGTCTCCAAACGTCCCGGCAAGCGCAGCGCAACCGAAGCCTCATCGGCACAAAGACCCAGCCGCCCGCCTTGCCAAAACAGAGCCTGGCCTCCCAAAAAACAACCCAGCGCCAGAACCAGCGGGAGTCGCTTTTTGTGCGCCGCAAACAGGAGCCGCTTTTCTTTCAACGACACAAGCCGAGCCGCGCAAAAGAGCGCAGACAGTGCAAACAAAAGCTGTTCGAGTCGTGCCCAAAAAAACGCGGGTTCAACGCGCACTTCCTCGTCGTAAAGCGCGCCGGGAAAGTAACCAAAAAATGGGTCATATGCGAAAACCGCCGGCGAGTTCAACGCGCGCAGCACGGCCCACGCGATCGAAACAAGAAACACACCGTATCCCACACAGAGCGCCCTTGCGCGCGTGGCTGCAAACAAGCCAGCGACCACGCCGACCGCAGCCGAAATCGCCGCCGACAAGACCGGCAAAAGCAGATAAAACAGAAACCCTGCGAAATAATTGCAATTTCGTACCCTCAAACCATTGGCAAGAAGCAACACAAGCGGCACAAAACACAAAAACAAGGTCGCAATGCACGTTTGTCTCCACAGCGAAAATACCAAATACGTCGGTGTGGTTCCGTGTGTGTAAAATGGGCCACTTTCCGTCTGTGATGAGCCTTTCCTCGCTCGCTGCACGCGGGCCACGCCTCGTTCGATCGCCGCCAACGACGCAAGAATCGCGCACAAAAGCGAAGACTCATATCCAAGCACATTGAAAAGTGGAATGACGCACAGCGCAAAAGACACAAACAAGAACAAAAACAACCAAATCCAATCGCCTATCCAATGCTTTTTCCACGCTTTTTTTCCGGCTTTTCCGAAACCGCTGTCTCTGCGTGCCCTCGGGTTATATCTCGACGAGGTTGGCGCGTCCGGCGACGGAGAAATGGGTTCTTGTGGCGGTGTTGACTTCATGACGCGGCGCAGTTTAGCCTTCCCGGAAGTCAAAAAGCCAAAACACGCGCAGACCCGCCCGTCGGCGCAGGACGTGTCACAAGCAGCCCTTTGCGAGGACCCCTTGACGGAGAGCCCCAAAACTCGACCTGTGTCACTGACACTTAGGTATCTTGCCCCAAACGCCGTGACGGCCCTGTCGCTGCTCTGTTCGGTGATGGCGATCCAGGCCGCGCTGCGCGACCAGATCGTTCAGGCTTGTTGGTGGATTGCGTATTCGACGCTGACGGACAAGCTCGACGGTTACGTGGCGCGACGACTCAATGCGTCGAGCCCGCTTGGCGTGCAGATGGATTCGCTGGCCGATCTGCTGAACTACGGATTTTGTCCGTCGGCTGTCGTGTACGCCTTTTTTCACCACGCGGCCCGCAGCGGGTTGGGTTGGTCCACGGGCCTTCCGAGCATCGCGCTCAGCATGATTTGTGCGGCGTATACGTTGTGCGCGGCGCTGCGGCTTGCGCGTTTCAACGTGAGCGCGGGAAATCCAGAGTTCTTTTTCGGTGTCCCAACGACCTTTTCGGGCGGTTTCCACGCGATGGCGCTGGCGACGCTGTGCAAGTATGGGAATCCCGATTGGTTTTCAGATCAAACCTATCCGGGGTGGCGTTTGCTCGGGAGTGTGCGGCTCGATGAATGGGCGCAGGCCTATCCGTTGGTGCTGCTGCTGTTCGGCTTTTTCATGGTGTCGAGCTGGCGCATGCCCAAGTTTGGAAAGCTGAAAATTCGTCCCCTCAACCAAGTCATGATTGGGATGCTCGTCGTCGGGTACATCTTGGCCGCGCTTCAGCTTGCACCGGAGTTTCTGATTTTCGGTGCGATGTTGTATTTGCTGGTCTCTCTGTTTGCGCACTTTCTGTGGACCCCCAAAGAGCGCCCCGAACCGTTTTTCCCCATTTGATTGTTGTTTTCAGAGCGCCCCCCGTTCTCCCACACCCCCCGATTTTTGCGGCAAGCCTTGCATGCAAACTTTGCCGGTTTGCAAAAAGGGACACGTCTCCGAACCACCGGTTTTTCGCTCGTGCCGTTCCACATTCCGTTGGATTTCACACAGTTGACGGAAGCCACAAGAACTGCCATCGCGTTGGCACGAAGTTCGCAATTCCCCTTTTTGTGAACGAGGCGATTTCGCCTTCACTTGTTCGGTGGGTTTGAGTCGAATTGAGACGAAAGGAATATGCCTATGAAAGCGACAACAGGTTTCCGTTTTGTGTGTGCGTTGACACTTGCTGCTTCGATGTCTGGATGTGGGAGTGCCAGTCCGGCGGGCGAGATTGGCGCGCCCCCTTCTTCTGATTCCGGGAACTCCGCCAGCGCCGAGCGGGCCATCGAAGAAGCCGATATCATCCAATTGGCAGATGGCAAACTGTACGCGCTGGCGGGCTCTGGGACAGTTTCCATCGTGGATGTTTCGACACCGGGCAAGCTGTCTTTGCTGGGACAAACACGGCTTGCGGGGACCCCTTTCGAGATGTATTTGCGGGGAAACCAGCTTGTCACGATGTGGAACGGTGCCTTTTCCGCAAGTGGAGTTCCGGTGCCTGTGCCGCAACCCCCAAGTTCCACAACGTATGTTCCCCCAAGCACTCCTGATCCGAATGCAGGTGCAGGGATTGTCGTGCTCGACATCGCCAAGCCTTCCGACATTCGCAACCTGGGTGGTTTTCCCATTCCGGGCCAGTTGGCTGATTCGCGCCTCGTCGGAGAAGTGTTGTACGTCGCTACGTATGAAAATTCAAAGTGCTACCGCTGTTCGCAAAAACCACGCACGTTGGTCACGAGTTTTGACTTCCGCGACCCGACCGTGGCACGCCAAGTGAATCAAGCAGAATTTGCATCGAATGCGCCCAGTTCCTACAACCTCCCATGGGGGTCCAATTGGAAACGCAGCCTGTTTGTGACACCGCAGCGGCTGTACATCGGAGGCCATGCGGACATCGACCCGAGCAAACTCAATTCGGGCACTGAAAAAGAAGGAATCATTGACGTACTGGACATTTCCGATCCAACCGGAAAGTTGGTCGCAGGAGCGCGCATTCAAGTCGCTGGTGCCGTGCTCAGCCGTTGGCAAATGGAAGAACGGGACGGAGTATTCCGTGTCGTCAGCCAGCGCGGTGCGGGACGAACGGGAAATGGTTTGGGAAATCCCGATGTGGATACGTTCACCATTCACAACACACAGTGGTACCAATCGCTGGGACATACCTCGATCAAGATGCCACGGCAGGAGGGTCTGCGTGCGGTGCGGTTCGACAAAGACCGAGCCTATGCGATTACCTACAACCAGACCGACCCCTTGTGGATGATCGATCTCAGCAATCCGGCGTCTCCGACGGTGCGTGGCGAATTGCACATGCCTGGATTCATGTTCTATCTGGAACCTTACGGAGACCGTTTGATCGGTCTGGGCATCGATCGCAACGACCCCGCAGGCAGTCTGAATGTGTCTCTGTTTGATGTCTCGAATCTGGATGCGCCAAAAATGTTGAGCCGCGTTCCGTTCGCCAATCCCAAGCTGTATGAGGACTACCAAATCCTCAACTATGAACTCCCGGAAGACCAGGACCGCATTCACAAAGCGTTTCGCGTGTTTCCCGATGGCCTGATCGCGGTGCCCTACACCGACGCTGCCAAGACGTATCGCAGCGGCGACGCTTGCCAAAGCGTCAGCGGCGCGATCCAGCTCGTGGATTGGACGGGGGACAAACTTTCGCACCGAGCGCGTCTTGCGATGCGCGGCAATCCTCGGCGCGCACTTCAGCACAACGGAGAACTTCTGGCGGTTTCGGATTCCAATGTGAGCTTGTTTTCCTTGGGCAGCGGTGGCGCGGTCTCGATCAAAACTGCCGATTTGGTCATCGGCACCTGTGCCCCCAAACAACTTCCGTATGACTACGGATACGACGATGTGCGCGAAGGCAAGGCCTACAATTGTTCTCCGTTTTTCTTCAAATGCAGCACGACGCCAGGCGGAAGGTCTGGGAGTGCATCGGGAATCGTCCTCCTTTTGTCTACCTTGGGTCTTTTGGCGACCGTTCGCGCTGCCAAACAGCGCCAACGCGGACGAGCTGCCTCTGGCCGCACGCTGTAAAACCGCCCTCCCCTCTCGATTCCCTCCTTTTCAATTCCGGTTGACCCTGCAACGATAAGAGCATCTAAAAAAGCAAGCGTCCGCATGGGGGTCCTGCTTGTTGAGCACGGTGCGCAAACGGACAATGACCAAAGCACTCTTGTTCAGGTGGGTGCGGGGCATCCTGCGCATACCTTCGCAACGTCAAGGCTTTGGGGGACTGTTTTTCAGTCTGTGTTTCGGGCTCTGTTTTGGAATTGCGTGTTGTCCGCTTGCCGCCCGTTCTGAAGGCCGTTCGGAATGGGTTTTGGCCCAAATCCAACAACGCAACGCACACTTGTCCCCCCAGCTTCGCCAGGAAAAATTCGGGATGATGGGCGCGACGCTGTACGACTTTTTCCGGGCGACCAATCACTTGTTTTGGACCGACTATGGAAACTCTCCGCAATTGTCTTCATTTGGCAGCCCGACGACGCGCATTTGGATACAGGGGGACGCACACTGCGGAAACGTGAGTGCTCTTCTGGCGAACGAAAACCGCGTCATCTTCGAGTTGGACGATTTCGACGATGCCCTGATTGCCGACTACCAGCTTGATGTCTGGAGGATGGCCATCAGCATGCTCTTGGCCGTCCAGGAAAACGGTGGCCTACCCCAACGCGAGCAGGAGCAGCTCATCGACACCTTCACCCTGAGTTATTTGCGCACGCTGCACGGGTACATCGACAACGCGAACGAACTTGTCACCACCTTTTCCATCGAAAACACACCCGGTTTTCTGTCCGATTGGATGAGCAGAGAAGCCGAACAAACACACTACCGAGTGCTGCGCAAAAACACGGTCTTGGCGTCGGGAAAACGTGCGTTCAATTTTGACAAACCAGGCATGTTGCCTGTGTCCAATGCCCAACTTCACGCGCTGCAAGCCGCGATGACCAGCTATCAGGCCACGCTGACCGGACGGCTGGCACACATTCCGGGCTACTTTCGCATCAAGAGCGTCGCGCTGAAAGCCAAGGGAGGCATGGGTTCGCTTGGTTCGCTGCGATTTTTTGTCCTCATCGAGGGCTTGTCGGCCAGCCAAGATGACGACCGGATTTTGGACCTCAAGTCCGAAGGCGCGCCCGCAGGATGGCAGTGGATGGACCCTTCTGTGCGAGACAGTCTGGTTGGTATGATCGGAAACGACCATGCGCTGCGTGTGGTCCTCGGATATCGCGCAATGGGTTATCGCAGCGACGAGCATTTGGGCAGTTTGCACGCACTCGGAGAACACTTTTTCGTACGCGAACGGACTCCTGTTCGTTCGTCCATCGAAATGAGCAACATTGTGAACCCCCAACGCGCCCGACTTCTGGCCAAACAGTGGGGCGCGATTTTGGCCACGTCGCATGCACGGGCTGACCAAGACAGCAGTCCTCTTCTTCCCTACGATTTTGAAAAGGAAGTTTTCGCGAAAGTCGCGTCTGAAAAACAGCGGCTTGCTTTCGTGACGCGCGTCCGCCAGATCGCGTTTTTCTACGCGCGCCAAGTCAACGACGACTATCGCGCCTTCAAAGAATGGCAGGCCAAGGTCTCAAAAGTCGCACAGACCCAGTAATCCGACTCGACGCGCAGCGAGCCTATCGCCGACCGAGCAGAGCTTGTTTCAGATCGTCGAGATCCGCTTGGCTGTGCGCGAGCTGAATGCGTGTGGCTTCAAGCTCTCGCGTGAGTTCCGCAATCCGTATGAGCGCGGGCTTGACCGCAGCTTGCAGTTCCACTTCGCGTTGGTCGCGCTTTTTCAAAATGTCCGTCAGGCGATCGATTTCTTTGCGCAGCGCCGCCTCGCCGGCCAAACGAGTCGCGTCCTTTCCTTCCAATTCCACCAGGCGTGCGCGCTGTTTTTCGAGTTGCTTCTGCGCCTCGGTGAATTTGGCCTCTAGCTCTTCGCTGCGCGGATCGATTTTGGTTGCCAAACGCTCGCGCAATTCTTTGCCAAGCTCGTCCACTTTCTGCGCCAAGTGTTCTTTGTCGCGACCCAAGTTCGCGATGACATCGTGCAGCCGCTCGACTTCATCCAGGGCTTCGTTCCGCAGCTCTTTGGCGCGATCTTCCTGCTCTTGCGCAATGCCCACTTCCCGACGCAAAAGAGCCTGTTCTTCGATCATCCGCTTGATCTGCGCCCGCGATTCCACAAGTGCCTGGTTCGTCATGCTCATCAGCGAAAGGTCCGGTCCGTCGTCCGAAACTTCTTTTTCCACGAGCTGAATGTGCAGACCCGCGAGTCGAAGGATGTCTTGCGGCTTGAGTGTCTCTTGGGAAATGCGCCGCCCATTGAGCAACGTGCCGTTGTAGGAACCCAAATCCTTGACTTCATAGGAACCGTCTTCGCAGCGACGAACCACGATGTGGTGCCGCGAGACGCGCCGGTCATCCATGCGCAGCAGGTTGTCTTTGGCGCGACCCACGGTAACTGGCTGACTGCCCAGCCGAATTTCCAGCGTGAGCCCGTCCTCGGTGACGATCACGAGACTTGCGGACATGGGGGACATCATATCGCGCAGTCTGGGGACTTGGGGAGACGCGACTTTTGCCGGTCAATCATTGACACTGGCACTGGCACCCGTGTTTGTGCCTGCAAAAAGCTGGGTCGCATAAAGCTGCCGTTTTCCCTGCAATGTGGTTGCAAAAGCCACACCCACGCCCACCCGCGTCAAGCTTCTGTCCAGGATGTTTCGCCGATGACCTGGACTTTCCAAAAGACTCCGTTCTGCTTCCTCTTCCGTCGGTGCTTGCGCCAGATTTTCCGCCACAATCGAATACCGCAACTTGGCACGTCGAACGCGATCTTCCGGTGTGCCTGTGGTGGGAGAATGATGGGTCACGCTGCTCCGACGGGCCATTTCTTCGCTGTGTGCGCGGGCAATCTGGCTCAACACCGGATCGGCGATGAGTGCGGGCAGCCCGGCCTGTTTTCGATCGCGGTTGAGCAAGCGATGAAGCTCTGCCTCCGATTCCGCCTGCGTACTTTTCGGTTCTTGCGACTGTGGTTTTTCAACCTGCGGCAACGAATCCAGCGCCACCCCGCACGGCCATTGAAAGTTCGCTAGCACCTGCGGTCCATGCTTGCCTTCCGCGACCACTTCGATCTTGTAAAACCCCGCCGCCTGACAGCGCAGTACACCTTGAAAGGCGCGCCCTTGTCCCGTGAGACGCAGCGACACGATGGCACCGCTCGGTTCCGTGACAAGCACCTGTGGTTTTTCATACGGGGGCAAAACCGACCCCGAAAACGGCACCCACGCATCGGACACTTGGGCTTGGGGCTTGGGCGGCGAAAGATCCAAAAACGACTCGACCAACACCACCAGCACGCGGCTCCGTTCCGCATCGAGCGGTGCCAGCGCCACGCCGAAATAGCGCCATTTCCGATCCGACATTGCGCCCGCAAGCACCGGCTCAAGACCTTGCAAAAACGACATCGGATCGTGCGTTGAAAACGTCCCGAGCACTTGGCGATGGACCGGCTCGACGACTTGTTTGCGCACGAGTTCCCGTTCGATCAGCACAAACGATGGTTGTTCATTTTCCCGAAGCTGAGCCAGCACCGCCGCAGCGGCTTCCGACACCTCGCGCCGTTCTTTGAGCCCACTTTGCTTGGTCGTTTTTGCGACTTTTTGCACCACCGCCGAAACCGCTTGCGTGTCTGCGGATGAAACAGACAACGCCCCTGCAAACACGACATTTGCAACCCCGAAACGCAGAAAGGAACGTCCCCTCAGCAAGCCTTTCACGAAAGAAAAACGAAGCGGCATGGTTTCATTTTCGTCTGGCCGGAAACCCTCCGCAATCCAGCAGAGGCGGGGCGGCAAAACTTGGAGGGGGAGTTTTTCTGGGAGCGTGTTGCAGCAATGCCGCTAGGCCGTATCCGATGCGGCTTTCGCGTCGAGGATTTTGCGCCAACGAACAGACAAGCCCGCCCGCACCGGCGCAAACCACACAAGCAGGAACAAAAGACCCAACGCAAAACCACCCGTCGCCACAACCTGTATGGTCGGCTTTCGGATCATC
The DNA here is from genome assembly GCA_035328405.1 of Pseudomonadota bacterium. Lineage (GTDB taxonomy): Bacteria > Myxococcota_A > Polyangia > Palsa-1104 > JAEUJZ01 > JAEUKA01. Next base: position 9,024 of record DAOLIT010000075.1, on the reverse strand, counting down.
ACAAGGTGAAGCGTCCGCTGGCTGTTGGAAAGCCGCTCGCGGTGCAGATAACTGTGGTGGTCCCCAAACGGAAGCGTCTCTTTGGGGGGCAAGCCTTGGTAGGTTGGCGCTTTCGTCTTCTCTTTCTTGGGTTCTTCGTCGCTGGCTTCTTTCAAGTCGTTGCGCGAGTACGCGACGGTGCTCGAGACCGGCATGCTTCGCTCAGCAGGCCGCCCCGCAAGCACGACTACGCCCAACAGAAGCGCCCATAGACCTCCCAAACACAGACCTCCGATGATCAACCAGAACAGCTTTTTTTGACCAAAGAGCCACGGCAAAGCGAAAAGGCCCACACATAGCAGCTCTGCGAGCACCAGCACCGCCAAAAAGGAAGACGACCCCGCAGCGGCCAAACAAAAACATCCCGCCACAAACAACCTGATTTTCGATAGGAGACCCAGCGCATGCAGCAACCGCTCGGCCCCGAAAAAAACCGCGACCAGAAGCAACAGTCCGGCAATCGAAGCGGTCGGAAAACGCATGTCAGGCGACAATTCCTCATACAGAGGCAACCAATCGCGGTCATACCGCAGTTCCACGTGTGCGTTCGCGGCAGGCGTCGCAAGTTCCGGGAGCAACAACGTCACGAAACCAAAGCCGAGGCTCGGTGAAAACGTCTGCCGGTATTGCAGACCCACTTGTTGCGAGCCTTGCAAAAGGGGAAGGAGCAATGCACCGACCTCGTTTTTGGTCAGTAGCATCGGTTCGTTTCCGATGCTGGCATAAGTCGGCTCTGCAAACTTCGGAATCAACAGCTCTGCAGCCCCTTGGTTGTCCAGATCGAGTGTTGTTTCGCCCAGGACTTGCCCGTCTCGCCCCAAGAAAAACGTCGAAAGTGCCCGATTCACTGCATACATCTGGGTGTGCAAAGCCTCCAGACGCAGAAGCCGCCACGAAAACGTCTGCCCATCCGAAAGGAGAAACGCCTGAGCCCCCCGAAACTGAGGACTCATTCCGGTTTCACTCACGCTGATGTGAGGGGCCACCGATTCCGGGATCGGACGCAGAAGCGGATGTGAATCCAGCAGAAGATGGTGAACCGCAGCTTGCACAGGGGGATTGAACGTCGTTCCTGGCAAACTACCGTGCATCGTGAGCGTGTGTTCTCCTGGGGGAACCTGACAATGAAAGTCACTTTTTTGCGGCTCACACCCGATCGCGGATTCCAGTTGTTGCACGCGCTCGCTGTTTCTGGGCATCACATGAAACGATGCGGACGAACGGTTCGGATTGCGCAACAGAAGTGTGTACACAAACTTCGTGCCTTCAGACGAAAAGCGGATGTGGTACCGACCGATCGCAGACACCGGCAACGCCTTTTCGGGGTCCTTGGTCAGATGCACGATCGTTACGCGCTGTTTGCCACCCTCTTCATCGTTGCGAATCATCTCTCCGTCTTTGACCGCAGATTCAATCCACAACACGTGCGGAGACGTGACGAACTGAAGCCGGTCCCCCGTTTTCAGCGCCACACGACAGCGCAGCGAAAACTTGGGCCCCAGCGGAGTCAATTCGTACTTGTCCGAATCCCCCCGAGACAACACCGCCTCCCCCTCGCATCCCCAAAGCCGCGCGCCTGAAAGCGTCGCCAACGCCTCTACCGTTGGTCCGTTTCCTGCTGTGCGTCCAGAAGCCCAAATCGACAAATCGCTCGTTTCAAAACTGCCCTCCACGCGCAACAGATCAACGACTGTCACCGACGGACGCCCAAGCAGTTGTTGGTATTCCGACAGCGGCATCGTCACCCGAGAATCCCCGTTTGCTGTCCCCGCGCCCTCTTGCGGTTTCTTGGCCAAAGGTGCTGCCCCAGCGATCGACAGGCAACCAAGCAACATCGCCAAACCAAATGCCCAAAGAAAGTTCGTTTGCTGCTTGCTCATCGCTTCACACTACACGGGGACGAGCCCCGCCTGTCACCAATAAGTCACCAAACCAGCCGAACCTACTGCCGGTTGCAAAAACAACGAAGACACACGCACTTTTTGTTTCGGACCCGGCAAAACGATCGTAACCACTCCTGCAATGGCCGCCGCTGCCCCTACGCCAATCAGCGCACCCCCAATGCCACCAGTGTCGTATCGCGCTCGTGGCAGAGTGTTCGGAATCGGGTCTCCGTTCACAGACAACGCCGAAATCCCAAATCCCATGACCATTGCGCCCGCTCCCAGAAGGCCCCCTCCCAAACCCCAACGCCAGGCCGGACGCGGACCCCTTACCAGTTGATACACCGGTTCTGGCGGAGGAGGCGCTTTCACAAACGGTTCTGGTTCCGGCTTTTCGTCCTCTGGTTTGCTGAGCACCGCATCCACTTGCGTTGCTTTGCCCGCCTCGATCCGCAACGTCTCTGTGTGCGTCGGAAAACCCAGCCGTTTCACTTCCAAAGCAAACTCTCCCACAAAGTGTGTTCCTTTGTATGGAGTCACGCCGACTTTTTGTCCCCCCAGGAACACGTCCGCCACAGGTGGTTTCGAGGAAACCTCCAACGTCCCGCGCCCCTTTGCGCTTGCTTGCGACATCACCGTGCCCACCACCGCTGCCAAGTTTCCGAAAGCCTGTTCAGACAGACAATCCTCACAAGTTGCGCTGCTGCTCGCCGCATAGTCCCCAATCGATGGATCAAACACCTCAACCGTCAAATTCCACGACCCCTTTGACTCTGCGGGGGTCTGAGCCGCAGAAGGAGTCGCAGAAGGAGTCGCAGAAGGAGTCGCAGAAGGGGTCGCAGAAGGGGTCGCAGAAGGAGTCGCAGAAGGAGTCGCAGAAGGAGTCGCAGAAGGGGTCGCTGCGAACACCGTTCTGTTGACCCGCACTCGCAACGCATACATCACTTCGTTTGCATTGCTCAGATCCGCCAAACAACTTCCCACCGATAGACATCCAAGCAGCGCCGGTTTGAGCCTCGCCGCCTTTTCCAGAGGCACCACCACTTGTCGTTCCCGCGCCACCTGTTTTGCCACCGCTGACGTCAGGCTTTTCTGGAAATCCACAGACAGATTCCCGTCAATCCACAACAAAATCGCCGGGGGCACCGACGACACGACCGTGCCCGTTTTTTGATTGAACCGCATGTCCAACGTCTGGCCCGGCAGCACTTTTGCGGTTTCCTCGATCACCTGATCTCCCACTTCGACAGCCAACCGATGTGTGCCCACTTCCAAAAGCAGAGGCAGAGGCAGAGGCAACGCCCCCACCAACCGATCATCCACCCGTACCAACGCCCCCCGAGCCCCCAATACCATCACCTCACCGCTGGGAGGTGCCGCCAATTGCGCGATCCGCGCCGCTTCTTTGGTCTCTGTTGTCTCGCTTTCCGAACCGACTTCCTGTACGTACCGCCGCATCAAATCCTGCGCCGCCACAATCCGCCCCTGCGCCTCGGCCAACTTCCCAAGTTGAACCATCACTTCCGGTGCAGGATTCTTGGAAAACGCCTCTTCAAACGCAGTCTGGGCAGCCAACAAATCCTTGTCTACCAGTGCTTTGTTGCCCTTGGTCACAAGTTCTGTTGCTTGTCGCTGCGCCTGCGCACTTGGCTTCGCTCGTTTTTCGCGCCGAGCCGAAAGCGGAGAAGTCCACAGAAGCAGAAGCCCCACAAACACACTCACAAGCCCGCGTACCGTTGACAACCCAGCAGACCTCATGAACACCCCTTCACTTCAACCGTTTCTTGAGGACGAACCACCACCGACTGCCCACCAGCCACGTTCACCCGGTGTCGTCCAGGAGGCATCCAGACATCCTCTGTTTGACACTTCCCTTTGACCATTCTGCTGATGCGGATTCGGCCCACTTTCGGAGCGATCCGTTTCATCGCTTCAGCGACGGCTTTGTGCCCATCCGATTTGACTTTTCCGAAGAAACCCGGCTGCTCAATTTTGTCGTACTCCGTCATCGAAAGCGCCCACGCTTCCTGCGCTTCATAAGTTTGCCCCAGGTGGAATGCCAGCTCGTACCCCACCGCATGACAGACCGCTTTCTCCTCTTTTTTGCGCGTACACAGCGTACTCGCTTTTTCAAGCAGTTTGCGCGCCTTCTTGTAGTCCTTCCGCGAAAAAGCCTCGACTCCTGCTTTCACCAAATCCACAAGTTGCGACGCCGCAATTTTCACCGTGAGCGTCGAACCCGCTGTCACATTCACGACCTGCTGCCCTCCCGGATAGCTCACTGTATGTTCGCCCGCACTCACTTCCACCGGTTTGTCGGACATCCCAAAAGGAGTCTGTTTGTCAATCTGAATGGAAGTACCCGCAGGTCCCTCGAAACGCAAAAAACCAACCTCCCGACTTGGGGAATTCACCGAGGCTGCATCGACTCCGCCCGCATCTGGAACTTCGTTTTGCGTTTCATGCTCTGCTTTCTTTTCGGCCTGTTTTTGAGTGTTCTGCGCCGCAGGATTTTCGACCGCCACCGGTTGTTTCCCTGATGTCTTTTGCAACGTGGACAACACGGCCAATGCTCGTTCCGAAAGTGCCGCATCCCGGTCTTTTGACAACACCTTGGCGACTTGCATTCCCACCGGTCCCCCACCGTCCCCCTTTGAGAGTTGCGCAGCCGTTTCAAGCACTTGACTGCGAACTCCCAAATTTGGATCTCGAGCGGCCTGCAACAGATAAGGAAGTGCTTTTTGCGCCTGCCAAGTTCCCAAAGCTTCTACCGTCGCTCGCCGAACCGCTGGATCACCAGATTTCAGTGCTGTTTGCACAGGGTCATCCGCTCCTTCCGCCTTTCCTCCTTCCCCCAATTTCTGCAACGCCGAAAGAGCCCACACTCCTTCTGCCCCCCCTTTTGCTGCCGCCTCCCGGAGCAGAGCCAACCCTGCCTTGTTTCCTGCCTGTGCAAGCGACACTGCCGCGCGCAACCGCGTCGCAAAAGCCGCTTTTTCATCCGCCACAATCCGAGCGAGCCAGCTTTCCTTCTGCTGCGGCATTTCCCCACTCATTACCACCGCCATCGCTTGCGCCTCCGCATCCCCGCTCCTCACCATTTTTTCCACTTCTTGCGTCTGACTTTCGTCCCCGAGCGCCGCCATCGCCGCCGCGCGTGCCACCTGTTCCCCTTGTCCCCCCTGCCCGCTTTCCTTTTTTAGCGCAGTCATCATCAATTGCTGCGTCGCCGTGTCTTTGGAAACCGCACCCCCTACTCGCGCAATCACGCGCATCATGTGCGCTCGCACCTGTGTACTTTCGTCACGCAAACCTTCTGCCAGCGCCCCCATCGCCTCTTTTCCGCCCAATTTTGCCAGCGAGTCTGCCGCCAATTTCCGAACTTCCACGCGACTGTCGTGCATGGCTTTCCGCAAAAGGGGCAGCGACTTCGCATTCTGCACGTCACCCAGCGCTGCCACAGCCTGCGCTCTCACGTTCCAATCTTCGTCGGTGAGCGCCTGTTCCGCCCAACTCACACTCCGTTCCGCCAACACCACCGGGTCCCCATCACACAGCTTCAACAGGGCCCCTGCTTCCGCTTGGCGCAACATTCCGCTCTTTTCCCCTCCGCGCAGTTTTTGAGACAGAAGCAAAACGTCTTTTTTGTCTCCGCAGTGCCCGATTCCTTGCGCAGAAATGATGCGCTGCTGCATACCCGCACCCATTTCCCACAACGTGCTCCGCAAGACTGGTTGACCGCTTTGGTCCTCCAACAGACACAGCGCATGTGCCGCCGCGACTTGAAGCGGATTCGGTTGCGTCACCGCGTTCGACAGAAGGTTCAGCGCCCGTTCGTCCCCAAGCCCCGAAAGCAACGCCGCCACTTTGATTTGCCGAGGCTGATTTGGTAAACCTTCCGGCAAAATGCGAACAAGTTGTGTTCGGGCCTCTCCATCCCCTGTTTGTGCTTTTCGCGCCAGAATTTCGATTCTCTGTTCGTCCAAAGGATTGGGTTTTGCCCCCCGAAGCCGTTCCGAAATCAGCGCCGCCGCCTTTTCGTCCCCTGCTTCAAACAGCGCCAGCGCCGCTTGAAATTGTACTTGCGGATAGTGCTCTTGGGAAAGCGACCGAACCAGCAGGTTTTTCCCCGCTGGCGCCCCCAGTTTCGTAAGTGATTCCCCAACGGCCACCAATACAATCGGGTCTCCCCCTTCATCAGCCCGCTGTAGAAGGGCTGCCGTCGCACCTCGATTCCCAATCACCCCCAGGGCACGTGCAGCTTGCGCCTGTACTTGTGTGTCCGCATCGCGCAAACGATTTTCCAGCAGACTCCGGTGGCGGCTGTCTCGGCTGTCTTCCAGCGCCACCACAGCCTGGCTACGCACCGATGGATCTCCATCGGAAAGGCCCTCCTGTAACACCGCCAACGCCAACGACCTGAGCGACACCATGTCCAGGTCTTGGCCTTGATTGTTCCCCCGAAAGCGTGGCAATAGAAAATAGCCCCCGATCGCCAACGCCGTAATCAGGAACGGCACCATCGCCAATCCCACCCAGCGGAACGACCCTGGAAGCGTCACTTTCGGCAACGCCTGCAACGTCAGCTTTGAATTCAAACTGGCTGTCGTTTGTTCCCCCCGCTGAAGCCGTTCCAAGTCCGCCAGAACATCCTTGACCGTCGGATATCTCTCCTCGGCTGATTTCGCTAGCAGCTTCGCCAAAATCGGCCCGATTTCTTTGGGAGTCCCCCATTGCGACATCGTTTCCGGCAAAGGGGGTACCGGTTTTTGAAGATGCCCTACCAACACCTCACCCAGGTTTTCTCCGTCGAACGGGAGCACCCCCACACACATCTGATACAGAATCACACCCAATGCGTACAGGTCGGTGCGGACATCAACTTTTTCGCCGTTGATTTGCTCAGGTGCCATGTAAAAAGGGGTCCCAACAAGCGTCCCCGTCCGCGTGAGTTTCATCGGCTCACCCTCGACCCCGATCGTCTTCGCAATCCCGAAATCCACCAACTTCACAAGCGGCGGTTCCCCTTCGCGCATCACCAGGAACAGGTTCTCTGGTTTCAAATCCCGATGCACGATGCCCGCATCGTGCGCAGCTGCAAGACCTGCGCACACCTGCCGTACAATTTGCATCACTTCCCGAAACGAGAGCCGCTGCTTTTCCAGCACTTCCGCAAGAGACTTTCCCGACAGATACTCCATCACATAATAGAGCCTTCCGTCGGATAGCTCGCCAATGTCGAAAATATCGATCAGGTTTTGGTGACGCACGCTCGCGATCAGACGGGCTTCTTGCCGGAATCGCTCCACGGCCTCCCGATTGTTCATGATTTCCCGGCGAAGCACTTTCACCGCCGCCCGATGCCCGAGCTGCGCGTGTTGCCCCGCATACACCTCTCCCATCCCGCCCTCTCCGAGCAGTTTTTCGATCTTGTAGTCCCCGACCGTCTGCCCAACTAGGCTGTTACTCTCCTCCGACATCGGAATCCTTTGATGCAATCGCGAGTAGCGCCGCCGCTGCTGTTGTTTGGAGCCCTGCATCGCTAGACGAGATAAGCGGCAGGAGTTGTTCCCGAATAATCTTCGACGAGGACCTCAAAAATCCCGCTGCGGCAACCGCGTGCACGCGATGGGTCTCGTGGCGAAACAGACCGCACAACTCGTTTGTCACGCGGTCATCCCCCAGCCGTGCCAGTGCCATGATCGCCAAAGTTCGCGCCTCGCCTTCTGTCTTTGAGTCCAGCAGTTTTCGCAGCGCCGTCTCTGCTTCACTCCTTCCGGCCTCCCCCAACACCTCGAGAGCGTCTACGGATTCCGCCGTCGCTGGTTCGGCGGTACCCAGTTCCCACAATTGTTTCTCAGTCGTCGCATCCTTGTGCTTCAACAGCTCGAGAAACACTGAGTGCCGCAACACTTTTGGCATCGAGTGTCCGGGCCGCAAAAGTTGATCTTTAAGTTTGACAAAGGCTGACAGTTGTGCATGCCCAGTTTGCAACAGCACCAGTCCAGCCCACAAACGAGCTTCAGGCGGCAAGTTTCCGCTCGCGGCAGCAGCATCCAGCACGGTTGCCGCATCCTTTTCACCCAAACGAAGCCGCACTGCCTGTGCAAGCGCCGCCTGCACGCCCACCGAGTTTTTTGCCACCGTTGCAACTTGCTCTTTCAAATCCGTGTCCGTCGTCTGCCCCATCGCATACGCCGCCAGTAGCAAGGGTCGTTTCGGCACGTTTTCGTCCTTGAACAACACCGTTACAAGTGGCAAAAGCGGCCTTTGGGGCACCGCTTCAATCGCGGTCGCGACAGCCCGTTTGTCTGCGGTGCTTCCCCGCACCCCGTGTTCCAAAACTGCCATTGCAAGTCCCGGCGCAGAATTCGATTTGTAGCGATGCAGGTTCGCAGGCCGCGAAAACATCCACGCCCCGGTTGCGACCCCGCACACCAAAAGCGGAAACAGCACCAAAGCCCATTTCTTCCCTCTCCTTTCGGGCTGCACGCGCACCGGGCGTGTCGTCACTGGATGTCCAACGCCAGCTTCTTTCCACAAACCCAGTCCGCCCCACACCACATCCAGGTCATCGCGAAGCGCCAGACAGTCTGGATACCGTTCCTCACGCGCTTTCGAGAGAGTCCGTTCGATGACACGATCGAGGCGCGCCATGTCTACTGCTCGACGGGGTAGTTTCAATCTTTTCGCCCGTTCCGATGGTTTTTCCGCAGTTTCAAACAGATGTGCCCCCAACAACGAAGCCATTGACCCCCCAGAAAACGGTCGCTCCCCTGTGACCGCCTCGTACAGCATCACCCCAATCGAATAAATGTCCGCCCGTCCATCGATCTCCCCGGTTGCCTTGATCTGCTCAGGAGACATGTAGGCCGGAGTCCCCATCATCGCACCGACTGCCGTCGCTAGCGCGCTCAATTTGCCAGCGTTCATTTCCCCCTTGTACTCCTCCCGCTCGTCCCCCCGAATCTTCGCCACCCCAAAATCCAAAAGCTTCACCACCGTCCCCCCACCCCTCCCCACAAGCATCACATTCTCCGGCTTCAAGTCTCTGTGAACGATTCCTTTGATGTGGGCGGCGGCGGTGGCGGATAGGATGGGG
>DAOLIT010000074.1:11410-24250 GCA_035328405.1 Pseudomonadota bacterium | reverse complement strand
GGAACAGACGCCGGAACGGATGGGGGAATGGATGGGGGGACGGATGGGGGGACGCCTGGTTCGGGTTCTGTGTGCAGTCCAGACAAGTGGTGTTGGCAAAATCCGTCGCCACAGGGAAATACGCTCTATGCTGTTTGGGGGAGTGACGCGAACAACGCATGGGCTGTGGGAGGGGGTGGGATGATTCTGAAATGGGATGGAGCCACATGGTCAGGACAAACGTCAGGAACGACAGAAGACCTGTATGGTGTGTGGGGGAGTTCGGCAAACAGTGTGTGGGCCGTCGGCGCTGCGGGGACGATCCTCAAATGGAACGGAACGGCTTGGTCGGCCCAGACTTCTTCTGCGACGCAAGACCTCAACAGTGTGTGGGGGAGTGACGGAAACAACGTATGGGCGGTTGGGAGTGGCGGCGCGATCCTCAAGTGGAATGGGACGGCCTGGTCGGTGCGCACCTCGGGCACAACCCAAATGCTCAACGGAGTCTGGGGAAGTGACGCAAACAATGTCTGGACGGTGGGGGCAGGCGGGGTGATTGTGAAGTGGAATGGAACGGGCTGGACATCGCAAAGCTCGGGGACGACGCAAACGCTGTATGGGGTGTGGGGGAGTGCGGCGAATAACGTGTGGGCGGTGGGAAATGGGGGCGCAGCGGTGAAATGGAATGGAACGGCTTGGTCTACGCAGAATCCGGGCACCACGCAGTCGCTGACGAGTGTATGGGGGAGTAGCGCGAACGACATGTGGGCTGTCGGAAGAAGCGGCACGATCGTGAAATGGAATGGAGCAGCGTGGACGACGCAAAGCACAGGCACGTTACAAGACATATGGTCGGTGTGGGGAAGTGGAACGGGGAACGTGTTTGGTGTCGGAGCGACCGGCCTTATCACTAGATGGAACGGAACGGCGTGGGCGGTACAAACGATGGGTCCGACGCAACACTTCACAGGAATATGGGGAGGCGATGCAGCCAACGCCTGGGCTGTTGGGGCTGCCGGCACGATTGTGAAACGGAATGGGGGGACGTGGACTTTGCAGAACTCGAATACAACCCAAGATCTGTTTGGTGTGTGGGGAAGTGACCTGAGCAATGTGTGGGCTGTTGGTGGGATGGGAACTGTCGTGAAGTGGAATGGGACCGCGTGGGCCGTGCAAAACTCGGGTACCACTCGTGATTTGCGGAGTGTGTGGGGAAGCGGTGTAGGCAGCGTTTGGGCCGTCGGAGCGGGAGGCACCATCACACGATGGAACGGAACGTCGTGGGCGGTTCAAACCACCGGGACCTCGCAAGCTCTGTATGGAGTGTGGGGAAGTGATGCGAGCAATGTATGGGCGGTTGGTTTGAATGGAACAATCGTGAAATGGAACGGAACAGCGTGGGCGGTGCAAACCTCGAACACGTTCCAACCTTTGATGAGCATTTGGGGGGTCAATGCAAACAACATTTGGGCGGTGGGGATAAACGGCGTGATTGTGGGATGGAATGGGACTGCGTGGGCGGTCCAAAGTCAGGCGGTCTTTCCGGATCTTCGGGGTGTGTGGGCAAGTGACGTGAGCAATGTCTGGGCGGTGGGACTGGGCGGTGGTTTGGTGAAATGGAATGGAACAACGTGGTCCTTGCAAAACGCTGGGAACACGCAGGATTTTCGAGGGATCTCAGGCACGGGCGCAAACAACATTTGGGCAGTGGGATGGAATGGATCGATCTTGCACTATCCGACGCCGTAGCCGCTGATACACAGTTTCTAGAACCTTCGTCTCCTTGCTCCCTTCGGATTCTCCTTTTCCCATTCTGACCTTCCAAAACTGCCCCCTTTGGGGGTCCCCTTAATTGCATGAACGGATGGTTACGGTTACTCCGGCAAAGGCAGAGACTTTTTTGGTTTGTCCTGGAGTCAGACTGATTTCATGCTCACCCGGTTGCAGATACCTCTCTTCCAGTTGACAGACTCCATCCTTGAGCGTGTAAAGCTGCAACCGGCCGAGCAGGGGTTTCCAACGACTCGTGATCGTTTTTGCGTCGGCAACGTATTCAGAACGCTGCTGAACAGAGGGCAATTTCAGGTACGTGGCCAGATCGCCCAACGCGGGTGCTGGCTGGTTCTTGGCCTCAAATAGTTTGCCTTGCAAGTACAAGGCGTCTGACAAGACGATCGCTTTCGGACGGACGCGATTGGCGATGCGCTTGAGGCGATCGAGATGTCCCTGTGCGCGAACCAGATCACGGCTTTTGAGCGCATCTTTGGCATCGTGAACCAGTTGTTCGGCAAGGGAGGCCGGAATTTTGAGTTTGGTAGGACTTCCGACCGCGATGGCCAGTTCTTGTTTGCCACCAACATACTCCACCAAATGTTTGCCAACAGTCAGTGGTATGGACAGGGTTTTGCTGGGAAGCATTTGGGACGGACCCTTGTCGATTTGGATGCGGACGCCCTCTTCTCCTGATAGCAAGAGTTGACCCTGTTCTCCCGAAATAGGAGTGGGATCGCTACTCTTGTTGTCCTTTGAAATCGTGTCCACAGCCTCGGGCATGGACGCAGATGGAATGGTCGAGAGTAGCTCGCGAGCACGGTTCCGAACAGCCAGGTCTTTGTCATGGATTTCGGAACGGAGGAGTCTAAGGAAGGCCAGTTCTTTGGTTCGGTTGAAGAGCTGACTTGAGAGATCCACAGCACGACGGCGGATCACGGAAACTGGATCGTGGCTGGCAGCAAGAAGCACTTGTTGCGCCAAAGGCAGAGGAAGCTCAGCGACGGTATCTAGCATGGACAACCTTTCCGCAGGACCACTTGCGGAAAGGAGGTTTTTGATGCCAAGAGGGGGTTCTACAGGTTCTCCGATTCGGCGCAGGATTCCATAGGCGATGTAGCCCTCTGCTTCACCTGCGGCATGAAATTCGCGCAGAACGGACATGGCCTCACGCGAACCGTTTGGCGCGAGTCGTTTGGCTGCTGCAAAGCGAACCCCTTTATCGGTGTCTGTAAGGGATTTTCCAAGAAGTCGAGAATCTAGAGGAGCAAATTCTATTGCCGAACGTCGGACGAGGGGGTTGGAGGATTGTAGACCTCCTTCGACTCCTTTGCGCCGACTTGAATCGCCAAGTTGCAGGAGTGTTCCTGCGGCAACCACACGGTCGAGTTCGTGTTTGGATTCGGTCGCTTTTTGAAGGTCCGCAACCACCTGCTTTTCAAGTTCGGAATTGGCTTGCGTTCCTTTGGTGCGAAGTTGCGTCACCATGCGGGCCATTGATCGGATGGAAAGGGCGCGCACGTCCTCATCGGAGTCTTCCAGGGCAGAAGCGAGTGCGTGCAGGGATTCGCGCGAAGGCCTTTTCCCAAGCGCGCGAGCAGCACTTTGGCGGACTTCCTTTGACTGGTCTTTGAGTGCCTTAACAAGTGATGCAAGGGTACTGTCCGACTCCGTGTCTGCGAGCAGCATCGTGGCGAGTTCTCGCGTCGCTGCGTTGTCACTCCCAAGTGCGTCTCGCGCCCATGCGAGACCCTGTTCGGCAAGCTGTCCTTTTTCACCTGCTGCAAGTTCCAAAATGGCTCCTGCTGTGAGCAACCGAAGTCGCGTGCTGATCCCTCGTTCGTCCATCACTTTCACAAGGGGAATCACTGCCTCGAGTTGCGCAAGTTCGGACAGACCATCCACTGCAATTGCCCGCTCGGATTCACTCCGGTGTCCATTTTTGGCAGCATCCAAAAACAGCGGATACCCCCGATGGTCTCCTAAACCCGCCAGAAGTCGGGCTGCGACCAATTGGGAGGGACCACTTTTTGTTGCGAGCTGCTCGAGTTGTGTTTGCGCTGTGTTGTCTCCGATTCGAGCCAAAGCAAACGAAATGTGGGGGAAGTGAGGTTTTCCAAATGCGCCCCCTTGTTGGTCGCGGAGAATCTGTTGAGCCTCGTCATCTCCAGCTTTTGCCAGTGCTGACAGGAGTTCCAAAATGGGCCCCTCTTTGCTGGGATTTCGGGCCACGATCCGATGCAAAAGGGGGGACCCCGAAAGGTCACCAAATTCCAACAGAGCCAAGGCTGCCGCGATTCTGCTCGGATCGGTGCCGTGGTCGAGCAATTCCTTCAGCGTTTTTTGTCCCAGCGTGTGCGACAGACGGGCCAGCGCCTTTGCTGCGGCGAGTTGGACCGTCTCGTGCTTGGACTTCAAGAGGGGGACTAGAGAGGAACTTGCGTCGATAGCACCGATGTCTCCTATCGCACGCGCTGCCGCTTCTTGTATTTCGATGGAATCCGAGGACAGAAAGGGCACCACCAATGTACGGAGACTGGCGTCTTGGCTTTGACCGATGGCAGCGATCGCTTGGATTTGTTCGGCAATCTCAGGCTTTGCAATACTCCGTTTGACGACCGCAAGGGCCCGGTTGCGCGCATCTGCGAGCGTTGGAGGACGCAACCACCTGGTGGTTAGCAAGGCCACCCCAAACAACAACAGACTGGCAACGCCTCCGATTGCAATCAACAAGGGAAGACGATTGGCTTTTCGCTGGCGTTTTGTTTCCCGCAATGTTGAAAGCAGAGCCACCACATCACCCATTGATGGGCGTTGTGCGGGTTGAATCTGCATCATCTGTGCAATCAGTTTGGACAGGGATGCGGGTACGTCTGTTCGGACGGTGGCCAGGTCAGGAACCGCCCTCATGAGCAACGACAGCGCGTTGCCGCGAAAGGGGGGCTTTCCGGCCAAAAGTTCATACAGAATCACACCAAACGCGAATACGTCGGCGGTGCCTTGGGCTTCTTCAGCACGGTCGTGTTGCTCGGGGGCCATGTAATTCTGCGTCCCAAGCGAAGAACCCACCTGCGTATGATTGGTTTGAGCCAATCCAGCCTGCTTGGCGATTTTTGCGATGCCAAAGTCGAGCAGTTTGGCACGCAGCTCCCCCGGACGCAGGGGGTCCTCCAGGAGCATGATGTTTTCCGGCTTCAAATCGCGGTGGACGATGTGTTTTTCATGCGCTGCGGCAAGCGCCTGCGCGACTTGATATGCAATGTGAAGGCTCGGCTTGAGGGGGGCAGGCTGTTCTTTCTTGACGAAGCGGTCATAGAGAGTTTGGCCTTCCAAAAACTCCATCACGATGAACAGGGTGTGGTCTGGAAGCTGTCCAAACTCGAAAATCTCGACGAGACTTGGGTGCCTGATGATGTTCACGGCGCGCGCTTCGTTGAGAAAACGCTCTGCAAACTCTGCATTGGTCGCAAACTCTGGGTGCATCACTTTGACGGCAGCCCGCTTTCCAATTTTTTGGTGCTCCGCTTCGTAGACGACACCCATTCCGCCTTCGCCAATCTTGCGGAGAATGCGGAAGTTCCCACACAGTGTCCCAATTCTCGCGTCTGCATCCACAGGGGGCTGCGCCATGTGTACCACCTTCACCGAGGGTCTGGAATGGAATCAGACTTTGCTCAGCAGAGCATCTTAGCGAAACTTGACCGAACACGGTTGCCTTTTTCCCCCTGCGCACAACCCCGTTCACAACCTGCTCGGGCAACTTTGTCTCCGCAAACAGGGTTTGCGCTAGCCTGCGAGTTGTGGACATGGGAAGATGGCCGTTCCGGGGTCATGGGACGAGCATCGCATGGAATTCTTGGTACTCCGATTGTGTTCTACATGTCACTGCCATCCTCCTGTTCCGCCCGTTTGGGCTTGTTTCGCTGGGCACCACGGCTATTTGGTTGTGTTCTGTTTTGCGTTGCCTGGCTGTGTGTCCTCCCACGTGCCTTCGCAGAGTCAGAAAGAGCGCAGAACGACTCCCCCCTCCTTGTCGCGGGGTTGCGTGCATTGGAGGCGCGGAAGTATGCGGTAGCACAACGAAATTTCGAGGATCTGTACCATTCGACGCAAACCCCAGTCGCTTTGTACCTACTGGGCCGCGTTGCACTAGGGGAAAACAAATCGATTCTTGCCGCCGATCTGTTTCGTCGCTATCGAGAACTACTGGATGAGCCGATCGATCCAAACCACAAGTCAGTCATCGACAGCCATTTGGCTTCTGTGAACGAGGGCTTTGTCGAGGCTCGTGTCGTGGCACCGGATGACAGTTTTCTCTATGTCGATGGCAGATTGATTGGGAGGAGTCCGCTCATCGGGCCGGTACTTCTTTCTCCGGGTCTGCATCGATTTGCGATGGAACAACACGGGAAGTCATTTGAAAGCGGAGCATTGACCCTGTTGGAAGGACGCGCGGCCCAAGTCAACTTGAGTGCAGGGACGGGCCGCACCGCGATAGCCGTGCTGAGCAGTCCGCCGGCAGCTTTGCTGGTCATCGTTCGGGCATCGGCACCAGTTTTGTCCGGTGATCAGATCGATTCGCTCAACCGCGTGGCAGGCGCAGCGTTGGCGAAGGAACAGACATACCTGATTCCTGTCCAAAAACTCCGCCAGGTTGTTCAGGATGAACCCGCCGATTGTTTTGAGAAAACAGAGTGTCTGTACAAAGTTGCGGAAAGGGCCTCTGCGCGTTCTGTTGTGGTGGTACGTCCAAAGGAGGCCCAAACAGCGTCGAACAGTTTTGCGTTGACAGACCTTTTGGGGACTTCGGTGCTTGTTCACGATGAAGCATCTCGATTGGTCGCGGCCCAAACTACTTTTGAGTGCCCGAACTGCACGCACGCACAGCTTCTGGAGGGTTTCGGGAAGACTGTGGGAGACTTGATGGCTCAAGTTCACAAGCGTCCTCGTGCGATGCTGTCGGTTACGTCCAGTCCGTCGTCGTCGATGGTGCGCGTGGATGGGCAAACGGTGGGCCAAACGCCTGTGGAACGGTTGACTTTCACGGGCACGCATACGGTCTCTGTGAGGGCCGATGGGTATGTTGCGGAAGAAAAGAACGTCGAACTCTTTGCGGACACACCGCAGACGTTGGAGTTTGCTTTGAAGAGGAAGGCCGCTGTGGTTCCAGCAAACCCTGTGGTGGTAGAACAGACACGGTCCGCTCGTCCCATCTGGCGGTTGGCCGTGGGCTCTGTTTTGGCTTCAGGGGGGCTCCTAATGGCTGTGTTCGGGGTGTCTGCGCTTTCGATGAATCAAAACTGCGGAGAAACACAACCCAGTGTTCCCAATGCCCCCTGTCCACAGGTTTACTTCACAAGCGGAGTGGGAGGGGGACTGCTCGGGGGAGGCTTGGTCTTGACCGCGGCTGGAGTCGCAATGGCCGCCTGGCCTGAACGAAGCAAGACCACTCCGTCACCCGTTTCCCTGCAAGCAACGTCGCAAAATTCGGCCCTGTTCACCCTTTCTTTTTGATTCCACGGGATGGGACCGAGAAAACCTGGCGGTGGAGTCGAAGACCGTGCTTTCTCTGCCGGTCTCGCAAATGCCTGGCGAATGCGATGCTGCTTGTCTGTTGAGGAGTTTTGGTGGGGGATAGGCGGGAGCGGAAAAACAGTGCTCACTATTCGGTGAGTTGGCCGCTCTTTGCGATGGCGATGCGTGCGCTGGTGCGGCCCGAGGAAGATCCGCAGGATTCAACCTTTTGGACGACCTCCATGCCTTGAACGACTTTGCCAAAAACCACGTGTTTTCCATCCAGCCACGGAGTCAGCACGGTGGTGATGAAAAACTGAGACCCATTGGTGTTTGGCCCGGCGTTGGCCATGGACAGAAGACCAACCTTGTCGTGCTTGAGTTTGAAGTTCTCGTCGGGGAATTTGTGGCCGTAGATGGATTTGCCGCCTGTGCCGTTGTGGTTCGTGAAGTCTCCACCTTGAAGCATGAAATCGGGAATCACGCGGTGGAAGATGCTGCCTTGGTAGTGACCAGCTTCGTGACCTACGCAGAGGGCGCGGAAGTTCTCAGCGGTTTTGGGCACGATGTCCGCGAACAACTCGAAAACAACGCGACCTGCGGGTTTGTCCGCGATGGTGATGTCGAAATAGACCTTGGGGTTTGCCATGGGTTCATATCTCCTATGAAGTTCGCTCGCTGTGAGCTGCGACAGGATACCGCAACGTCTGGGAAGATGAACGTGGGTTGTGAGGCTACTTCAGGTTTCGGACTTCTTTTGAAGCTGGTCGGTTGGTTTCACCTTGGCTCGAGCCTTCGCTGCCACCGTCGTCAAACTCGACAAAAAGCCCGTAGAGCGCGCCCACGATCGGGACCAGCGCAACCCCGGATTGCAACGAGATCCCGTTGACAACACCATCGATCCGCAGGCTGAGCGGCGGCATAAAACGATGTCCCACGGCATATAACCCCGTTCCAATGGCCGCGCCGAACGCCATTTTCAGGGCCGGTGTCCACAGTGTCGCGGCTTTCCAAGGGGCCTTGCCGCACACCACACCAACCAGCGCACCAACGAGAGCCGCGAACAGGTAGGCGAAAATGCCGCTTGGGTTTCTCAACTTGAACAGCGCGAAGCCGATCGCTCCACCAATCAGGGCACCTTTCAGCAGGCCCAAAAGTGCTCGACTCATGTCGGTCCTCCTCGAAAACGCTAGTACGTCCAGTATAACCAGATCATGCTAGGTCCGTCGCATTTCTTCCTCGGTCGCCGTCGCGACGGCCAAAGCTCGGTCGGTTCTTGCGGGCGCGCTCGCAATCTGCTCGGGCGAGCCCAATTGTCGTCGCGTCGAGGAAGTGAGCAAGTCGTATTATTTGTTGGGTTTGTTTTCGTTGACGAAAGCACCGCCCCAACTCTTGGACTTCTCGTCTATGAAAGCTTCCCACTGGGTGCGGGTTCGGGTGGGCGGAAAGGGTTCGGGACGAATGTAGGTCTCGGGTGTGCCGACGATCTCGACGACGTTCCCCTCGCCAATTCGCCCCAGGAAGAAGGATTTGTGACAGTGGTGATTGCCGGGGTCTATGGTGGTTTTGCCACTCGGTGCCAGGAAGGTTTGGCCGGCAAGCCGTTCGCGGACGCGCGCGACTTCATCGGTGCCCGCAGCGGCAACCGCTTGCGCCCACAAGTACACGCTCGCGTAGGCCGATTCCATCGTGGCACCAGTCATTCGATAGTCGCCGTACTTCCGTCGGAAGCGAGCAACAAACGCTTTGTTCTCTTCTGAGGGAATCGTCTGAAAATAACTGGCTGCCAGATACTCGCCCACCATATCAAGGTGAGCGATTTGTTGAAGTTCTGGCTCGCCGATCGCGAAATTTACCGTCGGAATTTGATTCGGCAGGATCTTTTTGGCGCGCAGTGCCTTGAAGAACGCGGGATTGGATTCACCAATCATGAAGTTGAAGATCAAATCGGGTTTCGCGAGCTCGATCTTGGGAATGACTTTCTCGAAGTTGCGCTCACCGACGACCTCGAAAGTCTCGCCGACAATCTGCGTCTGGGGAAAGTTCTTCAGCTCATCTTTCAGGAGTTCCGTCGAGATGTTCGAGGCAAGGCCATCGCTGCCAATCACGTACAGTCGTTTGTAATGCTTCGCGCCAGCAAAGATCCGAATCGCAGGGGACACGATCTGGTTTGGTGAGCTGCCCGAATAAATGATGTATTCGGAGTCTTCCATTCCCTCGTCGCGGGCAGGAAACATGAGCAGGCTTTTGTGTTTCTCGATCACTTTCTTGAGCGCGCGTCGGTTCGAGGGGGACCAGCCTCCGAAAATGGCAACGACTTTGTCTTTGGACAGCAGCCGGTCGGCTTCCAGGGCAAACGTGCGGTTGTCGCTTTTGCCGTCTGCGACAATCGGTTCGATCTTTCGACCCAGCAAACCGCCCTTGTTGTTGATTTCCTCGATCGCAAGCAGTGTGGCGTCGATGACGGGTCGGCCACTGTCGAACAAAAAACCCGACTGGGAATTGAGCACGCCAATCTTGATGGGAGGAAGGTTCACGACCGGCTGGGGTTTTTCGACGGGCTGCTGCCATTTCCAAAACGCCACACCCACCGCCGCACCCAAAAGTCCCAGGCCACCCAGCAGCGCTTTTCGACGGGACATCCCGGGTGGGCTCGGCTCAGGTTCAGGCGGATGTTCCGGCGGGTTTTCAAGCGACGGCGTAGGCAGTTTCGGCCCGCCAGGGCTGCCTTGCGAATCTGGAGTGCGCGGACCGCTTTCGCTTCGCAATCGAGCGGCACCCGAACCTCGCTGTCTTGGAGGCGTTCGATTCGTGGTTCCAAGGACCAGAAATTCAAAGGTAGGACGTGGCGCATCTTCCAGCACCGCTGCCAGCGCCTTGTGGAAATCGTGGGCGTTTTGGTAGCGGTCATCGGCGCGTTTCGCCGTCGATTTCTCGATCGTTTTTACGATGGATTCGGGAACGTCGGATGCCAGCACGCGAGGGTCAGGCACCCTGCTTTTGCAGTGCTGGAGCATGATCTGCGGAACACTTCCGGTCGGAAACGGCGGACTTCCCGTCAGAAGCGCGTAAAACGTACATCCCAGCGAGTAGATGTCGCTTCGCGCATCCAAGGGCTGCGCCGTGCATTGTTCCGGGCTCATGAACAGAGGCGTGCCAACGACGACACCCGATTGCGTGAGGCCCGTGCTTTCCCCAAGGTGCAGTTCTTTGACCAGCCCAAAATCGGCCAACTTCGCCGCGCCCGCCGGAGAACACAGAATGTTGTCCGGCTTGATGTCGCGGTGGATGATCCCGGCTTTGTGTGCCGACTCCAGGGCGCTACAGCACTGCATGATCGTGTGAGCGGCCTCGACCCAATGCATGCGGCCTTTGTGTTTCACAAAAGAGCCAGCCGAACCAGGGTTCAAAAGCTCCATCGCGATGTAGTACGTGTCGTGCTCGAAGCCGATGTCGTAGATCGCGATGATGTTCGGGTGGTTCAGACGGCCTGCGACCTGAGCCTCGTTGATGAAGCGCTCGACCGCCGTGGTTTGTTGTCGTCGTGTTTCTGTCAGAAATTTCACGGCCACGCGGCGATTCAGCAGCGTGTCATCGGCTTCGTAGACCTGCGCCATTCCTCCTATGCCGATGAGCCGACTGAGAAGGTATTTGCCAAATTTCTGACCCACGCGAGGGTCTTTCTCGTCACTGCTTTCTTTGCGGGGAGGCGAGGACGGTCTTTGCTTCGAGGGCGGCGTCGCAACAGAAAGCGCGTCACCGCTATCGGATGCAGGGGCCCCGTGCTGGCGCAACGACACGGTGGAGCCAGGCGGAACCTCGCCAGAACCATCGTCCGGCGGACTCCCTTTGGGCCCTGAGTTTCTGCTCACCGCCTCATGATCCGAGAGTTTGCCCGTCGAATCAAGCCTTACCTATGGAGCGGACCAGCCCGGCCCAGGCGCTTCTGCTACCGCTCAGACACCAGCACCACCAAGCCCAGAAGAACCACCGTACACACAACCCCCACAAGGACCTCTGGCACGCCGATTCGCAGCCTTTCCGATGGAAATTTGTTGGCCAAAAACATCTCGAACGCCACGACGAACCCAAGGGGCAGAAGCCAAGAGACATCGAACGCCAGCGATAGAAAAAACACACAGACAAGCACACCCGAAAGCATCGCCAGCAACACTTTGGCCACATGCTGAACCGCCGCGCGGTCCTTGGACGCTGCGAGCGCCGGGCTTGGAAACAGGGCCACCTTCAGCAGAAGCTTCGTCGCCACACAGATGCCGATGACATACAGCGTTCCACCGAGCACACCCGTCTCGACGATGGCCTGCAAGAAACTGTTGTGCGCGTTCAAAAAACTGATGCGCCCGTAGTTCCCAAAACCCACGCCGAACGCCGGTTCTTCCACAAGCGCCCGCACTCCATTGAGGTAGGTCCGCGCCCGCGTCACCGTCGAATACGTTGCTTCCGATTCGTTGCGCAGCGAAAAAAACATAAGGGGCGAGGCCAGCGCAGACATTCCCACTGCGGCGAGCGCCCCCACCCGAAACAGAAAGAAACAGAAAAACACCAAAACCAGCGCCATTTGCGCAGCCCGCGAGGCTGACAGCACGACCGCTCCCACAAGAAACGGCAACCCCAGAAACCACATCCACGTCCATCTCGACCCATTCGGCCATGTCGCCAGACCCAAAAGCAGCGCTGTTGCCATGGCCAGCCCGAGTCCAAGCGCATTCGGATCGCTCAACTGGCCGACGTAGTGGATGCGGTCGATGACCGTTGCCAAACCGAGCGGCCCCGTGCGTTCGCAGGCCCAATTGTGGTCGCGCAGGTGTTGTTCATGGCGTGGGACCTGGAAACACTCGGCGGTTCCTTGGCACGGCCTGTGGTCCGTCGTCTGCTCGTAATTCAGAAGCGGTGCCGCCCGAAAGAAGTGACAAGCCTTGTTTCCGAACCACTGTGGAATGGCGATCGCCGCGATGAACACCAGGCAAAGCACCACCGTCGCGAACAATCCGCGCAAACGGCGCACACCGGCACCGAGCAGACCCAGCACCATCGTGAAAAACACGTCTTTTGCATAGTCTCCTTGCAAAAAGGACCCAATCTGGCCCGTGCCATCCGAGACCACCCGCGACACAAGCGCCCACCCAAACAACGTCCCCTGGACCGCCAGCACCGTCGAAAAACGCAGCACCAACTGGCGTTTCCACAGCACCCAGCCCGTCGAAAGCACAAGCAGGCCCAGCAAGATCCACGAGGGCTTGGCCGCCCCAACCTGCGGAAACAGCAAATCGAAGCGCAGCAGCCGATGCGCGACGATGGCACAGAGCATGACAAAAGCAGACACACCCAGAAAAGACTCACCCTGGCCATTCGTTGTCAAGCCAACAAATCCCAAACCCCAAAACCCTTTCCCTTTGTCACCCATCCCCCGCCCAAACCCGCAAGTCCCCCCATGGGATCGTTCGATCGGGTCGCCGGGATGATCCAATCTCGATTTTTCGAGATCCGATCTCGACCTCATGGAGATCCGATCTCGACCTCATGGAGATCCGATCTCGACCTCATGGAGATCCGATC
>DAOLIT010000074.1:0-11310 GCA_035328405.1 Pseudomonadota bacterium | reverse complement strand
TCGACCCCATCGAGATCCGATCTCGACCTCGTGGAGATCCGATCTCGACCTCATGGAGATCCGATCTCGACCTTATGGAGATCCGATCTCGACCCCATGGAGATCCGATCTCGACCTTATGGAGATCCGATCTCGACCCCATGGAGATCCGATCTCGACCTCATGGAGATCCGATCGGGTCGCCGACCCGGATCAATTGGGCGCGGGCGGAGGGGCGGATTCTTTGGGGAGGATGAAATCTCCGGTGATTTCGACAGTGGAATCGTGTCGGAGGGCACGGAATAGCTCGTTTTTCATCTGCATGAGCAAGGCTTCTGAGCTTGTGGACAAATCGTTTCGTTGCCCAGGGTCCGTCTTGACATCGAAAACGCTATATCGTGGCCCTTGTCGTGTTGGACGATAAATGATTTTGTAGCGTTCCGTGCGCAGCGAACGGTGCTTTGCAACGGTCACAAGGTCTTGATACTGCGGAGAAACCGAGATCTCGTTGCTTGGACTGATGTCGGTTGTTGTTGTGACATCGGGATAGGGCAGGCGTTGCTCCATGGAAAAACCGGGGCCGGACGCTGTAAACCACAATTCCGTTTCCGACAAAGCGGACAAACCGAGCGTTTCTTTTTCCCCAGAAAGCAGCGGCACAACACTCACTCCATCGAACGACTCAGCTTCAAACGGAACCGACAGAAGCGACAACAGCGTGGGCACCAAATCCAGGTCGCGCACCAAACCGTGAACAGACTTTGGGGAAAATCGGTGCGTCGGATCGCGCACAAGCCACGGAACCTGCATCGCGTGGTCGCCTTCCAAGTGGTCGCCGTGACCCATGCCTCGGCTGGGTTCGTCGTACAGGTTTTCTCCGTGGTCAGACAGAAGCACGACGATGGTGTCCTGGTCGCGCCCGAGCGCAGCCAGCCCATCGAGGAGCACGCGCACACCCTCATCCGCCGCCGCCACCGAACCGTCGTACAGCGCCTGCACCGCAGCGATGTCTTCGCTCCCAGCCACCTCTTTGAGGGGCGGCTTGTAGTACAAAAACGGCCCTCGGTACTTGGGGTCCAAAAAACGCCGATAGTGCGGGGCCGGCGCGGCATACGGAAAATGCGCGGTCGAAAAAAAGACCGTCAGAAAAAACGGCTGGCCGCGATGGGCCGCGATGTCATGCAGCGCCCGGGCGGCCAAGAGCTTCGGGTCGGCCAGCTCAGATACGCCTTCGAGCTCGGGAAAGACCGCCTGCCCCAGCGCCAACCCAACCTGGCCTAGGCCCGCGCCGGACACATACGGCAGCGCGTTTCGGTGTACCAGCACACCCCGCTGAAGCAACAGCTCTTTTGCATCAAAAGCGGGAACGGCGATGTGTTGAAAGCCCAAATCGATGCGGGAAAAAATCTCTCCGCAAAAGTCTGAAAACACCGCTGTGTGATAACCCTGGGCACCGAGCAATTTCGGCAACGCGGGCGGCACGGCTGCACGTTCCTTTTGCGTCGGAAACATCGTCCGAATGCCGTGGTGATACGGCGCACGACCGGACAGCAACGTCACAAAGCTTGGAAACGTGCGCGGCACGGACACAAACGCTTGCTCAAAACGGACGCTTTCTCGCGCAAGCTGCATCATGGCGGGCGCGACAACTCGACGAGGCGCAAAGAGCCGGTCGGCTCGCAAACTGTCCACTGCAATCAGCAACACCGAAGGCTTGCGGGCAGGCTCTTTTTGTGCGCGATAAAGCACAGGAGCAGGCCAAATCGCTACGCCAAAGACAGCAACCAAAAGGACAATAGACACCGCGATTGGGAGCGTCCGCTTTTTCTGCTTCCAGAACTCCTTGAAAAACGCTCGCGCTGCAATCGAGGAAAGTGGAGCGGACAGCAAAAACAACAACAAGCCGACGCCCAACATCCACACAATCGCGCTTCCGGGGCCATGTGTTAAAAACACCATGAAGCGTGCGGCAAACCCTCCGCGCTCATAAAGCGCTTCTGCAAACAGGGCTGGGCGCAGCACGATAGCGCGGGACAGCAGGAACACATGCAGAAACAGCGCGCACAAAGTGCCAAAAAAGAAACGTCGCACAAGCGGCCAGCGCGTTGCGGGTCTGCGGGAAGAAACAGGCGAAAACCGTTCCCACAAAAGCACGAGCGCCTGAATCAGCACACCGACACAAACGCCGAGAACAGCGTAAAATGCCAGCACCTTCGCCTGGTGCGCGAGCAGCGTCCGGCCATACCGATCCATGACTTTTTGCGCCGTCGCCGCATCGCCGACGCCCATCACGCGCAAATCCGCGCCGAGCAAAAAGTCCACAAAGAACAAACCCACATACAACACCGCCACCAACAACACGCCCGCAAGCGGATGCAGCACAGCCGCAAGGACCGAAGGTTTGGGTGAGGAGGTCGGTTCTTTGGACACGGTTTTCCGGTTTTGTGTGAGCCCGCGTCGAGCTTGCACTCAGAAAAGAAACGCGGCGTGGTTTAGGCGGTTTCCTGCGCTTTTTTGTCGGCTTTGACTGCAAGCGTCTTGCGGACGATTTCTGCGATGTCGAGAACCTGCACTTTTTCCTCGGCCTGCGCGTCTTTTACGCCGT
Organism: Pseudomonadota bacterium; assembly: GCA_035328405.1. Lineage (GTDB taxonomy): Bacteria > Myxococcota_A > Polyangia > Palsa-1104 > JAEUJZ01 > JAEUKA01. The sequence continues at coordinate 8,726 of DAOLIT010000074.1, read as the reverse complement.
CCGTGATCATGATGGTGCAGAACGGGCACGCGACGGCAGCGACCTGTGCCCCGGACGCAAGCACTTCGTCGGTGCGGTTGCGGTTGACGCGGGGTCCTTTTTCCTCTTGCCACATTCTGCCGCCGCCTGCGCCGCAGCAGAAACCACGCTCTTTGGTCCGCGAAAGCTCGAGCACGCCTTGCGACACCGCCGACAGGACCTCGCGCGGCGCGTCGTACACGCCATTCCACCGACCCAAATAACACGAGTCGTGGAACGTGACTTTTTGGTCCATTTTGCTGTCGGGCTTGAGTTTTCCGGTTTGCAGAAGGTGCGACAGAAGCTCTGCGTGGTGCAGCACCTCGTAGTTCCCGCCAAACTGCGGATACTCGTTTTTCACCGTGTGGTAGCAGTGCGGACAGCTTGTGATGATGCGACGCACTTTCGCTTCGTTCATCGCTTCGATGTTCGCTTTGGCTTGCTCCTGGAACACGAACTCGTTGCCCGCCCGTCGAGCCGCATCGCCCGAACAGCCTTCCTGTTTTCCAAGCACCGCGAAGCTCACGCCCGCCGCGTGCAGCACCTCGACCAGGGCACGCATCGATTTTTTGATGCGGTCATCAAACGCCGCCGCGCAACCCACAAACAGCAAGTATTCAAAGTCGGGTTTGTCTTCCACCGTCGGAACCGGCACTTCCAGCCCTTCGGTCCATTCCATGCGCTGGTCGGGATTGACACCCCACGGATTGCCCTGCCGTTCCAGATTTTGGAACGTGCGCTGAAGTTCGGACGGCATGCGGCCCTCGGTCAGCACCAAATGCGTCTTCATCTGCTGGATTTTCAGCGGATGGTCGATAAAGACCGGGCAAACTTCTTGGCACGCGCCACAGGTCGTACACGACCACAGCGTCTCGTCTTTGATGCGTCCACCGACCAGCGGAGGCAGTTCATCGCACTTGGCCGAAAGCGCCGCGATTTCGTCCTGCAAAGCTTTCGGGGCCTTTTCGAGCTGTGCCGCTTCTTCCGTTTTGTCCTTCGCGGTCACTCCGGCCTGCGCTTTTTTCGCCTCCAGTTCCAGCGAAAGCGCGGCGCGCTGTTTCATTTCGTCTTTTAGATCGTGGATAAGGTGCATCGGCGACAGCGGCTTGTCGGTGTTGTACGCCGGGCAAAAATTCGAGCAGCGCGCACATTCGGTGCAGGCGTACTCATCGAGCAGCGACTTCCACGAAAACTGCTCGATTTTGCCCACGCCCCAATCGTTTTCGTCGTCGAGGTTGAGCTTGGGCATCACGCCTTTTTGGTCGAGCTTGCGGAAATAGATGTTCGGCAGCGCGCCCAAAATGTGGATGTGCTTCGAGTACGGCAGGTAGTTCAAAAAGAACAGCAGCACGATGCCGTGGACCCACCGAGACACCTCGCTCAGCAGGTGCGCGCTGCCCATTCCCATCGTCGCTTGTCCCAGTGCATCCGAAATCGGCCCGAAACTTTCCGGGTTCTGCGTCGCTGCGTAGTGAAACCCATGAAACCCAAAATGCGACACCATCAGGAGGCCGATTTGGAACAGGATGAACGCCGCGTCGTTCGACAGCGGAATGAGACGCGGCTTGACGACGATGCGCCGAAAGTACGCATACAGAATCATGCAGAGCACGAGCCCGTTGAACAGGTCGATGCTCCAGGACAGCACCGGATACACCGGCCCCAGAAACAGCCGGAAACTGAAACCGGGCACAAAGTCCCACAGCGCCGACTGAATCATGAATTCCACCGTGCCGATCGTGATGATCAGGAAGCCGTAAAAAATCAGCAGGTGGTGCTTCGAGGTCGCAAGCGCCGGGGTCGCGTAGGACATCGGCTCGGCGACTTTCTTTTGTCCGAAAAAGTAAATCAGCACCGACGCGATACGCGAAAAAACCCGATCCGTCGGTTTCAGGTCGTTCGTTTTGCCTCGAGCCATCACGCGATACAGCCGCAACACCGAGCGCAAAAACACCGCACCCGCGATGAGCAGCAAGACCACAAAGACCAGCGATTGAGCCATGCCGTATGTCCTTCTGAAAGTCGTCTGTTTCTGGTCCCGCGTTATATCACACGAGCCCCGCCCACTCGCCGAGCAAAACCAAGTCTTGGGCCAGGTTTTGCGGGCCGCATCACCACGGCATCAGGAAGCCGAATGGCGGGTATCAATGTTTCGTATCCCGACACCAAGCAGTCGCGCACATGGGGGCGCGGGGTAGAGCACGCAAGCGTCGAATACGACCGTGAAATGGGAGTTCATTCGTATCCCAGCTTGAGTTCCTGTGCCTGAACCGCGAGTTCTTGCAGGGTCTTCTTTCGCTCTTCTTCAAACTGGTCAAATGCGAAACGCACCTGGGATAATGGGCGCATGGCGATGCAAAACTTGCGGGACAAGCTTCTGAAAGTAGGGCTCATCGACAAAAAACAAAAAGTCGTTGCAGACACGCAAGACCGACGGGATAGAAAACAAAAAGGTGCTGATTTGCTCGCGCAAGAAGACGCGGAAAAACAGCGGATTTTTGCGGAAAAGCAAGCCGAGGATGCGCAGAAGCAACGCGAAGCCGATCGGGCCAAAGTCGAAGAAAAAGCCAGGCATGAATTGGCGAATCGTGTGCGCAACATCTGTGATCGGTGGGCCGTGCGCTTGACCCGGCCTGGCCAGCGGCGGTTTTACTTTGTGCAGCGTTCGGGCAAGGTCGGTTATCTGTGGCTGCCTGAACCGGTGTGCGACGATCTGTGCTTGGGTGCGCTCGCGATCATTGAACGGCTCCCGCCCGAGGAAATTGCCGCCCTCGAAAGTCGGCCCAAAGTTCCCCATCGCAAGCCGCGCAGTTTGATTGCGCAGCTTCTGCATGACGTGAAGGCCGGAAACATGCAGTTTGTCAGCTCGGAAACACACGTTCTTGTGCCGCCCGAGCCCGCCGAGCGGATTTTCGCCATCGATCCAACTGCCGTCCGGTTCTGGGCTCGGTCGGTTCGTCCCCTTGGGTACGTCGGCGAAACACAACCTTCGGTTTGACTCTTTTGCTTGGCCCTGCCGTTGGCACATCCAAGACCCCCGATTCCCCCAATACCGTTTTTGGAAGGAGACCCCCAACATGAACATGAAGTTGCTGTTTGCGCTGCCTCTGTTCGGCTTGTTCTCGTTCGGTATTCCGAACATGGCACAAGCGAGTTTTTATCCCCCAAGTTACGTGATCGAACAAAGCTGCAAGAGCGATGGACCCGTCGAGGTATGCGCGCTCAACCAGCACTACGGAATGCCGCAGATTGTGGTTCGGTACACCGGGCCGCTCCAGGCGACGCAGTGGGGTCGCATTTCTGCGTGGGTGAAATTGAACGGACGCGATGGGAATTTCCGCATGCAGAACGCGAGCTACCAAGAGTCTGTGAAACTCGGCGACCCGCAAGAGGAATACATCTGCTCGATTGCGGATAGTCTTCATCCAGAGTGGAAACCTTCCCCTCCTGGGCGGCTTTGTCCGTTGCCTGCACAACCCGGAGGCGGTACCACTTGGTACTCTGTTCCCGCCCCTGATGCGGAACGCGCGCTCTTTTTCTATGCGCGGGACAACTTCGGCGGCGCAAACAATTGGGACCTCGAGGTTGCGTTCGTTTCCGACGATGGGCAGTGGGATTCCAAGTTTGGCGCAAACTATCGCTTCACCTTCGCCCGCTAGATTCCCCCTCCAAATTCCCCCACCCAATTCCCCCGCTGCATTTGTGCGCCAAATTCGCTGCCTGAAGCAGGCCAATTCGGTCGTGAAATTTCACAAGAAATGATACGAAGCAGCCAACTCACGAGGGAAACGACGAGATGGCTGTTCTACATCGCAAGCGGCGGAATGCTTTGCACCACGGAAGCACATCACCTGTCGCACTGTGGGCCAAGTGGCCTCGTGCGACGGCGTTTTTGATGGTTTTGCTTCTTTTTTTGATCGCGTTTCACGAGTACTTTTGGCTACCGGCCTATCACGATGCCGCGCTGCATTGGCAGAGTGCCTTCGCTTTCTTTGAGCGTCCGTGGTTTCCATTTGTGGTTGTCAAGGACACCGGACATCCTCCCCTTGTCGCGTGGACGCTTGCGGCGTTGTGGCATCTGCCCGTATCCAAAGTGGTCGCGATGCATGTGCTTTCGTGTCTGGCCGTCGCGCTTCTGCTGTCGTCGGTGTTTGACATTGGACGAGCCTCGTTGGGTTTCGCAGAGGGGTTGTGCATGGCCGCCATTGTCGGTCTGCATCCCGTTGTGCTGGGACAGTCGCTTCAACTCAATTTGGACTTGTTCCAGATTGCGTTTGCGTGGGCAGCCGTGGCAGCCCTGGTTGCGGGCAAGCCTGTCCAGGTTGCCGTTGCGCTATCCGCGTCGGTCATGACCAAGCTCAATGGCCTGTTTGCCGTTCCCCCTGTTGCCCTGTTTTTGTTGGTCCGGCTGCAACGGGAAGGGAGTCTGAAAGACGTTCGCCGCGTGGCGCAAGCGATGTGGCCTGTCGCGATTCCCATCGGCATGTTCGTTGCGTACCACGCTGTCAAGTACGTCGCGACTGGGCACTTCTTGGTCGGTCCAGAGTTCCGGGATGAAAACCTGGGCCACATCAGCAGTCTGTCTCAGTATGCAGAGCGGCTGGGCCACTCCTTGGGACAGACCTTTGGCAATTCCAATCCCAACATGCTGATTCTCATCGCGTCCTTTGTTCTGGCCCTGTTCCTCCTTTACAAAGTGCGGGACAGGTCCTTTCGAGTGGAATTTTTGAAGCGAATGCGCCAAGCCAGCACGCATCCGGGGGACCCTGTTGCGCGCTCTTTTTTTCGTCCGCTTCTTCTTTGGGAGACTGCGCTTCTGTCGGCTCTTTTGGCTGCATGCCACCTGGGCTTCTGGACGCTGCGCCAGTATTTTGCGCTCGTGCGCCACATGATGGGGGTGTATCCGGCGTTGGCCCTGTTCTTGGTCTTGCTGGCAGTGGTTGCGTTTCCAAAACGCCGACGCACGGTTCTTTTGCTCGTGGTGTTGCCCGTGCTGGCGGTCTGCTATCTCACGGGGCATCCCGGTCATTCCCGGTTCCTTCCCAAGTCGATCGCAGCGCAGTTTCATTTTCCCCCAAGCGGAGTTTCTACGAACCACGAAAACAACTTGGAGATCATCGACGAATTGACACAAGCTAGCCGTGCCATAGAAGACATCGAAAAGCGGCACGGAGCGGAGATCAGCATCGACACTCCCTGGCCCTTCGATCTGTTCTTCACTGATCCAAGTTTTGGGATGGTCAAGAACCCCTTTCGGATTCGACCAGGGAATGCCGATGTGATCTTTCGACCCGGTTGTTCCATCGATGGACCTGAGGGGAAGATTCTCTCTGCGCCCCCCACCTACAAACTCGACTCTGTGTACCGAATGGGCCGCATCACCGACGCAACCTTCGTTCATAAGTAGTCTCTGGTCGAAAGCAGACACAGGCCAACAGAGTCGAACAGAGGCAAGTGATTTAGAGCACCTTGCCGGGATTGAGGAGTCCTTGGGGGTCGAGGGCTTGTTTGAGTTTGCGCATCACTTCCAGTTCAACAGGGGAACGGTACGCTTGCAGTTCCTGCCGCTTGAGCTGTCCGATGCCGTGTTCCGCAGAAAAACTGCCGTTCATCGACATCGCCAAATCGTGAACTTGCTTGGATAGATCGTGGCGTTTTTCCCAAAACAGGGTCTGGTTTTCGTGCAGGGGTTCGCTGACGTTGAAGTGAACATTTCCGTCTCCCACATGGCCAAAGGCTACCACGCGACAACCTGGCAGGTATCGCTCGCACAGACGTGTGGCCTGTTCGACAAAGAGGGGAACCTGCGAAATCGGCAGGGACACATCGTGTTTGATAGATCGGCCTTCCGGCTTTTGCGCTTCAGGGATGCTTTCGCGCAGGTGCCACAGGGCTTTGGCTTGCGCGGCGTGTTGGGCGAACGTGGCGTCGAGAACACGGTTTTCCTCTGCGGCTTGTGAAAGCAGCGTTTCGATGCGACGGGCCAGTTGTCCGTCCGAAAAACCACTCGCCGCTTCGATCAAAACATAGTGCGGATAGGGGGTCGAAAAGGGGTCGCGGGTTCCGGGTATGTGTTTGAGCACCATGTCGAGCGCGATGCGGGGCACAAACTCCAGCGCCGTCAGCGCGTCACCGGTGCCTGCGCGCAGAATGCTCAGCAGATCGATTGCGGCACTCACATTCGGAATCGCAACCCAGGCCGTGACCGTTTCTTGCGGAAGGGGAAAGAGTTTCAGGACCGCCGCCGAGATGAAACCCAAGGTGCCCTCTGCTCCGCAAAAGAGGCCGGCCAGATGATAGCCCGTGTTGTCTTTGCGCAGACCCCGCAGAAGGTCCAGGATTTGGCCGTCAGGCAGCACGATCTCAAGACCGAGCGCAAGGTCGCGCGCCGACCCGTACCGCATGACCTGGGTGCCTCCCGCGTTCGTCGCCAGGTTGCCGCCAATGTGACAACTTCCCTCGGCCCCCAAACTGAGCGGAAACAGCAGACCGGCCTGTCGCGCCGCGTGCTGGATGTTGGCAAGAATGCAGCCTGCCTCGACTGTGATCGTGAAACCTGCGGGATCGAGCGCGCGGATTTTTTTCATGCGGCTCAAACCGATGACAATCTGATCGCCCAAAGGGGAGGGCACCGCACCGCCGCACAGACCCGTTCCGCCGCCCGCGGGCACCATCTGCACCCCAGCCTGCGCACACGCAGCGACGACTTGCGAGAGCTGCTCGGTTGACCTGGGCAGCACGACGGCTTCGGTGCGGCCCCGGAAATTTCCGCGCGGTTCGGTCAAATAAGGCTCGATGGATGCCTCGTCCAGGATCAAACCAGAGGAACCCACGATGCAGGCCAGCGTTTCCAAAACATTCGGCGGCAAGGTTTGGGGTTGTGTTCGTGTTTCGTGTTGTTTCATGGCAAACGACCGCACAGAGCTTGGCTTCTTCTTGTCGGTTTGCGCTAGTTTCTTGCACCCATGCGAATCGCTCACTTGTCTGACCTGCACGCCCTCGACCTGACCGACGCCGCGTTTTGGCGTTTTTTCAGCAAGCGTTTTTTTGGATACCTGAACCTTCTGCGGAAACGGAAGGCCGCGCATCCGCCCGAATTGTTTGATGCGATTTTGGCCGATGTCGCGCAGCAATCTGTCGATCACGTGGTTGTGACGGGCGACCTGACCAATCTGTCGTTGCCCAGTGAATTTGTCCGCGTCCGAAAAGCGTTCGACGCACTCCCGTTTGGACCCCAAAACGTGACCCTCATTCCGGGAAATCACGATGTGTATGTGTGGGAGGCGTTTTTTCGTCATTCGTTTGAACGACACCTTCTCCCGTATGTCCAAAGCGATGGCGCGCGCGACGATGAATTGCCAACGTGGCCGACTGTGCGCGTCCGGGGGAACGTCGTGTTTGTCGGTTGTTCCACCGCACTCCCTTCGCCCGTACCCCTGGCTGACGGTTGGCTTGGCAAGAAACAACTTGCTCGCCTCGAGGCGATTCTGTCTGAACACAAGGGCCGCATCCGCATCGTGCTTTTGCACCATCCCCCGCTCCCCCAATCCCTCGATCTGCTGCGTGCGTTGCGCGACCGATCTGCGTTTGCAGCCGTGGTGCAGCGCCAAGGTTGCGAGCTTGTGCTCCACGGTCACGAACACAAAGACCTGCAAGGGAGTCTGCCCGGCCCCCCCGCTTCGACAGATTCCCTCGGATCGCCCCGACAGATTCCCGTCATCGGCGTAGGCTCTGGCACCTACCGGCATTCCGATCCCAAAAGACGAGCGAGATACAACATCTACACCATCGAAAACCCCGGCCCCGCCCTCCATCTATCCATCGAAACCAGAGTCCTCCCCCAAACAAACTTCACCCCAAACCTCTTCCGCCAAAGCTGACTACGATGCCGCCGAAATATCAAAAGGATGCCTACATCGAATGACCTCAGGTAGCGAAGGACGCACTGAATTGGCTGAAAACACCAGGGCGTCCCACCTTGCTTGGGGGCCGCGCCTCTTGTTCTACAGAATGGCAACAGACAGAGAATCCTATCGCAAGAAACCACCGGATCGGGCGGTGGGGCCCAAGTTGGCTCGGGCGTTTGGTTGGCGGGCGCTTTTTCAGGAGGGGTGTTGGGGTGTTTGGGGTTAGGAGAGGGCATAGAACAAAACCAGAACAGAGCCCAAACCGCTCTTCTCCTATGAGTGTTCTTGACAAGAATGCGCCGTCCTATGGACAATGTGGGTTTGTCACGCGCTCTGGGGGGACTCTATGGAGATTGGAACACGTATCGGCCCGTACCTCATCATTCGTGTGCTGGGACAGGGTGGCATGGGCATCGTCTACGAGGCGATGCACGAAGCGATTTCTCGTCGAGTAGCACTCAAACTCCTCAACCCCGAATATGCCAGCAGTCCAGAGGCGGTCCAGCGCCTTTTCAATGAAGCACGGGCGGTGAATCTCATTGAGCATCCCGGACTGGTGCAAATCTCGGATGTTGGGAAGCGAACCGATGGCACCCCCTATCTGGTCATGGAACTGTTGGATGGACAGAGTCTCGCCGAACATCTCCACCGAGACGAAAAGTTAAGCCTCAACCGAGCAATCCAAATCTCTCGACAAGTAGCCGACGTCCTAGTCCTAGCCCACGAAAAAGGAATCGTCCATAGGAACGCTTACACTTTTTCTATCCTTTGTTTCGACGTTCGTTACATGGCTATACAGCG
>DAOLIT010000073.1:0-24955 GCA_035328405.1 Pseudomonadota bacterium | reverse complement strand
GCGAGGAGAACACCGTCATGACCGAACTCCGACAACGATGGGAACGCGAAAAAGCAGAGCTCCGCGCAGAAGGCCGAACCGAAGGCCGCGCAGAAGGCCGAACCGAAGGCCGGGCGCTGGCGATTTTGAGTGTGTTGACCGCTCGGGGGTGTGCGGTGAGCGAGGGGGTGCGGCAGAGCGTGCTCAGCTGCCAAGATCCAACCACGCTCGATCGCTGGCTCGCCCGAGCCATCACCGCAACCACCGACACCGAAGTCGTGGCTGCCTAAACCGCCTTGCAGCCGGCGGATGCGGATTCGCTGGGCGGGCGGTTGTTAGAATTGAAGGCGCATGTCGCCTTGCAGGACTTCTCGGACGCGGCCTTCGACTTGGACCGTGGTGCCATCGCAAAAGGCTCGTAGCAGCGACCGACGACCAGGGGCACCTTCGATGGGACCTTTGGGCGGGCCTTGATCGATTTCCAGCGGCTGTCCCGGTTGCAACAGGCGATGGTGGTTCAAATACACCGCCAAAGACGCTGCGGCACTGCCGGTCGCGGGATCTTCATTGGGCGCATCGTAGGCGAAAAACCGCGCTCGGACGCGCACGGGTTCACCTGGTCGCGGCGGAGAGCAAAACGCAAACGTCAGAATCCCCAGCTCTGCGCCCAAGGCTTTTTCCGCTACCACGACATCGCGATAGCTGGCGTTGATTTCGTCGATTTCCTGGACGGTTTGGATCGGCACCATCAGTTGCCGCGCGCCGCCATTGACGACCTGGGGATACATCACACGCTCGCCCGATGCGGACGAGGTCGCGATGAGCGCCCGAAACCGATCCATTGAAAGACCCAGCGCGGGCGACAACCAAGCCAGCCGTTCGTCACTGATGAGGGCACCCGGTACGCTGATTCGGTCGTGGGAAAAGACGGCTCGTTCGGGCAATTCTGCGCCGCTTACCGTGACAGGGACGGTGCCCATGCCGGTTTCCAGGCGCACGGTCGTGTGCGGCGCGCGAAACGGCAGACGACCATTGAGCAGCACCGCGACCGCCGTTCCGAGCAACGGATGTCCCGCAAACGGAATTTCTTTCGCCAACGTGAAAATCCGCACGCGCAAATCCGCAGACGCAGGATCGGTCGGAGGCAAATAAAACGTCGTTTCGGACAGACTCAACTCACGCGCGAGCGGCAAATGCGCCTCTTCGGGAATGTCCGCGCCATCCAGAACCGCGAGCGGATTGCCTCCGAAAGGCGTTTCGGCAAAGACATCCACCCAAACAAAAGGAACCGACCGTTTCATGTGCGAAAACATCCCCTTTCCCAGCCGTGCGAGTCAAGAGAGGAGACAGATCGAAGTCAGCGAATGCTCATGATCAAAAGGGCGGTTCCCAAGCCAACGGCAAAGGCAATCGCCATCCCCAAGAGTGCTGCGGGAGACATCCCCTTTGCGGGCGGTGCGTTTTTGCGCTTGGCGACCGCCTCAATGACTTGCATCTTGTCCCCGCGATCGGGCGCGATCTCGGCGACATCGAGCAGGGCCTTGCGCAGCTCCTCAGCCGTTTGAAACCGCTCTTCGGGGCGTTTTGCCATGCACCGCTGGACGATTTTTGAAATGGCCTCGGTGACAAGCCCTGCTCCATGGTCTCCGGCAGGGGACGGAATTTTTGCGACATGCATGATTTCGAGCGTTTCCCGAGAAGTTTTGCCCAGAAACGGTACTTCCCCGGTCAACAGTTCAAACATCAGCACGCCGACCGCGTACAAATCCGCCCGGCCATCCACGCGCTTGCCCTCAGCTTGTTCGGGGGCCATGTACGCCGCCGAACCCAGGGCGATCCCGGCACGCGTGCGGTGCGCGACCGGTCCCGCAAATTGCGCGATCCCGAAATCGACGATCTTCACAAAGTCCGAATCGCCGCCCCGCCGCACGATGACGACGTTGTCGGGCTTCAGATCGCGGTGAACCACGCCGACTTTGTGCGCTGCATCCAGCCCCTCGCAAATCTGCGCGGCCAGGCGAGCCACCCGTTGCGGCGAAAGCACTCGCTCTCGCTGGAGGAGTTTTCGCAAATCCTCACCCGCGAGATATTCCATCACGTAGGCCACGACGCCTTTTTGGGGGTCCGCGACGAAATCGTAGACATCCACCAAATGCTCGTCCCCGATTTGCGCCACGGCTCGCGCTTCGCAAAACAGCCGAGACACGAGTTCCGGGTCCCAGCCGTCCAACACTTTCACCGCTGCGCGTCGTCCCAGGCGTTCGTGCTCTGCCAGGTAAACCCGACCCATCGCACCCGCGCCCAGCAGCTTGAGCAGGCGGTAACCCCCAATCACCATGCCGGACCGAACGTCACGGGATTGCTCAACCTGGCTCAGAGAAAACCTCCCTGCGCAGAATACAAGAAACCCAGAGGGCAATCAATCGCCGACTCAACCACCACCTGGCAAGCCCTCTGCATTGTCCGCGCTAGGGTTGTGCCTGTATTTGCACCCAATGGCATCGCTCGTCATAGGCCGAGTGGAACGCAACCTGGGGATTCGCGCTGAAAGAGCGGCTGATACGTTGGTTTCCCGGAGAATGCCTACCTCAGCCGCTGGCGATCCCATGTTTTGCGCACAACATGATGCGTAGGCCGCTGGGAACGCATGTTTCGCACACAACATGCCTGCGTCAGCCGAGTCCTCCTCCATGGAGGTTTGCCCTTGCGCCATCGGCATTGGGCTCAGGCGGAAGGTTGGGGGGTGAGGTCGGGGGCGGAGGTTTCGGAGGCGGTTTTTGGGGCTTTGGCAGCGGGTTTGCGGGCGGACGCGCGCTGGTTGAGGGCGTTCATCACGACTTTGATGCGCCACACGGCAGTGATGTTGGTCATGACGGCCATGAGGACAAGAACGACGGCGGCCAGGTGGTAGACGGGGACGGTGGCGCTCGGCTCGACGTAGGCAGCCAGAATGGGGGACACTGCGGTGGAGACGCCGAGCCAGACCGCGCGCTCGTGGCGCTGCATGTAGCCGACATTGGCGCTGACGCCCACCGAGTCGCCTTTGGCGCGGCTATAGGACACGACGGTGCTGCCGAGCATGGCGAGGGCGGTGATGAAAAAGATTGTGGGATGATTTCGGTAATAAAAGAGGTAGCCCAAGAAGGTGATGAGGTCGTTGTAGCGGTCCATGGTGGAGTCGAAAAACTCGCCGGACGGCGTGCATTGGTTGGTGGCGCGGGCGACGATGCCGTCCCACGCGTCACAGGTGAAGGCGAACAGGAGGGTCCAGCCTCCGAACGCAAAGTGCCCAAGCGCAACGGCCACGGCAGCCAAGATGGTGAGGAGCATGGAGCCAAAGGTGATCATGTTCGGGGTGATGCCGAGCACGATGCACATGCGGACGGGAATGCGAAACATCCAGTAGCCAAACTCCATGATGATGCGGGGGAGCCAGGGAGTCTTGACCACTTGGTCGATGCGGGGCGTGCGATCCATGCCAAACAGCGCGCATTTTCCGCAGTACACAAGAAAGGACAGAATCCAAAACGAGGGCAAACCCAGAAGGGGAATCAGCACGGTGACGGGCAGATTCCACAGCGGGTTTTCGGTGGGAACGGAAGACGCGCCGGCGGAAAACAGCAAACCGAGCGAAACAGCAGAAGACACAGAAAGCATCGTTTTTTCCTAGGTGTGAGCAGCCCAAGTGCTTGGGGAAGCGGGCAAAGCTGCGATAATGGGTGCCTCATCACATGTTGCAAGACGGTTGCCAGCCGAGAAGTTCCAACGCTTTCCCCCGCGACCCGACGACGGATGCGGCCCCACTTTGCTGTCAGAAACTTACCACGGTTTCGGGACGCTGCGGTTTGGTGGGCCCAGGTGGTGGTTTTTTGACGGAGAGGCGCTGGTTTGTGGGGCGCGCAGTGTGGGCGGCCTGGTTCTTTTGTGGTTTGGCCGTTGGGGCTCCACGGCCCGATACAGGGACATGGGGCGCGTCTTGTGCTGCTGCGGCTGCGGTGGATGGTGCCTCGGGCGCGAAAAGAGAGGAAAAGGCGAGGCACGCGCGAAAGCCGTATCCGCCGTATCGGGATGCGAGCGCGACAGCGAAAGTGCCTGAAAAAGAAAAAGCGAAAGAACAAGCCAAGGAACCAGCGCCAGCGGCAAAAGTCGAGAGGCGCATCTTGGACGGGAAAACCTATTTGCTGGTGGGAAGCGGTGAGTTTGCGTCGGACAAAAGTCCATCCTATCGAGCGTCTCTGTATTTGGAACATGCGGCGGCTCGAGTCCAGTTTGGTTCGCTCGTGACCCGTGCGCCGACGCGGGCCGAGATGATGAGCGAAAACCGGGCGCAGTATTTTGTGACGTGGGGGAAGTTCGCCAAGTGGGTGGTGTTGACGTTCTCGAAACCGGCGACGAAAGCAGAACTTGCGACCATGTTTCGCACGAGCATGCCGGAGTTGTTTTCAGACCGAACGAATGCAGAACTCAGCAAAGACGCAGAGGCGTTTGTGCAACTGTTCGACAAGGACATGGCGGCGGGGAGTGAGCTGGGGCTGCACATCTCGGAGCAGGGCCAGATCGCGGTCTATGTGGAGGGCAAAAAGGCGGTGGGGCCGCAAAATCTGAAACTGTCGAGGCATGTGCTGGACATTTGGCTGGGCTATCACTCGGCGGCGCGGACGTTGCGAAACGTGCTGGTGGGCAAGCTCGACGTGCTGAAAACGCCGGTACCGCGCAGTTCTCCTTAGCAAAAGGCCGGGCAGGCTGTCCCACGGGTGCCTCACTGCTACGCTCAAACCCAAAGTGAGGACAGACCGCATGCACGACAGATCGACGGAAAAATTCAGCAACAGAAAATGGGTTGAGCACGCTTTTGTGCCAGGCAAGACCACGTTGGCCGCGTGTCTTGGGCTGGGCCTTTGGGTGAGCGGCTTTGGGGCCTGCGATCCCAAGACGCAGCAGGCGCAAAGTTGCAACGTCAGCACCGATTGTCCAGGCGGGCAATTGTGTGGGCCGACGGGACAATGTGTCCCGAAACCGAAATCGATCGTGCTCACGATCACGAAACTCGGCGACGGTCAGGGGAGCGTGAGTTCGAGTCCGGCGGGGCTCGATTGCGGAACGACGTGCAGCGGAAATTTTGATTTGGGGACGCCGATCACGCTGACCGCGACGCCGCAGACCGGTTCGTTTGCAGATGGGTTTTCGATCGGCTGCGTGAACACGGGGACGACGTGCTCGTTTACTCCGACGCTGGATGAACCAGTGCAGGTGGGGGTGAACTTTTCTCTGGTGCCTCCGACGCAGCCGGCGCCGCTTTGCAACGCGGCAGGGTTTTGCTGGGAAAATCCGCGACCGCAGGGGAATCGGCTTTACGACGTGGCGCTCTTGCCGTCGGGAGAAGTTTGGGCAGTGGGGGAAGCAGGGACGATTGTGCGCCGAACGGGGAGCACGAATTTGCTTCTGGGAAGCGGGACGACGCAGACGCTGTTTGGCATCGCGACGGTGGGGACGGATCTGGTGATGGTGGGGCAGGGTGGGATTGCGCTGCGAGGTTCGAGCGGTGTGGTCACGCCGGAAGCGAGCGGCATTGGGCAAGACCTGTACGCCGTAAGTGCAACGGCCACTGGAGCGATCGCAGTCGGGGCTGCGGGGAAAATCGTGCGCCGCAGCGGGTTTGCGTGGAGCAGCGACACAAGTCTGACGACACAAACGTTGCGCGCGGTCGGCTCGAACAACGGCGAACTGTTTGCGGTTGGGGACGCTGGAACGGTGCTGGCCAACTCGGGCACGGCGTGGCGGGTCGTGAACGATTCGCTGTTTGGGGTGAAAAACCTGACAGCGGTTGCGAGCCTGAGCGGGCTTGCCCACATCGGGTCGCTCACGGGTGAGGTGTTTCGACAAGGGACGCCCTGGTCGAGGGTGTGCTGCACGAATTTGCCGGACATTCGGGGGATGACGAGCGGAGGGATGGGTTTGCTCGCGGTCGGAATGACCGTCGGCGGTGTTGTGATGCACAGCGCGGACGGCTCGACGTGGACGGCTGCAATCGATGGGGCACCCAGCGCCTTTTACGGCACGACGGCGAGCGCAACGGAAGCGTGGGTGGTCGGGGATGCAGGAGTCATGCAGAGCAGCACAAACGGTCTTTCGTGGCAAAAAGTCAGCGCCGGGGCAACGGGAACGATGCGCGCGGTCGCGGGGACTTCCACCGGATGGTTTGGGGCGGGGCAGGGCGGTGTGGTATTGCGTTCGGTGGGGACCACGCTGGTTTCGTTTGTCGCGCCTGGTTTGCCGGACTTTTACGGTGTTTCGGCGGTGAGCCCAACCGAAGCGTATGCGGTCGGAAGCGCTGGGACGATTTACCAATTCAATGGAACGACCTGGCAGAAAATCACCTCGGGAACGAGCAGCACGTTGCGAGCGGTGTGGGCAGCCGGTGCCGGTGACGCCTGGGCAGTCGGAGACGCGGGCACGGTGGTGCATGTGAAAAACGGGAGCGCCAGCTCAATGTCGAGTGGAACCACGAAAAACCTTCTTTCGGTATGGGGAACGGGAGCTTCGGACGTGTGGGCAGTCGGCGCTTCTGGCACGGTTTCGCGTTACCAAGGCACGTCGTTCGCGCTTGTGACCGCGCCCGCGACGACACGCGACCTGACGAGTGTGTGGGGCAACTTGCCAAGCAATGTGTGGATGGTTGCGGGCCCGGACGCGTTTGTGTGGAACGCCAACAACTATCAGAAGTACTCGCCTTCGGCCTTCGATTTGTCCGCCGTCGGTGGGTTCTCATCGGAAGTCTACGCCGTTGGAACGAAGGGGCAGCTTTACCGATATGTGGGGACCGGCTTTTCTCCGATAGAAACGGGGACGCGCAACAACCTGCTCGCCGTGGCGCTGACCGCATCGAGCCTCTTTGTCGCCGGAGACAGCGGAACGATCCTCTCGAAAACACGCTGACGCTTGCGGTGCAGATTTGGACGGAAACTACAAATCCGTCCAGTCTTTCGGTTGCTCGATGGGGCACATGCCGGTCAGAAGTTGCAGCCGGTCGGCCACCTGTTGCGCTTCCTCTTCCAGACCTTCACCTACCAACCATTCGATTTCGCCGCGCGATTTGGACAGCGAACGCACGACCGCCAGGCCGTCAAAGGCTTCGACAATCATGCGCACAAACGCAATTTCAGAGAGAGGAACGCGAAAAAAACGGGAGGGCAAAAGAAACAGCGCCGCGTGGAAAAGCGTAGGAAGCGTTAGAAGCTAACGCGATAGCCCATCGTGCCAAAAACACCATTGAGCGTGGCGTACTCAGGTCGGTCGGTGCGGCCCCAGATCATGTATCGATAACCTGCCTCGACGAATACCGAACCTCGTCGGAGGCGAATCTCAGTTCCGAGCAAACCGCCAATGCCCATTTGGCTCATCCAAGAACCTTCTTGGACTTGCACGCCGTCCCGGGCCAGGAAGCTGTATTCGGCCAAGAACTGAGGCAACACACCGATGTACGGTGCCCACGACGCATTCAAATCGCGGAACCGATACGCGAGGAGCAACCCACCACCGACGACATGGGAAGCCCCAGGTGCCGGCGCGAAGTACTCATACTGAGGTCGCAGCGAAAACGCGAATGCGCCATACGGCAACTTGAGACGCCCGCCCACCTCGATCGCACCACCAATGGCAAACACGCCTCTCGGAACGTCCACATGGACAAGAGGCATCAAGCCCATCTCGACAGCGAACGACTTGGCCGGCTTGGTTTCAGACGTTTCCGATTCATCCTTCGATTCTGTTTTTCCAGCCGACGGAAGCGCATCGGGGAGAGCAGATTCGTAATGTTCAACATCGTTGATGGTGTACTTCACGCCGACGCCAGTTTTTCCGGGCAACCAGTGGGCGGTGGTCACATACGTTCCGGTGCCGGGCAATTCGCGGACGGCATCGACTTTTGCACCACCTGTCCCCTCTGCCGTGACCTTTGCGCCGGTGATAGGACTTCCAGCAGCATCGGAAATCTGAACCCGAACTTCGCGTGAGCCTTCCTGCAACGTGAAAGCAGGCGCACCCACATCCAGTTTGGCGACCACGGGGCCGCTCTGCGTCGCCGAAATCTTGAATTCGCTCGAGTCATCCGGTTTTGCTCCGCTCGCCGCAGTAGCGCAACGAAGGATGTGTTCGCGAGCGGGCTGCAACGGCATCGGCTGGCCTACGGCTTGAAGTCCGGTTCCATCGAGGCCACAGAACACGCCCTTGCCATCCACCTGAACCGCCGCGCGCTTTCCATCACCACCGGGCCAAAGTGTCACGCGAGCCACCTGCACATGCGACGTTGCGCTCCACGGGCCAACACTGCCCTCGGGGCTGACGGCGCTCACTCGCACGTAGTATTCGCCTGGTCCCATGGGAGACGGCATGGCTCGCATCTCCGTCGCCGCTGCGCGACTGTCTTTGACGAGCGACTCGAAGGCAGGATCTTGTGCGACCTGAACGTGCCAGCCTGCGGCAGAAGGGCCAGCCCCGGCCGCATAAGTGCCCTTCACGTCTACCGGGCCACCGGTCGTGAGAACCAACCCCGGAACGCCCGTCAGGGTCGGAGCAGCCGGAAGGGGTGCAGCGACGCTCGGTGCCGAGGTCAAGTTGGCAATCGCGCTGCTTTGGTTTGGGGCCAAATTGACCGTCTTGCCTTTGCCCGCGATCGCTGCGGTGCCGTCATAGAGCGAGACGCGCGTCGCACCTGTTCTGGGTTCCACGGAAATGCGGGCCGCGCTGCCTGGATTGACCGTGACCTTGCCAACCGGCGTGACAACGATCGCTGTGCGTGGAATTTTTGGTGCAGTCGGTTTTGCGGCTTTTGCGGGTTTTTTCCCAGGAGCGGCTGGTGGTGTTCCCAACACTGCCGGCGCTGCCGGAACAACGACCGTGATCTCGCCGACCGTGATGGTGTTGTTTCCTGGAACGAATTTTTTCGCCGGACCTTTCGCTGCAGCAGGTGGCGGAACGCCATACACCGAAAACGACGTGTTCTCACCGATGAAAACCCGCGTGCCGTCGGCGAAACTCACTTCCGCACCCGAACCAACCGCGCTGTCCACCCTGGTGCCTGGCATCAAGACTTCGTCTTTTCGCGCAGCGTGTCGTTCGGCGCTGGAAACCGCTTCGACTTGGTGATGTGACGTGCGGAGCTTCGCTTCCGGGACGCCAGCGGGATAAGTAGGAGCAGCGGGAACGGCCTTTACGGCTGGGGCTTTTGCGGCAGTCGCCGCTTGGGCTTTTGCGGCAGTCGCTGCCGGGGCTTTTGCTGCCGGAGCTTTTGCGGCAGTCGCTGCCGGGGCTTTTGCCGCCGGAGCTTTTGCCGCCGTTTGGGCACTCAGCGGCGGAGCCGAAATCAAAAGCGATCCGCCTCCGACCAATACACCAAGGAACAACATTCGCGAGCACGTCATTGAAATCTCCAGGGGACGTTTTGGCTCTTTTCGTAGCCAGTTCCTAATTTGCCAAAATACGTTGTCGCCTGTCATTAACTAACCAGCGAGGTGGCTACATCATCACATCTACCGGTCAAGTCAAGGTTGCGTTTTTTGAAACGTCATGTCCGACCATCGCCCAGGTAAATGCGGGGCACGCGCTTGGAAACGACGGAACAGACCTCCCACGGTATGGTGCCCGCCCAGGTCGCGACTTCTTCGAGCGCAATTCGATCGCTCGTGCCGTCTGCGCCGGTTTGCGCGCCGATCAGCACCACGTCATCGCCGACTTTTGCATTGGGGACATCGGTCACGTCCACCATGGTCATGTCCATCGTGATCGGAGCGAACACTTTGCATCGCCGACCGCCGCACAGCACGTAGGCTGCATCGCTCATTCGTCGGGTGTATCCATCGGCATAGCCCACCGGCAAGGTCGCGCAGAGTGTCTCTCGTTTCGTCCGGTCGTGTCCGCCATAACTCACGGTTTGCGCAGGAGGCAGTTTTCTTTGCGCAATGATCTTCGTCCGCAAAGTCATGACCGGCCACAGCGTCGAAAGAGACGTGTTGTCTGGTGCCACGCCGAACAGTCCGATTCCCGCTCGAGCCAAATCGAAGTGCGCCGCCGGAAAACGCACGGCACCCGCTGTGTTTGCGACGTGGACGATGCCTGGATGAATGCCTTGTTTTTGCAACAGGCCCAACACCTGAGAGAGCCTGCGCAACTGTTCTTCTGTCGTGGTTTCATCCGGCCCATCCGCGTCGAACAAGTGGGTACATAGACCGCTCAGGACCAGGCCGCTGTGCCGATGAAGTTCGGATAAAAAATCGTTTATATCGGTCTCGAAAAGCCCCAGCCGCGACATGCCCGTGTCCACTTTGAGATGAACACCCACACGAGGCGCAGACAGTTCATCCGCCGCCTGCGCAAAACGCCCCAAATCTCGCACGTTTGCGACTACCGGAGTCAGCCGGTACGCGATCACGTCTCGATGCGAGAGACCATAGTAACAACCCAGCACAAGAATCGGCTGCTCGATGCCTGCTCGACGCAGTTCCACGCCTTCTTCGACCAGCGAAACCGCAATTCCCCACACCTTTTTCTCGAGAGCGCGGGCACACGCCACCGCCCCATGCCCGTAAGCATCTGCTTTCAACACGGCGACAAGGCCCGTTTTATCGCTCCCCAGCGCGCTTTTGATCACGTCCGCGTTGCGTCGCAGCGCACCCAGATCGATCTCAGCAACCGTCGGGCGGATGTCCGTCCGTATGTCGAAAACCTGATAGATGCGCCGAACCTATCGTGTCGCACGCGCTTTCGTCAAAAGCTTCATCTCAAACGGCTGGCTCGCTCGTGGTAAGGACAATTCATGCGTAGCTTGTTGCGGCGTCTTGCCTGTGTTTGTGGCGGCTCTTTTGGTGTGGTGGTCGTGCTTGCGACCTTTTTCGTGGCTTTGTGTGGTGCGACTTTTGCGCAGGCCGAGACGGCTTGGCTTGGACTGGTCACTCGCCAAAATCCGCTTGGCGGTGCCGAGGTCACGGACATTTACCCCGATTCTCCCGCTGCCCGAACCCACGCCATACATCCCGGTGATGTTGTGATCGGCATCGACAAAAAGCCGATCGGCAAGCCTGCGGATCTAGCGGATCAGGTCCGAAAATCCAAAGTTGGTCAGACCCTCGCGCTGTCCCTGCGGAATGCGACCGGTGTGAGGCGTGAACTCCAGGTTCGTTTGTCTGGCAGACCTGATCAGCAGTCTCTCGAACGGCTCGCGAACCAAATGGAGGAGGCGCGACAAAAGCTTCTCATTGGCCAACCCGCGCCCGCGTTTTCGTTCGAGCCCCTTCGCGATCACAAACCAGCCCCTTTGCCGGGTCGCACGCGCGCATCCTTTTTGGGGAAACCCCTCGTTCTGACGTTTTTTGCGACCTGGTGCGGCCCCTGTTTGCGCGAAATTCCGCAACTGACGGAATTGCAAGCCCGCTACCCCCAAGCGCGCGTTCTGGCCTTGTCCGTCGAACCCAAAGACGTGATTCGGACCGCGATTGCCCAGTTTTCTCCCGGATATCTGGTTGGACAAGATCCGGGTCGGGGAGCCTACGATTCTTTTCTTGTTGGGTCCTATCCAACGACGTTCTTGATTGATGCAGCAGGAATCGTGCGCGGCGTCGATCACGGAGACCTCGAGACCATCGAACCGATCCTCGAGACGCTTTTTCGAGCGCCCCATGGGAAGACTGTTGTCCCTCCGCAAACAGACCGCCCGTCCCCCAAACAACCCTAAACCCTCAATTCCGTTCCAGGGCACACAAAAACCGACGGGAGAAGACTCACCGCCGGGTTTTGTGTGGAGCTGACGAGGGTCGAACTCGTTACCTCTTGAATGCCATTTCCCACCGCTGGCGAAATCTCCCGTCGCTGACTCCAAATAAACAGCGGTCACATCTGGTGAATTACGGTTACAATTCCCGACAGTATTTCCGTTGTGACCAAAGGCCATTTTGTGGGCACCGCTCAGACGGGAAAACCGACGCATCATTTCGCCTCATTCAAGCGCCCAAACCGGCCAACCTCTAGACTTTGGCCGGGTAGCCCGGCCCGCTTGCATCGCATGTCATTTCTGACATACTCCGATCTGGAGACAGCCCCCATGGACAAAGCGAAGCAGAAGCGATTAGAGGCGGCAGGGTGGAAGGTCGGCACGGTGCAAGACTTCCTCGACCTGTCGTCGGAGGATTCGCTGCTCATCGACATCCGCGCACGCTTGGCACTGGCGCTGTCCGAGCGTCGCAAGGCTCAGTCACTCACCCAAGCGGAGCTGGCCCGGCGCATCCGGTCGAGTCAATCGCGCGTTGCCAAGATGGAAGCAGCCGACGCTTCCGTGTCCTTGGATCTGCTCGTGCGCTCGCTGCTCGCTCTGGGCACTACGCGCAAACAACTAGCCGCCGCCATCGCGGGCAAGTAGGCTGGCCATCTCTCGTCGCTGGTAGCAGACACTACCTTGCTTCATGACCACTCGTGCAAGCCGATCATCTATCGACAAACCGCTGGTTTGGCTCCATGGCGAAGTGAAGACGCCGCCGTGGTCACTCGACGCCCGCCGCGAGGCTGGCTTCCTGCTGCGCCGCTTGCAGCTTGGCGATAGGCTGTCGCTTCCCTCGTCGCGGCCCATGCCCTCGATCGGCCCGGCGGTGCATGAGCTACGGATCAAGGATGCGGGCGCAGAGTGGCGCATCCTCTATCGGCTCGACGCCGACACGATCGTGATAGCCGAAGTGTTCCACAAGAAGACCCAAGCCACGCCGCACGCCATCATCGAAACCTGCAAGCGCCGACTCCGCCGCTACGATGAAGCCGCCGAGCAGCCCGGCGAACATGAAGCGGAGCGGATGAGGTAGGTGGAACGGAGCTGGCCAGCGTCCAAGACCAGACCGAAGGGCCTAGCTGTCGGCCCGGTCTGGCTTGGCAAGCTCCCTGGTCGTGGAGTCGAACGTCAGCAGCTCGGGCAGCGTGACATCGAAGGCGGCGCAGAGCTTGAGGAGCGTACTTGCCTTCGGGTCTGTCTGTCCGTACACGACTTTCTGAACGGACTTCCACGCTGCTGCGTGCGGCGCTCGATGGGAGTCTGACGGCGACGACAGAGATTCCTGTGCCGATGTCTGAAGCTGCAAACCGACCCCAGAAAAGCAAAAACCCCATCGGTTATTCATCGACGGGGTTTTGTGTGGAGCTGACGAGGGTCGAACTCGTTACCTCTTGAATGCCATTCAAGCGCTCTACCAGTTGAGCTACAGCCCCAAGCGAAGGCAAGCAAAGCTAGTAGTCGGAATTTTCTGCTGAGTCAACAAAGAATTTTCGGAAAAATGCGAAGGGGCGGACTTGCAGCGTGTGCGGGCGGTGTCTACGTCGCCTCGTCTTCTTCCGAGTCTGCGGACAAGTCGATGACGGCGGGCACGCCATTCATGCCCATGACGGTCGCACCGCGCACCATGGCCAAATACAGCAACTCGATCGCTCGCCGCCGGGCTTCGTCAGGATGGTCGCAGGCACCGGTCGGAGTAATGGTTCCGTTGGCCAGGGCGGTTTGCTTGACGATCCCGTACGCATACACATCGTTGACGCGGACGACGTATCCCAGAAGCGGCTCAGGGTCGTATTCGTAGGCCTTGAGCACACGCCCCTCGGCATCCATCAAACCCCATTCGACCAAGCTGTCTTTGTACGTTCGCCTTTGAAGCGGCACAAAGTCCGGTTGGGCAACTCCTCGCGTCTCTGCGTCCTCCAGTTCGACAAAACGACGCGCAGCCAGAAACAAACTGCCGCCTTCGTTTTCATCGTCTCTTGGGGGCACAAACACGGCCTCACCCTGACGGTTGAGAATGCGAAAGCGAAGGGGGTCTTCCGCCGGACTGTCCGTCACTTTGATCGCAAAATGTTGACCATCAATCTGTCCGCTTCGACACAGCTTGATGGCAACGTCCCAGGTTCTTTCAAACAGGCTCGAGGAGGTCAAGCGCCCATCCTTTTCCGTCCGATTCTCGTCTACGTTGCAAGCCGCAGCACAGACCGAAATATCTTCGCACAAAACAGTTGGGTTCCGGCAAGAACTCGCGTGCTCACGGCATTTCGGACGACAAAAAGCCGTCGAGCATCCGCGCCAACTCTTGTGGTTTGTGTCGCTGCATCATGTGCCCTGCACCTTCCAGCAGCATTCGCGTGGCGTTGGAAAAGGCTGAGCTGCGTCGCAAAAGTTCCGATTCTGCATGCCGCATCTCGCTTTCCGAACCCTCCACGAGCAAAGTCGGACAAGCGACGCGACGCCACAAAGCCTGGGCACCGTCCACCAGAAACAGGTATGGCGCTGGGGTCAGGTGCAGCGGGTCGTGTTTGAACTGAAATCGGCCCTCGGCATCTTGGGTTGTCGAAACCTGGGCCAACCGCAGCGCGAGCGGCCTGTTTGACATGAGCAAAGGATCGGTCGCGCACAACCTGGCAGCGGCCTCTTCGAGTGTCGCGTACCGGCGACTGGCCCCGCGCGTCGTTTGGCGTTTCCACGCAGCGGTCCACGCGCGCAATCGATCAGGCCATCCCGACCATTCGTTGTCAGGTGGCCCCAGGCCTTCCAAAAGCGCCAACCGATGGATGAGGTCTGGATAGGTGCCCGCAAAATACGCCGCGACCGAGCCTCCCATCGAATGGCCGACCAGCGACACACGTTTGCGGCCCAGCATCGCGATCACGTCGGACAAGTCCGCCAGGTAGTCCACAAAGTGGTAATAGCCACCCGGCCCGACCCGATCGGAATCCCCGTGCCCGCGCAAATCGGGTGCAACGAGGTGATATTTCCCGGCCAGGCCGTACTTTGCCATGTCCTCGAACGTCCACGCCGAATCCAAAAAACCGTGGATGAGCACGACGGTGTGGGTGAGCGTGGGATCGTCGCGCCCCCATTCCAGAACATGATACGAAAGGCCTGTAAACAGGGGCAGACGCACAGAAACCGGTTCAAGCATCCCGACAGGGTGCAGGAAAACGCTTTCGATCGGCAAGGGACAGCACGATAAGATCGGGCGACGTGCCGGGAGTCCTCTACCAAATCGACGACGGAAAGAAAGTCCGCCACTTTCTTTTGCCGCAAGGCTGTGCCATCGGGCGCAGGCCGAACAAGCACCTGATTGCCGTTGCCGACAACAAAGTCAGCATGGGTCACGCCTGGATCGATCTGCGCGAGGAAGGGTGGTGGATTTCAGACCAAGGCTCCTCGAGTGGCACGTTTGTGAACGATCGCCGCGTGATGAGCCAAGGTCTTCGCTCGGGCGACGTGCTTCGTTGCGGGGATACGACGTTTCGTTTCGAGGCCACTCCGCCCGTTCGTCCGACCCTGGCTGCGGGTCTTCTGTGTTTTTCAAGCGATGGGCTTGCGCAGACCGTCTGGCTTCATCCCGAGGGCACC
The DNA here is from genome assembly GCA_035328405.1 of Pseudomonadota bacterium. Classification (GTDB taxonomy): domain Bacteria; phylum Myxococcota_A; class Polyangia; order Palsa-1104; family JAEUJZ01; genus JAEUKA01. The sequence goes on along the minus strand of DAOLIT010000073.1, from coordinate 9,582 downwards.
ATGCTCGGGTCGCTTGTGTCCCTGAACATCTACGCTGACGATCCGTCGCTTGCTCGAACGCATGCGATGGTTTGCTTCGATGGCGTGCAGTTTGTGGTGTTGCCGCTCACACCCGGTTATCCGGTCAAACTGAGCGGTCACGAGGTCTCGGAAAAAGGCACGCGGCTGCGGTCGGGCGATCTGATCGAGTGCGGGTCTTTGCAAGTTCGGTTTGCGCTGCTGTCGGGGACCTCGCCCCAAAAAACGGTTCGGTCCATTCAGGCCGCGCTGCGCGCATGTCCGACCGAAGCACCCGCGCTTTTTTCGCAACCGTCGTCGCTCCTTTCCGGCGGTTCCAGCATGCTTGCCGCACCGTCTGGTTTGTCTGCGCAGCCGTCCGGTTTATCGACCAAGCCCACCGCGAAACTTCGCTACAAAAACGACAAACAACAAGTTCAAGTCGTCGAGATTCCCGAAACCGGTGCGTATTTGGGCCGCGCGCTGGAGTGCTTGGTTCGCTCGGAAGACATCTCTATCCCTCGCCGTTGGGGCCGGATTTTCTTTCGCGACGGCAGATTTTTTTTCGAGGATTTGGGCAGCTCCAGTCCGTCCTTTGTGAACGGCGAACAACAGTTTCCGCATGTGCCCAGGGAACTCAAAAACGGCGACCTTGTGGTCAATCGCGTGATGGAGGTCCTGTTTGTTTCCGAGGGCCTTTTGTCGCAAGGAACCACCGTTGGTTTTGTGAAACAGACGCCCGTGCAGATTCCGCTGTCCGGCGCGCTGTTTTTGCAACTTACCGACGACGGCGACAGTCGGCAATTCCCGATTCCCAAAGGAGGGGCTCTTCTGGGTCGGTCACGCGGCTGTCTTTTGACCACCGATGACGCTCGCGTTTCTCGTCAGCACGCCCGGGTGTGGCACGAAGGCGAGGTGTGCTGGATCGAGGACCTGTCCAAGGAATACGGAACGTGGCTGTCCGGCGAGCGGCTTTTGGGCGAAAAGCGACCTTTGCAAACCGGGGATTTGGTGCGCCTAGGAACCCTGCGTGCAAGGTACGTCGGCCCCGACGCTCAATTTGCGCACCTTGACGAGCAGTATCGACCGTTTCGCGTGCGGTGTCCGATCGGGAAAATCGGTCCCATCGACCTGTATTTCGCTGATCATCCCGAATTGCAAGCCACCGTCGTCCTCAAGGTGCTTTCCCCGAACGCCAAAGATCACGCGCGTTGGTTGTCTGTGTTGTCGTCTGAATCGCGGCTGTTGCGCATCCATGCCCCCTCAAGTCCTGCGGGCGGTACTTTGTTGCGTGCCTTGCCCGATGGTCAACAGGTGCTTGCCGCGCCGCTTGGGTGCGGTTTGCTCCTGACCGAATTTTTGGGGCTGTTTGGCACCGCGCCGCTTCCGCTCGTGTTGGAATTGCTCGGGCAGCTTCTGCCAGCGATCGAGCGGCTCACGCAAACCGATTCCGCTCGGCAAGAAGGCCAGCTTCCGGTTCGCGAGGTGTGGTTTTACACCGATCCGCTGGCACCTTTGGGCCTGGCTGCGCGACTTCTGCCGCAGACCAGCCTTTTGTCCGCGCGGCCCTCTCCGATTTTGCAGGCGCCGGAAACCGGGCTCGCAAACGGTCCCAAAGCGAGGCAGGGCCAAGTCTATGTGTACGGTCTTTTGCTGTACGCCTTGGCATCGGGAAATTTGCCGTCTTTTTCTGCGCCGCGAGACAAATTGCTCTCGGACATCCGCCCGGTGTTGCCCGCGCTTCTGACCGACTGGCTGGCTGCGCTGCTTCTGGAAAAGGCCGATCGCCGTCCCGATCCGTCGCACGCGCAAAGGTGGCTTGCGGACCTGCGCAGCGTGTATGCAAACCATCGGGCAAATCCCCTGGCAAGCCCGATCGCAAATCCGGTGGCAAACCCGATGACAAACACCCTCTCCAACAACGGATAGCCGCGTTCTTTTTTCGCCGGGTGCTTCTTCCCACCAAAGTGTTGCATGCTGCGATCCATGAACGACTTGCGACGGCTTGCGACGATCTTCTTTTGTGCCTTGGTGGGCTGCACCCAAACCGAGCCCCAGGGGCCTGCGGTGTACGTGGACAACCCTGCGGCGATCGATCCGGTGAAAACCCTGTCGATCTCGATGGTCGATGTCGGGCAGGGAGACGGCTTGGTTCTTGTGACCCCGAGCGGCACGGTGATTGCCCTCGATGGCGGTCCCGATCGCACCGGGAACTACGCGAGCTTTCTTGCGCAAAAAAACATCACTCGCGTGGATTACGTGATTCTGTCGCACGCGCATTCGGACCACTACACCGGCCTGGGAACCCCGATTGCGATGTTGCCCAAAGACTGCACGCCGCGTGTCTTTGACCCTGGTTTCGATCGCCCGGAGGTGTCCGGCTACACCTACATTCGCAGCGTTGCGGGTTGTCGGTACGCGACGTTGACCCAAAACCAGACGCTTGCGCTCGATCCGGCGGTCGAGCTGCAAGTCATGGGCGTCGCGAAGGCTCCGTTTCCCGAAAACGACAGCACGGGCATCAACAACACTTCGGCAGTCATCCGGCTTCGGTATGGGGCGTTTTCCATGCTCTTTACGGGGGATGCGGAAACCGAGGCCGAAAAGAACATCCACGCGCAGTTTGGGAACAGCCTGCAAGCCAACATCCTGAAAGTCGGCCATCACGGAAGCTGCAATTCCACGGCGACTACGTTCCTGCGCGCGGTGGCACCAAGTTACGCCCTCATCAGTGCCGGGAATCAAAACGACTTTGGGCATCCGCACTGTCAGGTGGTCGGAAAGCTGAGGAATGCCGGGGTCCATTTTTATCGCACCGATACCAATGGGAATGTCACGGTCACGACCGATGGGAAGGTGTTTTCTGTGGCGGCACAGAAGAGCGCGGTGGATCTGGGGACCTGTCCAAGGAATTGCGCGTTCCCGACCGATTTCTAGTCGGTTCCCATAAAGCGCCACATCCATGAGGGAAGGGGGAAAACGCCTCATCCATCCCGCCTCGAAAAGACCGGTTGGAGTGGGGGAAAAAAGGGGGGGAGGAAGGGCGAAAGTTGCGGTTTTGGGGAACTGCAGGGGGGGCGGTTGGGGTTTGCGTGCGCGCTGGGTGTCCTTCGTCCAGGGAAGGCGGCCAGACTCGCGAGGGAAGGTCGGACTTGCGGGGTGGGAGGTTTTTGGTTCTGCGCTCGCGGGGCGAACTGCCTCCCTGTAAGGTGCCGAGACCCTCCAGGGAAGGCGGGATGTGCGGCCTGGGAGGTCGGGGTTTGCTGGCTGGCGGGGCGACTTCCCTCCATGGAAGGTGCAAAGACGCGCAGGGAAAGTCGGACCTACATCCAGGCAGGCCGAGTCCTCCCGCGCTCGCCCCCCCACCAACGTCCCTGCAAGACGGGTTTTTTGCGCGAAACGGGTTTTTTGCGCTTCGGGCGGGGCAGAGGGGGCGGTAGATGCGGGGGGCTCAGGCAAGTGACGGAGACGGTTTGGGAAGAGACGTTGTAGTATCGGCGGCGAAGGGACCAAGACCTATCTATTTGAGGAGGTGTGGAATGAACAAGCGATATCGAGCGGGGGTTGTGCTGTCGGGCTGCGGACACCTGGACGGGACGGAAATCCACGAGGCGGTGTTTTCGCTGCTGTACCTGGACCGGGAAGGGTTCGAGGTAAGGTGTTTTGCGCCGGACAAACCGTTGCACCATGTGGTGAACCATGTGACGGGGCAGGCGGGGGATGAAACCCGGAACGTGCTGGTGGAATCGGCCCGGATTGCGCGGGGCCGTGTGACGCCGCTGTCGCAGGCCACGATGGCGGACCTGGACGCGCTGGTGTTGCCGGGAGGCTACGGGGCGGCGAAAAACCTATCGGACGTGGCGTTTGCGGGGCGAGCGGCGAAGGTGGATGAGGATGTGGTGCGGCTCATCGGGGAGGCGTGGGCAGCGAAAAAACCGATCGTGGCGATCTGCATTGCTCCGGCGGTGGTGGCGGCGGCGCTGCACCAACTGGGGCACAGCGCCAAAGTGACGATCGGAAACGACGCGGGGACGGCGGACATGATCGAGGGGCTTGGCTGCACGCACGAACACTGCATCGTTTCTGCCGCGTGCGTGGATGGGATTCACCGGATCATCACGACTCCGGCGTACATGCTGGGGCCGGGACCGAAAGATGTGGCGGCGGGGATCGAGGCGGCGATTGTGGCGCTGCGGAAGATGCTTTCGACGTAACGCAGGCTTGGTTTTGCGACAGGAAAAAGGCGGGAAACACGTTTTTGGCGCAGCACTTTTCTGAGACCTCGCGAGGCTGATATGCTGCGGGCGTGACTGAAGGCGCAAAACCAACAAGCCCAACCAACCCCACCACCGAAGACACGGCACCGACAAGCGGGCCGACGCTCCCTGAACCAAGCGGCCCGATCGGGCGGCTCAGGCACGATCCGTCGGATCTGGAAGCGGAAGAACGACGGCACGGGAGAAACAAACGACACAATTCGCAGGTGTTGGCGGTGATCGGCGGGCTCATGGCGGTCACGGCGCTTGTGTTTTATGTGCTGCACGTGCGGGCGGTGGGTCGAGAGGAACGGGAAGCGGCGGCTCGGGCGAAAGCAGCGCAGGTGGCGGCAGCGGCACAAGCGGCACAGGAAGCGGAAGCGGCCAAGGCGGCCAAAGCGGCGGAAGCGGCCAAAGCAGCGGAAGCGGCGAAGGCGGTGCAGCAACACGTCGCAACAGATTCGGCGGCAAACGGGGCAAAAACCGCGAAAGAACCCAAGGAAAAGCCGCCCGGCAAAGCGAGCGAAACGAAGACGGGCACCGAGCCATCGGTTGGAAAAGGGAACGGGGCGGTGGCCAAAGCGAAAGACGAAGCCAAGGCTGCGGAAAAGGCGGCTCATCCGGCGAAGAAAACAGACGACAAGACCAAAAATCTGCCGAGGCTGCCGGTTCTGCCCGAAGGCTGAGCGGTCAAGCTACTTTTTGGGAAGGACCCAAAGGTCGCTGGGGACTTCGAGGGTTTCGTTTGGGGCGCAGGAGTCGGCGGCGTTGTAGGTCATGCCTCGATAGGCGCGACAGGTTCTTGGGGGCGCGCCGGCGGGTTGAAGCTGGTTGCACAGCAGCTCGATGCGGCCTTGGGGGTAATCGATGGTGGTGGACAGGCGCTCGAGAACGGAGACGCCGAGGATTCCGTCGATTTGGGCGGCCTGGTTGTGAAGGTCGGCATTTGCCGAGCGGATGACGGCGGCATCATCGGCGACGACATAGGCGGGAAGTTCGTCTCCATCTTGGCCGCCGATTTCAACGACAGCAGCGATGGGGGAAAGCTGGTCGTCGCAGGCTTGTTCGGGATCGAGACCGGAATATCCACAGCGGCGGACAAGCTGGACGGGATCGCGGCCCAAGTTGCGAAGACACACGGTGCCAAGACAGGTGGACTCGGCGCTGTTCCCTTCGGTCAATTTGGGGAGGGCGTAACGCTGACGACGGCTGCGCGCGAGTTCTTCGCAGGGGGAAAGCTGTTTTTGCTTGGCGACGATGGCCAAGGCAGCGCGTCCGTCAATTCCTCCGCCGAGCCGAATGGGAAAGGCTTTGTCGGGTTTGTCGCCGTCGCCTTCTTGGTTGAGGCCGGGCAGGACAAAGGAAACAAACTGAGGGTCTTTTGCGGGATCGTCGCCGTACAACGGACAATCGGTGGGCTTTTCACGGAGCCTCAGACACGCGGTGCGGGTCAAGATGAGGCCGGGCATCGCGGTGGACACCAAAAAGCGCATGTTTTTGCCCGAGACAACAAAGGGGTTTTGCCGCAGGGACCGTTCCTCCATCAAATCTCCGAGGAGTTTTTTGTCGGAAGCGGCGCAGGCGTTGGTTTGGATCTGAGCGATGATCTCGACGTAGGCACGCACCCTTTCGATGCGTTCCAACACGCCGGGGTCATCGCTGTTTTGTTTTTCGAGCGCGAGCTTTTCATCAGCCAGGGACGTGCGCGCCTGTGCAAGGTCGGCCTTTGGAACGAGGCAGGGCGTTTGGGTCGGCGCGGGGTCTGAAAGCGGCTCGACACAAACGCCGACGGTCACGCGGGTGGCGGGCACGGGAATAATCGTGTCTTCCAAACGAACGGCCAGCTCGCCTCCGAGCGGTGCAAAGGGAATGACGGCTCGGTTGACCTTGCAGGCGGGCGCAAGATCGCCGCGCGTGAACATGGCGGTTGCTCCGTTTTGGGAAAAGGCGAGCTCTGTGGCGTAGTGGGAAAGTTGATCGCCCCCAATGACGCCGCCGAGCAAAAGGGGCGAGTCCTTCCACGCGATTTTGAGTTCCGCCGAGGTGTGCTCCGTGCGGACGACCGGAATGTCGCATCGCGCAAAACGGAGGCTGTTTTCGCCCGGAACCGACGCGGCGCGCAGGTCGAATTGTCCGTGGGCAAACTGGCGCGAGAACCCTTTGCGTTCGGGAGCAAAAGCCGTGAGGGGAGTGGCCACATCGAGGAGCAAATTGGGGAGACCGGACCCGGAAGGCGCATCGTCTTCGGGGGTCACATCGCAGGTTTCATTCTGCGTCGGCGAAATGTGCCCGGTCGCCCAAAGCAAACCATTTTCATACTTGAGCGGAATGGGAGAAAGGGGAAGTTTGTCGCGGCTCGTGCTGCAACCCGACGCGCCCAAAACGAGAGACAGCCCGGCACACAACAGCGGCAGCAAAGGCGCAAGCAGGCGATTCATTCCGTTCATGCTAGGAGCGCGCTCGGGGATTAGGAAATGGATTGCAGACTTTGGCGCAACCTGGGCAACAGCGCGGCAATGTCAGCGAGGCTGACAGCCCCGACAGACAGGCGCATCCAACCGGTTTCGTCTCGCATGCCGAACGCTTGGAACGGAACGACAGCCATCCCGGCTTGCGAAAGCAAGAACTGTCGGATTTGTTCGTTGTGGGTGATGGTGGTGCCGTCGGGAAGCTTCCTTCCGTGCAGGTTTACGCGGACGGACAAATAAATGGCCCCTTGCGGCGGAATGACCTCTACGGGCAGACCTTCGCGAGCCAGTTCCGAAAGACCAGCGTGCAGGTGCTCCAGGCGAAGTTTCACCTCGTGCGTCATGTGAAGCTGAAAGGCCTCGTACGCAGCGGTGTCGCCCAAAAACTCGGCGGTCGCGACCTGTTCGGGGCGAGGGGCCCACGCACCAATGTGTCCCAAAATGTCACGCATGCGGCCCATGAGATACGGCGGAGCAACGGCCCACCCGACGCGCAGACCGGTCGCACAAAGCGATTTGCTGATGGCATCGACGAGCACAGTGTACGCGGCCATGTCCGGGCAAAGCTTCTGCGGCGTGTGATGCGAGACAGCCCCGAACGTAAGGGCCCAATAGACCTGGTCGTACATCAAAAAGAGCGGCGGCTCGGCCCGGCGTTGACGGAGCTTGTTTTCTTCGAGAACCAGCTCGCAAATGCGCAGAAGCTCGTCGCGATCGATCATCGTTCCGGTGGGGTTTAGCGGGCTGTTCAGACACAGCAGCCGCGCCCCAGACAAAAGAGGCCGCAACGCCTTGGCCGTCGGCATAAACCCCTCATCGGGAGACGTGGGGCATTCGATCGGCACGGCATCGGCCAGGCGAACGTAGTGGTTGTTGTTCCAGGAAGGGGTCGAAAAAATCACGCCGTTTCCCGGTTCCACGATGGTGCGGAAGGTGCCGTAGATGGCGGGCCGGGCGCCTCCGAACACAGCGACGCTTTCGACGGGATAATCAAGACCGAGTGAGCGCCGGTAGAGCGTCGTGACGGCTTCTCGCATCGCGGGCATTCCGTCGGATGGCGGATAGTTTGTTTCGCGCTGCTCGTAGGCTTTGACGATGGCCTCTTTGAGGCGTGCGGGAATCGGAAACTGTTTTGGGAGAAAATCCCCGACGGTCAAGTTGCAGATCGAAGCCCCCTGCGCTTGGAGCGTGCGAATCTGGCCCGCAATCTTGAGGATTTCGGAACCGACCAATTCAAGCGCGAGCTTGGACAACCCCTGTTTTGCGGCGGCTTCTGCGGCCTCGCCCGTGGGCATGTGGTCACGACAAGCCAGAACAGGTGCGGCATTGGGCACAGGAAACTCCTCTTTGGTTTTTTCGTCCGCAAATCATCCTTGAAGTCGCGGCAAAACGAAAGGAACGGTTGTGCAGTTTTTGGGAGTTTGAGTTGACACAAACCCCCGAACGCTTCTATATGAGGGCACCATGGCTTTGGTAAATCGGGACCCCACGTTTTGGGATGTGCGTGTCGTCGAGCGGCGTTTGCGCCGAGGCGAACTGACTGAGAAACAACTGATTGCGCATGTGGAAGCACTTCCAGATGCGTGCGAGAAATTCGTTCAATCGACTCCGCTCGAAGAGCCGATTGAGCGACCGCCGCCGCGTCGTCCGATGGTCCGCGTGACGGCGGTTCCCTCAGATGACGATGAGTTTGGCGGCGATGATATGGACGACGACCTCATCGACGATGAGGATGACGAGGTCGAGGACGAGTGAGGTCCACATGTCGTCGAGTGCTCAGGGTTCGGAGATTGATTTTCTGACCTTCATCATGTCGTTGGCGGCGTCGGCGCTCCTTCAAATGGGCGAAACGGACGGTGCCGGTACGGTCGAAACGCCGGTGGACATGGCGATGGCCAAGCAAACGATCGAGATCATCGCGATGCTCCGGGAAAAAACCCGTGGCAATTTGACTCGAGAAGAAGAGCAGGTCATCGAATCGGCTCTGTACGATCTGCGCCTGAAGTTCCTGCGTCGTTCCCAAACCGCAAAAGCGTAGCGGACAGGTTCCGCACTCGAACAGAGCGTTCGGAATCGTCCGCTTGGTGTTGTTGGTGTGTTTCTGGAAGGCGACCAGGCTGCTTGGCGAAGGGGTGCGGAGCGGCGCTTGGTCGTGTGGAACTACAGAATGGCGGCGAGGGTAGAGCCGAGTTCAGCGGGCGTCTGCGCGACGGCGATGCCCGCAGCTTGAAGGGCCGCGATTTTGTCCTTGGCCGTGCCTTTGCCGCCCGCGATGATGGCACCCGCGTGTCCCATTCGGCGTCCGGGCGGGGCAGTTTGACCGGCGATGAATGCGGCGACTTTCTTGGTCATGTGCTTCTGAATGTACGCGGCAGCGTCTTCTTCGGAAGAACCGCCGATTTCGCCCATCATCAGCACGGCGTGGGTGTCCGGGTCGCGCTCGAACAGTTCCAAGACATCCACAAAATCCATGCCTTTGATCGGGTCTCCACCGATGCCGACGCAGGTGGACTGCCCCAAACCAAGCTGCGAAAGCTGGTGAACGCCTTCATACGTCAAGGTGCCCGACCGAGACACGACACCGATGTGACCTGCCTTGTGGATGTAGCCGGGCATGATGCCGATTTTGCATTCTCCGGGCGTGATGATGCCGGGGCAGTTGGGCCCGATGAGTCGCGTTCGTTTCGCGCCGGTTTGCGCATCGAGCACGCGGCGGACTTTCAACATGTCCAGGACGGGAATGCCCTCGGTGATGCACACGACCAACTCGAGCCCGGCATAGATGGCTTCCAAAATGCTGTCTGCCGCGATGGGTGCCGGAACGTAAATCACGGACGCATTCGCGCCGGTGTTTTGAACGG
>DAOLIT010000072.1:0-25697 GCA_035328405.1 Pseudomonadota bacterium | reverse complement strand
AGCAGCCGCCCCCGCCCCACCGCTTCCCCCTGCGCCAGCCGCCCCGCCGCTGTCCGCTCCCACAACACCCCAAACAGCCCCCGCAGCCCCAAACCGGCCAGCACTGTCCACGCCCCGTACAAACACCACACCAGCAGCCCAAACTTCCAAAAGCCTTCCGTCACAAACCCTCGCGCCGCCGAAAAACCCCGAGCCACATCCAGCCCCGCCCCTACCGTCGCCGCCACCAGCGCCCCAGCCGCTACATTCGCCGCCGACAACCGTCCTGCGTCCAAACATTTTGCCCGTTCCATCAAGACCGCCAAAGGTACGACCCCCTCCCCCAAGGGTCAATCACCTTCCGCACACCCGCAACATCGCTCCGCCCCCGGCCCTTTGGGCCGAGGACAAGCGCCCGGCCCTTTGGGCCGAGGACAAGCCCCCGGCCCTTTGGGCCGAGGACAAGCCCCACCATTCCGCACACCCACCCCTCTTTCTGAGCACTCGCCGCCCTCCTCTCCCAAACCCAGAAACACTGCTACGAACTCGTACTTCGGTTGACTCACCGCAGACGTGGCCAGGTTTTCCGAGTCCACATTGACATGGGCTGCCCTTCGGTGCGACCTTTGGAGTTCGCCGCAGGTCACCTTTCAGACAACCTTGCGAACTGCTCGGCCAACCCGTTTCGCCGAGTGCACATGAGGACGCAGCATGCTCATGTTTTGCGGTCTTGGGACTAGCGACGTCGCGCGGAAGCGGAACCTGCGTGCTCTTTGACAAGAATGAGTTGCGGCGGCTAAGGGGGACCGGGCCATGGCATTTGATATTGATCGTTTCGTAGATCTCTCCAGAGCGGTTGAGACAAGCGATGTGGACTGGGATTACGTCAAGCAGGTCGGCGTCACTGGAGATGAGGCCCGCATCCTCCGCTACATGGCCGATGTCGAGAGCCATACCGTGATCTACCTGCGCGACCTTTTGTCAGGGCACACCGCCAGCGACTCCGAGATCACGCAGTTTATGGCTTGCTGGGTCTATGAGGAGACCCACCACGGACGGGCGCTGAACAGGTTCCTGTCCGCGTGTGGCCATCCCCCAGAGCGCAATCGCTACAGCCAGGTACTGGCAAAAATGGGATGGCAGGAGCACTTGGAGGCGTTGTTGACGGTGAATGTTCCCAAGCTGACGCCCCACTTCGCGGCGACTCACATGTCGTGGGGGGCCGTCGATGAGATGATGGCTGCCTCGGCGTATACCCAGCTTGCGTACTACACCCGCAACAAGGAGCTCTCGAAGCTGCTTTCGCGCATGGCCAAGGACGAGCGACGTCACCAGTCGTTCTACTATCACCAAGCGGAAAAGAGACTCCATCATCCCCTGGCGCAGGCGCTCTGTGCTACGGCGCTGCGCCTGTTTTGGAATCCGGTCGGGATGGGAGTGGGGGAAGAGACCACGCTGGGCTTTATCGCCGCGCTACTTTACGACGATGAGCAGGGGCGAGAGGAGCTGGCTCGGATGGATCGCATGATGGCGGCGCTCCCGGGTCTGGGCTGGTTTGACCGCGTCTCTATCGAAGTGGGCAAGGCCATTGACCTGTTCCGGGTGCGCGAGCCAGCGCGTGCGCAGAAGATCCGCGATCACAAGCGGCAGGTAGCCGCCGAGCGTGCCGCGCTCCCGCCAGAGGGGGGTTAGGCGCTGAGTCTTTGCAGTTTTTCGTGACGGTAGGCACCCCAAAGCGCCGCGCCGATCGCTCCTGCAAACACAGAATGCGGATGCGTGCGCACGTTGACCGATTGCGTCTCGCCCCCTTTTTCGTGTGCTTGTTTTTTCAGCGCATGTTTCAAACACTCTGTCAGACCCACATCCGCCGCCAGTCCGCCCGTCAGCAGAATCACTCCGTGCGCCTTCGAGCTTTTCAATAGCTTGGCAAAACCGCCCGACATCGACTCGTGGATACCGCGCAGAATGTTTGGCGTCGTGATGCCCCGCGACACCATGTTGATGACATCCGTTTCCGCCAGAACCGCGCAAATCCCCGACACCTTTTCGGGGTTCCCCCCTTGCACAGACAGCGTGCCCACTTCGTCCAGCGTGACACCCAAATAGCGCGCGATGTTTTCCAAAAACTGCCCGCTTCCCGACGCACACTGACTCGTCATCCGGTAGTCGAGCACCCGCGACCGATCGTCAAAACGAATCGCCCGTGCGTGCAGAGCCCCCGCATCGAGCGCCGCGCGTGCTTCCGGGTCCAAAAAAATCGCCCCTCGAGCATGCGCCGTCATTCCGTAAAAGTGGCCCGTCCGAAACGTGACAAGTTCCCCTTCTCCCGTCGTGGCGATGTAGTGAAGTTGTTCCTGCTTCACTCCCGCCGTTTGCAGAGCCCGCTGCCACGCTTGCTCCAGCACCATCTTCTCCTCTCGTCGTCGCGTTCGCTCCACCACCTGAGCCAGCACCTCGGCCCCTTCCCGCTGCCGACCCGAGCCTTTCGGACTCCTGGCAATCGCCACTTTGACCGCGCTTGAGCCCACGTCAATTCCTGCACTGAAAATCATGCTTGCACCCCTGCTTGTGCAAAAGAAGCTGCCCCCGTTTCCTGTTGTGCCTCGTTCTCTGCTCGGAGCGCAAAATGCGCCGCCCCGAGCGCCCCGGTATAAATCGAATCAGGCGAAATGTTCAGTTTCCGTTCACCGTAGTTTTCCTGCACAAGCTTCCGCAGCGCCGACACCGCCGCTTGGTTGTTCGCCACACCGCCTGTGAACGTGAACTCGTCAAACACCCCTCCCGAACGCGCCAGAAGCGCCATCGCCCGCAAAATGATCGCCCGATGCAGCCCCGCCAGAATGTCCTCTCGCCGCTGCCCCATCGTCAGCCGGTCCCGCAATTCCGCCCCCGCAAACACCGTACACGTCGAGTTGATTTTGACGTGCCGCGTCGAACTCATGGCCATCGGCCCCAGTTCATGCACCCCCAAATTCATTTCGTCTGCGATGTATCCCAAGTACCGACCGCACCCCGCCGCGCACCGATCGTTCATCTGAAAACTCGTCACAATCCCTCGGGAGTCCACCTGGATCGCTTTGGTGTCCTGACCCCCAATGTCCAGCACCGTCGCTGTGTTCGGAAAGGTGATGTGCGCCCCCAAACCGTGACACAGAATTTCCGATCGAATCATGTCTTTTGGAAAAGGGAGCCTCTGCCGACCATACCCCGTACCGATCGAACGGACTTCCTGCAACGGCACCGCAGCCGCGCGCGTCACCGCGTCCGAATACGCCCCCTTTTGCGCCTCGCTTTCCCCTTCCATGCACGAGCCCAGCGCCGACCGGATGTTCCCCTCGAACGTCAGGTCCATGCGCTCGTTTTCCACCAAAATGATCGTCTTGTCGAAAAGACTCATCAGCAGGTCGAACGGAACGGCCTCATCCGCTGCGCTTTCCGCCAAACGCGAGTAATCGCTGGCCGCTTGGTCTCGAAAAAAATCCGACTTTTTCCCCGCGTTCAGCCTCGGTCTGCGGATTCCTTCCTCCATGCTTGCAAAGATCTGTGAAAGCCGAGCAGACAACTCCTTTTCCACCTCTGCGTACCGACCACTCGCGCTCTCTTCCAGCGTTTTGTCCCGCAGCGAAAACAGTTGCGACAGAAGTTGCTGCTTCCGAAACTGCGCAAGGAGTCGCTTGCGAAATCCAGCTGTCTTGGATTCACCGTCGGAAATTCGGCTCAATTCCCGATCGATCAACGTGAACCGCGCGCCGATGTACGCTTCATCCTTTGCGATGTCCGCAGCCAGAAAGTAGTTCGATCGGCTGTTTGTGATACCGCGCCCCAAAATCTGCGCGTTGTCATCCAGAAGCACCGCTTTCGTCGTGGTCGAGCCCAGATCGATCCCGCAAAACACCCTCATGAGAGCACCTCCAAATGCCGCGAGACCTCCCCTTTTTGCGCAACCGAAACCGCGCCCCCTTTTCGCTTCTGTTCGATCATCTGCAAGTAACTTTCCAGACGGTTCTTCACGTTCGCAGCCGAGAAATAGCGCGGGTCCACCAAATCTGTCTCGACAAAACCGCCCGGCTTGCCCGTTCGCCGTTCCACTTCCCGCATCATCATGAGCTGTCCTGCCGCAAAACTATTGCAGCTCTTGATCGAATTGATGAGCAGTCCGTCCGCTTGATATTCCTCTACATACTTGCAAAGGAGGTTGATTCTGGACGGCAAATTGAGGTTTGTGTAACACCCTCCGCAATAGTCCGCGAGCGTCTCTAGCGGATGCTCTGGATCGTGCCGATAACCCAGATCGTACAGTCCCCCTACTTTCGTGTAAGAAGACGCCACCACCACCGCGCCTTCGTCGGTAAACATTTTCCAAAACTCGTTGAAGTGCGTCCAATTCGGCGGACCTTCCACCACCAGCCGATACTTTTCGGGGCCCATGTTTCCTTCCGGTGTGACCGGCCCGAGCCCCTTTGCAATCCGGTCTTCTACTTCCGAACGCAACATTCTGTAGTATTCGACCGCATCCTCTGTTCCACGAAATGCCGTGAAAATCGGACCGATGTAATACACCCCGCCAAAGTACCCATCTATCGGAGACGGTCTGTGTTTCGCCGATTCCAGCACCCAAACCAGATCGTCTTCCGCACGCGCCGACCGACGGAGAAGTTCCTTCAAACGGTCTTCGTCGTACTTCTTCCCGGAAATCTCTTCCAGTTTTGGAATCAGTTCCCCTTTGATCTGTTCCACCACGTACTTTCGCATGTCCTCTGTCAACGTACCGTCCCCCTGATACGGAACATGGAGCATCACGACCGGGCAGTTGTATTCCTTTTTCAGAAGTTCAAACCACTTCATAAAGGTGAAACAGCCCGTGTAGGAAAGCAGCAACAAGTCCGGCGGCGGCAACTTCTCTCCCGTCGGTCCAATGTTCCCTGCTTTCAACATTCCTATGTCGCTTTTGACATAAGCGCAGACATCTTCGGAGTGGCCAAATTTCTCAGCTTCCAGAACATACGCGCCACTCTTTTTCCGCATTCCTGATTGCAGGGCGTTGATCTCTGGATACACCGGCAACAAATCAAACGACAGAAGAAGCTCCGTCAGGTTTCCCGGCACAAAGGTGTACACCACCTTTCGTCCCGTCTCGTGAGACCTCGCCAACTTCGAGAAATGGTTGGCGATCATCTCCTTCTGTTTGAGCATGCTCTGGTCTTTGGCGGTCTCTTGGCTCATGTGTCACTCCAGAGTTTGATCGAATCTGCAAAGGTGCCCGCCTGTTCGCGAATCACCTGAAATTGACCCAAATTTTCTGCGTACTTGAAGGCCGTCCACGGAATCCCCGCCCGATCGAGTGTCTGCGTCAGCATGGGTTGTTCCAAAAGTGCTGGATCACAGAAAGAGGGGGCCGCAAAAACGACTCCCTCTGCACGATTCTTTTCCACCAAACGACGCAAAGGAATCGTTCTGTCAATGTGTGGTTCGTACTTCACCGCCGTTGTCACAGAGTGCTGGATGAACGCATCGGAAAGCGCCTCGATCGGGTCCCCTTCCAACGAGACATCTGCCTCGAACCAACGCCTTCCCAGCGACATGTCATCCCACACGATGTAACACCCCGCCATTTCCAGCGTCCGAATGAGTCCCAGCGGAGGTTGTTCGCAAAACGCACCCGAGATCACCACTCGTGCATTGTCTCGCATCGGTCGTTCGGCCTGTTTCACAGCCGCAACATACTCCCTAACCAACTTTGTGTGTTCTTCCACAGGCAACATACAACCCGCGTACATCACAAGATAAGACTCCGTAGCCAGGGCACGCCAAGGCTGCGCGCTGCGAAGCTCCCACAGTTCATTGATCGCGTGCCGATTTTCATTGTACCGCGCGATCGAGCGCCGCAAATCATCGTCGGTAACTGCCCGTCCAGACAGCGTTTCCAGATCCTTGCGGATATGCGTCAACTCGCGTTGGAAGTATTTCCCCCCGATCGCCTTGTCAAAGTTCTGGGGGACATCTACGTAGTGTGCATACTTGTTCGGAAACAGCACTTTCCATACCCCGGACAAGTTGCGGATCACATCGCATGTGGATGGGAACAAAAATCCATCCATGAAATCGTACTTACCAGAAAGCGCAAGCTCGATCGTGCTGCGCGGAATCTGACAAATGTACGACTGGTAGTACGCATCACCCCGAATGATTTCGATCAGACCTCGGCCCCCCAAAAGACCCACGGGGAGCATCCCCGCAGCGTCGATAAGTTCACGCGGCGCATAGATCGGAAGATACCCCACGGCCTTGGCACCCCCATTCTTTTCGCGCCACTCCCGAGCCGCAGAAAACTCCGTGTCGTGATACAGCCCATCGGCATACTCGACGATCTCCTCCACCCGCATCGACTACGCTCCTTCTTTCTGACCCGTCTGTTGATAACGCGGCGGACGTTTCGCCAAAAAGGCTTCGATTCCTTCGTTCGCATCCGGCGTTTCCATCAGCCGTTCGACATACAATTGTTCGATCTGTTTTAGATCCTCAGAAAGCGCCTTTACCAGCGGTCTCCGTGCGGCCTCCTCTGCAAAGCGCAGCGACGAGGCAGACGAGTTCCACAGATGTTTCCGCATGTATTCCAGCGCCGCTCCTTCCGGGTCTGTCGTGACCTCCAAAAGGAGACCCATTTCCTTGGCCTCTTGTGCGGTGATCGTTCTTCCCGAGATCAGCAGATCCACCGCACGTCCCCCGATGCGCCACGGCAGCAGAACTGATCCCAACGGAGCAATCACAGCCAACTTGATTTCAGGTTGACCCAACTTTGCGTCGGGACTGGCAAGCAACAGAGAACAAGCAGAGGCCAATTCAAGCCCACCCCCAAGACAGCTCCCACGAATGCACGCAAACGAAGGAATGTTCAGCGTGCACAACCGCCGAATCATTCCGTGAAACGCCGCCAGCATGCCCGGCGCTTGTTCTTTGCGATGTTCAGGAACGCTGGCACCAAAGGAGAAATGATCCCCCGCTCCGCAAAACAGAACGGCCTTTAGACCCGGTTCGCGGCTTGCGGAAACCAACGCGGCGTCAAGAGACGCAATCATTTCTCCGTCGAGAACATTCCCTTTCGGCGCGTGCAGTTCCAACCGCAAAAGCTGCCCGGCTTCCAACACCGTCCGAACCACTTTTTCCTTTGTGCTCATAAACCCGTCACCCTCTTGACCTTTTGTTGACCGTCCAGTTTCCCCAAACTCCGTCGCCCGACATCCCTGCAACCGTGGTTCACCAGTGGGAACCTACGCACTCGGTTACGAACTCTTTTTCGGAAGCACGCTTTCGATCAAAGAGGGGCCCCAGGTCTCTCCGCGCGCGAGTTTTTGCCGCAGCGATACGAAGTCCACTTCGCGCGAAGCCTTCGTCCCCTCATTGAACGCGCGGAATCCGGCTTGCGCCTCTGTCATCATGTTCAGCGCGAGCCATGCACGATTGGTCTCGCGATTCCGATCCCAGTGTTCCAGTTTGTGTTTGCGCAAAGATTCGATCGTTTTTGATGTACACGCCGGCATCGTCAGCATGAGTTGTGTAGCCATTTTCTCGACGGCAGCATCGAGCGGCGCAAGGTCTGCCTTGCCACTTCCCAGAATCGCCTTTCCTGCCGCCAATTCGGCTCCCTGTTTGGGTTCTCCGTACACAATCCGGCCCTCATCCATGTACCGGTCGGTCACAACCAGGGGATTCCGAATGGTCTTTCCCTCATGCTGCAGAACCGGAATCACATCGGTCAAAAGACCCATCCGCAACGCTTGATAGGAAGTCCAGGGTTGACACAACACACAACTTTTCATCGCGTGTTCAATGCCCACAAACAGGGGCAGAAAATCGGTCGATCCACCGTCGGGAGCAGACCCATGTTTCGGCCCCGCTTGACCAAACTGCGCAAGGTCCGATGCGATCGAGAAATCGCAAGCCATCCCGATCTCCTGACCACCCCCAATCCGCATTCCGTTCACGCGACAGATCACGGGTTTGTCGCAGTGCAGAATCGTCGTCACCATGTCGTTGAACAGACGCATGTATTGCGCATATTCACCGGGACGACCCGCGTAGTATTCTGCATACTCCTTCGTGTTCCCACCCGTGCAAAACGCTTTGTCCCCGGAACCTGTGAAGACCACCGCAACCACGTCGCGTGCATGCGATGCTTTGCGGAAAAAATGAATCACATCCTTCACCATTTGTGTGGTGTAGGAATTGAACTGACCTGGGTTGTCCAGAATGATCCATGCCGAGAAAAGACCCTCAACAGGCTTTCCATCCAACGTTTTGCAAGGCCGCAAATCGTACTGGACCTGGCCTCCCGGAATGTGATCGGGGGACAGATCGTGGTTTTTGAACGAAAACGCTTCACTCATCAGGAAACTCCTTTAGGAAAAGTCAGGAACGAGCACCGGGCGCTTGCGCAGAAGGCCATCGTGAAGCTCGTGTACAGTCGTGTTGATGCTGCTGAGGGGTCTGCGTTCGATGAACGGAAGGAGCTTGATTTGGCTCGATAGAATCAACTGCAACGCATCGGGATACAGCGACGGAACGCAGCCCCAATTCCCTTGCGCCGTCGCATCAAACGCCATCAAATTCGAGATGCGCAGTTGCACTTTTTCCAGCGTATATCCGACGACAGACAGGAAGGCCCCAAACGTAAGCAGGGTGAAGGCCTGGGTTTGCCCTCCGGGATGCCCGGAACATTCAAAAATTTTCCACTCCAGGGGGTTCAATCCCTGTGCCTTCACATACGCGGAGATTTCTTTCCGCACGTCATTCGGATCGCGTCCTTTGGTACAGACACAGTGCTTGGCCCCGTAAGCGGAAATCGCGGATAGTCGTTCCTCGCTCACATCCAGGGCGATTACATTTGCCCCAAGCGCGTGGGCAATCTGCACCGCGAAACCCCCAACACCGCCCGCACCGACGACGATTGCCGTGTCCCCCTTTCCTAAACCGCTGCGCACAACCGCTTGATAAGGGGTAGACACTGCATCCGCCAGCACGGACAAATCGGGCAACGTGAGCCCACTTTGGGAGAGCATCGCCTCGTCAACAACACACAGACAATGGCCCGGCACAACAAGGTGCGAAGCAAAGCCGCCCGCAACATCCGAACCTGGAAAAATCTGCTTTCGACAAATGGAACCGCGCCCCTTTTTGCACAACAGACATTCCCCGCACGGAATGACGGCAGGCACGACGACTTTCTGCCCGATCAGAGCCTGTCGGTTCTGTCCCGCTTGGACCACGACTCCCGAAATCTCGTGCCCAAGCGTCAGGGGAAGCGGACTGCCCGTGCGCACGCCGTCATAAATGAAGCCCAAATCGGTGTGACAGACACCGCAACCGGCGATCTGAATCAGCGCATCGTCGGGACGCAGTGTTGAGGAAAGAAAAACCCGCTCGCGTTTTTCCAAGGGCTGTCCCTGGGAAACCAGATCGAAGGAACGAATCGTGACGTTTTCTGGGTGGTTTTGCATGTTCCGCGTGATCCTCTTGTCCGACGGGAAGGCCGGGCCATAAAACCGCGTGTCGTCGGGCCTGCCCAAGAAGTTCGCAGACAATACCTTTTTTTGCCGCAGGGCGAGTGACAAAAGTTGTAGCCTCGCAGAAGTTCCATGACGCAGCCTGTCACACGCCGATCGAAGCGCGACGTGTCAAACTGTCGGATGATTGAACGAAGAGATATTAGGCATTTTATAGTTCTCTTATTGTTGTTTTGGGGAAGCATCGCTCGCAAGCATAGAAGGGATGAGGGGTCATGCCAAAATCACGTCCCATAGGTGTGTTTGATCTAACGGTTCGTTGTCCTCTTCGCTGCCAACACTGCTACATGAATTTGGGAAAACGAGGCTGCAAGGACTTGCCGGACAAGTTGTTCTTGCAAAGACTTTCCGAGCAGAAACAGAAATACGGCATTCGTTCAGCTTTTTGGGTGGGAGGGGAACCCCTTTTGCGGCCCAAGTTGCTGATGGAAGCGATGGCTTCTTTTGAACGGAATGCGGTCGCAACGTCGGGAACGGTCAGCATTCCCCCTGATCTGACAGAACGCGCAGGATTGCTTGTTTCCGTCGAAGGTCCGCAGTCTTTTCATGATCAGTTGCGTGGGAGTGGGAATTTTGAACGGACACGCAAAAGACTCTCTGCTTTGAAAAGGGGGAGCTTTGCTCTTTCAACCACGTTGTGCCAAACGAATGCAGAGGCAATCGAGCTTCTGCCAAGTCTTTGTGACGATTTGGGTGCATTGGGAGTGCTGATCGGCTTCTATGTGGGGCAGACAGGAGACCCCCTTCGCGTTGAGGGGGAGAAGCGGAATCGGGCAATAGATCGTTTGCTGGATCTAAAGAGAAGGAATCCAGAAGTACTGCTGAACACGACGGAATCACTTGAAAAATTCCGGCCTGGCTTTGTGATGGGACAGGACTGTATCTATTCACATACTGCAATTGCGTTTGATCACAGACTCAAGGAAAAGAAGCCTTGCACGTTTGGAACTGAGGCAGACTGCGCGTTGTGCGGTTGCCCGGTGGTGGCCCTTCAATCGTCGCGTCAAGCCGGAGAAGCAGAGAGCCTGTTCGTCCTGCGCCAACTCTTCCCCCGCCACAAAACCCCGACCGAAACCGAACATATGGGAGGGCGCTAGTGGCGCTGGTGTGTACTAGGATGCGGCCTATGCGGATGTGGAAGCTTGGCGCGTGGGTTGTGCTTTGCAGTTGGTTCCTTTTTGTCGTCGAAAAGGCGGCCTGGGCGCAGGTTTTGCCGATTGAAACGGAAGGCAGCGCCGTACATGTAGGCGACGGAAGTCGAACACGAGAGCAGGCGTTGGCTTCGGCGATGATGCTCGCGCTGGAACAAGCGGTCGAACAAAGCGCGCCGAACCTGCGAGGGCGCGTCTACCTTTTGTCCGCTCGGTACAGGCAGTTCGTCCTCGGCTATCGCGTGCTGTCGGAAACGGAACAAGCGGGCAAACTGACGCTGAAACTCGAAACGCAGGTCGATACGACCAGCCTGCTGCGCGAGCTACAACGCACGCTGCCCCAGCATCGCAAGGCACAGAAAAAAGGCGCGGTTCGTTTGTGCGCCAAATGGACCGGGCCGCTTTTGCAAAAAGAAAAAATCGTCGAGCAAGCGCAAAGTCGGCTCGAAAAAAGCGGTTTGACGGTCGAAGTGGATGCCTCGGAAAACTGCGACGGCGAGGGTTTTCGTCTTCTGTATTCGGGACAGCTCGTCGGTCCCATCGACGAAGTGCGTGGAACCAAGCCGCGCCTGTTTTTTGCGAAAGCGCGTGCGACTTGGCAACTCTTTGCTCCGACAAGTGGAACTGCGCATGCGGAAACGAGCGAGGCAGAGAGTTTGCGCGACCAGGCAGCCGCAGCGATGGAAGAGGCGGCTCGGCAATCGGCGCAAGACGCGCTGGCTGGGCTGCTCGAACGGACGAAACTGGCGGAACAGCCCACGGGCAGTGTGTTGCTGGTGGCGAGCGGTTTGGGTTCGCCTGCCGTGCTGAAAAAAGTGTGGCGGGCGCTGTTGGGTCTGCCCGGCGTCACGCAGGTGGAACTTCGACGCATCCATGCCGCGAAAAACCCAGCGAACCGCCAGGCCAGCCCGTCGGCAAGCCCGTCGGCAAGCAAAAACGATGAGCAAGTGCATTTTCTTTTGACGACCAATGCGGACGTGGAAACGCTGGGCGCCGCGCTGTATCGCACACCAATTGCGTCGCTGCGGGTACAGGTTTCTCCGCTTTCACCGACGGCGCTCAGGATGGATTGTGTCGCCGCTCAAGAATTGCCGTCGAGCGAACCAGAAAAAACACCCGACAAACCAGAGGAAACCGCGCCATGACGCAAAAAGCGTGGGCGTTTCGTTTGTCGAGTTTGTTGGTTTTGGGGTTGTGCCTGGCCATGGGATGCGGAAAACCTGTACCGCCTGTCCCGACGGGAATTTTGGTTTTGCGCGTGTCTCCGCGTTTGTCGAACGTGCTCATTGATGATCGACCGGTGTTGTTGCCGGGCGGAAGCGAGCCCTCGCGGTTGCGTTTGACGCTGGGCGAACACCGGATCGAGGTCCGCGCGCTGTCCCATTTGCCGAGTTACCGAGACGTAACGATCCGAGCCCAAAGCGACACGGTGCTGGACATCGCGCTGCACAAGGACCCCGATGCGGAACCGGACGACGCGACCGTCAAGCCGTTCTCTCCTGTGCCCAAGTTCTGACGTGCTGTGGCAGACAAGGGTTCGACAGCGCGGTTTTTGGGCCATGATGAGGTCATGTGGACGTGGTTGTTCGCGGGTTTGCTCCTGGTTTGTGCGGCGGCCTTTCCAACGGTCGGGCAGGCGCGCACCGGGTCGTACATCGAACCTCATGTAGATGTTTTCACGATGGGACCTGGGGAGCATGTGTTCACGCGCTTCGGGCACGCCGCGATTTGCATCACCGACGAAAAAAGCCCGGAAGGTCGCTGTTACAACTATGGGACGGCGGATTTTTCGACACCGGGCCCGTTGACGTGGGGCGTGCTGCGAGGCCGGGGCGCGTTTTGGGTGTCCGTGCTGCCGCTGGAACACATGCTGTTTCTGTACCGCCGCGAGGACCGCACGGTGTACCGACAAAGGCTGCCGTTGTCGTCCGCGCAGAAAACCGCCGTGATTGCCGAGCTTCACAAAGCCGACCGGCCCGAAAACACGCTCTACAACTACCGGCATTTCGACGACAACTGCACCACGCGCATCCGGGATCTGCTGGATTCGATCACGGACGGAAGCCTGCGACGCAACAACACGACCGCGAACGAACCGTCGCTGCGAACCCATGTTGAACACGGGTTTGCGGCCTCGATGCCGCTGCTGTTGCTGTCTGAGCTGGTCCTCGGTCGCCGAGTGGATGTTCCGATTGCGGGTTGGGACAGCATGTTTTTGCCCGATGTATTCCGTCAGAAAATCTCGGAACGACTGGGAGCGCCGCCCGAGACGATTTCGGCCCGCGCAAACCCGTTGCCGACGCCCTCGCCGTTGCCGCCTGTGTTCGTGTGGACCGTGTTGGCGATGTTGCTTTTGGGGTTGTCTCGATTGGGTCGCGCCGGGCGCGTGGTGGCCCTGGCGGTGCTGTGTTTGTTCGCGGCGTTTCCGTGGGCGCTGTTTTGCATCGCCCGTCTGCCGGAACTGCGGTTTAGCGAGGTTCTGTTGGTGTTGTGGCCGACGGACGGATTGCTGCTGTGGAACCGAACTTTTCGGGTTTATGCGACGGTACGCGGGGTGAGTTTGTTGCTGGTGCTTTTGGGAAAAACCGTCGGTGTGCTGTTGCAACCGATTTGGGGTTTGTGGCTGTTGGCGGCGCTGCCTCTTTTGTCCGTCTGGCACATCCAAAAGCAGGCGCAAACACAGGCGTAAACACAGGCGTAAACACGGGTCGAAGAGCCCATCGAGATCACTTGTAAATGGTGATCTCTTCCTCTTTGAAACCGTTGGCTTTCATACAAAGGTCGGTGTACCTGCCGACTTGATCTTTTCGCGAGGCTTTGGCTTCTCCCGCAAGACCTACCGCTGATCCGGCATCCAGTTCGGCCTTGTACTGGCAGAGCGCAAGCTGACGTTTCACCACGTCTTTGGGAATCCCGTCCTTGATCCACTCTTTTTTGGTTTCCGTGCAGCCTGAGCCAACACACGCGAAAAGGGCCAGAAGGCACAGCAAAGGCTTTCTCATCATCAAACATCCACCCCCGTTTGAAGCTGAGGATATCCCAAGATTTAGCTGTCTACCTAGCCGTTTTTTGTCACGAAGAAGGAGGGTGCTGCATCACAAAATGTACTTCGACAGGTCCTTGTCGGACAGGATGTTGCCGACGCGCTGCGATACGTATTCTGCGGTGATGTCCACCGCCCATTCGCCTGCTCGGCCCACTTCAGGGGCTTCAAACGACAGCTCGTCGAGCAGCCGCTCGAGCAGCGTTTGCAACCGCCGCGCGCCGATGTCTTCGAGCATGCGATTCGCTGCGGCGGCAATGCGAGCCACTTCCGCGATCGCGGTGTCGTGCCAGTTCAGTTTGACCCCTTCGGTCAGAAGCAACGCCTGGTACTGCCGACAGAGCGAATTTTCCGGCTCGCTCAAAATCCGAATCAGATCCGCCTCACACAGCGGTTGAAGCTCGACGCGAATGGGAAAACGACCCTGCAATTCCGGGATCAAATCCGACGGTTTGCTGACGTGAAAAGCGCCAGCGGCAATGAACAACACATGGTCTGTTTTGACCGGGCCGTGTTTGGTCGTCACCGTCGAGCCCTCGACAATCGGCAAAAGGTCCCGCTGCACGCCTTCCCGAGAAACATCGGGGCCTGCTGCGCGTTCTCGCCCTGCGATTTTGTCGATTTCGTCGATGAAAATGATGCCGGACTGTTCCGCGCGCTGGACCGCCTCGCGTCGCACATTGTCCATGTCGATGAGCTTTTGCGATTCCTCGTTTGTCAGAAGCTCGCGCGCTTCCGGGATTTTCACTTTCCGTTTCTTTTTGCGTCCGCTGCCAAACAGGTTTTGCAGTTGCGATAGATCGAACGCCATCGGCTCCGCATTTCCCGCCGCGAAAAGCTCCATTCCGCCGCCCGGTTCACCGATTTCGAGTTCCACCTCGCGCGAGTCGAGTTTGCCCTGCCGCAGAAGCTCGCGAAGTTTTTCGCGCGTCGCAGCCTGAGGCGCATCTTTGTCCTCGCCGCCGCTGTCAAGCTGCGGATTTCCCGTTCGTCCCGTACCGCGCGCAGGAGGCGGCAAAAGCAAATCCAGCAGTCGTTCCTCGGCAGCCTCTTTTGCTCGGGCTTGCACAGCCGCTCGGGCCTCGTCTTTGACCAGTTTGATCGACACCTCGACCAAATCGCGCACCATCGAATCGACATCGCGCCCGACGTAACCCACTTCCGTGAATTTGCTCGCCTCGACTTTGACAAACGGAGCGCCGACCAGCCGAGCCAATCTGCGTGCAATTTCGGTTTTTCCGACGCCCGTCGGTCCAATCAAAATGATGTTTTTGGGCGTAATTTCGTCGCGGAGAGGCCCCACCACTTGTTGTCGTCGCCACCTGTTGCGCAGCGCAATCGCCACAGCGCGTTTGGCGTCTTTTTGACCGACGATGTATCGGTCAAGTTCCTCGACGATGGCACGTGGAGTCAATTCCTTTGCATCGCGTCGGTCAGTCATCGCAATTCCTCAAAACAAAGCTGGGCGTTTGTGTAAATGCAAATGTCAGCGGCGATGCGCATCGCTCGTTCCGCGATGTCCCGAGCCGACAGGTCCGAGGCCTCGCACAGCGCCCGAGCCGCCGCCAGCGCATACGGCCCGCCCGACCCAATGGCCGCCACGCCGCTTTCCGGTTCGATGATGTCGCCGCTGCCCGACAGAATCAGCGTCCGTTCGCGATCCGCCACCAGCAACATCGCTTCGAGCCGCCGGAGCGCCCGATCCGTCCGCCAATCCTTCGCCAGTTCCACCGCTGCGCGCAGAAGTTGTTGGTTGTGTTCTTTGAGCTTGTGTTCCAGCCGCTCGAACAGCGCAATCCCGTCTGCTGCCGAACCTGCAAAACCGCCGAGCACACGCCCATCGGCCATCGAGCGGATTTTTTTCGCCGTCGATTTGACGACGGTATTCCCAAGCGTCACTTGCCCATCCGACGAAAGCGCGACCTGTCCTTGCCTGCGCACACACAAAATCGTCGTCGAGCGGATTTTTTCATTCATCGTTTGTGTCCTTGCGGGAAATCGGTCGGCGCGGCCTGTTTTCCTGCCGGGTTTTCAGTTCGTTTTCCGTCCCGCCTGTCGTCGCGCGCCCGTCCGCATGTGGGTGATGCTGATACTGGTCGAAAAGATACTGCAAATCCACATGCGCATACCGTGCGGTTGTCGATAGGTTTTTGTGGCCCAAAAGCTCCTGAATCGAGCGCAAATCCGCGCCTGAACTCAAAAGATGCGTCGCGTAGCTGTGTCGCAGTGCGTGCGGATGCGTTTTGGGCAGGTCGCTTTTCGTCGCTGCCCGATCCAAAATCCGCCGAACCTCGCGCACGCCCAGCCGACTTCCGCGCACCGACAGAAAAAGCGCCTGTTCCTGCGACAGATCCGTCCGGGAAGGGCCAAACTCCGTCCGCACCGGCAGGTATCGCTTGAGCGCCGCGTGCGCCTTTTCCCCTGCTGGTGCGATCCGTTCTTTCCGCCCTTTCCCATGCCGAATGCGCAAAAGCAGAATCGGCCCGTCGGTGTGGTCGAGCTGCACGTCCGTCACGTCGAGCTGAACCGCCTCACTGACGCGCAGGCCCGCCCCATAGATCAGTTCCAAAAGCGCGCGATCTCGCAAAAGGACCGCTTGTTTTGCAGGCGAATCGTCCTCGTGTGGAACCAGCGGATCGAGCAACGCGGCGGTTTGCTCGGGCGTGAAAAATTCTGGCAACGGCAACGGCGCTTTTTTGCGCTCGACCGCTTTGGCGACGTTCTCGGGCACGATTTTTTTTCGACGTAAAAAATCGAAAAACGTGCGGAGCGCCGACAGTTTGCGACCCGTCGTGATGGCTTGTTCTTTTCCGTGCCGCAAAGACAAAAAACTGCGCACCGCCCACACGTCCAAATCGCTGGCTGTCAGAGGTTTTGCCAGCCGCGTTTGTGTCGAAAGCAGAAACTCCGTCACGTTCGCTCGGTACGCCCGCACCGTTTCTTTCGACAGGCGGCGCACGTACACAAGTTCTTCCAAAAAGGCAGAAAGAAGGTCCGACAACGGCACGGACGAACTGGCGTTTGAGGGAGCGGGTTTCGGCACTGCGTGCAGCATACGCCACACAAACCCCTCGTTACGCCGTGCGGACCGGTTTGATCAGCTGAGCAAACCCCTCGTTACGCCGTGCAAACCGGTTTGGAAAGGTGAGCAAACCCCTTTTTCGCGTTCACGAATGGCCGTATCGGCGACGCAGCGCCCAATTCAGCGAAAAACACCCCACGGCCAGAAGCAGCACCAACGGATGGCTCCACAGCGCCACGTCTCGGCTATCGCGGACGTGTTCCAAGTGAGGCGGATGAAAACCAAAATCCGACCAGTCGTCACCCCCACGTTTGTGCTTTCCTCCCGTCGTATCGCTGACTTGCCGAAGCAGCCTTTCGTCTGCTTCCAGCACATCCAGTTCTTTCCCTTGGCCGCGCACCAAAAACACGTCGCTGTCGTCTGCCGGCCTGCCCGCGATCACCGCCCGCGCCGTCACGCGATATCCGCCCTCGGGCAATTTCGGCCATTCGAGGCTCGCGAAACCTTCTTCGTCCGTCCGCAGCGTTTTCGGCACACCTCCGGGGGGAAGCTGCTCTGCGCCCGCCTCGGTCCCGGCAATTTGCGAAAGAGAAAGCGTGACCTCGACTTTTCCGACGGGAAGATAATCTGGACCGAGCGCACGAACTTCGACCCGCACCGGCTGTCCTCGCCGGGATTCGTGTTCCGCCACCTCGACGCGCAAAAGCCGCAGCGCCGGGTCCCGAATCAGCCACCGAATCGCCTGGTCCAAAAAACGCTGATAGGTCGCGCCTCGCGAATCCCCTTCCGTTTTCCCGCTCTGTTTCCCCGAGGCTGGCGGCGAAAACGCCCATTTCCACGTCGAGTCTGCTTGCAACGCCAGCGTTCGACCTTTCCCGAGCTCAGCCACCGACAGAACCGGCATCGGAGCACCGTCTTTGTCCCGCAGCTGCGGATGCGCCAACAACACCGTCGCCTGCGGTCGCGCTTTTTGCACCAAATTCAAACCGTCGAGCGGCGGCACCTGGTCCCACTTTTGGGCATTTTCCTTCACATCCAAATGCAGAGCCGTCACGACATGGTTTTTGCCTGCTGGCGTCAAACGCGGTTGAAACGGCGTCGCGTCAATGAGGCGCGCAGGCGGCTGGTCGTCTGGCGGCAACACCACCGGCAGAATTTGCCCAAGCTCCGAGCCGTAATATCCACCCGACGAAAACGACAGATCGCCGCCAATCATCGCCACCGCGCCACCGCTCTCGACGAACGGAACGATCGCAGGCTGCAAATAGAGCGAGCAATACGCGCTGTAATTGAAGTTTTGCAAAATCAGCAAATCGAACGTGCGGAGCTGGTCTTGAAACAGTTCCTGACACGGAAACGGAATCAGAGAAGTCTCTTCCGACGACACAAACTCGATGTCGCTCGGCGAACGCAGGATGAAAAACGCCACCAAATCGATGTTTGGGTCGTTTTTGAGCGCCGCCCGCAAAAAACGCGCATCCCAAGTCGGTCTACCTGCGACATGCACCACTCGGATTTTTTCGCGCACCACCCTCAGCACGAATGCACGCCGGTTGTTTTCCGCGATCGCCTCGCCCGGCAAAACCGGGACGCTCACGTCATACAAAAATTTGCCGACGCGATCCGGCGTGAACGGAAACACGACCCGGTAGTCTCGCTGGCCTGGCTGGATTTCGACATCGATCGTCAGCACCGGCTCTCCGTCGCGGCGCAACGTCACTGGCAGATGGCGACCTTCCCACCCGGCGGCTTTGGCACCCAGCACGTGCAGCCGGGCCTCGACTTCGATCGCCGTGCGCGCAAACGCGAATTGATCCGACAGCACCTGCGAAAAACCGATGTCGCGCAACCCCGGTTTGCCCACCGCGACCGTGTGAACCGGCGCATCGAGTGCCCGCAAAAACTCCTGCGTGTCCACGTCGAGCGCGATTTGTCCGGGCAGTTTTTCGCTGGTTCCCGCGCTCAAACGGCCATTGTCGAGCCCATCGGACACAAGCACCACGCCCGCCAAGTCCCGGCCATCGTATCGCTGACGAACCACCGATAAGGCCTCTCGAATGCGCGTGGAATCTGGGCGCGGTTGCGTCGCATCGGGATATGTGATCGCCTCCCACGTTGTGGGCTGGAGCCGATCCCCGAACGTGAAGAATTCGACTTTGTGTTCCTTTTGCCAGGACTCGACCGCAAGACTTTGCGCCCGCAGCATCTCGGCGGCTTTCACAGCCCGTGTTTTGCCCGACCCATCGTCAGAAAAGCCCATGGACTCTGAGGTATCCATGAGGACCGCGATGTGGTTTGGCATCCGACTCACATTGCGCAGCCTGAGCGCCGGTTCAAAAAACAGAACCAACGTCGCGAGCACGCCCACGAGGCGCAAACCCAAAAGCACCCGTCGTCGCCCCGGCAGCTCACCGACGAGCGCCCGCGTTGCGAACACAAACAACACGACGACGATCGCGAGTGCCACAAACCGTCCCGACAAACTGCGCGGGGCCAAAAGCACCAGCTTCCACTCGTTCCAATCCCCGGAAAACAGGTTCATGGGCTGCCTCGCGGCGTCGGAACGTGGGGCGCAAGCGGAAGAAAGCTGCGCCGTCGCATGATGAACGGAACGTGAACCTGATCCGCTTTGTAATCCAAGCACAGCGCATACAGCGTCAGGTTTACGCCCAAGCGCAACGCTTGCTCGCGCTGGAGCTCCCCGCCAGGCACCACATCGTGAAGCCATTGCCCAAACGCATCCCGCGCCCACGCACCGCCCAAATCGTTTTGGCTGTACACCACCGCCGCGCGCCCCCGAAGCTGCACCGCTTCCAAATACGGCAACGCGATCAGCCGTCCGACGGGAATCCGCAAAAGATAAAACGCCCGAAACAACACATGTTCGTCGGGAAGCCGCGTCAAACTCGTGTGCGGAAACAGTTTCGCCACAAGTTGCCTGACCGATTGGTCAAATGCCCCGCCCGCGCGACCCTCGGCGCTGTCGATGATGAGCATTCCGCCAAGCTGCAAATGCCGTCGCAAATTCGCGAGTTCCTCTTCGCTTGGAAGCGCAAACGCTCGGTCCCCCGACAAAAAAAGCAGCGGATGTTTGGCCAAGCCCGCCGCGTCCAGAAGCGACACACCGACCGGCGTCGGATTCACCTCGACCGACGTGCGCTTTTCGACTTCCCAAAGCAGGCGGGACAGCGCCTCGGGTCTAAAAAGCGTCTGCCCAGACGGCAAACCAGCCCATTGGATCTGCGCCAGCTCGACGCGATCTTGGCCGCCAAAACCGAACGCGAAGAGCGGCGCACACAAAAAACCGATCCCAAAAAAGACCAGCCAAAAACCCCGAAACACGAGCCGTGTACCCATTCAGAATGTGTTGAGATTAGGCGCTTTGAAGCTCGTCTGTACGCTTTTTTCCTGCGCCGGAAAACAACCTCCTGTTGAATGCGAACGCTGTTGGACACCGAAGCAACCCGGTTGGAAGCGTCGCAAGTTTGTGGGCATCATAGGGACACGATGCAGCCGCGACACGACGGAAACCGATTTTTGAGCGCGTTTGCGCAACGTGTGTGTACAGCGTTTTTTGCCGTTGCATCGGTTTCTTCACCTGCGGTTGCCGACGACAGCTTTCCGCCGCAGCGCAAAGAAGTTCCTCTCGAGGCCTTTTATGACGTGCTGCGCGAATCCGGCACGTTCATCGAAACCGATCGATACGGCGTCGCTTTTTGCCCTCTTCCCGACATCGTGGGCCCCGATTTTCAGCCTTTCAGACGCGGCCACTGGGTCATGACCGAATACGGCTGGACGTTCACGTCGGACCTGAAAATCAGTTGGGTCACGGACCACTACGGGCGATGGGTCGAAACGGGGCTTACCAATTGCAATTGGGCCTGGGTGCCCGGAGGCCAGTGGGGGCCTGCCTGGGTCGATTTTCGCGTCGGCGAAAAAGTCGTCGCGTGGCGACCGTCGCCCTACATCGGCCCCAGGGTGCGTTTTCGTCTCCCCGAGGCGAAACAGTTTCCCAAATTCGTCGTTCCCGAGATTCCACCAAACGATCAGGCCTTTGTGGTCGTTCGCGAGGGTGAGTTTCAAGCTCGACGGCTCGACTACGTGGCGCTCGGCGGGACACAGCACGAGCGGGCGCTTGCGGACACCGTGCCGATTTTGGACCGAGAGGCCGGACTTCATTCGCACGAATACGAGGCGCTCATGGCGCAGCGCACCGGCCAGCCTGATCCCGCAGCGGATTCTCCGACCGGGCAGGCCAAAGCGCAAAGCACAGGCCGCGCGCATTCGCTTTCCAATGCGGGTGCAGCCGACGGTTCCGAACCGGCTCGGCGTCGTCGAAAAAACGACACACCCCCACAAGCTGCGGGCACGGTGCGGGCCGGTTTGCCGGGTGCGGACTTGCCGAACAACGCGCCGCGTGAAAAACAGCCGCTCGTGGGTGGGACAAACGGCGACCGTGCGCCCAACCGAACGAATGCAGCCACCGGCAGCAGCGCCGGCAATCCAGGCGAGTTTTCCGGCGTGAAAGTCCTCGACTTTGGCAAACCCAAGCCCACCGAACCGTCCAAAACCGGCGTCCGCAATTTGCAACAAACCCTGCCCCCGCAGAAAACCAAGTAACCCCGCTCGATTGCGTTCCGTTACGATGCGCGGCGCATGCCCTTTTTGGAACTCTTTCTGACGGCGATCGACACGCTGCTTGCGAACAAAGTTCGGGCCGTGCTGACGACCCTTGGCGTGATCATCGGTGTGTTGTCCGTGATTTTGCTCGTTTCCCTCGGGGAGGGCGCACGCAACTATTTGGGCGACACGTTCGCCGGCCTCGGCTCGAATTTGCTTCAAGTGCAGCCTGGCCGACGAGAGACCAAGGGATTTGGCGGCCCGGCACTCGGAACCGTCTACAAAATCACGCGCGAGGATGAAAAGATGCTCGCCAAACGCGCCACGACGGTCGATGGCGTTTCGGGCGTCGTGACCGGAGGCGGGACCGTTCGATACGAGAACCGCCGTCGAGACATTTTGGTCCTCGGCGTCGGTAGTCGTTTTTTGGAACTTCGCCAGCTCAACGTCGCGCAAGGTCGTTTTTTGTCCGAAGAGGACATCGATGCCCGACGCCGATTCGTCATCTTGGGGCGCACCGTGTTGCGGGAACTGTTCGGCGACGAGAATCCACTCGGAAAAGTCGTGAAACTCGCCGACGGAGAATTTCGAGTCATTGGTCTGCTTGAACACAAAGGCCAAACGCTCGGTTTCGACCTGGACGACATCGCGTTTGTGCCCGTCACGACGGCAATGGACTTGTTTGCGATCGATGGTCTGACGCACATTTTGGCCCGGGCGCGCGACAAGCTCAGCGTCGAGCCAGCCATCGAAGAAATCACCGACCTTTTGCGGCGCAGACACAACGACCAGGAGGACTTCACCGTCATTTCGCAAGACGACATGCTCTCGACGGTGAACGGCATCATGGACACGTTTTCGATGATTTTGGTCGCGATTGCGAGCATCTCGCTCATCGTCGGAGGCATCGGTATCGCCAACATCATGCTTGTCTCGGTGCGCGAAAGGACCCGCGAAATCGGTGTCCGACGAGCGGTCGGTGCCAAAAAGCGCCACATTTTGGCCCAATTTTTGTTGGAATCCGTCGTCATCTCGCTGTTGGGTGGTGTGATTGGGCTTCTGCTCGGCGCGCTGATCATTTTTGCCGGGCGGATGGCGGTGCCAGGGCTGCCGGTCCGCGTGTCCTTCGACATCGTGCTCATCGCCGTCGGTTTTTCGGCGCTCGTCGGAATTCTGTCTGGTGTCGTACCCGCCCAGCGAGCGGCCAGCCTCGATCCCGTCGAGGCACTTCGTTACGAGTGAGCCAAAACCAACCGCGCTCGGAACCGTCAATGCGACCGTTATTTCGGACGATGCGCCGAGATTTTCTGCCATGCCAGGACGCACCCCAGCCCGACGCCCAGCAGTCCCAGCCCCGCAGCAAATGCAATCCCCTGTCCCGCCTTCCCGTCGAGCCATCGTCCCACATACAGACCCAAAAGCCCCGGAATCACCACCAGCCAGCCCAGACCCACGATCGTGATCGCTGTGCTGATCATTTCGTGCCGTTCTTTGCGGTGTTTTTCTCGTCTGTGGTGCAGCCGTTCCGCCACTTTCGGCAGAGCGTCTTTTGAAGTGGGTGAAGTGGGTGAAGTGGGCGCGGTCGGCGAGATCGGAGCATTTTTGGGCGTTGCGCTCACGGCTTTTGTACCTGCCTGCCTCGATCTTGCCGAACGAGGTCCGTCATGTGGTGCAGCAGCGCACCTTCTAGCCGCGCAAACCCCTTGTGCGCCGCCGCCTCGTGCGCCACCGAACGCACCAGCCGTTTTTTCACGTCCGACGACAGCAACAGCAAGTCTTCGGCGAGGGTTGCTTCGCGCGCAAACACATGAACAAAACGGCCCTGCGTCACCGACAACACGCCTCCGCGAAGACCGACAAAGCGTTCCTGCCCCTGCGCGGCCCCTTCCTGCGGGGGCGAGCCGACCCGATAAATCAGCACCGACAACGGCAACACCGTCAGAAAGTCCGTGTGTCCCGGCAGGATTCCAAAAGAACCTGTGCCGTCCTCGGCCCGGACCTGACCGACCCCCTCTTCCTCGAGGACCAGCGCAAGCGGCGTGACGATCGTCAGCTGTAACCACCGCTCCCGTGTCTCCCCTTCGTCGCGGGCTGTATCCATCGTTGGAACTCTCTGTGGAACTCTCTGTGGAACTCTTTCTGGAACGCTCTGCTTCGGCTAGTACGAAAGCAACGTGACCATCGGTTTTTCGCCGAGCTTTCTGCGGCCATTCAAAAACGACAGCTCCAGCACGAAACCAAAGCCCAACACGTGAGCGCCTTGCTTTTCGCACAGCCGCGCCGCGCCCGCCGCCGTTCCTCCCGTCGCCAGCACATCGTCGATGATCACCACGCGCTGCTTGGCCACCGCGTCTTCGTGCATCTCGAGCGTCCCCGAGCCGTATTCCAGTTCATACGTTTCTGTCACCCGACGGTACGGCAGCTTGCCCGGTTTGCGCACCGGAGCAAACCCGATTCCCAGTCGATCCGCCAGCGGTGCCGCAAAAATGAAACCGCGCGACTCGACTCCCACCACCATTGTGGGCTTGAGCGCCTCGACCCGCTCGGCCAAAAGCCGCACCGTTTCGCGAAACGCCGCCGCGTCGGCCAGGAGCGGTGTGATGTCTTTGAACAGGATGCCCGGTTTGGGAAAATCGGGAACGTCGCGAATATGTCGAGAAAGCAGGTTGTGCGCCAGATCGGAAGCCATCCTGGCACCCTATCACTTGCACAGAAGGCGAAGAAGCCCGGATTACATACCGACCCGTCGCATGCCTCCGCCCTGTGGACCCGGCGGTCTTTGCCCGCCCATCGGGTTAGACGGCGCGCCGCCTCCGCCCGAGCTCTTTTGCGTGTCCACAATCACGACCTGCCCCTCTGTCGGGCCGTCCAGGATTTCCGTAAAAGACCCGTCCGTGATGCCAATCGTCGCAAACACCGGTTTCGCGCGGTCTCCGTCCGGGATGTAAATCGGTGTTTTGCTTCTGCTCCCGCCTCGGTTTTCGCGTCGGCGTTCTGCCCCCGCCGCCGGATTCTCGTCCCCCGACCGGTCCAGGCGAGGCTTGTACCGCAACGCCGCGCTCGGCACCAGCAGCGTATCCTTTTTGTCCGCCACGATGATTTTGACATTCGCCGTCATCCCCGGACGCAACAGAAGCTCGGCGTTGTTCACTTCCAGCACCACCACATACGTCACCACGTTTTGCACCGTCTGAGCCGCATTGCGGATTTGCGCCACCCGCGCCGAAAAACGCTTCCCTCGGAAGGAATCCACCCCAAATTCCGCTGCGGCGCCGACCGCCAAATGGCCGATGTCCGCCTCGTCCACGTTCGCCAGCACCTGCATTTTTCGCAAATCCCCCGCGATCTGAAACAGGTTCGGTGCCTGAAACGACGCCACCACTGCCTGCCCCAATTCCACGTTGCGCGAAATGACGATTCCGTCTACCGGCGACAGAATCACCGAATTTTTCAGGTCCAGCCGTGCCTTGTCGAGCGACGCCTGCGCCTGTTTGATCATCGCCTCTTGTGCCAGCACGTTCGCCCCCGTGCTTTGCTCGGTCGCCACGGCGGTATCGCGCTCTGCGGTCGAAATGTAATTTTTCGCGAACAGCGCCCGCGCCCGTTCCGCGTTCCGGGCGGCGTTCTGTGCGTCCGCTTTTGCGCGCAAATGGTTCGCTTGCGCCGATGCCAGGTTCGCCTCCTGACTCTTCACCGCCGTCTGAAACAGCGCCGGGTCCAGCTCCAGCAGCACCTGTCCCTTTTTCACGGTGTCGTTAAAGTCCGCGTGGATCTTGAAGACGATGCCCGACACCTGCGAACCGACCGGAGACAACAGCAACGGCTGGATCGTGCCCGTCGCGCTAACCACCTGTGTCACGTCCCCCCGCGTCACTTTCGCCGTGATCCACTTCGGGCCTTCTGCCTTGTAGAAAAAGACCCGATACAACACCCCCACAAGCACCAGCGCCCCCGCTCCAAGCAGCGTCGCCCACACCACCTTGCGCCAAGAACCCACTTTTTTTGCCGGGACCGTTTCCGTCATCTTTTTACCAACACCATTTCCTAGGGCCACATTTCCTCGAGCCAGGTGCACCAAAGGACATTGGCCCGCACGGCCCGCGATCGTACCGGCAAGCCCCCCAAAAGAAAACCGCTTATCCGTCGCTTTTCAGAGCCCCCTGCCCCAAGCAAGTCCCTGCGCCAGCCGCGCAAACCCCTCGTCACGCCGTACAAACCGGTTTGTCCCCTCATGGAAATGACGCTGGTCTGCTTGACACGCTGATGCTCGGGGGTACTGTTCGCGGGCCATGCGGAAGCTGTTGGATGTGTATTGCAAGCAT
>DAOLIT010000071.1:2415-26056 GCA_035328405.1 Pseudomonadota bacterium | reverse complement strand
AAACACCCAACCGACCTCCACGTCAAACCCCAAAACCGCAACTTTTGGCCCTGGAAACCGCCTGGGCATGCCTTCGTCCTTCGCAACATCCAGATTCCAAGCACGACCCATCCCAAATGGGTTCCGAACGCCTCCCCGGCAACCCAACCAGCGACCGAAAAAGAAGCGCAATCGCTGACAGCGCCCAGCTTGCTCATGGTTTGTTTGCTTGGGTTGGGGCGGGCTGTGATAGGAAGAGGTTTCCATCCCTACACAAGGAGAGGTTCATGACACGCATGTTCGGTACGTTCGTTTTGGGGTTCGCGCTTTTGTGCGCAGGTCCGGTCTCGTTTGCTGCTGCGGCTGGGGAAGCCAAGCCTGCTGCGGAAAAACCCGCCGAGAAAAAAGAAGCCAAAGCCGGTTGCGACAAGTGCAACCACGGCGACAAGGGCCACAAGTGCGAAAAGTGTGACCACGCCGAAAAAGGCCACGTCTGCGGGAAAGACTGCGCCTGCGGCGGTCACAAGAAGTAACCGGCCAGGAACCGGCCAGGAATCGGCCCGACGCCCGCGCGGTCAGTCGTTGGTGCGCGGCGTCGCGCTGCTTTCCGGTTCGTCTTCCTCATTCAGAGGGGCGTTCACCGGAGTTTGGGAGCTGGGGGCTTCGCTTTCGGCGGGGTGGTTTTCGTCCAGCACGGCCAGCGCGATGACAAGCGCACGGCGCACGCGGCTGGCTTGGTCTTCGTCGGCCACCAGCCGCTCGTAGGCGCGCTGCATTTGCTGTTCGAGCCGACCGACTTCGTCTTCCAGCGCACCGGTCTGCTTCTTGGCCTGCGCTGCTTCGGCTTTGGCTTGTTTGAGTTCGGTCAAAGTCTCGTCGAAGCGGACGCGGAGGGTGCCGTGAGCAGACTCGCTTTGGGCGTGACGCGCGCGGAGCTCGGCAAGCTGTTGCTCCAGTGTGGTCACCTGTTTTCCCAGGGCCTCGCGTTCGCTGGCCAGGGCTTGCGCAAGCTGTTCGTGCCGCACTTTTTGTTCGGCGCGGACGGATGCCAGCTCGGCGTCGGCGTTCTGGACTTTTTGGGCCAGCCGTTCGGTTTCCGCCGACAGGGTTTGTTGCTTTTGCGAAAACTCGGTCTGCTGCTCGGCGAGGGTGGCTGCTTGTTCCTGGCGCAGCTTTTCGAGGGCGTCGGCGTGGGCGGACAGAAGCTGCTTCTCGGCGGTCTTTCGTTCTTGCTCGGCGGCCTGTGTCGTGGTCGCCAAGGCCCGTTCGAGTTTTTCAGACCACGAGGCGGTATTCGCGGCGAGTTTTTCTGCGTCGTCGGCACTTTGCCGCGAAAGCTGCGCGCGCAGGGCTTCGATTTGCTCGCGCAGGGCGGCTTCCTGGGCGTCGCGCTCGGCGGCGAACTTGCCGAGCTTGTCGTTGTGGGTGCGCTGCTCGTTGTCGAGGGCGTTCTCGGCGGTCGCAATCTGTTCCGAAAGCCGCTGCTGATACAAGGTCTCGAGGCGAGTCATGCCCTCTCGGTGCTTGTCAGCGGCGGCTTGCTCGGCGGCGGCCTGCTTTTCGCGTTCTTGGAACAGGGTTTGGAGGGCTTCTTGGCGCAACCGCTCACAGGCTGCGTCCTGCTCGGTCTTGGCCTGGGCAAGGGACACTCGCAGCGTGGCCATGTCTTCTTCGGTCCGCTGAAGCTTCTTCTGCGCGTCTTCGAGCCGACCCTTGAGGCTCTTTTCCCGTTCGTGGAACTTGTCGCGATCGACAGCCAACGCATCGAGTTTCTCGTCCTGGGTCAGGCGGTCGCGCTCCAGACCCAGCAAGCGTTCCTCTGCCTCGCGGCGCTTGTGTTCCAGCTCGCGCGCTTTTTCACGACCGTCCAGAATCTGCCGGTCCTTGGCATCAAGGGCGTCGCGGAGGTCCAAAATGTCTTTGTCTTTTCTGTTGATGACCTCGCGCAGACCGATGATCTCTCGGTCGCGCAGAAGTTGCGCGCTTTGGCTCTTTTGCTTGTGGGCCTCTTCCTGTTCGGTGCGTTCTTCAGACAGTCGCTGCGCCTGTTCGGCGTGGCGTTTTTGGTCGTCCTCCAGGCGCTTTTTGTCCTGGGCCAACCGGTCTTGCTCTTCCGAAAGACGTGTACGCTCTTCTTCCAGCTGCTCGCGAAACGCGGTCCACTGCCGCTGCTCGGCGGTGAGCCGGTCCCGCTCCTGAATCAGCAGAGCGCGTTCGGCCTGGGCCTGCTTGAGCTCGACAGCCAGCGCGTCTTTTTCGGCAAGAAACGACGCCCGCGCGCCATCCCGAGCGGATTCTTCGGACGCGGCGCGATCGAAACTGGCCAAAAGCTGGTCGCGCTCTCGAGTCAGTCGATCCCGTTCTGCCGCCCAGCGCGCTTCTCTTTCCTCGAGTTGCGCGCTTGTACCGTCGGCTTTCCCGGCCAGTTTGTCTTTCTCGGCGGCAAGGACGTTGCGTTCGATCACAAGCTGGTTGCGTTCCGCGACGAGGCCATCTCGTTCACTTGCGGCTTTGGCTTGCTCGCGCTGGAGCCGTTCGCGCTCTCCCGAAAGAAAGTCCCGCTCGGAAGCGAGCTGATCGCGCTGCTCGTGCCAGTAGTTGGACTGAGCCAGCGCGTCGGCGAGGCGTTTTTGCGCGACATCCAACGCTTGCGCGAGGGCTCGGGGGTCTTTTCCAGCGTCTGTTTCGTCGCCATTGCCATCAATCGAAATGACGCGGGTGGGCCCATCGTGGTTGGGCTCTTGCGCAGCCTTGGGCATCCGAATCGCGGGCAAAACAGGGCTCGCAGAAGAAGTCGCAGGCTTTGCGGCGGCTGAGGAGGCGGGTTTTGTGGGCTTGGGGCTTGCGGAACTGCCGAGGGCGGCAAACGCGGACTCGGTTTCCAAGTCGAAATCATCGTCGCCTTCGCCATCGCCAAACAGTTGGTTCGTGGGGAGCGCGTTCGACGTAATGACCTCTTCTTCGACGATTGCGTCATCGACGGACAGTTCTTCAATCGAACCTTCATCAAGGGACTCGACTTCTTCGGAAGGCGCAAGACCGACGAGCGCATCGACGCGACCGAGCAGCTCCTCCATGCTGTAGGGCTTGAGCAAATAGTCCTCGGCGTGGGTTCTGAGCTTTCGATGTTCGTCGATGTCCTTTTCCGTCGCTTCAGCCGACGTGACAATCATGGGAATCGAGCCGTATTGCGCGGTCTTCTTGACCCGATTGCACAGCGCCCACCCGAGCCGTTTCGGATCGATGCACAGCAAAATCAACTCAGGAAAAAGCTGCGGCCCCGACAGCAGATCATTTCCGTCCGCAAAAAGCTGAACCTTGAACCGGTAGTTCGCCAGCACGGCGCGGAGCCGTTCGCTCAGGACCGGATCGTTGTCGATGATAAGGATCAGCCGCTCGCCCTTTGGTTTGTTCATGTGTTTCCCTTGTGAACCCGCCGTCGTCTACTGCTTCGTATCACAGAGTGACTGTCGCAGGGCAGAGGAAACTAGACCGAACCGGAGCAGCTTGTTTGTCGGGGAGTTGCGGCGCGGTGCGTCGAGCGAGCTACCTGAGCGATCCGTAGGGATCGAACGGCGATTCCGCGCCTCGTTCCTTTTGAATCTCGGCCAACTCGTCTTTGGTGTAGGCGTCGGAACTTCCCGATGGAAGATAGGTCCTCACGAAATCTTCGACCGCGTGACGACCGCGCTTGCCCAGCACGTCTTCTTTCGATTCGGGGCAGTCTGCCCACTTCTCGTACAGCTCTCGCCGACGCGCCGCAGCGGACCGGCCACTCATCCAAATGGCATGCAATTCGCGAGAGAAACTGGCCAGCGCCGCATCGCGTCGTTCCTGAATCGCACGTTTGCGCAGGTCGCCGCGCAACTTGTCGGAAAACTCGAGAAAGCGACGTTTCTCGGCTGCGTAGGGATCTTGCTTGGCCCCGCGCATGGCAAGTTCCGTGATGTCGAACGTGAACGTCCCGCCCTTTTGAAAACCAATCGGGAAACGGTTCTCAAAGTCGATGGAACCGTCGGACTTGATGCGCGCGATGAAGTTTTTGGTCTCGGCTTTGTATCCGCCGTCTTTGTCCGCCAAAAGAACGAAGTCCGGTTCCTTTTTCTCGTCCAGGCGCTCGTCTTTGAACAAACGATCGGGACCCTTGGGAATCGCCGCGCCGACCGTTGGCCCACCCACGACGGTGTTGAGGCTTTTGGGAAACAACACAAGCGGCCCTTTTGGAAGCGACGGATTCGGTTGCCCCGGAGGCAAAGGCGGCTGCTCGGGCACGGAAATCGCGGGACCACCAATCGTTTGCTCGCGCCGAGCCACGGGCTGAAGCTCCCTTGGAAGAGGCGTCGCGCGGGCCGGCTGGGTCAGCGGTTCGGTCGTCGCCACTGGTTGCGGCGCGGCAGGTTGGGGAGGCGGCTCGACCGGTTTTGGGGGCTTTCGGATCACCACGTCCACTTCGATGGGCCCGGTTTTGGCCGGTCGCTGGGGCAGAGGATGCCGATACGCATACACCGCCAAACCCACGTGCAGAATCACGGCCATCGCCAGAGAGCTTCCAAAGCGAGTCGTCAATCGATCCACCACGGCAGGGTGTGCTCGAAGATGTTTCGCCGAATCGTTGTCTAGTCTGCCCATCGTGCGCGCGCTACGGCTCACTATGTCACAGGTCAAGCTGCGTCGCAGCAGTTCCGGGCAGTTTCATGTTTGGGGAAACGGAAGGACTACTTCTTTTTGCCGCACTTGATGGGAATGTCTCTGCTCTCGGTCGGCACGAAGTCAAATTCGGCAGGCTTGCAACCGGCGTTTGTGACAGAAAAGTGGATCTTGCTGTCGCTTTTCTCGATGTCCTCTTCAAAAAGCGTTTTCGTGCCCAAGGAACTGCCGTCCCGTTTGAGGGTGATGGCTTTGTTCGACGTGACCTTGAGCTTCACCTTGGGCTTGGGTGCCGGCGGATCGGAGACGGTTTTGGGCTTCGGCGGTTCGACAACAGGCTGAGTCGGCTCGATGTCTTTGCCGCGATTGAGCCACCACCTGCCTGCCAGCGCGATGAGCGGTGCCAAAAGCGCGATGGCAAACAATGCAATGAACACGTTTCGGAGGCCGCTTTTGGGCTGCACGGGAGCGCCCATCGAAGACGAATGCGGCGCTGTTTGATCGGAATTGGGTTGCGACTGTGGACCCGGAAAAGCGCCCGGGCTAGACCGGCCATAGGGTTGGAGCTGACCATGTGATTGTCCAATCACAGGAGTCTGCGACATGGAAACAGGCCGTTGCGGGTCTATCGCCTGAGCCGGTGCCAAATCGACGTGGGAATCCACCAGCACCGTGCGCTTGTCGGCCAAATCGTCATCTTGATCGAGGCTGATCATTCCGCCGGCAGTGCCTCGCTGCGCACCCGGTCGCGAACCCACTGGCATGCCTGCGTTCGTCTGGCGACCTGGATTGCTGCCTGGACGCGCGGCACCGGGTGCCGAGGGGTTTGCCCGCCGAAAGTTTCCGGGCGGTGGTTGATCCAGCGTCTCGGCTTCCTGTTCATCGTCAAGCTGGTAGACCTGCCCGTTTTTGCGAATCTCGCGGATTTGGGCCAACACTTCGTTTGCGTCGGCAGGCCGCTTGCTCCGATCCCGCTCCAACAAACGAGCCATGAAGGCATCCATGTGCTCGCTGAAATTCTTGTTCGGCGCGATGGCAGAAAGTTTGGGCGATTCTTTGCGAAGCCGTTGCGCAAGAACCTCCATGCCATCTTCGCCGGTAAACGGCGCGCGACCCGCGAGCATTTCAAACAGGAGCAAACCCAGTGCGTACACGTCGCAACGTGAATCGATCGGCTGGATGCCAAGTGCTTGCTCGGGTGCCATGTAGCGCGGCGTGCCCAAGCGTAGTTCAGGCCGGGTCAGTTGATCTTCCGGCGACGACGTGCCCGGGTCGAGCAATTTCGCCAAGCCGAAATCGAGCACCTTCACGACATCGCTCGCAGCATCGAATTTGGCGATGAAAATGTTATCTGGCTTCAGGTCTCGGTGTACGACACCAACCTTGTGCGCGGCACCGAGCGCACCCGCCATCGACTCAATCGCATCGAGCGCCTGATCGATGGTAAGTGCCGGTTCGCGCCGAAGCCGCTGCCGAAGCGTCTCACCAGACAGAAACTCCATCGCAAGATAGAGAATTCCGTCGTCCTCGCCAAAATCGAAAATCGTGATGGCGTTTGGGTGGTTGATGAGACTCGCAGCCTTGGCTTCCCGCTTGAAACGCTCGGTGACGCCCTCTTGACCCGCGAGGTCCACACGGAGCACCTTGATGGCGATCTCGCGATTGATCGGGGCTTGGATGGCTTTGTACACATGTCCCATCCCACCCGAGCCGATGGTCGACTTGATGGTGTAGCGCCCGCCGATGGTCTTGCCAATCAACGCGGACGCATTCGCTTTCCCTTGAGCAGCTTCGCCGGCCATCCTAATGCCAAAGTCATCTTATCTGATTTTCAGTTTTTAGGGCTATAGGGCACATTTCCAAAAAAGGGTTTTTCCGAAAGCGCCCAGGTGCCGGGACCCCTGTCTGCGGATGAAGTTTTGTGTAGCGGTTGGTAGACCTGTGGAACAGACTCCGGTCAGGATTGATTCGATTGCAGACGAGTGAAGGCGGGAAGCAGATCTATTGAAGAGCGCCGGCTGTGATCCAAGAGATCCAGTTCGAGAGCATCGGATCTCTCAAGTTTTGGGAGTGCGCAACCTGCGCTCCACCCCCACTTGGCGTATACATGCCGCCTTTTCCGACAAGAATCAGCTTCGACTGGTCCGGTGCACTCTTGTTGATCAACGGTTGCACGTTGGTGTAGGTCGTCGCTGAACTTGAATCGATCTTGAAATTCACCGCCTGTGCGTTGCCCGTCGTGTGACACGGAACGCAGGCGGCTTTCATGTTTGCGTACACTTCAGTCCATGTATTTTTCGGAGGGTCGGGCGGGGCAGCAGGGTCGCAAGCGGACAGCAGGGCAGAGACGCTCAGGACGCCAAACATCCATTTGGCAGAGGTAACAACATTCATCGAAAGACTCCTCACAGTGGGTTCAGACCATCTTACTGACATTGAAATTTGCCGAGAGAGAGACAAGCTCCAAGCCACTTTACCGTGGAATGCCGCAGCCTGTCATCAACCCGGTGTTCCGTCGGGAAACGGTACATGTTGAGATGCTGCAAACCTGACGCAAAGTTCGACATATGGAAGCGTTCAAACGGCTTTTTCTTACGGGCTTTTTCGCGGCAAAAAGTTTCTACGACCGCGTGATGCGGGCTTGACGGCGTGGCCTCCATGCTTACTTTCGCACCTGAAAAACAAAGCAGTTCCAAGCGAACAGCAAACAACGAACGGTGCTCTCGGAGGCATATCAACATGGGAAAGATCATTGGAATTGACCTGGGCACGACGAACTCCGTCGTGGCCATCATGGAAGGCAAAGAGCCCAAGGTCATCGTCAACGAGGAAGGCGGCAGGCTCACGCCGTCGGTGGTTGGTTTTGACGACAAAGGCGAGATCCTCGTCGGGCAAGTTGCACGTCGTCAGTCGATCACAAACCCCGAAAACACGGTGTATTCCATCAAGCGTTTTGTTGGCCGCAAAGCCACAGAGGTGGGCGACGAAACTCGCCGAGTGCCCTACAAAATTGTTCCGGCACCGAACGGCGACGCTGCCGTCGAGATTCGTGGGAAACGCTACTCTCCGCAAGAGGTCTCTGCCAAGGTGCTCGGCAAACTGAAAAAGGCCGCCGAAGACTATCTTGGCGACAAGGTTACCGAGGCTGTCATCACGGTACCTGCGTACTTTAACGACGCACAGCGGCAAGCCACCAAAGACGCGGGGCGGATCGCCGGACTTGATGTGAAACGCATTGTGAACGAACCGACCGCAGCCGCGCTGGCTTATGGCCTCGACAAGGGCAAGGACCACTTGATTGCCGTGTATGACTTCGGCGGCGGCACGTTTGACATTTCTATCCTTGAAGTAGGCGAGAAAGTGGTCGAGGTCGTTTCCACCAATGGAGACACGCATCTTGGCGGCGACGACATAGACATTCGAGTGATGGATTGGCTGATCGCGGAGTTCAAGAAAGACACGGGCATCGACGTGAGCCGCGACAAAATGGTGCTTCAGCGACTGAAAGAAGCTGCTGAAAAGGCCAAAATCGAACTTTCGACGGTGCCAGAAACCGAGATCAATCTGCCGTTCCTCACCGCCGATGCGACCGGCCCGAAACACCTTCAGATCAAGTTGTCGCGCAGCCGACTCGAAAAGATGATCGAAGACCTTGTCTTGCGTTCGCTTGAGCCAACCAAGAAGGCTCTGACCGACGCGGGCAAGAAAGTCGAAGACATCGGTGAAGTCGTTTTGGTGGGTGGTTCCACACGCATTCCGATGGTGCAGAAAGTCGTTCGCGAGTTCTTCAAAAAGGAACCACACAAAGGCGTCAATCCTGACGAAGTGGTGGCGCTCGGAGCTGCGGTCCAGGCGGGCGTGCTGTCTGGCGAAGTGAAGGACATTCTTCTTCTCGATGTAACCCCGCTTACGCTCGGCATCGAAACGCTGGGTGGCGTGATGACGACAATGATCTCGCGCAACACGACCATCCCAACGAAGAAAACCGAGACGTTTTCGACTGCCGCCGATGGTCAGACAACCGTGGAAGTCGTCGTCACGCAAGGCGAGCGCCAAATGGCCCGCGACAACAAGATTTTGGGGCGCTTTCACCTGGACGGAATTCCGCCCGCGCCGCGTGGGGTTCCACAAATTGAAGTCACCTTTGACATTGATGCGAACGGCATCGTCAATGTCTCGGCTCGCGACAAGAGCACCGGCAAGGAACAGAAAATCACCATTTCCGGCAGTTCAGGCCTAACCGAGGCCGAAATCCAGCGCATGGTTCGCGATGCCGAATCGCACGAAGCGGAAGACAAAGCGCGCAAGGACGCGATCGAGGCACGCAACCAGCTCGACAGCGCGGTGTACCAAGCTGAAAAACTGGTCGCAGACAACCGCGACAAAATTCCCGAAGCAGAT
This sequence comes from Pseudomonadota bacterium, assembly GCA_035328405.1. GTDB lineage: Bacteria > Myxococcota_A > Polyangia > Palsa-1104 > JAEUJZ01 > JAEUKA01. The sequence continues at coordinate 17,029 of DAOLIT010000071.1, read as the reverse complement.
CGTGCGACGATCGAGCGAGAGATTGAAGCGGCCAAAAAGACGCTCGAAGAGAACAAAGATGCCAAGGATCAGGCTGCGGTCGCCGCGCTCAAACAGGGCGAGGAGAATTTGAAGAAATCGCTCTACAAGATCGGCGAGATGATGTACCGCAACGCTCAGGGCTCCGCGCAGGCCGATGCCTCTTCTCATGACTCCGGAGGCCACCAAGGAGGCCAACAGGGAGGAAAAAAGGACGAGGGCGTGATCGACGCTGAGTTCACGGAAGAAAAGTAGCCCAGTTTCTACTCCTCTTCTTCCCTGTCCGGTATTCCCTTCCTTACATTCCTGTTCCTTCGCCTACCTCTGGACTCGGCTGCGCGTGTGACGATCGCACAGTCCACCCAGAGGTTGTGGCCACCCCTGACATGTCAGGAAGTTCCCGCGCGATTGACGCTAAGTTCGCTTTTGCCATACGATAACCTTCGCAAAAGTGTGTCCGCTTTGAAAGCAAGCAGCCTGCCGATTAGGACAGAGACCGGACGCTAAGGAACACGCGTGGCACTACCTTCGCCTTTTGGAAAATACCTGCTCCTCGAGAGAATTTCCGTCGGCGGCATGGCCGAGGTCTTCAAAGCCAAAACCTTTGGTGTCGAAGGTTTCGAGAAGATCATCGCCATCAAGAAAATCTTGCCAGCGATGGCCGAAGATGCCGATTTCATTCAAATGTTCATCGACGAGGCCAAGATCGCCGGCCAACTCAACCACGCGAACATTTGTCAAATTTTTGAGCTTGGCAAAATCGAGGACAGCCACTTCATCGCAATGGAGTACATCTGGGGCAAGGATCTTCTCCAGATCCAAAACCGATTTCGCCGTCTGAAAAAGCACATGCCCATTCAAATGGCGGCCTTTGTGCTCGGCAAAGTCTGTGAAGGGCTCGATTACGCACATCGCAAAAAAGATGCGACGGGAAAACCGCTCAACATCATCCATCGCGATGTCTCCCCCCAAAACGTCATTCTCAGTTACGACGGCGAGGTCAAGGTCATCGACTTTGGGATTGCAAAAGCGGCGTCTCGTTCGTCGAAGACTCAGGCAGGCGTTCTCAAAGGGAAATTCGGCTACATGAGTCCTGAGCAAGTGGGCGGAAAAACCCTCGACCAACGGACCGATTTGTTTGCCGTCGGAACGATCTTGTACGAAATGCTCACGAGTGATCGACTTTTTGTCGGTGAGAGCGATTTCGTAACACTCGAGAAAATTCGCAACGCCAACGTACCTCCTCCTTCCACGATCAACAGCGACATTCCAAAAGAGCTCGACCGCATCATCATGAAAGCGTTGGCTCGCGATCCCGGCGAACGGTATCAGTGGGGCAGCGAGATGCACGACGACTTGGCGGATTTTTCGGCGCTCGTGGAACCCGTCTTCAACGCCAAATCGCTGGCGACGTGGATGCGCGAAGCCTTTGTCCAAGAGATGCGGAAAGAGGCCGCAGTCCTCGATCAGCAGCGAAAAATTGGCAAAGAGGCGATGTCCCAAAGCGGGCCGCAAAAAGCGGGCGCGTTGCCATCTGCTCGCCTGCGCTCCCCGACGCTCGCACCGAACTCATCGGCCCCCAGAGCCATGCCAACCGACGCGCCAGAACCCACCTCGGCGCTTTCGGAAGCGGAAATCGAACCGCTCGGTGACGGCGAAGGCGAAGCGCCTGGCCAGGAAGGCGATCTACTGAACCAAGCCACCGCCATTGTTCAGCCGGATCAAGTGCCCGGCGGCCAGGAAACCGACCTGCCGAACCAAGCGACAGCCATCTTCGACGGGGCCAAACACGGCGGCGAGGAAGATCCAAACGACATCAAAGCGCAATCCACCGCCATTTTCGATCCAAGCTCGCACAGGGGCGCACAGAATGCGCAGCCGCAACAACCCGCACCGCCGCCGCCCGATCCATATGGCGGAATGAACCCCCAATACCCCCAAAACCCGAGCATGGTCGGTCCAATGGGTGCTTTTCCGTCCGCCTATGGGTCGGCGGTGATGCCGGCGATGGCGATGCCGTTTGCGTCGGCCTCCATGTCTGCAATCCAACCTGGTGCGATGGTCCTGCTTCCCAATGGAACCGTGATCCCGGCAGCCGCGATTCAACAGGTTCCCCCGCCTCCTCAACCTGCTGCAGCCCCCATCGCCGAACCCAAGCAAACCTCGCTTGGGAAGGACATTTTGGTGGGTATCTTGGTCGCCGTTGCCGTGGTTGGCTTGGTCCTCGGGGGCAAGTTCTTGTTAAAGCCCGGCAAGGGAGTTGTGGCCCTCACGGTTTTTCCACCGCGCCAGGCAACCGTGTATTTGGACGGTCGCGAAGCGGGCCGTGTGGAGCAGGGCTCTGCGCTTCTTTTGAAGGACATCCCCAAAGGCACGCATCAACTGCTGGTTCGAGCTGATGACAACGAAGCTCAACAAACCGTTGAAGTCGTAGCCGGTGATACCGTGCCTGTGTCGGTTCAACTGGGTGCCGGCAGTGCGACGGCGCAAGGCAATGCCCAGGGCAACGCCGTTCTCCGTTTGCGTATTCCTCCTGGCGTTTTTGTGTCCGTAAATGGAGTGATGGTGAAGGAGTCGGACATTTTGAAGGGATATTTGGTCCCAGCGGGTGTGCAGCAAAATGTGACCGTCAAGAAAGCGGGCAAACAACCGGTCAATTTCCAAGTTTCGTTGTCTGCGGGCCAGGAATATGACCGCGCCATCGAAATGCAAGAGGGACGTGGAAAACTTGTCGTGAACACGACTCCCTCGGGTGCGGACGTGCTTGTGAATGGTCGTTCGTATGGGAAATCTCCCGTCACTATCGAAGATTTGGACCCCACCAAGACCTTCAAAGTGGTGCTGAAAAAGCGCGGTCACGGAACCGTGAACAGACTTCTGTCTTTTGGCGATACGTTCGAGCAAACCCTCGATGTTGATTTGTCGGGCAGTAGCAAAGACAAGGACAAGGCGAGCGAGGGTGGGAGCAAAGAGGACGAAAAGGTGGCCCAACAGAGCAGTACAAAAACAGGGGACAAAACCGACGGAGCGTCCTCCTCACACGGCGAAAAGGAGGGCTACCTTCTCGCCATGACCCAACCTTTTGCCAAGGTCTTCATCGACGACAAAGATACTGGGAAAATGACTCCCATCAGCCAGCGCGACCGTATTCCGCTCAAGCCCGGAAAGCACAAAGTCACGTTCGTCACCAGCAGCAAGCGCGTGCATTTCGATGTTGTGATTCGCGCTGGTGCGGAAGAGAAACTCATCCGCAACCTAAATGAGGAGTAGACCACTCCTTTCGATCGGCTCTCTGTTCAAGAAAGGACCCGATTGGAAAGGAGTGTTGACGTATCGCCTCTGCTACTTCCGAGACAACTGGTGGCGGGTAATGACGGCGGCCTGTTCGTAGCCGTTGCGGATTTGCTCAAGCATGAATTTCTCGATTTTTCCGCCCAAAAGAGGCACGGAAACTCGAATTTCACCCTTGAATTCTCGACGACAACGACCTGGACCGAGCGGCGTGACCGCAAACACCCCTGACAGGTGGAAACGGTCACGAAGCATCGCAGGCACAATCGTCACATCCATCTTGGATTCGTTTTTGTGAAACACGTCGATTTCGGTGTAGCCCGTTTCTTTGATGACCGATGAGGCCCACGACGGCACGGACATGTCTGGCTCCAGTTTCACTTTCCGAAACAACTTGTCGCCTTCTTCGCGTCTCTCGAACACATCCCACGACCGCATTTTTAGACCGCGAAACAACTCGTTTTCAAAGGCTTCAGAAAAAAACAGCGCCCAGAAACCAGCCGGCTCCACGTCGAAATCATGAACGATGCTGAACTGCATGAGAGCCCCTTCCGTGTGGCGTTAGCCAAACAACTTGGTGAGTTCTTTTTTTATCTTTTCCTCGACGGTGCCCTTGATCGGGGTCAGCGCGAAAGACAAATCAAGCACCACTTTGATCAGGTTGGGCTCGATGCGGATGGTGCCCGACGCACCGGTTCGTTCCACTTTGGCTTCTGTATCGGAGGTCCACTTCGAGGTCAGCCCGTACTTGTCCGAAAGGTCCTGGCTCAACTGCTGTAGCTTTTGTTTGGCCTCCGCCGCCGTCACCGCATGTTTGTGTGAAATCTCAACCTTGGGCATAAGGTCCGCTCCTTTTTTGGGTTTCTGCTGTGTCTTTGTGAGTGCGTTTCACTTCGCGCAAAAGCGTCGCTGGGATTCGCCACGTCGCGAGGCTCTATCATGTGCTAGCTTGCGGGCCAATGGACAAGTTTTCCGACTCGAAAAGTTCTGCCACCGCTCTGGATCACATTCCACTCACTCGGTTTGCTTCGTCGAGTGGCTGAGCGGCCAAAGCAGGTCCGGGCGACTTGCAAGAACTGCTGACTCAAGCGACTGGCCCGCAAACCGGGTCACGAACGGGGTCCAAGCGAACAGAAAATGTGCTGGTCGGTACCGAGACTGCCGACGACGCGGGCGTCTATCTGCTGCGTCCATCTGCGGCTCGGTCTGATGGAATTGGCTTGGTTCAGACGGTCGATTTGATTTCGCCATTGTGCGACGACCCAGAGACATTTGGCAAAATCGCAGCGGCCAATGCCCTCTCGGATGTGTACGCGATGGGTGGGAGGCCGATTTCGGCGCTCAACATTTGTGTGTTTCCAAAGGACTTGCCCCCCGAAGCTGCTCGTCGCATTTTGGCAGGTGCGGCTTGCAAGCTCGACGAGGCACACGTTGACCTGCTCGGTGGTCACACCGTTCGCGGTCCCGAGCTTCTCTTCGGCCTCTCGGTGACAGGTCTCGTGTCTCCCGCTTGCATTTGGCGCAACGTCGGTGCCAAACCGGGCGACGTGCTTTTGCTGACCAAACCGTTGGGCTCAGGCTTGCTTGCCACTGCATACCGACGCGGCCTCGTGTCGCTAGCCGACGCGCAGCCTGTTTTCAATCAGCTCAGCCACCTCAATCGCGCTGCCGCAGAAGCACTTTCTGGCTTTCCGGTGTCTGCTGCCACCGACGTGACAGGTTTCGGTTTGGCCGGGCACGCCTTGGGAATGACGCACAACGGCGATATCTCGTTGCGCATTTGCAGTCACAAACTACCTGTGTATGAAGGCGTGTTGCAATATGCAGAAACAGGTGTGACTTGCGGTGGTGCAAAGAACAATCGGAAAACCTTTTCCCCAAAAATACATATCGATCCGACTGTCTCTGAATCATTCGTGGAACTTGCGTTTGATCCACAAACTTCTGGCGGGCTTTTGCTGACTTTGCCGGCTGTCTACGAGGTCCCCGCATTGTCTGCTTTGCACGCAGCCGGTGTGCAGGCATGCCGAATTGGAGACGCAATCCCCGCAGCCGGTTCTCCGCTGCTCCTTTGCGCGTGAAACGACACCCGGAATACAGCACGTCAGTCGATGAACTGGCATTTTCCTTGAGAATTTTGCGTTCTCTCGTGAAAACAGTGCGATTTTGCGAAAGAAGTTCAGCCGCCCAATTCGTATAATGGACAAGGCATGGCTAGGTCGGTGCATGAATGATCTCGGACGATGATGAGACGCGAGCCTTTGAGATCGCACGCTACATGAGCTGGGTCCGTTCTATCGCCGAAATCGCACAAGCCTTGTTTCTATGGGTTGACGATTCCGGCGTGCTTCTTCAGGGTGTGTCGCATAGTGCCCTGCAAAAGCGCTTGGGGATTGAAAAGCTTGTTCCTGGTATGACGCTGACTCAACTTATCCCACCGCTCTCTGATACATTACATCAAGGTTTGTCACTTTGTCGGCATACCCGTTTGACACAAGTGCTCAATGAAACCATAGATAACCCAAAGTCTATTTTGCTATTAAAGATCGTGATTACTTGTCATGAATATGATTCATATGCGATTTCAATCAAGGATGCCCATCATGAACGCACTCTTGCCCTAAAAGTCGATTCTCTCGCTTCAGATCAGCGGCAAACGATTGCATTACTGAGAGAAATGGATGTTCGTTATCGAACTCTATTCGATTCCTTATGCGAAGGAGTGGCATTTGTCAGCAAAGAAGGAAAATTGCTGGCCGCCAATGAATCTGCTGCACAAATTTTCCGTACAACAGTTCCAGAGCTGATTGCACTTCGCATGGATGAACCATTGCCATTTCGTGTAATCAGCGAAGATCTGCAAACTCTTCCGCAGGAACATTGGCCTTCTAATATCACACTCCGAACCGGCCAACCGAGAACGGGAACCGTCGTTGGAATTGTGTTTCCATCCGGAGTTCCCGTGTGGCTGGAAGTAAATTCTCGACCACTCTGGCGGTCAGGTGAAGGCGATCCGTATGCCATCGTCCTCTCGTTTTTCGATATTACGCTCCGCAAAGAACTCGAACACGAACTTCAACGACGTGCCTTTCATGATCCACTCACGTCGCTGCCGAACCGAAGTCTATTTGTAGATCGTCTGGATATCGCAATACGCCAAGCGCGTAGAACAGGTGATCTTGTCGCAGTGTTTTTTTTGGATCTAGATGGATTTAAGGAAATTAATGATGCTCATGGACATGAGGTCGGCGACCGTTTTCTACAAATGATTGCGAACAAATTATCTGCCTCTTTGCGAGATGGAGATACTGTAGCGAGATTTGGTGGTGATGAATTTACCGTTCTGTTGCCAGCCATTTCCGCGTCAGAAGACGCATTACGAGTTGCCGAACGCATTTTGGGAGACCTCGCAGACCCAGTTACGCTAGATGATCTTTCTCTCAAAGCTTCAGCCAGTTTAGGAATCAGCGTCTATCCGCATGACGGACAAGAATCAGCGACCCTTTTGCGGAATGCGGATCAAGCCATGTATCGCGTAAAGGCAAACGGACGAAATGGATGCCAATTTTTTCGTGAAGAATACGATCCCAAAAACACACAACGAGTCAAAGGCACCAGTGCCGAAGAATCCATCGAACAGGAACTAAGGACAGCTGATTTTCGATTTCTGTTTTGGCCAATAGTGGATCTTTCTTCGGATCATTGTGTTGGATTTTTTGTTGATAGTTACCAGCCTTCAATCCTGACGAAGCCGGAGTCGCGCAGTGACCATCAGGAAACGCAACTTCTGAGGTACATGGTCGAACAAGCCAGTCGGGAATTGAGACAAAACAGCCTCGAAACGAACTTCCCTCAACTGGTCCTGCGGATCGACGAGCGACTTTTGCAGACTCGCGCCGCAGTGTCCATGTTGCAGGACCTGAAAAAACGCGGAGACATTCCGCTTTCGACCTGGGAAATCGATATTGCCCTTCACAGCTGCAGCGCCGATAACACCAACCTTTGGAACTCGGTTGAGTCGCTCCATCGCTTGGGTGTTCAGTTGAGCCTGTCCTTTTCACCTGAAGCGGGTCTGCCGCTGCTGCAACTCGCAAACCTTCCGCTCTGCTCGGTTTCGCTTCACGAGTCGCTGTGGAGGCGCAGCGCGGAAGACAAGCGGGCCTTGGCGGTGTGTGAGGGTGTCGTCATGCTCGCGCGTCGGTTCAACCTGTTGGTTACCGCGACCGGACTAAGGAATCAGGCCGAGCGGCAACTTGCGCACGAACTCGGTTGCCATCGAGGGCAAGGCTCGCTGTGGCCGTCGGTGCCACATCTTCCGAACATTCGCCGTCCATAGCCCCTTCCCAGCCAGAAAGGACTGCGGTCGGCGCGGGCGGTGTCGAGCGTGCTCACAGCCTGCAGGCTGCTGCCCCCCACACTTCGTGTCGGGGACGGTCGCGCTCGTTCGCTTGCGCCCCCGCCCGACAACAATCTAGGGCTACGTTTCTGGGTGGGAACGAGCGCCTCTCAAGTGCAAACCGGGTTTTTTCGCCAAAACGGTTGGGAATAGGAACAACCCATGCGACGTTCAGAGGGCATGTTTGATCGGAATCCCAAGCCGCTTTCATTGCAGCGCGTGCAGTTTGAAAAAGAGGCGCTCATCCATCTCGATGCGCTTTATGCGACGGCACTGCGTCTGACCCAAGATGCCCGAGACGCTGAGGACTTGGTTCAGGACACCGTGCTCCAAGCGTATCGGGCGTTCGACGGCTATGAGCCAGGAACTCGATGCAAAGCCTGGTTGTTCAAGATTCTGACCAACACCTTCATCAACAAGTACCGTCGGCGCGTCCTCGAACATTCGGTCGAAAAGGACATGACGCGAGGCGGGGAAACGGGTCTTTTGCACGAAAGCGGCTCACGCGAAGCCGCAGACCCCGAGGACAAAATGCACTTTCGACTGCTGTCCGAGTCGATTGCAGCAGCACTAGCTGGTTTGCCCGAGGAGTTTCGTCTACCCGTCCTTCTGTGTGATGTTGAGGAGTTTTCCTATCGCGAAATCGCCGACATCCTGGATTGTCCGGTCGGAACCGTGATGAGCCGCTTGCACCGTGGCCGTCGCCAACTGCAACTTGCGCTTCGTGAACAAGCCATTCGGTCCGGGATCGTCAAGGATGACCGTGGGAACTCCCACGAACAGGGCCGGGTGATCCCTCTGCCCAGACGAACCGGTGGAAGAAACTGACCCATGGCCATGCTGTGCCAAGATTTTTTCCGCGACGTGGATTGCTTTCTCGACGGCGAACTTCTGTCGCAAGATCGACAGCAAGTGGAAAGCCATTTGCGCGATTGTGAGACCTGCCGCAAACATCTCGAGGCTCGACAGCAACTTCGACGTGCGCTCCGTTCGACAGCGACCCCATGCCCGGCAAATCTGCGGCAAAATCTGTCGCAAAAGCTCGATTTCATCGATGCTGCTCAGCCTGTGCCGGGCTACTTTCGGCGAATCTCGCAAAAGCCTCATGTGATGCTGCTGGCAGGCGCGGCGGCGGGACTTTTGATCTTGCCGCTTTTGCAAGACAAGCAAACCGAGCAGTTTGCGAGAACCAAAACTGAATCCCGACCCATGGTGGAGGCGATGATTTCGCGGCACCAACTTCCGCTTCCGCTCGATGTGACGGGGGAGCCCGAGAAAGTGCAGTCCTGGTTTGCGGGAAAAGTTCCCTTTTACGTGCCAGCCCCGAAGCTGGAACCGGTCGCGTCGCTTCAAGGAGGCAGACTTGCGGACTTGGGGGACCGAGAAGCCGTGCTCTTGCGGTATCAGCGCAGCGGGCGACCCATCTCTGTCTACATTTTCGATCCTCGTGGTTTGGAACTGTCCGCACCTCGACGGATCGTCGGGAATCGAGAAGTGTTTATGCAGACCGGTCGTGGCTATCAGGTCGCCGTGTTCCGCGATCGAGGCCTTGGCTATGCCATCACATCCGAGCTGAACGAACCTGACCACCTCAAGCTCGTCAACGTGATGATGAACGAACGGTAGTCCACGTTTCCGACGCTTCCCGCGCCGAAATCCTGCCCCCGCAAGCCCCAAGATGAGACATAGTGGGCGCAAGAACACATGAAGGCCATTTTGATTGCTGCGGGAATGGGTCGAAGGTTGAGTCCATACACGGACGACCGGCCCAAGTGTCTGGTCGAGGTCGCGGGCAAACCGATGATTCGACATCAAATCGACAATCTCCGTCGGGTAGGTGTGACAGATTTTGTGGTGATTCGAGGCTATCTGGCAGACCGGTTGACTGCCGAACTGTCCGGGGAACCGGACGTGCGCTTTGTGGACAACTTCGAGTACAGACAGAACAACATTCTTCTGTCGCTCATGTGTGCCATCGATGAACTTTCATCGGGCTTTTTCTGTAGCTACGGCGACATCGTGTATCGGCCTTCCGTCAGTGACGCGCTTGGAAAGACAGACAAAGACTTGGCGCTTGTGGTAGACCCCTTTTTCGCGCAGGTCTACGAGGGGCGCACCGACCATCCGATCGAAGAAGCAGAGCTTGCGCAGGTGTCCGAAGGAAAGGTCGTGCGCGTTGGCAAGCGAGCGGTTCCACTCCAGTCTGCGTTCGGGGAGTTTATTGGTTTGTGGAAGGCATCCGCACGGGCCGGGGCAATGCTTGCAGAACTCTTTCGGAAGCGGCTTGCAGAACTCGGTTTGTCCGCCCCCTATGGCCGAGCCCCCAAGCTGCAAGTCGCGTATCTCACCGACCTGTGGAACGACCTGCTGAGCCTTTCCCCTCCCGCCTCATTGCCGATTCACTGTGTCGCCTGTCCCGAACCGCAATCGTGGCGCGAAATTGACACCGTTCAGGACCTTCTCCGCGCGCGTGAAGTCGTCACCTTTTGATCGCAAAAAACGACCTGCTCACGGATTGCAACTCTGCATTCCCGTCGAAAACAAAGTTCCCTGGATGCTGTCCAGATAGTAGCAACGTTGGTTGTTGTGGGGGTTCCTTCCATCTCCCACCCACTGGATTTTCCACAAAAGCCCCTCTGCTTTGACGGAACGAATCTGCGCATGCGTTTCGAGAAGGAAACTCTCAAGTTCTTTCGGGGGTGCCTTTTCTGCAAGGGCTCTGGCTTCACTCACTGTTTTTGCGCGCAGCGCAGTCTTGGGAACCAGGACGTAGATCAGACGATGCGGTCGTGTCGCGTCCCCCTGTTCCGCAAGAAAGAGCGGACGCCGGCGACCTGGGACCGGTACCGGATGTTCGAGCGGATACGTTCCGACAAAAGGTGCCAGCGAAAACGGCTTCACGAAATAGTGCAGTCCCAGCGGTTCTGTTGCTGCGTCCGTGCGACGCGACGGCAAAACAAATTGAGCCACTCCTCCATCCGAAGTTCGCGCAGTCAGCACATGCGGTTTCGCTGGCGTACATCCCCCTCGGCGATTCGGAGGGCACGATTGCACCTCTTGCAAAACAACCGGAACATTGGGAAGTCGGCGCGCGGTTTCGTAGTCGATCAGCACCACCTCAAGTCTGTTTTGTGAAACCGGATTCGAGGTTGATCCCTGTGCCAAAACCGTGTTTTGCGCCGCAGGCGGAGGGACAGGTTTTGGAAGCGGCGTGTGCAGCGCCTCCCATATCTGGGAATTCATCGACTCCTTGCAGTGCAATTCATGCTCACGGGCAAAGACGTGCGCATCCTGAAAATGTGCCGCTCCCGGCGCACACGACAGCGTGAGGTCCTGACCGAGCAGCGTGTAGTCCCCTTCCTGTCCAAAGCTGTATCGCAGAAGTTCCACCCGCTCGAAAAATTCCTGCTCACACGGACACGCTGCGCGACTTTCCCTCGACGGGAGGCAGTTCATGCACCGAATATGCGCCGTTTGGCCTTGCACATCGAACTGTGCGCGGCTTCCATCCGGGAAAACGATGCCCAATTTGCCGCCAATCGTGCCTGCGCAAATCGTGCCCCTGTGCCGAGCCCCAATCGAGCGTCCTTCCACATCCAGATCAAATTCGATCACGACGCGATCTTCCGAGCCCGCCCGCTGTGTACGCGGCGCGGCAGAGTGATTCTGGGCCTGCGCGAGAATAGGCCTCGCAAAACACCACCCAAAGAGCCCCATCCAAAGCGCCCAAACACAGGGGAGTTTCGCGACAACGGTCACGGCAAACGCACGATGGTTTCCCGCCAGATGAGACGCCGAGTCTGTGTACACGTTTTGCATCTTGCAAAGCGTATCACCATCCGCAGAGCCGAAGAACGAACCCCACTTTGGCAAACACCGAAACGCAGCTTGCGTCCGCAAGATAGTTGGCCTATGTCCTGTGTTCTTGGTCTGTCTACCCCGCCCACAAACTGGAGCCTTCGATGAAGATACTTTTTGCTGACGCTTTTCCTGAAACGCAACTTGCCGCGTTTTCTCAGTTGGGTCTCGACGTGGAGTACAAGCCCCAAATTTCTGCGCAGGACCTCCCACAGGCCGTTGCACAGACCAACATTTTGGTCGTTCGATCCAAACAAGTGACTGCCGCAACCATCGAAGCAGGGACCGCGCTTGCTCTGATTGTGCGGGCCGGAGCAGGGGTGAACACGATCGATGTCGAAGCCGCGAGCGGTCGCGGGATTTTCGTTGCCAACTGCCCTGGACAGAATGCCATCGCGGTCGCGGAATTGACGATGGGTCTGGTGTTGTCGTTGGACCGGCGCATTCCCGATCAGGTGGCGGATTTGCGAGCTGGCAAGTGGAACAAAAAGGAGTATGGAAAAGCCTCGGGACTGTGGGGCAGGACGCTTGGGGTGATAGGAGTCGGTGCCATTGGGCAGGCCGTGATCGCGCGGGCACGGTCGTTTGGTCTCAAAGTCGTCGCCTGGTCGCGGAGTCTGACCCCCGAAAAAGCGAAGGAATTGGGAGTCGAGCGGGCCGAGACCATTCCGTCTCTGTGCGCCGCATCCGACATCGTGTCTGTTCACGTTGCCTATGCAAAAGAGACGCGCGGTTTGGTCGGAGAGGCCGCGTTTTCTCGCATGCGAAAGGGGGCTCTGTTTGTGAACACTTCGCGCACAGAAGTCGTGGACACGGCAGCCCTTCGCAAGGCCATCGCGGAAAAAGGTCTCCGCGTTGCACTGGATGTGTTCGACCAAGAACCCGAAAAAGCCGAGGCCCCGTTTGCCGATGACATCGTGAGTCTGCCTTTTGTGTATGGCACCCATCACGTCGGCGCATCCACCGAGCAGGCCCAAACCGCCATCGCAGACGAAACATTCCGCATCGTCCAGACGTTTGTGCGCGACGGGTCCGCTCGACATTGTGTGAACATGTTGACCCCCGAACAGACGCCTGCCCGCGCCGAACTTGTCGTTCGACATTACGACAAAGTGGGTGTTCTTGCAGAGGTCTTGGGGGCCATTCGCAGACATGACATCAACGTCGAAACGATGCAAAACACCATCTTCCGTGGGGCCAAAGCAGCGTGCGCAAAAGTTCGTTTGGGAACTCGCCCCAAAGCAGAACTGGTTGCCGCGATTCGCGCGCAAGCAGACATCATCCACGTCGATGTCATCGAGCTTCCCGAACCATGATGGAAGCTCCTCCTGTCGGTTCTGTGCGGCGTGCAGAGACTGGCCTAGCCGTTGTCCGCATCACCTCGAAAGCAGCCAAGCGTTTGCGCGCACAAAAGCCGCTGCTTTTGCGTGCCGATGTCCTTTCCGATCCGCCTCCTTTATCGACCGATCAGGTGTTGCTGTGCGATGAACGGGGCCAGGCCGTTGCGACGGCGCTGTGGGCTGCCGTGGGACCCGTTGCCGCCCGTTTGTGGTCGCTGTCGGGGGAACCCTTTTCGCGCCAAATCATCGAGGCTCGCCTCCGCGAGACATGGGCCCGCCGGAGGCTCCTTTTCCGCACAAGACCTCGCGATGCCTTCCGGTTGGTTCACGCCGAAGCCGATGGGCTGCCCGGCCTGGTTGTCGATTGTTACGGCGATGCGGCGGTGATTCAAACCGGCACGCAAGCCATGAATCGCCACAAACCGCTGCTTGCCGCCCTCGTCAAGGAACTTCTGCCTGTGTCCCGCATCGTGTGCCGCGACGACGGAAGCGCCCGCGATTTGGAATCACTCCCTCGCGAGGCCGGGTTCTTGCTCGGCGGCCCTTCCCCAACCGTCCGCTACCACGACGCCGGTTCGATCATGGAGGCCGACCTTCTGTCCGACCGCAAAACCGGCAGTTTTTTGGATCAGCAGGACAACCATCAGGAAGTTGCCGCCTGGGCCAGCGAGTTGTGCCCGCAAGGCCAGGCCCTCGATGCGTTCACCTACCATGGCGGTTTTGCCCTCGCCCTCGCTCGTGCCGGTTTTGGTGTCATCGCCTGCGACGAAGATCCCAAGGCCATTGCCCGAGCCCGCAAAAACGCTGAACTGTCCCAAGTCACCGTCGATTTTCGCGTCCACAACGCTTTCGATTTGCTCCGCGCCTACGAAAGCGAAGGCCGCCGTTTCGATCTTGTCGTCGTCGATCCTCCCGCCCTCGCCAAACGGGGCCGCACCTCTGCCCAGCCCGTGGCGACCGCCCTTGTCGCCGCCCTGCGCGCCTACAAAGAACTCAACTTGCGCGCCATGCGCCTGCTCCGCCCCGGAGGTCTTTTGGCCACCTGTAGCTGCTCTGGCCGCATCACGATCGAACTTTTTTCCGACATGCTCCGCAGCGCCGCCCAAGATTCCGGCAGGTCTTTGGAGCTCCTGTGGCGTCGCGGTGCCAGCGCCGACCATCCCGTCCTGTGGAGTTTCCCCGAAAGCGAATACCTCAAGTGCTGGCTCTTCCGCGCGCGACCGGCGCTCCTCATCTAACGGGCACCCAAGCGGATACCCGGATGGATACCCAAACGGACCATCGAGCGTCTTCATCGGAAAGGGAAGGGGAGGGTTCTGCAAGGTGCGGGCTTGCGGTTGCGGGGTGGGCGGTTGCGGTTGCGAGATCCTCGGTTGGGGATGCAAGAGGCACCCTTCCAGTTTCAAGAGGCACCGTTCCAAGCGGATGAGGCACCCTTTCGGTTGCAAGAGGCACCCTTTCGGTTGTAAGAGGCACCCTTTCGATTGCAAGAGGCACCCTTTCGGTTGTAAGAGGCACCCTTTCGGTTGTAAGAGGCACCCTTTCGGTTGCAGGGCGCTTTTTTGGGGGGCTTTTTAGGCGGTGCCGCTGGCCGACAGGAGGCGAAGCTACGTGGGGGTGGGAGGCGTGTTTTTCGAGCGGGACCCGTTTGCGCGAAAGTACATGTGGAGGGACATGGGGGTGAGTTTGGGGATGCTGGGGTCGAATTCGT
>DAOLIT010000071.1:0-2315 GCA_035328405.1 Pseudomonadota bacterium | reverse complement strand
AAGTACATGTGGAGGGACATGGGGGTGAGTTTGGGGATGCTGGGGTCGAATTCGTGGGCGGCGTCGAAGAGGCCAACGAGGCGTTCGAGGAGGACCAGGTTTGTGCCGTCCCATTTGTCTACTTCGCCTTGGGTCACTTTGGCCAGGGTGCGGGCGGCGGCACCGGATGGGGCGTCTTTGGCGATGTCGGCGGCCAGTTTGGTGACTTCCGCGACGAGGGTGGTGGTGAGCCCGGCCTCTTGGCACCGGTCGAGGAGGTCCTTGTCGGTGCTCTTGTGCAGCTCTTTGGTGAGCTCGACGAGGGAACGGAGGGAGGCGACGAGCTGCTTGGGCTCCTTGGCGGAGGCGTAGGCGGCACCGACGCGCTGGGCAAAGAGGGGTTCGTCGCCGGTCACGGACAGGAGCAACACGCGAAGCTGCTCGCGGCGACCGTGGCCGCGGTCGATGAGCTTGTCGGAGGCGAGGCGGCGGGTCTGTTGGCGATTTTTTTCGGTCGCGAGGCCGCTGTGGCGGCTTTCGTGAAGGTCGGCCCCGTACTTGGCGGCAAAGAGGGCGACGCGCAAAAAGTTCAACGAGACGCCCAAGAGGGCGGCCTTGCGCTCGGCGCTGGCGTTTTGGTACACGTCGAGGGCCTGGCCGTACAGGCGTGCGGCGTCGCGGCTGATGCGGGGGGTGGCCACCTGGGTCCCTTTGGCGATGAGGGTGGCCTCGGGAACGGCGACGAGTTTGCGCACCTCGTCCACGGTGGCGGTGCCGAGGCGCTTGGTCAAACTGTCGAGGGTATAGGCACTCTCAGGCTCAGCAGGCGGGGCCAGGGACGCCGCGACCGGCAAAACCGCCGGGGCAAGGGCCTCGGTGGCGGGGGCAGCAGCTTCTGTGGCGGGGGCAGCAGCTTCTGTGGCGGGGGAAGCAGCTTCTTTGGCCGGGGCAGCAGCTTCTTTGGCCGGGGCAGCAGCTTCTTTGGCCGCGGCAGCAGCTTCTGTGGGCTTGGACCGAGCAGTTTTGGAAGAAGCAGGACTTTTGGACGCCGAAGGTTTCGTGGTTTTCGTGCTTTTTTGTGCCATGCCCGCGACCGTAGGCCAACCCCTCCCCCCTTGGCTAGGGTTTTTTTGAAGAGGAAAGCCCAGGCACCCCAGCAGCCCACCCCCTCAAGGAGGACGATTCAGGGGGCAGGAACAAACGCATAAGCGGGCGCGGGGAGGGTCTTTGGCACAGGTACGGGTCGTCGGGAATACTCGGACCAGAGTTTGCGCAAACCCCAGACGATGAGCCCGGCCTGTTTTTGGTACGCAGCAAGGGGCACACGAGCAAGAACGGACGAGCCGAAAGGGGCAACGACCCCTTCCGAGTCAGTCCACGGATATTCCGTATTCGGGACGTTCCCGCGTCCCTGGGTGCCCGGAGTCAGTGCAACCAAGTGCCGGATGACCTCCTTGGCCTCAATGGAAAACAATCGGGCGAGCACGGCGTGGTGCGCTGGATCGGCAAAGTCAAGGTTCCGGTCGAGGAGCACGCGAAGGAACTTGTCGATGCGGTGAGTCAGCTCGACCTCGTTTTTGAACAGAAACAGATAGCCTTTGAGGCTTTTTTCGACGGCCTGCGCCAATTTGGCGAGCACTTGTGCGGGGAGGTCTCGGGGGTCAAGCGGGAGAGGACGCACGGACAAGGCTTGCGCGGTGCGCAAATCACTCTCAGCCTGCCGCAGAAAGGCGTCTGCGCGAGCAACGCGGTGCGAAGACCACATGGGGCGGGTTTACTTTGGGCCTTGGGTTCTGAGTTTTTGGAGCAGGCGACCTGCGAGGGAGTTTGATCTGTTGATCTTGGCGGGGGGCGGGTACAGAACCTCTGCATCACGCAGATCAATGGATCGAACCAGGGGGTCGCCTCGATCGAGGGCAGACAGAAGCTGATCAGGGCTGGCCAGACACAGCTTGAGCGCACCCGGGAGGGCCAAATGCGGGGGGAGAGCCGATTCGATCGAAAACAACTCATCGTCTGCGGGCCCGGGAAAGTTCTTCACGACCTCGAGCAGGTGCAAATCCTGGTGGTTCGATGCCGCAAACCAGACTGCAAGGACCAGGGGCTCATCCGTACGGCGGGCGTGTTCCTCGACAAGCTGAGCCGCGACCTGCCGATGTCGAGCACTGGGCACCCGAGCGGGCTTCTTGACCAGTTTGTGAACCGTTCTTTGAACTGGCATGTCGAGGCAGACGCAACTCATGGCCGGACCGTAGGACAGATTTTTTCAGTTGGCTAGGTTTTTTTGTTTTTTTTTGTTTTTTTTGTGGGTTTTTTGTTGGGTGCTAGGGGTTTTT
>DAOLIT010000070.1:0-26257 GCA_035328405.1 Pseudomonadota bacterium | reverse complement strand
GCTCCCGTAAAGAGTGAGATCAATTGGGGGCCGTTGGTCTTGTCGCTATGAGCAGGTCTCGTCATCGCGGAAGCGAGTATGCAGGCACTCGGGTAGAAACTCGAGAGCAAGTTTTGCAGGTTGTCCCTCTTTTCAGCCGCCTCAACCCCCCCAAACGAGCGTCGATGGCGACCCTGGCTTTTGCCTGGACAGGCCGCCTGTCCACCCAAGAGAGGGAGGGTCGAGAGAGGGAAGGAAACGGAAGGGGGTGGGGATTGGGTTATTGGCGGGTGCCGGTGAAGGGGGTGCTCATTTCCAAGGTGGCACCCAAGACGAGGGCTTCGGGTTTTCCGGTCAGGGGATCTACAGCCCCGCCCCACAGGCAGCCTCCGGCAAAGCCGGTCTTGACGGTCCCAGATTGGAAAGCGGTGGCTTGCCAATCGGTGCCCTTGCCGGTCGAGACGATTTGGGCGCTGGCGGCAGACAGACCGAGGAGGGCGCAGTTTACGCCGTTTGTGGCAAAGCCTCCGCCCAGGAACAAGTCGAACTTGCTGCCGGCTTCGTTGATGAGGCCAAAGGCGTCGGCAGTGCTGGTGGTGACGGTGCCGTTGCACACGGGCTTGCATTCGGGATTGGGGGTGCCTGCGCCGCACTCACTCGCGGGAGGGGCGACGGTCTGGCCGTTGCACTTTTGGACGGGAATCGAGACCCACATGCGGTGTTTGTACGTGGCGTCGCGTTGGTCGATGCGAACGGAGGCAGGCCAGACTTCAGAGGGGCAGACAACCTCGGGGCGGTTGCAATCGACGGAGAACGCATAGAGTTTGCCGCCGTGGGTGATGCTCACGGCACCTCCGGTAGGTCCCAGGTCCTGGGTGTAGACGGAACCGCCGATGGTGACTTTGACGGTCATGTTGGTGCCGTACTGGATGGCCCAGGGGCCGGTCACATCGGGCGCAGGAGAGGTGGACGTGAACGAACCGCAGCCTCCGCCGGTGGTTCCGGTCAAAAAGGGCAGGCAGGCAAAAGCAACGGCGATTCCGATGAGCGAATTTCGTTTGGCGTTCATAAGTGTTCTCCTTCGTTCTGCGTTTGGGACGTTTGAGGGTTAAGACTGCGCACGAAGCGTATGCGATTGCAGATCCCCAATCAACGGGGGCGTGGAGCTGGGTTTGTGTTCTGTTTGAGGTGGGGTGACTCGGTGTTGACCGGGTTTTTTGTGGCGTGTTAAAAGCCGCGTGCAATGTCAGCGAGACGAGTGCTTGGAGTGATCGGCGGTTCGGGCCTGTACGAACTCGACGGTCTTGCGAATGTGCGGCACGAGAAGGTCATGACACCGTTTGGTGCGCCTTCGGATGCGCTGGTTGTCGGGGATTTGGGCGAGGTGCGCCTCGTGTTCGTGCCTCGGCACGGGCGGGACCATCAGCTCTCGCCGTCGGAGGTGCCGTATGCGGCGAACCTGCACGCGCTCAAGCAACTTGGGGCCGAGTTTGTGCTGTCGGTGTCGGCGGTGGGTTCGCTGCGCGAGGAAATCCATCCGGGGCACGTCGTGCTGCCGGATCAACTGATCGACCGGACGCGGTCGCGGCGGAGCAGTTTTTTCGGGGATGGTGCGGTGGGGCACATCTCGTTTGCGGACCCGTTTTGCGAGTCGTTTCGGCATCTGGTTCTGCACGCGGCAGAGGGGGCGGAAGCGAAAGTGCATCCGAGCGGGACGCTGGTGGTGATGGAGGGGCCGGCGTTTTCGACTCGGGCGGAATCGCATCTGTACAGGTCGTGGAACGCGCACATCATCGGGATGACGGCGCTGCCGGAAGCGAAACTTGCGCGGGAGGCGGAGCTTTGTTACGCGACGGTGGCACTGTGTACAGACTATGACTGTTGGCGGCAAGACGAGGAGGCGGTCACGGTCGATACGGTGGTGGCCGTCCTGAAACGCAATGTCGAGCTGGCGCGGAACATCGTGCGAAAAACGGCGGAACGGGTCGCGCATGCAAAACCGAGAACGTGTCCGTGTACGCGCGCGACAGACTATGCAGTGATGACCAAAAACCTGGGAAAAGAGGCGGCGGAGCGACTGTATCTCATCTTGGGCCGCCACCTGCCTCCGCCTGCGCAGTAGGATGTTTTGTCCATCGCGCGGTTTTTGCGGGGTCCGTGAGGGACCGAGTTCTGTTTTGGAAGGAGCCACTTTGAACACACAGCTTGATTTGTTGGTCGTCGGTTCGGTCGCGCTCGATACGATCGAGACACAAGCCGCTGCGAGGGCGGATGTGCTGGGCGGTTCGGCGTCCTACTTCTCGGCGGCGGGGTCGTTTTTGACGGCAGTGGGGCTGGTCGCGGTCGTGGGAGAGGATTTTCCCGATGAACACGCGCAGTTTCTGCACCGGTTGGGGGTGAATACCAGCGGCCTGGAAAAGCAAGACGGCAAGACGTTTCGTTGGCACGGTCGGTATTCGGACGATTTCAACAAGCGCACGTCGCTCGACACGCAGCTCAATGTGTTCGCGGGTTTTTCACCCATGCTGTCACCCGCGCAGACCGAAGCGCGGCTTCTGTTTTTGGGAAACATCGATCCGGTGTTGCAGCTTCGGGTGCTGGACCAAATGAAGCGGGTGCAGCTCGTCGGGCTCGACACCATGAACTTTTGGATCAACGGAAGCAAAGAGGCGCTTTTGGCGGTGCTGCGGCGGGTAGACTTTTTGCTTTTGAACGACGAGGAAGCGCGGCTTTTGTCCGGGCGGCACAACTTGGTCGCGGCGGCGCAGGCGATTCAGCGGCTGGGGCCAAAGAGCGTCATCGTCAAACGGGGCGATGCGGGCGCGCTGCTGTTTCACGAAGAGCATGTGTTTGCTGCACCTGCGATGCCTTTGGTCGATGTGGTGGACCCGACGGGGGCCGGAGACAGTTTCGCAGGCGGCTTCATGGGGTATCTGTCGCGCATTTGGAAAGGCGGGACGCTCGACGGCATGATCGTGCGGCGCGCGATGATTTGCGGCAGCACGATGGCCAGTTTTTGCTGCGAGGACTTCAGCCTGGACCGGTTCCGCAACCTGACCCACGGCCTCATCGACAGCCGCTTCCGTGCTTTCCGCCAGCTCACCCACTTTGAGGAACTGTCTCTCTAGAAAAAAGCCTGCCGGACCACGGGGGCGTCCGACACAACACAGCGCGTGACGTTTTGGGGGAGGGGATGGGCTATTTGCGGAGTCGGCGGGCAGCGCCTTTTTCCAGGCGGGCGGCTTCGACTACGGCGCGGATGTGCTGGCCGCGAAAAATCTCGCCTGCATCATCGTGTGCGACGACCTCGAAGCGGTAGAACTTGCCTTCGGTTCCCAAGTAGCGCGCGGTCATGCGGACGGTGCCAGCCAAAGGGGTCGGCGCGTGGTGTTCAATGCGCACGACGATGCCTGCGGTCAGCTCGCCGGGCAGCAGCATGGGTTCCATCGCTTTGGCGGCAGCGAGTTCCATCCATGCGATCAACTGGGCTGTCCCGAGCACACGGGGAAACACGTTCCGCTCGGGACCCGCACCGGTACCGGTCGCGGCCACATGGGGTGCCAGGTCGTTTTCGGAAACAACGTGTGTCAGGGTCAGTTCGGGAAGGATCGAGCCGGGTCTGAGCATGAGGGAATCTACTTGGGCGGGTCGTACTGCTTGACGGTGGGTTGCTGGGTTCGCCAATCGGCACCGATGCCGCCCTGGGTGGCCACGGACTGCGAGCCGCGTTTGAGCAGGTCGATCTTGGCCTGGATGGCGTCGCCGCGAAAATCGACCGCAGGCGCATGAACGCCAGAATCCATCCGAAGGGCATCGCACGGGCATGCCTCGACACACAGGCCGCATACGATGCAGCGAAGCTCGTCGATCTCGAAACTGCGGGGGCGCTTTTCGTTCTTGTTGCCGGTGTCCTCTGCGACGATGGTGATGCAGTGTGCAGGGCAGGCCGTGGGGCACAACATGCACGCGACACAGCGCACCTGGCCGTCCTCTCGGTGCATGAGCCTGTGCAAACCACGATGGCGGTCGGCGTACCTCAACTTTTGCTCGGGGTACTCAACGGTGACGGTGTACTTGCGGGAAAACAGGTTCGCGAAAAAGTGTTTGGCGGTCACGCCGAGGCCGCGAATGACCTCGGGCAAATAGATTCGCTGTTCCAACGAATCAGGCCGACCGACGACTCGCACGCCAACCCTGGCTTTTTTCGAGGCAGAAGACGGCGTGTGATCCGACTGCGAAGGAGCATGTGCGTGGGACACGGCTTAGTTGCCTCCTGACCGCCACAACACCCAGGCGGCGGTAACGACAATGTTCAAAAGCGACAGCGGCAGAAGCTGTTTCCATCCAAGTCGCATGAGCTGATCTGGTCGAAAGCGCGGCAGCGTCCACCGAATCAGCAACTGGAGCCAACACAAGAACAGGATCTTCAGCGACCACGCCACCACTTGGATGAGCACGACGGCCAAGTGGGGCAAATGGAAGCTGCCAAAACCCGACGAATCGAGGCCAGGCACTTGCCATCCGCCCAAAAACACCGTCGTGACGACCGCCGACAGGAAAATCGTTTCGATAAATTCGGCCAGGAAAAAGATGCCGAAACGCATGCCGGAATACTCGACGAAGTACCCGATGAGTTCCGGTTCGCCTTCGGGAAGGTCGAACGGGGCGCGCTTGGTTTCGGCAACCGCAGCAGTGAAGAACAGAACAAAAGCCAAAGGCTGCGTGACGATGCCCCAGTTGAGCGGATTTGAACCTTGTGCGACGACAATCGCATGGGGTTCAAGCGAACCGTAGACAAGAAACGCACCCATCAGCGACAGGCCCATGCACACCTCGTAGGACATCATCTGAGACGACGCACGAAGTCCTCCGAGCAAAGACCACTTGTTGTACGAAGCCCACCCTGCAAGCGTCGCTCCGTACACCGACAAAGACGCGAGCGCAAAATAGAACAGCAAACCCACGTCCATCCGGGCGACTTGCAGCGGGACGGTTGCCATGCACACCGATGGGTCATTCACCGTTGCAAAAAGCTGCCCGACACACAGATCCGGGCCAAACGGAATCACCGCAAACACGATCAACACGGGCGCAATCGCCATGACGGGCGCAAGCGCAAACAGCGACCGGTTCACCTTGGAGGGAACCAAGTCCTCCTTGAAGACCATTTTCACCGCGTCCGCGACGAAATGCAGGATTCCCCACAGTTTGAAAGGACCGATGTTGGCGCGGTTCGGACCCAGCCGGTCTTGCATCATGGCCGACTGTCGCCGCTCGGCCCAGGTGCTCAAGGAAGCGAGCGGCATCACAAAGCCCACCACAAGAAGGATCACCTTCACAAATGCCGCAATCGCGGTGTGTTGGGCCAAAAACAAAAGGATCGAGTCGAGCATCGTGTCCCCTCTTTACCCTTGCGAATGGGCGAAGCGACGTTGCACCGGCAGGGAATTTTTCCCCCATTCGGCCTTGCCAAAACCCGCCACAAGTTCGGGTTTCGGTTCCGTCCCCGGCGGTTGTGCCGTCACCTGTCCCACCATGTGCAAAAAGGCCTGCCGCGCAGAAACCTGCCACTTTTCATCGATGGCCCATTTGGCCTTTTTCGCAAAGAGCGAAATCAGTTCCAGGTGCGAGCGCGCGTCTCCCTGTGGGTTGACCGACTTGCGAATGCGCTGAACCATGTGACGAGCATTGGTGAACGTGCCGTCCACTTCGGCCCATGCGGCAGCTGGAAGTTGCACATGCGCACGCCGCAAAATCGGCGTGTCTTGCACGGCTTGGCACACAAACAGTTCCAGGCCGTCAAAGAGCGGCGCGGCTTCCATTTGAGCCGATTCCGAAAGGGGCAGCTCGGTTCCCACCATCCACACACACTTGAGCCGCTTTCTCTCCAAATCTGCGAGGAGCGTTTGGGCGTCGCCCGCGTGCGGCCCCGCAAACAAACGAGCACCTGCCGTGTTCGGATTCGTGTCGGCGTGACGCAGGATGTTGTCGGCTCGTTCGGGGCGCGGCGCGGTGCCCGTGACGTACGTGCGAACTTCTGCTCCCCGACTGACGAGCCTTGTCACGAGCAGCGACAGCGCAAACAACGCTTCGTTGGTGACATGCGCTGAAAAAACCAGCCCGAGCGTCGCGCCTTGGCTGGCCAAACGGTCCATGCGTTCGGCGGCAAAGGCCACCGCCTTGTCGATGCTTGTGATTTGCGCGGGCTGTCCGTGTCCCATGCCCAGCCGCGAAGACGCCAGCCGTTTGTGCCGGACATCTTTGTAGGCAAAGCGGCCCTCGTCGCACATCCAGTATTTGTTCACCTGCAAGTTTTCCCGGGGGACAAGCCTCCAGATTTCGCCTTGGGCATGGTGAATTTCGATGTTGCAGCCCGTCGCGCAGCCGGGACACACCGAATCGGTCGTGAACAATTCCCACGCGCGCATCGTGAACCGGAAATCCTTGCTCGTCAGCGCGCCAACCGGGCAAACATCGACGGTGTTCAGCGAATAGGGATTGTCGAGTTTGTGCCCCGGCGCAACGGTGAGCTGTTCCCGGTCGCCCCGCCACGCCATCGTGAGCTGTTTGACGCCAGCTACCTCGTCACACACTCGCACGCAACGACTGCACAAAATGCAGCGTTCAGCGTCGAGCATGATGTGCGGGCCAATGTCCTGCACTTTCGGTTTGTGGACTTTTGGCGTCGAGGAACGCGAGCTTTCGTGATCCCACGATTGGTAGTGCTTCTGGAGCGAACACTCGCCGGCCTTGTCGCAAATCGGACAATCGACCGGATGATTGATCAGCGTAAATTCCAGCATTTGCCGTCGCACATCCAGCACGCGGGGCGTACCTGTGCGCACGTCCATTTTGTCCGCGACCGGCGTGTAGCAAGCTGGAACCAGTTTTGGCTGGCCAACGACCTCGACCAAGCACTGACGGCACACCGCCGGGGAACTCAGTCCTGGGTGGTAACAGAAGTAACTTACGTCGATGCCGTGTTGCAAACAGACCTCGAGGAGGTTGGTCCCCTTTTTGGCCTGCACTTCGCGGCCATCGAGTTTGAGCGTCACAAAATCGCTGGGCGGAGGCGGCGCGTTGTTCGCCCCTCCTGCTGTCTTTTCCGCGCTTCCAGAGGACGGTGCAGAAGGCGACGGACTTGCCGCTTCCCGCAGCGCCGCTGCGATGCTGGACTTGATGGGAGATGATGGAGTCTCTGCCATGACCTGTACGTTGCCTTGTTGTGTCAGCGGTCGCACTCGCCGCCAATCATGTTGATCATGCCGAACGTCGGAATGATGTCGGCGATGCCGGCACCCTGAATCAGTTTCGACAGCGACTGCATGATGATGAAACAGGGGGAACGGACGTGACAGCGATAGGGCCGCCCCGAACCGTCGGAAACCATATAAAAACCAAGTTCGCCGTTGCCGCCTTCGGTGTAGGAATACACCTCACCTGGAGGAACACAGATTCCGTCCATGATCAGTTTGAAGTGGCCAATCATGCCTTCGATCGTGTTGTAGACGGCGTTTTTGGGCGGCATCGCGATGCGCGGTTCAGAAAGGAGCACTGGCCCCGGTTGGATTTGCGCGCAGGCCTGCTCCAAAATCCGCATCGACTGGCGAATTTCCTCCATCCGCACAGCGAAACGATCGTAGTTGTCACCGACGGAGCCGACTGGCACGTCAAACTCGAAACGGTCGTAGACCAAATACGGATGATCTTTTCGCACGTCGTACGGAATGCCAGTCGATCGCAAACACGGCCCAGTCCATCCCAGCGCGACCGCGTCCTCGGCGGAAATGACCGCCACGCCGTCCATTCGATCTCGGAAAATCCGGTTCTTGACCAGCAGTTTCTCTGTTTCGACGAGCGTTTCCTCACCCTTCCGCAGCGTCGCGAGCATTTTGTCCGTCCACCCATCGGGCAAATCCTGCGACACCCCACCCACGCGAACATACGAGTGTGTGAGCCGTGCGCCGGTCAGATCCTCCAGGTGCTCCCACAGCCATTCGCGGAATTTGATCATCCACAGAAAGGGAGTGAACCCGCCGACTTCCATCGCCGACGCGCCCAAACAGGTCAGGTGGTCTGTGATGCGGGAAATTTCACCAACGATGACGCGGATGTATTGCGCTCGTTCGGGAATCTCACCCCCAATTCCGAGCAATTTCTCGACGGCGAGCGCGAAACCGACGTTGTTCAAAAGCGGCGACACATAGTTCAGCCGATCCGTGTAGGGAAAGACCTGTGTGTAGGTCGCATGCTCGGCTTCTTTTTCAAAACAGCGGTGCAGATAACCGACCTGAACATCCGATTCACGGACAGTTTCCCCGTCGATGGTCAGGATGATTCGGACCGTGCCGTGCGTTGCCGGATGGGACGGACCCATGTTGACCGTCATCGGTTCCGTCGGTAACTCGATGTCGGAAAGCTCCGAAAACTCCTCCGCCGCGAGTTTCTCCATCAAATCTTTGGGCACATTCGCACGAGCGGAGAGAGCAGGGATTCCCCCTTTTGCGATTTCTTCGGGGGTCGGCATACCCAAAGCGAGCTTTTTCAGCCCGGTCTTGCTTTGCGTCGTCATCGACATCTCTTTTTTGGTTTCCTCACCCGAGAGAATAATCCCGGCGAATGAGCGGCTGACGCTGCTCTTTGGGGTAGTCCTTGCGAAGCGGGTGTCCGACGAATTCCTCGTACATCAAAATTCGCCGCAAATCTGGATGCTCACTGAACTTGATTCCGAACAAGTCGTAAACCTCGCGCTCTTGCCAGTTCGCGGTGGGCCACAGGTCCACGACGGTGGCAACCTCGGCTTTGGGGCCGTCCTCTTCCTCGTGAACACCGACTTTGATGCGCAACCGATTGCCGGTGGACATCGATCGAAGGTGGTAGACAACCTCAAAGCGCGGCGTTCGGTCGAAATAGTCAACCGCCGTGACGCTGACCAGAAAGTCGAAACCGCACTCATCGCGCAAATGACGCAGGACTTCTTTGGCCTGGTCTTTCGCGACAACCGCCGTGTCATCCCCATGTGCGCTGTGCGAGGAGAGCACCGCGTCGGGAAATCGAGCCACGAGTTTGTCGAGATCAGCTTTGCTCATGTGCAATGGATTCCTTGCTTTTCATCGGAGTGGGAAGCGGAAGGACTCACGCCACAACCGGAAGCCGCTTGCGTCCGTCGGGAGCCTGCGCGGCGGCCTCGATTTCCTTGCGGTCTCTTCGTTGGACCCACGTCGTGCCTTCCTGGATTTTCTTTTGTAACAGAATGAGTCCGTCGAGCACTTGTTCCGGTCGCGGAGGACATCCAGGCACATACACGTCCACGGGAATCACTTGGTCACACCCTGGCACCGTGTTGTAGTTCTGGTAAAAACCGCCCGTCGAGGCACAGACCCCGAACGCAATCACATACTTCGGTTCTGCCATTTGCGCCCAAATGCGATGCAAAACGGGCGCTTGTCGCTCGGTAATCGTACCGACGACAAACAGCAAATCGGATTGACGGGGAGAAAACCGGGGAAACTCCGCACCGAAGCGGGCAATGTCGTACTTGGAAGCCGCCGTCGCCATGTATTCCATGCCGCAGCAGGCCGTGACAAAGGGATAGCAAAACAGCGAATACTTGCGTGCCCAATTGAGGGCATCGTCGAGCCGGGTCGTATAGTTTTCAGCCATGTTTTTTCCTGACGCTCGGGTTAGCCCCAGCCGATGGCTCGTTTGCGCCACACATACGCAAGCGCCACCACAAGCGTTGCCATGAACACCATCATTTCGACGAAGCCGAACGATGTAACGGTGCCAATGCACTCGCTTTGAACCACTGCGCCCAAGCAGGACAGCCGACGGTAAATCGCAGCCCACGGGTACAGAAACGCAGCCTCAATGTCAAAGATGAGAAACAGCAAGGCGACTTGATAAAACTTGACGGAAAAACGCACACGCGGGCTGCCAATCGGCTCCGAACCACACTCAAAGGGCGAGAGTTTTTCGGCATCGTTTCGTTTGGGACCCAAAAACATCGCCATTCCCAAAAACAGGCAGGAAAAGGCGATGCCAAAAAGAATGGCCACCAACGGCGGGCCATAGTCAGTTGCATGTTCGACGGACATTCGGAACCTCGTTCGCTCCGGCGCGAATATAAATGGCTGACCTTTTCAGTGTCAATCTCGTCTCGCGGGGTTGCGCGTCGAGTGACAGACGGATGGAAAACTGCGTGCGTGTCGGTGTATGTACGGAAGTCTCATTCCACACGCGGGGCGTCCAGAAGTTCTTTGGGGGACGGCGGAGACATTGCCGGGTGCGCAGCAGATCCGGGCCCGCCCGCTCCCATGGGGCCGCTGTTTTGGGATTGCCTGGACAAGAGGTGCGACAGGGCTGTTTTGGCCTCATTGCGGATTTGCGCGTCGCTGTGACTTTGCGCGACAAACTCCAAATAGCGTTGCGCTTCCTCGCCACCCAGGGCTGCTGCGGCCTCGAGCACTTTTCCGAGTTCGGTTCGATCTCGAAATTCGGTGCTGTCCAGTAGCGGTCGCAACGCTTTGGGATCGCCGATTTCGATGAGCGCGCCAATGGCATGATCTCGCAGTGCCGACGGGGATTCGCGATCCTTGAGCACGATCATCGCCAAATTCGGCGCACCAGGGGACCGCCGCGTCGCCAAAAGACGTAGCGCAACGCCTCGAACTCCCGGATCTTGCTTCTTGTCTTCCACCAACCGTTTGAGTTCACTCGCCGATGCACCATTGAGGTGAAGTTGGTTGCCCAAACTTTTTGCGGTGTCCGTCACGGCCCGCACGGCCAGCTCTCGCCAAACCAGTGCGGACAACGTGTTTGGATCGGCATCACGCTCAGCGACGGAAAGGTGCTGAAGCCGGGTCAGTTCCATCGAGGCAGGATCGTCGTCGCTTAAGACATTCAGACCTTTGCGCAGACGCAAAAGCCCAGCCGTCAACACGCGCAGCGCCCGCTTGTTTTTCGCCGGTGTTGCGTACATAAGGCCCAGCTCGATTTGAAGAACGAAATCGCCTGGAGTTCGCTCGGGAGGTGCCAAAGCCACGCTCACGTCCGCCTGTTTCAAACCCTCCATCGCTGCGGCCAAAAGCGACTGCGAATCCATTTCGGTGGGAGCGCGGTGCTCCGTCGCTGACCCATCGATCTGGCTGGAGATTTGGATGTCCACGACGCGCGCGGGCCAAGACGGTTTTGCGCGCTTGCATCCACACATCATGCCCGCACAAAACAACAAACCAAGCCAGACGGCCCAGACTCGACGGCTCATCCGGGCCAGTATAACCCCAAGGCCGCGTGCGTCGCATGGACTGTCTGCCAAGCAGCCCAAAGCCGCGCAGGTGTCGGTCGTGTGACGAAAATTCGGAAAGGGCCGGCTCAGTACATCTTGAGCGCCAGGATGTACGCATCACTGTCGCCCAAACCGGTCATGGAATCGAACACACCAAACGTCGTTGCGCCCACGTACAACATGTTGCCTTTTCCGGCCAGGCCCGCGCTGTTGTCGGCTTGGTCGGTTCCGACCTGATTGAGCCAAGAAAAACCCCCGTCGGTGCGGTGTTTTGCGAAAAAGAAATCGTAGCCACCAGCCGCACTTTGTCCGGGAAAAGCGCCTTTGGTGCTTCCGACGCTGTAGAGGGCACCATCGATCCACGCAATCGTTTGGATGCTGTCTACGTAGCTTGTGCCAAGCTGCCGCGCGAAGGTTCGTGTCCCGTCGGCAGCGTATTTCAGCAGCATGCCGTCCTGACCACCCATCCCGATTTGTCCAGGCAGCGTGCCTCGCGTGCTCCCGGAAAGAAAAATGCCACCTGCATCATCCAGCGCAATCGAGAAAAGTTCGTCGGTGCCAGAAGTCCCGACGTGCCGCAGCCAACCGAGTTTTCCGTCTTTTCCCAAAGAAAGCAGGAAACCGTCCTGCAAACCGAGCGTGCTGCCCGTGGGCAACACGCCGCCAGCCACACCGGTCACATACGCAACGTCTCCAACGGGCTGTACGGCGACGGCATTGGCGGAATCGTTTTGGTCGCTCCCGGTTTGAAATGCCCACGTCTGGTTTCCCGCCGAGTCAAATCGCACCACCCACACGTCGGAAAGACCCGCGTTGGTGAACGTGCCGTAGTTTCCCTCTGTACTCCCAATGGCCACCACTTCACCCTCTGCACCTACACCCACTCCTTGAAGTTTGTCGATTTCGGATGTGCCCAGTTGCTTGAGCCATTCCTTTTGCCCAGCTGGGGAAAATTTCGCGACAAATCCGTCGGTGCGCCCGCTGGATGTTTGGTCCGGCAGCGTTCCAAAGGTGTACCCCGAAACGTACACAGAATCGTATTTGTCGATGGTCAAACCGGTCAGGAAGTCGGTCTTGGTCGAAGCGATTTGGGTCACAAAACGCAAAACCCCCGTCGGAGAATAGGAAAGCAGATACCCATCGTAGTCTCCCAGATTGGTTTTGCCATCCACGGAATCTGTCGAATTGAGGGCCAGATACACGTTGCCTTGGGAATCTGCGGCCATCGCGACCAGCGTGTCTGTCCCCTTGGTTCCGAGCTGACGCTGCCACTGGGGACCCACCTGTGCGATGCGCACCAACAGAGGCATTTTCGCGAACTTTTCTCCCGAGCGCACTTCGACCACAAGTCCGTACTCCGAAATGACAATGGTCGGGTCGGCGGAAAGCCGCATCGTCGCCTGAACCGGTTGTCCGGTCTGAACCTCAAACTCGGGAGGATCGAACGACGACGAAAGACCGGTGGGCAAGTCGTCTTGCGTATCTGCCCTGACGGAACATCGAACCGGCTCGCGAAGCGCGGTGTCCGTCGAGATTTTCAGCGTAACTCCGACGCTGCCGCCCGGTTGCAACACGACATCGGACAACGACAACTTGAGCGCCAGACCAAACGAGACTGTTTCCGTCGAGTTCGGTCGTTTGATGTCGCACGCAGCGTGTTGCAAAAGCACAAGCAACAAGACCCAGGACCACTGGAAAAGCCGCATCAGAAAGAAACCCTTCTGGTGGCAAAGCACTGCCCCCCGGCCCGGATTTTATCACAGGCCAAGTCCGCTCAAGGTCAGCGAAAAATGCAATCTGGATTACAAAAATCAGGCTTGAAAAAAGGCGGCTAGCGAAAGCGGGGCGGGCGTTTTTCCAGTCGAGCGCGGACGCCCTCTTGCGCGTCTTCCGTGTGGCCTAGGAGGCTTTGTGCGCGAGCCTCCCACACCAACGCAGCTTGCAGTCCATGTTGGGGGCTTTGCACCACGGCTTGTTTGGTGGCGGTGTGGGCTTGCCTGGGTCCATGTACGAGTCGGTCGCACAAGGACCGCACATGGTCGTCGAGCTGCGCATCGGGAACCACTTCGGACACCAACCCCCACGCCAGGGCTTGCTGGGCATCGAGCGGTCGGTCAGAAAACAATAGGTGCATGGCTCGACCGTGGCCCACCGTGCGCGACAAAAGCCACGACAAGCCGAAATCGCAAGACAAACCCAGCCGATGAAAAGGAGCGCCAAACGACGCGCTTTCTGCCGCAATTCGCAGGTCGCACGCCAAAAGCAGCGACAAACCCGCACCCATGCACGGCCCAGAAACCGCCGCGACAACCGGGATGGCGAGCTTTTGCAAAAGCAGAACGACCCGGCCGTCTTGTTCAAGTTGCCTTTGCCGATCTGCAGGAGGCATCGCCAAACGCTCGGGCATGGTTTTCACGTCTCCGCCGGCACAAAACGCACCGGCCACACCCGAAACCAGCAACGCACGGACTTCTTGGTGCCGCGCAAGGTCTTCCAGGTGGCCTCGCATGGCCTGCCAATCCAGCGGTCTGAGCGCATTTTTTGCTTCGGGACGAGAAAGCGACAGGCGAGCCAGCCGCTCCCCGAGATCAAACGAAAGCAACACCGACATGGGGAAGTTTATATCGCGTTTCCTGTGATGCTTTTTGGCAAGCTGCGGCTAAGATCGGTCGTTCGGGGCCTGTAGCGCCCTAACCCTTCATCACAAGTGACATGCACTTCCTACTAGGTTCGGTTGGTTTCCTGGACTTTTCGGGCTGGATCGAGCCCGTGGCACAAACCGTCGGCAAAGCAAGCTCGGCGGGGTCAGTCGATGCGTTTCGCGAGTGGTATCGATCGGCAGACCGCATCACGGTGCTGACGCTGGGCTCGATGATCTTCTGTTCGCTTGCCGCCGTCACGGTGGCGCTGGAACGATTCTGGTCGCTGTGGAATTTGGCGGAATCGTCGCGCCGTCTTTCGGAACAAGTCCGGCGGGCACTGTATCGCGGTGCTATCGCTGAGGCGCGAACGGCGTGCGAACGCAGCAAGTCTCCGCTGTCGGATGTGATGCTGGTGGGGTTTGAACGACTGGGCAGAAGCAGCGAAACGGCGCTTGTGGCCGCCGTGGAAAGGGAACGGCAACGCATGGGAATGACGTTGCGCGGGCCGCTGTGGATTCTGGGAACGATTGGTGCGACGACGCCGTTTTTGGGCTTGTTCGGCACGGTCATCGGCATCATGGGCGCGTTCCGAAAAATCGGTGAAAGCAACCAGGCGGGAATCCAAATCGTAGGTCCGTACATCGCCGAGGCGTTGATTGCGACGGCGGTGGGCATCGGAATCGCCGTCGTGGCATTGCTGGTGTTCAACTATTTTCAGTCGCGTTTAAGCCGGCTGAACATCGAGCTGCGCTTGTCTGTCGAGGAATTTCTCGAGGACCTGCTCGACCTGGACGGGCAAAAACCGGAAGCCAAGGCGACTCGGAAGTCAGGCACTGAACCTGTCGAGACGAAGCCTCCGGCTTCTGCGCAACCTGCGGAGGCCAGTTGACATGGCGATTGGCAAGGTTCCGGGGGCCTCGAACGAGTCGGAACTCGACGAAGAAGGCATTTTCGCCGAGATCAACATCACGCCGCTCACCGACATCTTTTTGGTGCTGCTCATCATCTTTATGGTCACGTCTTCGGTCATCGCGGATGCGGGCGCGCGTTCGGGTTTGCGTGTGAATTTGCCCAAAGGCGCGACGAAGGAAGTCACGCCGGGCCAAAAAGATGTCACGGTCGCGATCGGTGCTGACGGAAAAATGATGGTCGATGGAAAAGCGGTGGACGGAGCCGAACTCGCTCGGCTGTTTCAGGTGGCCAAGGCCAAAGATGCAGGGACGCAAATCATCGTTCACGCAGACGAATCGACGGCGCACGGGCGGGTCGTGCAAGTGATGGAACTTGCCAAAACCGCCGGGCTTCACCGTCTGGCCATTTCGACACGCAAGGCTCGATAACATGTCTGCACCGACGAGTGGCCGACTTACTCAATCGCTCTCGATTCAGGCCAACGTCAGCTATGACCTTTTGTCGCAGACGTTGGCCGATGGCGTGTTTGCGCCCGTGCTGGTTGGAAGCGGCAAGTTCGCGAAAGTGTACAAAGCGTGGCAACGGTCGGCTCGGCGCAACGTTCGCCCGGTCGCGGTGAAGGTATTGCACGACCACGCCACACTTTCGGATGAGCGGCTGTTCAAGCAAGAAATCGACTTGCTAAAGGAACTGACGACGGTTCGGTCGGTGAATGTGATTCGGACGCTGGACATCGTGCGGGTGCCGCCGCTGGCGATGTGTGGATGTGGTGTGGTGTACCACCCATTGTGTCCGCGCGGATGTGGGCAACTGCTTCAGCGCATCGAGCGAATCGAGCACAACCACCCGTTGTTGTCGTGCTCGCGCTGCGGTTACGAACTATCGGCAGAGGATGTCGAACAGCGCGGTACCGAACTTTTGCGGCCTCCGGCGAAAAACTGTTGCCAAGGTCCAAAGGCACAGCGTGGCACGCTGATTCACTTTGTGGATCGCGAAGTCGTCGTCATGGAGCTTATCGAACACGGGCTTTCCGACTTTGCGCTGCTGCAAAAACAGGCGACGTTGCACACGACGCACACAAAGTCTTCAGAGAACATCCCTCTTCACAGCCAAACGGGAACGCTGAGCCGAAGCTCGCTTGTGCTGTCCGACGCCTCGGAGGAGCGCTTTTTGCAGAAGGCGCTGCTGTGCGAAAAGCTGCATTTGATGGTGCAGCTTGCGGAATCCCTCGCGTGGCTGCACGGCGAACGGCGCATCATCCACAAAGACCTTGCGCCGGACAACGTGATGGTGGTCGCACCTGCGGACACCGACGGGACAAGCGATTGGCGAGGCGAAATGCAGGTTGAGTCGCACGAACGCCTGCTTCAAATCGCCGCCTGTCCGCGCTTTTCGATCAAAGTCATCGACTTTGGTTTGGCCGACAAAGACGAACTGACGCGCTCTTGGTACGAAGAACAGGATGTAGTCGCGGCGGCGTTCAAGCTTCCGTACACGTCTCCCGAGGCTCGTCGCCGAAAAGAGCGCGTGTCCGAGCCGATTCAGTTTGTGCCCGGCGGAGCGTGTTTTGTGGTGCCGCCAAGTTTGTTTTCGTCGCATTTGTCGCTTCTGCCGGGCGATTTGCTCGTGGACACGCAAGACACGAGCCACGATCACGACCTGGAAATTGTGCGGATTGAACCGACACAAAGCGGCGTGCTCGCACATGTGCGCGGGGAACCTCCACCGGCCCCAGAAAGCTGCAAATTCGAGGTGATCCGTCGGTTGGGCGAGGCACACGATGTGTATGCCCTGGGCGCACTCTTCTACTTTGTGCTGACGGGCAAGCATGAGGAAGTCGATCGCTTGGGTTCGCTCGTCAACCTGCTTCAAGAGGCGGACCGTCGGGACTTGGTGTTGCGTTCGCTGAAAAACGACCAGTACTTTCGGGCCCGGCGAGACGCAATTCCCGAACCGTTTTTCCGAGATGAACTGGTGATGTTGTGTTTGCGTGCGATGGTGCGTGGGCGCCCGCAAAGTTTGGTCAGCCACCGAACCGACCGAGGCCCAGAAGCCGCGCAGATGCTTTTGCGAGAGACCCGCGCCCTGTACCGCGAAGTGCTGCAAGACGTGATGTCTGAACCCTTACGAAAGCGCGTGCAACAAGGCTTCTTGCTCGCTGTGCCGTCGGCATTGGCTTTGCTGTTTTTGCTGCGCTCGTGCTGAACTTGGCCACCCACATGGTTTGAAATGGGGGTGGAAGGGGGAAATTGGGGGCAGCGCAGGGGTGTTGTGGGGGTGAAGTTTCTTTGGGATGGCGGGGAAGAACGGTAGGCTGCGGCCCGATGGAAATCCTGGTTTTTCTTTGTTTTCTTCTGTCGGGCGGTTCAGGGCTGCTGTTCGAGGCGGTGTGGACGCGAGAACTTCAGCTCGTGTTTGGCTCGACGACGCTGGCGATGTCCACGGTGCTCTCGGTGTTCATGGGCGGCCTGGCGCTTGGCAGCGTGCTTGGGGGGAAAGCGGCGAAACAACTGAAACGACCGCTTGTGGCGTATGCGTGGTTGGAGGCGGGTGTGGGTTTGTATGCGCTGTGCCTGCCGCTATTGCTGTCGCGCTATTCGGGGCTCGATGGCCTGCTCTCGCGAATGGCGGGGGAGCATTTCGTGCTGTTGTCGATTTTGCGTTTTTCGGCGACGGTGCTGGCGCTGCTTTTGCCGACGACGCTGATGGGTGCGACGTTGCCGGTGCTGTCGCAATTTGTGGCGCAAAAAGAGACGGGGCTCATCGGGACCTCGGTGCGGATCGGAACGCTGTTCGCGATGAACACGGCTGGAGCGGTGCTGGGGACGTTTTTGTCCGGTTTTGTGTTTTTGCCGCGTTTGGGGGTCACGCAAACCAACCGAATCGGAGCGCTTACGAACCTGGCTTTGGCGTGCGCGATTTTGCTCGGGACGGTTGTGCAAAAGCGTTTCTTCGGGGCGCGGGCGAAGGTGCCGATGAACTCTCGGGCGCCGGAAAAAGACATGCGGGCGGAAACGCCCGACGAAACAGGCGAAGAAGCAGAGACGGACAGGCCGTGCCCTTTGCATGTGCGTCGGTTGGCGGTTCTTTCGTATGCGATTTCGGGTGCGACGGCGATGGTGTACCAAGTGCTGTGGACGCGGGCGCTGGCGATCATCATCGGTTCGTCGGTGTATTCGTTCACGCTGATCCTGCTCGCGTTTTTGATTGGTCTTTCGGCGGGAGCAGCGGCGATGACACGCTTTTTGAAAACGCTCACACGCAAAGTGCTGTGGCTGGGAATCCTGCACGGAATCATTTTTCTGACGGTCGGGTATTCGTATTTGCTGTTCGACCGTTTGCCTGGCTTGTTTTTATCGACGCTGAGGTCGGGGAATTTCAGCATCGAGGATTTGCTGTCGATTCAATTTGGTTTGTCGGCGCTTGCAATTTTGCCGGCGACGTTCGCGATGGGAGGCGTGATGCCTCTTACGATTCGCGTTTACACGGGCAGCGTGACGGGAGCCGGGCGAGATGTGGGTGTGGCGTATGCGCTGAACACGCTCGGGGCGATTGTGGGGTCGTTTGCGGCGGGTTTTGTGGTGTTGCCAGGCCTGGGTTTGCAAAAAGGGTTGCTGATTGGCGCGATGGTCACGGCGGGTCTTTCGGCGCTGCTCCTTTTTGTCGCAGAGGGCTCGCCCACAAAGGAGTACACAGGGTCCAAACCAACGGAGGACATCGGGAGCAGTAGGTCGCGCGTGTTGGGAAGGAGTCTGGCAGCAGGTGTGCTGGTTGTCGCGGGTGTGTTCGCGGTGTTTTCTCCGAAATGGAATCTGACGCACTTTGCGGCGGGTCTGTTTCGTGTGTCGGTGGCGAGATCGGTGGTTCGACTGCACGACCGGGTGCTTCCAGAATTGCTGTTCTACAAGGACGGGATGGCGACGACAGTTTCCGTCGAGAGGTGGGACAAAACCATCGCGCTGAAAAACAACGGAAAAGTCGATGCGTCGAACTCGGACGACATGGGCACGCAAATCATGGTGGGACTCATGCCGCTTCTGTGGCACCAAACGGCGCTCGAAAAACCGCCGCGCGTGGCGGTGGTGGGTTACGGATCGGGCGTGACGGTGGGTGCGGTGACACAGTTTCCGATTGGACACGCGGACGTGGTGGAACTGGAACCTGCCGTGGTCGAGGCTGGCGACCGCTTTTTTTCCGACGTGAGCCACTTGCCGAGCCAAAACAAACAAGTGCGAGTCCACATCGGCGACGGCAGGAATTTTCTGGGCCACGCAGTGGGCGAAAGCGACGTGTACGACGTGATCGTCAGCGAGCCGTCGAATCCGTGGATTACCGGCGTCTCGAATCTGTTTACGGTGGACTATTGGCGTCTGGCGAAGCGTCGGTTGGCGCAAGACGGGGTGTTTTGCCAGTGGGCGCAGCTTTACGAGCTGTCGCCGGTCAACATCAAGACGCTGCTGCGAAGTTTCGCGAGCGTGTTTCCGAACACGTATGTCTTTACGTCGGAATACGGCTCGGGGGACATGATTTTGCTCGCGACACAGAAGCCGATGTCGCTGGATTTGAACCGGCTGCGGAAGAACTTTCAGGTGCCGGCGTTGCGGGCGGAACTGCTGCGAGCGCGGATCGAAAGCGCCGAAGACGTGCTGGCAGATTTGCTGTTGACGCCGGATGAATTGTGGGCGTTTACCGTCGGAGGCCAAATCAACACGGATGACAACGCCATCATCGAATTTGCGGCACCAAGGGATTTGCTGAACTACATGCGGCACGAATCGTCGGTGCCGAGGGTTCACAGCGACGATTGGATCTACGGTCATTTTGAGCGGTATTTGGTGGGTCACGGTGTTCCGTTCGACACGGTTCCAGCTTGGGTTTCCGGCGAAACGGATCGGTTTTCGCGGGCGGAAGTGTATGCGGCGCTGGGAAAGGCGCTTTTGAGTCGGGGAAAAAAGAAAGCGTCGGTGCGTCTATTGCGTCGTTCGCTCGGCGTCGGCGGAGGAAAAGGGGCGGACACGCTGGCAGAGCTGCTTCTTTTGTTTGAACAAAAGGAACCTTGGGAATACGGAAACGTCATCGGTGGCGGCGAGAGTGCAAAGTACGAGCAATTGGCGGCGGAATTTCTGACACCGACGCTGCCGGTCGGTTTGTCGAGCAAAGAACAGGCTGCGATTGTGTCGCAGTGGGAAAGCGCAAAACAGGCGTTGGCGAAGCGAGAGTTTGTCTTGGGGTTGCGCGCACTGCGCGATTGGCCGATGAAATGGGTCGAACAAATGGGTCCGACCGTCCGTTTTTTGCTCGGATACCTTTTGTACAAGGCAGAACTTCCAGCGGAAGCGATGGAGCATCTTGCCGAGATTTCCGACGACACGGCCTATCTGGACAAGCACCCGAGCGTCCTTTTTTATCTGGCGCTTGTGCAAATGGACAGCGGCAAGCCTCGTCAGGCCGTGAGGAACATGGACAGGTTCGTCAAAAAAGCCCTATCCCACACACACTGAGAAGGTAAAATGCGCGGCCCACTGGGCGAGCTTTTTGTGGCAAACGAGCGACGGCTCGTCGTCAAACAGCAAAACATTGGTTAGGAGACAGAAGGAATGCGCAACTACAGCGAAGCGGAAATTCGAGATGTGGTCGTCATGGGTCATGGAGGTTCGGGCAAAACTTCGCTGGGAGAAGCCATTCTGTTCGACGCCAAGCTGGTGACGCGGCTTGGGCGCGTCGATGACGAAACCTCGAACTTGGACACAGAGCCCGAGGAGAAAAAGCGGAAAGGCTCGATCAATCCGCATGTGAGCGCGGTCGAGTGGCAAAAGACCAAACTGAACCTGATCGATACGTCGGGGCAGGGCGATTTCATGGTCGATACGATGATCGCGATCGGTGCAGCGGATTCGGCGCTGTGTCTGGTGTCGGCGTCGGACGGTGTGCAGGTGTACACCGAAAAAACCTGGGAAGAGGCAGACCGGCTGCTCATGCCACGGGTGATTTTCGTCAACAAAATGGATCGCGAGCGGGCGGATTTTTCGGCGGCCATGGAACAAATCCACCGCGTTTTGTCTCCTCAGGCCGTCGCTGTGCAACTTCCGATCGGGGCGGAATCGCAGTTTGAAGGCGTCGTGGATGTGTTGTCGCAAAAGGCGTATCGCTTTTCCGAGGACGGACGCGAGGTTTCCGTCACGGACGTGCCCGCCAATATGTCGGCTGCCGTCAAAGCAGCGCGCGACAAGTTGATGGAAGAAGTGGCCGGCTCGGATGACGATTTGATGGCCCGATATTTTGATGTCGGCGAGCTGACGGATGAGGAACTGTTGAGCGGTCTGCGGCAGGCGATCACTTCGGGCAAGATGTTTCCGGTGTTCTGTGGATCTGCGGCGCAAAACCGGGGGATTCAGCCTCTGCTCGATGGGCTTGTCGCGCTGCTGCCGCCGGCTTCTTCGTCGCGTGTGCGAATCGGCAGTGGAAAAACCGGCAATGAAGTCCGCCGTTCGCCCAAAAGCAGCGAACCCTTGTCGGCGTTTGTGTGGAAAATCATTCCGACGGAAGTCGGGAAGATGGCGCTCGTGCGCATCGTGTCGGGGCACATTGCTGCCGATTCTCCGATCTGGAATGTGACCCACGACAAAGGCGAGCGAGTGGGTCAGCTTTACCTGTTTACGCCCGGAAAACGGACCAGCGTTCCCGAGGCCCACGCGGGCGACATTGTGGGTTTGGCCAAACTGAAATCGACCCGCATCGGTGATACGTTTTCCGACGAAAAAGAGGTCGTAAAGTTTGCCCCGCCGCAAGTGCCGGCCCCGGTGGTTCGTTTCTCGCTGCACATCAAAGGCAAGACCGACGAAGCAAAATTGGCGCAAAAACTCCACGACATTCACGAAGAGGATTTGTCTCTTTCCGTCGAGTACGATGCGGCGACGAAAGAAACACTCATCGGCGGGTGCGGCCCGGTTCACATCGAGGCCACGCTTGACAAACTGCGTCGGGCAGGCGTCGAGGTCGAATTGGCACCGCCTCGGATTCCCTATTTGGAAACAATCCGAGGACGAGCGAAAAACGTCGAAGGAAAACACAAAAAACAAACCGGCGGCAAAGGTCAGTTCGGCGTGTGCTTCCTCGATGTCGAACCGGCACCGCGCGGCACAGGCCTCATTTTCGAGGATGCAATCGTCGGTGGAGCAATTCCGCGTCAGTTCATTCCGTCGGTCGAAAAGGGCATCAAAGAACGCATGCACCGAGGCGGTCTCGCTGGCTATCCCATCACCGATGTGAAGGTGCGCGTATTCGACGGCAAGTATCACGATGTCGATAGCGATTCGCGCAGTTTTGAAATGGCCGGCAGCAAGGGTTTTCTGGCGGCGTTCAAACAGGCGCAGCCCGTGCTTCTGGAACCGTACATGAAGATCGAAGTCTCGATTCCCGAGGACTACATGGGCACGGTCATTGGCGACCTGAACAACCGGCGTGCGCACATCGGCGGCATGGAAGCCAAGGGCAAAGTCCAAATGATCATGGCGCAAATCCCGATGAGCGAGACGCTCGACTACTCTGCGTTTTTGCGTTCGGCGACGGGCGGGCGTGGCAACTTCAGCTTGGCCATGTCGCATTATGCGGAAATGCCTCAGCAGCTTGCCGACAAGGTCATCGCGTCGGCAAAAAAACACGTCGAGGAAGACGAAGAATAAGCCGCGACGGTTTTTACCGGTCTCGAAGGGCGAAAATGAGCGTCGCGGGATCGATTTCGTCGAGTCGATCCAACCGAAAAAGACAATCCCGAAAATTTTTGGCGTTTTCGGAGGCCGACGCAGGCTTTTCCGGTTCTGCGCTTGGGCCGTCGGCGGGCTGTGGGGCGCTTTCTGTTCGGTGTGTGTTGCACGGGGCCGTTTCGGCGAGTTCCACGTCTGTGAGCCGTGTGGTTGCAAAACGCACACAGGCCGTGCGCAACGCCGGATACAGGCCGCTCCACTCAGCATCCGACAAAAGACGCATCCGCTGGTATCCGCTGAGCAGCGCACGCGCTGCTTTCAGTCGCAGCGGTCCACAGCGAGTGGCTTCCTCGACGGTCGTTTCGGGCTTTGGAACCGGCGCAGTACAGGCGAAAAGCGCGACCGCCAAGTCGTACACAAACGTCGTCCATGCGGCCTGTTCCAAATCCAACATCCATGGTTCTGCCGGCCCGTTTTTCTCGGCATGCCGTCGAGAAAACAAGATGTTGTCGGGAAACAAATCACAGTGCCCAAGGCCTGCGGGAAGTTTGCCTTTGGCCTGGGACCGGAGTTTGGCGCTTTCGGAGAGCAATCGCTCGACGGTGGCTCGGATTTCTTCGGTCGCGCGCGGATGCCGCAAAAGGCCACGCAGCCGTCGGTCGATGTGTGCGGGCGTGTAAATCCCCTCTCGCCGGGTCCACAGCGTCGCGACGCACAAGTGAAACTGCCCCAGGAGCTGCCCGACCAGTTCCGCGTGCGCCTCGTCCATCGTTTCGTCCGTGTACTGCACGCCATCCACCCACTCGTACACCATGCCGACGGCAAACGGCAGCTTCACATGGCCTTGCCGGTTGTGGGCCTGAAACAGCGCAGGCGTGCGCACACCATGCGACAAGAGGTGCCACAGGAGTTGCGCCTCAAACTCCGCTTCCGGGACTTGTCGGCCCGGCGAAATGCGCACAAACACGGGCCCCACATCAGTCTCGGCCCGAAAATTGAGGCTGATCGTGCCCCACGGAATCCGCGCAAGCGATGTGAGGCGCAGGCCGTACGCGGCAAGAAGCTGTTTCGCCTCGGGCTCATGAAAGGAAATCGCGACCGTCGTCATCCGCCGCCCTTCCGCTTCAGCAAACCGCCGAGCGCACCGATGAGCGTCCAACCAATGACGTTGCGCGAGACTTCTCCAACGCGGCTCGCGCAGCCCGAACACAAAGGCAGGTCCACCGCTGTCCCTGCCCGAGCCAGACCATTGCAATACGATCCAGACAGCCATGTGTAGCACTTGACACCCAACTTCTGGCACCTGTCGCAGCGATACACATTCCGAGCCGTCCGGCCTTTTCTCTCCTCGACCAGCACGTAGGTGGTGATGTCCCGACAGTGCGAACAAAAGGCCAGTTCGGCGCGGCAGGAGGGATTGGAACAGATGGTCGCGGCGACATCCACATCGTTTGTACACACAGGACAGCGATAGGATTTGCTCATGCCTTGCAGAATATCACGCTCGACGACAAAACAGCCTGGGGCATCCTGGGCTGGCCCTCAAAAAACGCGCCGAGAAAGTGTCGGGTCGATATTCGCCTAGGATTTTCTACGCTTGACTTTGGTTCGCAGACTTTCCTATTCATTCCGGCGAGGAACACGCAGGTAAAACGCACATTCTGTTTGTTGAGAAGCGTGCTTTGGGAGTGTGCTTGAGAGTGTCTTTGGGAATGTGCTTGGGAGTGTGTTTGGGAATGCAGCCTGGGACCCCTTATCCATCACAAATGAGCGCAGGAAAACAACATGCACCGAGTTTCTTGGGATGAATACTTCATGGACATCGCGAAAGTGGTGTCTTCGCGGTCCACTTGTTCCCGCAAACAGGTGGGTGCCGTGTTGGTTCGGGACCGCACGATTTTGTCCACGGGATACAACGGATCGATTCGCGGAATGCCTCACTGCGATGAAGTGGGTCATATGCTCGAGGCCGACCACTGTGTTGCGACGATTCATGCGGAACAAAATGCAATCATTCATGCGGCAAAAAATGGGGTGGCTATCGACGGTGCGGTGCTGTATGTCACGGCCTCACCCTGTTGGTCTTGTTTCAAGTCGATTGCAAATGCAGGGGTTCGTCGCATCGTGTACGGAGAGTTCTATCGCGACGCGCGGATTTTCGAGATCGCCGCCCACTTGGGAATCGAATTGCAACATTTGGAACAGAATCCACAAACCGATTCCTCTGTGAATCCCTCAACCTAGGTTCACACCCCAAGCCTCCGCCCCAAGAACCCAACAA
Organism: Pseudomonadota bacterium; assembly: GCA_035328405.1. Lineage (GTDB taxonomy): Bacteria > Myxococcota_A > Polyangia > Palsa-1104 > JAEUJZ01 > JAEUKA01. The sequence goes on along the minus strand of DAOLIT010000070.1, from coordinate 1,453 downwards.
ACCAAGGTAGCTCACAAACGCCAACGGAGTCAGACCGCAAACCAGACGCTCTGCTCGAAACAGAGAGCCCCCCTTTTTCAGTAGAGCCAAGTCTGTGTTTTGATTCCAGAACCCAATCCAGCCCAATCCACAGAACACCCCACAGAACACCCCACAGAACACCCCACAAAACAATCCACAGAACGAATACTCAATCTCCCATTGCCCTTTTTTCGGTGTTTTTTCGTCGGTAGGTGTCCCTCCCCCTAAAAAAGGCCACCCAAAAGAAGACTTTTTTGTTGACCTTGAAATGAGGTCAAAGTTACGGTGAGGTTCGGTTCTTTGGCGACCGACTCAACCACCTGGCTTGGCAACGAGGTTCATTTCGGAACATAAGGCTGCTCTTATCTGTTTGGGAATGGCGTTACGGATATCATGAACGGAGGAAGGAAACAGTGAAAGCTACGAGCAAACTCTTGAAGTTCCTGTGTGGGGCCTTGCTCGTGACGGCACCCTGTGTCGCACGGGCGGAGTCAGCCAGTTCGGCGAAATCCTCCAAGTCGAAAAAATCTCACGCGGCAGGGTTTACGGGTTGGGTTGCCCCGGAGTCCCAACTTCGCAGCCGCCCTCCGGCTCGTCCATCCGGCAACATCGTGATCTCGTCGGTGAACGATCCGAAGAATGTCGTTTCCGTCAACATCTACAACGCGGACGGCAGTTTCAACCAAGACGCACTGGACCAACTGAACCACGTTTGGCGGTGTCGCCGCACACAGACCGAAAAACAGATCGATCCGCATTTGTTTGAAGTCGTTTCGCATGTGTATGACCGTTTCCAGAAGCCCCTCACCCTTGTCTCTGGTTTTCGGAATCAGCCTCGCACAACCTCGTTTCATTACGCGGGAAGCGCGTCGGATTTGAGCGTTCCGGGAGTTCCCGATTCACGCCTGAAGGCGTTTGTTGAGAGTCTCGATACAGGTGGAATGGGAATCGGGATTTATCCGCACGCGGGCTTTATCCACGTCGATATTCGCCCCGAACCGAGCTATCGCTGGGTGGATCGCGCAGCAGCGGGATCGACCGACAGCGGACAACCCAAGACGCGCCCCCGTTCGCCCAATTCGTAACCTCTGCACAAACCCCCTGCGAAGTTTCCTGCCCCCCTTCCGTATGACATCCTTGCTTTGGAAACAGCGATGAGTTCAAGAACCTGCTCCTGTGGACATGATGTGAATCACAAACTGGTGGTTCCTGAACCGGTGTATTCGTTTTGGGGGCATATCCTGCTGATTTTGGGGGCGACTCCTACACCGCTGCGCGCGGTATTTCGCTGCGAGCGATGCCGCCAAATTTTGGGCAGGACAACCGACCCCCAAGTCCTCAAAGAGTTCGTGTGACCGCGTACTAGGTGACTGGTGTCAAACGAACCGCGTAGCGAGCAAGACAGACCGGCGAGCGAATCGTCGAAACGCCC
>DAOLIT010000069.1:26713-27197 GCA_035328405.1 Pseudomonadota bacterium | reverse complement strand
CCACTGCTCCTGTTTCGCCAATCCAACACCTTCAACTCCTCCTCGGACAAGCAAAGCCAGGCGATCCTGTGGGCCGCTCAGCTCAACCGGCACACCGAGATCAGCGCAAGCGACGCCGTGGCCACCATCGGCCGCTTCGCCTGCCACACCCGCCCCGAGGTCTTGGTCGCGACCGCAGGCACCGTGTCTGCCCTGACCCCACAGCCCGACGACACCTTCACAAAAACCACGCTCTCGCTCCCAGGCCTTCCCCCTGGCTCCACCATCACAGCCCTTTTGCTCGCCGACACAAACGCAGACAAAGCCGCCGACCTGCTCCTTGTCGCCGCAAAGCCCGACACAATCTACGTCTACAGCCTCCACTAACCCGGCCGTCCACGCGCAGCCATCCTTTCATGCTGCTTTTGGGCTACGCGGCCCCTTGCATTCAAGCCATCGCGCTTTTTTGGGGCTACGCGGCCCCTTGCAACCCAGGTCTCCTTGA
>DAOLIT010000069.1:0-26613 GCA_035328405.1 Pseudomonadota bacterium | reverse complement strand
AAAAAGAGACCGCTTGGCCTCTTGCAACCCAGGTCTCCTTGAAAAAAGAGACCGCTTGGCCTCTTGCAACCCAGGTCTCCTTGAAAAAAGAGACCGCGTGGACTCTTGCGGCCCACGTTTCCTCAAAAAAAGAGACCGCGTGGCCTCTTGCAACCCAGGTCTCCTTGAAAAAAGAGACCGCGTGGACTCTTGCGGCCCACGTTTCCTCAAAAAAAGAGGCCGCTTGGTCTGTTTGTGGATGGTGTTGCGGGCTTTGGGAGGCAGCGATTTGCTGGGGTCGGGACGACCGGGGCCGAGGATTTGGTCAGTCGAATTTTCCGCTGTTTTCGGCTTCTAGTTCTTCGCGCAGAAGGCCAAGGGCGCGGGCGTGCAGCCGTGAGGTCCAGGACTTGGACAGGCCCATGCTCTCGCCGACCTGTTCGAGGGTGCGGTCGTGGTAGTAGTACTGCTCGATGAGGTAGCGTTCCTTGTCGGGCAGTCGGCCCAGGACGCGGTGGACTCGGTGCGCGAGCTGTTGCCTTTCGAGGACATCGAGGGCGGCGGGTTTGTCATCGACAAGGGACGCTTCATCGCGCTGGTCGAGCAAGGTCACGAAAACCGCCGCAAGGCCGCCGAGGGTCGAAGCCAAATCGCGAACCCGCTCTTCGACCTTGCCGTCTGCGCCGGGCTCACTTGGGCGATCCGCGTGGGATTGCAAAAAACTGTTGGCGCGCTCCTCGAAACGGACGCGGGCGTACTCGCTGCGAGGCAACCAACCCATGGAACGGAGGCCGTCGAACATCGCGCCCCGCACGCGGTAATACGCGAACGTGGTGAACGCGACGCCGTGCCGGTCATCGTAACGCTTGGCGGCTTCCAGAAGACCCTGCATGCCGAAACCAACCAAATCGTCAAACTCGATGGACGGCACTTGCTCGCGAAGCTTGCGGGCAATCGAACGAACGAAGGGGATGTGGTCCTCGACCAGCCGCTTGGGCTCCTTGGCACCGGTCTTTCCCGGAGAGGTGGGCGTGGGCGGCTTCGACTCGGCCATCCCGGGCAGTATACCGCGAGGACGATTTCTTCTGTTTGTGTTTTGACTAGCCGGGAGGAGGCTCGTGTTCGGGGTTCGCGTCGCCGACAGTCTGGTCGCGGCTGTCGAGCGTGCTGGTCTTTGTCATTGTGCTGGGGGTGCTGGGGGTGCTGGGGTTAGTCCGGGTGCGCAAGCGGTGCAAAGGCGCCAAAGACAACGCCATCGCCAACAGAACCAAGAGCACGCCGACGTATCCCCGAGGGCCAAGCTGCTGCTGCTCTAGCACCCAATCCAACACCAGCGCGAGCACGGGTTGCACAAGCCCAATCGTCGAAAGCACCGACAATTCCAGCCGCCGCAGAAGCCACAGATACACGCCCCAGGCGACGACACTGCCCCAAATCGCCAAAAACACCAGCGCCCCGTGCGCTTGCCAAGGTGCTTCTAGAAATTTCGTCCACGGCTCCTGCCGCAGACAAGACAGCAGCAGCAGACACACCGCCGAGTAGAACAGGAAATACAGCGTCGAAACCAGGGTGGCCACGTCTTGCGCATGTCGCTTCAGCAGCGCGCCATACACAGGCCAAACGACCGCTGCGGCCAGCAGGGCAAACACCATCGCATAGACTTGCGCGGCCCCAAACGTCTGACCCTCCCAAAACAGAAAACCGACGCCGACAAGCCCTATCGACATCCCTGCGACGCGGCGAAGGCGCAACGGCTCAAGGCCAAACAGCCGCGCGGCAATGGCGGTGAAAAGCGGGCCGGTGGCACAGATGATCGCGGTCGTGCCTCCGGTGAGTTGAGTCTCGGCTTGATACACCAGCGCATAACCAAAACCGTTCACGACGCCCGCGATGAGAAACATCAAGTGTTGCCACAGGCCTCCGGGCAACCGCAGCAAGCGACGCTGCACCGCAAGGACGCCGAGCAACACGACGACAGCCCCGAGAAAGCGCAACCCGGCCCCGAAAAACGGCGGATAGCCTGTCAAACAAATGCGGATCGCCTGCCAGGTCGTAGACCAAATCAGGCACAGCAACAGGTATCCAAGGACCTCCACGGTTCTCCACGTCTTTTGGGTTGGGGTTCGGGTCGCAAGGCCCCCGGACAACAGCACACGTCTTCCGGGCTCAGAAACGAACGAGACAGGTTACGCAATCCGGTTCACATTTTTCAATGGCATCCAATTGTGAACGTGGTCAAGCCGAGGGACGCACAGAACCCGGACGGGCCGTTTCGTGTGTCGCCGTGATGTCAGGCAGGGCAGGCAGGATGGTGATCAGCAGGAGGCAAGCCGTGGCCAAGCTAGGAAGTCCGGCGCGCGGACTCGCCGTGTCGAAGCAGGGTCTCCAAACGGCGTTGGCCCATGACCCACTGCGGCAACGCAACGAAGAGCAAAAGCAACGCCGCCAAACCGTAGTTTGTGCCGCGCGCCGTCGAAAGAAGGCTCGCGCCAAGCTGTTCCGTTTGCTGCTGCATTGCGGCAATCAGAAAATGCGCCAAACCGACCAAAAACAGCACCCAAGCCACCAGGGAAACCAAGACGGCAGCTCCTTTTTGAAGCTGTCCCACACAGTAACCGACAGAGACAGCGCGCAAATGAATTCGCGCTGCGAAATGTTTTACGCTCACGGTGTGTAGAGCAGGTTGCACTCTAGCGGTGTCAGACTTGGCGCGCATGTGAAGAGACTCCGTGGACTCGATGTCCGTTGGACTTGCTGCCTCGTCAATTGTGCAAGCCAAGGGCCAGAAGCCAACCCTCGCTGCGACGAAAAAACGGCCTGCTTGCTCGACCAATTCAGGACAGTGCTTGGTGATTCGAGCGGCAGTTTTTTTGTTACGCACCGCGTCAGCGACGCAACCCGGTCCGATGCAGCGTCTTGGCCACACATGGGGCCGACGACTTGGACCGACTACTTGCGAAGTGCCGTCAACCGCGCCGCCGCATCTTTGTAGCCGGGCTGTGTCTTGAGCGTTTGCTGGTAGAAGTACACAGCCTCACTCGGGTTTTGGAGCCGCTCGTAGCACTGCGCAAGTTGGTAATTCATCTCGGCCAGGTCTTGCGGTACCACCTGCGGCATGTACAGACCTTCTTTGAAGGCTTCAATGGCCTCGCGAAGCTGCCACAGGTCCCGATAACACTGTCCGAGCAACAGCACGGCCCGCCCCGCGAGCTTGCGGTCCTGCATCGCGATTTTGAACTCGGAAATCGCCAGCGCGTGCTGGCCTCGATTGCGATGCGCGATGCCACGTTGATACGCCTCGGCGGGATCGCGGGCCTCGTAGACGGGACCACTTTTGTCGAGCGACTGGCCGCTCACGGAAGAAGGTGGAGGAACGGGAATGCTTCGCGCCGACGCAGAAGCCGGCGTTTTGCGTTCGGGCGGCGGCAACACGCCTTTTCTGACCGGCGCAAGCTTGGGACTCGAATCAGAAGCAATCTCATCCGCATCGATTTCGATCAATTCGTCGGAAGAAGACCCGCTGGCGGACAGCTCGGCCAGTTTGCTCGAGACCGTTTGGCTGTGTGGATACCGGGCCGACAGCGAACGCAAAAGACGCCGCGCGTCGTCAAACATCCCTCGTTCGCGGAAGAAATCGACCTCGGCCAATTCCTCGCGCAACGTGCCGCTTCGCGCCGACGGGACCGATTGCGCGGAAGAAGGTTTGGACACAGGCCCGGACACCTGCTGCGGAACAGACGGAGAAGACGGACTGACTTTCGGTGGCGCGGCGCTTGGCGAGGTCGGTCCATCGTCTTCCGCGCTCATTTCGATCACCGGCTCGTCTTCCTCGGGAGGCGGTGCAATCGGTACGATTTCGCCACTGATCCGGCGCAATCTTTCAAACGCCACCGGGTCGCGATTGTCCAGGCGCAGAATGTCTCGCAAATAGCGGGCTTGCTCGTCGTGACTCGTGGATTGATCGGCCAGCGTGCGCAGTTCTGCAATCGCCGGTTTGTGCTGCCCGAGCAATTCGAGCACCGAAGCCAGTTTTTCCCGCGTTTTTTTCAGCGAAGGCCGCAACGAAAGCGCGGTCCGCAAACTTTCGAGCGCCTTTCCGCGCAAACCAAAACGCAAATACGACTCGGCTTCCGCCAGCACCCGTTCTTGTTCTTCTTCGTCGCTGAGCGGTTCACTCGGAGCCCGACTGACCGGCGGCAGTGTCCCATCCACGCGCACCGCGACAACCGGCGTCTTGTCCGACGTTGTACGCACCTTCGTCGAAGCAGAAACCGCCGGAAGACGGCTCCCCGAAACGGTCGAAGGCGGCACAGGCGACGTTTTGGACGCGGGCACCGGGCCCGGACTTGGCGAATTGAGGATGAGCGCCGAAGTAAATTTCGTTTTCGCGGAACTTGCAGACGGAAGCGACCCGCCCGACAGTGCAGCTTTGGCATCCGGGTCAGAGGGCTCGATGTCCAGCACCCGGCGATAGACCGATTCAGCGCCCTGACGATCTGCCGTTTGCCGCGCGAGTTCCTTCAGCACGGCCACCGCTTTGTCCGGCTTGTGCAGAATCAAAAACGCCTGAGCCAAAAGCTCCAGTTGCGCGCGGTCTTGGCGATCTTGCTTAAAACCCGATTGCAGCCGCGCGAGCGCCTTGAGGGCCTCGCCTTGGCTCAGGAAATGCCGCGCCAGATCATTCGAGGCCGCGACATTTTGCGGTGCCACAAACAGCAGCCGGTCGAGCACTTTCACCCACTCATCCAACCGACCCAGTTTGCGCAACAGTTGCGCGGCCCTTTCAAACTCGCGAGCCGCTTCGTTGGGCAAATTCTCTTTGGAATAGAGTTCCGCCAAACGAATGCGGCGAGGCAGACTTTCCGGTGCCAAATCGACCACGGCTTGTTCCGCCAAAAGAGACTGCGCCGTTTTGCCCGCCCTCAAAAAAAGCTGTGCGGCCAGCTCGAATTGCTGCATCGCCAGCGGAATTTTCCCCACATCTCGGTACAGCCCACCGAGCGCCAGATACGCATCCGCCGATTTGCTGTCGATCTGCAAAATCTGCTGATACACCGCGATGGCCTTGTCGGTCTGCCCTTGTTCCAAGTAGTGCGACGCCACGCGCCGATAGTTTGCGATGGCCTCGGCTTTTTGGTTGAGCTTGACGTACAAATCGCCGATTCGGACAAACACGAGCACATCGGTTTCGTCCGAAGCGGCGATCTTCAGGTATTCGCGCAACGCCTTGTCGAGCTGGCCTTGGTCGGCAAGCTCCTTGGCATGCGTCATGAGTTTTTCTTTGTCACCTGATTGGGCCACGTCCACAAACCGGAAAAGAGAAAGTTCTGAGCGTCAAAGTGTAGTTTCCGCCAGCAGCAAAGGTCAAGGTGTTTTCCCGTCACAAAACGGGCCATGCGTCGTCGGGTGAAAGGGGGAAACGGGGCGAAGCCGTGCGCGCAAAAACACTCAATCGGGCGGCAACAGGTCGTTGTCATTCGGGACCTGAGCAGGCGCGTTGGCTTTGGACGGTTTGCGCGGAGGAAGCTGGGCTGGCGGCGGCGGCAAATCCGCAAAATTTTTCGCGATGTAGTCCAAAAACAGCTTCGCCTGCTCGATTCGATAGTCGTCTGGATGCTCAATTTGAAGCCGACGAAACGTGTCCCGCGCGTCTTTGGGCTCGTTTTGCCGCAAATACACCTGGCCAAGCAAAAGCAACACTTCCGCATCACGCCGCGCAGTCGGATATTCGCGCACCACGTACTCCAAACGCCACGTCGCTGCCCGCGCCTTTCCTTTGTCCAGGTAGTAGCGCGCGACGTACAGCTCGTGGTCTGCCAGCCGCTGAATCACATCCGCGAGCAGCTTTTTCCCCGCCTCGGCGTACTGGCTTTTGCCATATCGGTCCAAGAAATCCGCCAGCTCGCGTCGTGCGTCGAGCACCGGGCCTTGGTCTTTTTCATACGACGGCGGAAGGATGAAAAAATCGCTCGGGATTTGTTTGAAGTACGACTCCCCGATTTTGTACGCGCAATATCCGTCGGTGGTCTTCACATGGCGAGGGTGGCTTGCGATGAACGTCTTGTACCCGTCGATCGCTTCGAGATAGGCCTCTTTCCCAAACGCTGCGTCCGCAAGTCCCAATTCAGCCCACGAAGACCAACGTGAAGTCGGCCATGTTTGACGCACGAATTGAAAATACTTGGTCGCGTCGAGCGCGCTCTCACCCTTGAGCGAACGAAGCCCGCGTTCATAGTTTTCTTTCGCGGTCTTTCCGTAGATCACCGGGCGAAAATTCTCGACGAAAGCGGCGCACCCCGTTTGGAGCAAGACTGCGAAAAGAAGCAGCCACACAGCAGCGTTCGGCCTGCTCATCGGCCTGCTCATCCGCCTGCAAAAACGACTTGGCATGTTTCGCGGCGAGTGTGTTCTGCACAAACACGCGTGTCAACCGTGGAAAATCGCGAATTTCCTACTGTTTTTTGTAAATGTTGCCCTGGTCGGTGAGCAGAAAGACGTTGTTTGCGTCCGAACCCCAAATGTCGCGGATGATTTCGTTCGCACCGACTCCGACCGCGTTTTTCTGCGTCCATTTGGTGCCGTCAAATTGCACCAACGTCGCTTTTTCTCCCGCCACCCACACGTCTTTGTCCGATGCCACCCACACGGCATAAAGTTTTCCAACACTCGGGAAACCCGTCACCGCATTCCAGGTGTTGGCCCCGTTGGTCCACTTGACCACCACTCCGGCTGCTTTGTCCCACCCTGCGGCGTAGACATACGAAGTCGTGCCTTGAAAGAAACCATGGATTTTTTCCAAAGAACCGGGCGTGCCGCAAGAAAGCTTGTTGTTGGTCGCGTCGGACAGGATCAAGCAGTTGTCTTTCCCGGCCCCGACCACCCAGAAGTACTGGCCCAAACCAAAAATGCCGAGCTGCGAAGTATTGAAATTTGCCCCTGTGTCCGCGCTCCAATTCGGTCCGAACCGATAAACCGTATTGTTCTGGTCCCCGGCGCTGACCACACGATTTCCCGAAGTTTGCGTGCCAAAAACCGCAAACAGATTCCCCGAAAGACCCCCGTTTTTGCTCTGCCAAGCACTGCCGTTCCATTGAAAAGCCGTACTTCCCTCGCCGACGACCCACCCTGTTCCGCCAGTTCCGCCAAACCACACGTCACGCAGGTTTTGTGTCGTTCCGAACGACGCAGAAATGTCGGTCCAGTCTTTGCCGTTCACGGTTTTCGTCGCAAAACCTCCGTCTCCAACCGCCGTGACGTTTTGGGAGTCCCAGCCAAACAGCGCGCGATTGGCCTTTTTGGCCCCGGTCGCAGCGTACTGTTTCGTGAACGTCACCGTTGGGAGCGCCATGTCGGGCTGCGACAAATCTGGTTGTGACAAATCTTGCGCCGAGCCATCGGACACCGACAGGTCATGTGCCACAGACAAGTCCTCTGTTACAGACAAATCAGGTTCGATTTCCGTCGAGGACAGCACATCCCAATCAAAACAGCCGGACAAGGAAACGGACAAACAAACAGAAAAAACCCCAGAAAGCGAAACAAACGAAGCATAGGAATGGTCGCGCATTTAGTACCTCCCGAGGACAGACACGCCTCCGGGCGAAAGTTGAAGAGACAAGGCAGCCGCAGCAGGACGCGCTGGGTCTTTCTTGCGAAGTTCAAACGGCAATGCCACCGCCGCGCTGAACATCGCCGCAAAACCGACCGCCATCAGCGAATAGCCGACCGCGCTTTTTGTGCGACCGGGTTCCGTCGCAGTTCTTTCGCACGACGTGCCACAGGTCGTTTGCAGCGCATAGAAATCCGCGTTTGCCGCTCCCAGGCTTCCAGCACCGCCGATGGTCAGCAAAAGTCCCACCCCACCTGTCACCGTCGCAGCCCACGGCACCATTGACCGCGTTTCGACCGGGCTCGCTGCTCTGCCTTCCAAGGCGTCGATTTGTCTGCGGATGTTTTCTGCTTCTGGATCGTTCGGTTTGGCTTGCAAAAATTGCCGAAAGTGCTTTGCCGCCTCGGCTCGCCGTCCGAGTTTGGCTTCGCACCGCGCGATGTTGAACAACAGATCGGGCAATTCGACCATGTGATAGGCCGACGTGAACTCGACCCAAGCCGCGCCGTAGTTGCCCACACTGTAGTATCCCTGCCCCTTTTCAAAAAAAGCTCGTGCCGCCGTCAGCGTCTCGGGGGAAGGCCCTGCGGATGCCGATTCGGTCCTCGCGTCGCTTTTTTGCGCCGTCGGCCCAGGTGCCTGAGGTGCCTGAGCAAGCGCGACGGTTTGCCCCGGCAATTCCGGCAAAAGCCACGGCAGCAGGAAAAAAAATGTACGGGAAGACAACATCACGTATTTGTACCTTTTTCATTGTAATTTGAATCTCTAAAAATTCTTTCTCTAATAACGGCCTTATCGTCGGACCACAGCCAGATTTTCGTTTGCGAGAAACGATAGACGCGCACCCAGCAGTAGGGCATTCTGAGCGCCCCCATGCTGCGGTTTCGGGCTTTCTGTACGAGTTTTTTCATCATCGCTTTCACCGGTGTGATGTCGCTGCTGGCCGTGTTCACTTGGCCGCTTTCTCCTCGAGGAGACTTGTTCTTGACCTTGGCCAAGGTCTGGTCGCGCGCGATCTTTCGGGTCGGCGGGATTCGGTACCAAACCGAGTTCAGCCCCAAGCTGGATTTGCAAAAAAGCTACCTGTATTTGTCCAATCACGAGTCGCTGACGGACATTTTGGCGCTCTATGCAACGCTGCCTCAAAAAGTGGTGATGGTGGCCAAACGGGCCTTGTTCATCCTGCCGGTGTTCAGTTGGGGAATGTGGCTCGCGGGTTTCATCTTCATCAACCGTCGGAACAGCCGCGAGGCGCTGGCCAAAATGCAGAGCGCCGGAAAGTTGATTCGCAAAGGCCGATCGGTGCTGGTCTTTCCCGAGGGCACTCGTGGCGACGGAGGAGAGATGCTGAAGCTCAAACGCGGCGGAGTCATCCTGGCGCAGGCGGCGCAAATCGAAGTCGTTCCCGTCGGCATTTCGGGCACAGCACTGGTGTTGCCGCGCGACACGTTTCCCGTCTATCCCGGAAGCGTCGCCGTGTGCATCGGCGATCCGCTGCCGCCGCCTTCCTCTGACGAGGACATCCCGGCGTACCTCGCGCGGGTGAAAACGGAAATTGACGTGCAACGTCAAAAAGCGCGGCTCCTTTCACAAAACGGTTCTTCACCGAAAAAACCGAGTCTGTGACGCAAACGGGAAGCTGATAGACTCCGCCGCGATGGCCCAAACGATCGTCGTCTCTGCCCCTGCCTTTTCGTGTCACGTTTTGACGTTCAAAGAGGGTTTTCTCTCGAGCGTTGCCCACGATTTGAAACTGCGCGTCGAACGCTGCCGCCTCGAACTTCGAAACAAAGACGAGCAAGAAACCGCCGATCTGTCGGAAAATACGTTCATTTCGGCCTTTTTTGACCCGAAAAGCGTGCGTGTCGTTTGCGCTCGGCGAGACGGTCGCGATCAGCCCGATGCGTTGTCTGCGGACCAAAAAGCCGAAATCGAGCAGCGGATTCAAAAAGACGTGCTGCACACCGACCGTTTTCCAGAAATCCGTTTTGTATCGACGAACATTCACCGCCGACCCAACGGTTTCGAGGTGGCGGGCGAGCTTTTTTTGCACGGCGAACGCAAAAACGCAAAAGGCCAAATCCACGGACGCGACGACGCATGGATGTGCGAGGTGTCGCTACACCAACCCCAGTTTGGGATCAGGCCCTACAGCGCGCTCTTGGGAACGCTTCGGATCAAGCCCGACGTGATCGTCTCGGCATCCCTGCCGCGCAATCCCAAGCCAGCGACGTAACTCAGGCCCACCGCAAAAACATTCGATGAGGTTTTTCAGAGATGAAAGTTTCTTGGAATTGGCTGTGTGAATTGCTCGAGGTGCCAGACGGTCTTTCCGCACAAACCGTTGCGGACAGGCTCAGCGTGTCTGGCGTCGCCGTCGATGCGCTGCATGCGCTCGGACGGGGCCTTTCGGGTTGTGTGGTTGCAGAAGTCCGAGCAAAAAGGCCGCATCCCAAGGCGGACAAACTGACGCTGGTGGATGTATTCGACGGAACCGAAGTCACGCAAGTCGTTTGCGGAGCGCCAAATGTGCCCGCGCCGACTGAATCGGGATGTGCGCCTCGGGTCGTGTGGGCCAAACCGGGCGCGACGTTGCCCAGCGGTTTGCAATTGTCCGTGCGAGAAGTGCGAGGCATCGCGTCTCCTGGCATGTTGTGCGCCGAAGACGAACTCGGTTTGTCCGAAGACCACGCGGGCATTTTGGTGTTGTCTTCCGAGGATGGTCTGCCGATCGGATGCGATTTTGCAAAGGCCGCAGGTTTGCCCGATTGGATTTTCGAGCTCGACATCACGCCGAATCGTCCCGACTTGCTCGGCCACATGGGTGTCGCCCGAGAAATTGCCGCGCTCTTTCGGGCCGAGGGCGTGAAATGGAAACCGCTCGCTGTCGGTCCTTCGGCCTTGCGAATCTCAGAAGGCGTTTCCCAGCCGATCGACGTGACCGTCGAAGATCCCGATGGATGCCCGCGCTATTTTGCGCGTGCGATTTGCGGCGTAAACGTCGGAAAAAGTCCGCTCTTTTATCGACTGCGTTTGTCTCGGTTGGGTGTCCGCGCGCTGTCGAATGTCGTCGATGCGACCAACTTGGCGCTTTTGCAGTTTGGCCATCCGCTGCATGCGTTCGATTTGGACAAACTCGCCGGGCAAAAGATCGTCGTGCGCCGAGGACGACCGGGCGAAACCATCAAAACCCTCGACAGTCAGAACCGCGAAGTGTCTGCTGGCGATTTGCTCATCGCCGACGGCCAGGCGGGCGTGGCTGTCGCGGGTGTGATGGGCGGCGAAACCGCCGAGGTTGGCCCGACGACGCAGCGGGTCCTGTTGGAATGCGCGTATTTTTCCCCCGCGAGCATTCGGCGCACGTCGAAACGGCTCAAGCTGCACACCGAGGCGTCCCATCGTTTTGAACGTGGCACCGATCCGAACGCGATTCCCGAAGTCGCCGATGCGTGCGCGGCCCTCATTGTGCAACTTGCCGGGGGCACCATCGCCGCGTCTGCGACCGATGTGTATCCCAAGCCGATTCCGTCGCTGTTTCTTGCGTTGCGGCCCGAAAAAACCCGCGCCGTGTTGGGCGTCGATGTCCCCACCGAGCAACAAAAAGAATGTCTCGCCGCGCTCGGTTTGCCCGTGACCAGCGACGGAACGCAGCTACAAGTTCAGGTTCCCACCCGACGCCCCGATTTGACGCGCGAAATCGATTTGATCGAAGAAGTCGCACGCATTCACGGCCTGCAGCACGTTCCCGCGACGCTGCCGCGCCAAAGTCTGTCCGACGCGCCGCCTGTTTCCCCGGCGCTGTGCAGGTTGCGCAACGCCGACCATGCGCGGGCGCTGTGTGCCTCGCTCGGCCTGTTCGAGGTGATTCAATTTTCGATGACCAGCCCCGAGCGCGTTCAGCTTGGCGAAGGGTCTGCGCACATCAAGCCGCTGCGCATCGACAACCCGTTGCGGGAAGAACTGTCTGTGCTGCGGACCCGACTTTTGCCCGGCTTGCTCGATGTGCTGCACAAAAACTTGGCCCACGGCCAAACCGATGTGCGCCTGTTCGAGGTAGGGGAAGTGTTCACACCGACCTCCGCCGGTTCACCTGCACAACACCAGACGCAACACCAGACGGGCAGTTTGCCGACGGAAAAAACGCACGTTGCCGCAGTGTTGTGCGGCAACCGCGATCACCATTTGAAACCGACCGCTCACGACGCCCTCGACTTTTACGATGCAAAAGGTCTGGTCGAGGCCCTGTGCGAAGCCCAAAAACGCTCGGTCACGGTTCGTGCAGCGACCGCGCAAGAAGCCCCACTGTTTCATCCAGGCGCGGCGGCGGCGCTGTGTTGCGCAAAAACAGGCCAAGTGGTCGGCGTATTCGGAGAAATCCACCCGGATTGCCGACGGTCTTTGGACCTGCCGTGCCCCGTGTTCGCGTTCGAGCTTGAAATCCCCGATGAGCTGCCCGAAAAACCGACCTACCTCGCGCCATCTCGTTTTCCGGGCACGAGCCGCGATCTGTCCTGCTTTGTCGCAGAAGACCTGCCCGTATCCGAGTTGTTCCACGCCATGCGGCACGCGGACGAACCTCTGTTGCGCGGGGTTTCTTTGCTCGAGGACTACCGTGAAAAAGGGCATGTGCCCGTCGGACAAAAGGCCCTCTTGTTCAGCCTCACATATCGGTCGGACGAACGCACGCTGACCGATGACGAAGTGCAAAAAGCCCACCAAAAAGTGGTTTCTGCGCTGGGCCACCGTCATCCGATTTCCTTGCGAGCCTAGGTACACCATGAATCCACGCGAAAATGAGGACGCAGCTTTTGACAAAGCCGCCGACGCAGTGCTTCGGCAAATCGAGCGCGCCGTGTCTGTGTTCGATCCCGATGAAATCGAGGCAGAGCTTGCGCAAGACGTGCTCACGCTGACCCACCAAACGGGACAAAAAATCGTCATCAACCGCCACCGCGCCGCTCGGCAAATGTGGATGGCTGCGTTGCGAAAGGCTTGGCACTTCACCCCGCAAAGTTCGGCGGGTTCATCGGACGCAGAGACCGTTTTTGAAGTCTGGAAAAGCAGTTCTGGCGATGAACTTTGGCAAACATTGGAAACCGTTTTGTCGTCGCTTGTGCGCCGTCCGATTTCGCTGAAACGCACGTAGAAACTCGTGCATCGCGTGGCCACCGCGCGGAGTAAAATCAAATCGTGCTGGGAATCTTCTTCATGCTGGTCTGGGTCACGGTGATCGCTGCGCTCACAAGTCATGAGCGCAACCGTTCGACGTTGCTCCTTGCCGAATCGGGAGAAGACGAGGCCGGAACCCCTTTTCCTTCGGACGATCCCGCCCTCCTCGTTCGGTATTACCGCGTCGCTCTTTCTCGCACGCTGCCTTTGCGCGAGGAACAGCTTTTGCGCATCAATTTCGCCTGCGCGCTCAACGCCACCTTTGATCATCGAGCGGCCCTCGAAGAACTCGACAAAGTGCAGCTTGCGACGCTGAGCCCGCAAGAAGGCGCGCTGTGGCTCAACAACCGCGCCTACACCCTGGTTTTCTTGTCGCAGCCGGACGACGCCATCGGACACATCGAGGATGCGTTCGAGCTGCTGCACGGCGACGATGGTGCAGCCAAAGATCCGCTGTTGGCGGCGTGCCTGTCTGGCACCCGAGGCATCGCCGAACTTCACCAAAAAAACTACCGCGCCGCCGAGGCATCGCTTCTGGCCGCACTTCGCGGGGAAGAAGAATCCGTCACGTTGCAATTCGATCCCGAATGGCAAATAGACCCAAGCCGAACCGCCGAACGATGGTTCTGGCTCGCGGAAATCGCTCGCGCCGAAAACGCCCCCATGGAAGCCCGCCGCCGTTACGAGCGAGCCGCAGCCTTTCCGAGCACACCGTTTGGGCGACGTGCGAAAGCCGCAATTTCCGAACCCGCCGTCGCACTGCCCGAAGCGCCGCTGCCTCTCCCAAGCGCCCGTTCAGCCTGACCGCCCGCCCGTCGTGATTGCGATCAGTACGTTCCCGCCAGCAGCCGCAGGATGCGCGCAGCGTCCCACAACGCTTTCGCCACGCGCGACGGCGACGAAAAACCTTGCGCCAGACCGCGCAACCGCAGCGGATGCTGCACGAGCGACAAGAACAAATCGAGCCCCGCCGGAGACACAAAAATCGGCACGCCCAACCACTTCGGAACCGTCTGGAGCCGGGGCAGCAGGTCGCTTTCCCCACAGAACGTCAAATCCGGCGACGCAAGGCCCGGCTCGATCACGCAACGTCCGCCTGAAAAACACAGCGTGACTTCCTCTTGCGAATCCGTCGCGCAAAACCCCAGCCGACTCGAAAGACCGACAAATCCCTTGGCTGCCAAGCCATGCCGCTCTGCCGAATCTGTCAACACGCCCTGCATCAGCAACGCCAAAGAACTCGATTCCAAACCATCCGACAGCGAGACCATCTCCATGCCGCCCAGGCTACACTTCGGGCCCTCTTTCGCACAACAACCCCATTCGTCTGCTCGCTCGACCTCGGCGGGCCAAAAGGTTGACCTCGGCGGGCCAAAAGTGGTGTCCTAGACGGTCTAAGAGGAGCCATGTCGGAAAAATGCATCGTCTGCCCGTGTGAAGATGTCACGCTCGCCGATGTTCGGCAGGCCTTTTTGGCCGGATACCTCGACATCGAGGAGGTCAAACGCTTTACCGGTTTGGGAACCGGCCCGTGCCAAGGAAAACAGTGCATGGTCCACGCCTGCCTGCTTCTGGTCGAGGCGTTGTCCGCCGAAACCGAACATCCCGACAAACGCCCCGAACAAAACCCCCTGCCCCATCCGTTTTCGCAGCGTCCGCCTGTCGTGCCCATCACGCTTGGCGTGCTCGCCCAAGGCAAGGGAAAGGACATCGCAGGTGAGCCCTAACCCCCGCCGCTCCGTGTCCGCCGCTTCTTTGGCTCCGCAAGGCGAAACCGTCATCATCGGCGGCGGCATCATGGGCCTTGGCCTGGCCTATGAACTCGCTCGCCGGGGCCGCAGCGATGTCCACGTCCTGGAGCAGTCTTACCTGACCAGCGGCGCATCGGGCCGAAACGGCGGCGGCGTCCGCATGCAGTGGTCCACCGAGCTCAACGTCCGCCTCATGCAGGAATCCATCGACATTTGCCGCGATTTCGCCAGCGAGCTCGGCATCAACGTCTGGTTTCGCCAAGGCGGCTACCTGTTTCTGACCCGCACCGAAACCGAACTCGCCCACATGGAGCGCAACGTCGCCCTGCAAAACAAGCTCGGCGTCCCCACCCGCATCCTGTCTCCCAAAGAAGCCCAAAAAATCGTCCCCGAGCTCGACGCCCGCGCCTTCAGTGCAGCTTGCTATAACCCACTCGATGGAGTCGTCTTCCCCTGGCCGTTCCTGTGGGGCTACGCCCAAGCCGCCGCTGAAATGGGCGTGCAAATCCACACCTTCACCCAAGTCACCGGCATCGACGTGCGCGGCCCCCATTCCTTTGTTGTCCAAACCTCCAAGGGTCCCATCGCCGCCGAGCGGGTCATCAACGCCGCCGGGGCCTGGTCCCCCGAGGTCGCCAAGCTGGTCGGCGTCACCCTTCCCAACAGCCCCCACCGGCACGAAATCCTCGCCACCGAGCCCCTCAAGTTCTTTTTGAAGCCCCTGTGCAGCGTCATTGGCTCCGGCCTCTATTTCTCCCAGTCCATGCGCGGCGAGATCATCGGAGGCATCACCCTCAAAGAGCCCGACACCCACCAAGTCCGCCTGGGTTCCAGCCTTCGCTTTTTAGAGGAAATGTCCGCCGCCCTCGTGCAGGTCATGCCCATCCTGTCTCAGGTCCGCGTCCTTCGTCAGTGGGCCGGCCCCTACGACGTATCCCCAGACGGCCTTCCCATCCTCGGCGAGCCCGACGGCCTCCCCGGCTTTCACCTCCTGTGCGGTTTCATGGGCCACGGCTTCATGATGGCCCCCGTCATGGCGCGCCTCTACGCCGAGTTTCTGTGCGGCGGCAAACGACACGAAGTCTTCGACAAGTGCAAACTGTCCCGCTTCGCCCAAGCCTCCACATTGCAAGAAGTCCTCATCATCGGCTGATCTCGGCTGTCCCCGCTGCCATCCAAGCAGGCCCAACCAGGCCGAGGTGGGACCGCTTGGGAAATGCGCCATCGTGTTTGTTTCGGGTTACAGTCTGAGAAAACTTGGAGGAACCATGCGAACCTTTTCCCGTTCTCTTCTTCTTGCATCTCTGCTGCTCGGCGCGTGCAGTTCTGGCCCCAAATACACCATTGATGATGCGCTGCTTGCCGACCTGGCCCCCGGCGAGAAATCCCAAATGCTCCAAATCCAGTCCGACCTGAACCAGGCCGCCGAAGAAAAAAACAAAGCCCAAAGCGACGCCGCCATCGCAGACAAAGAGCTCGCCGTCGCCGAGGCCGAGTACACCAAAGCCAAGGCCGACGTGAACATGGCCAAAGCCGAGCGCGACCTCGCCGAATCCACCAAAGACCTCAACCGAATCAACGCCGCCAAGAGCAGCCTCGAAATCAAGCAGCTTGCCAAGGATGTCGCCGACGCCAAGATCGATTGGGCCAAAGCCCACCGCAACCAAGCCGACGCCCAGGTCGAGTCCGTCGAAAAGCGCATCGCCGCCCTCAAATCCCGCTACGAGCAAGCCAAAGCCCAGCTTGTCGCTCAAAAAGGCCGCAAACCCTCTGCCGACTTCGCCGTGTCCACCTTTGACGAGCAAGCAGGCAACGCCCAGCGCAAAGCCGACGAAGCCAAAATGACCGCCGAGCGCAAACAGCTCGAAGCCACCCAAGCCCAAAGCAAGTACAACCAGCTTTTCCAACAGCTTCAAATGAAGTCCGGTTCCCAAATGAACCCCGGCATGCCCCAAGGCCAGCCCGGATACCAAGGTCAACCCCAGCCCGGATACCAACCCCAACCCCAACCTGGCTATCCGCAATAACCCCCGAAATCCCGCACGACCTCGTGTTCTAGCAGCATGAACCCGTGCTCTTGAGAGCACGACCTCGCAGTCGTCACCAAAGCGTTAGGTTTCGGTCAATCGCTGGCGCGGACCGACCGTGCGCTGTCCCCACTCTAGTCGCTCTGCCCCGACCCTTTTTCCCCAGAATCACTCGCGTTCTCAACGGGGTGATCTTTTGCCGGTTGGCGCAGCAGGCGCAGGGACAGGCCCGCGAGGACAAAAACGCTGAGCACGAGCACGCCGAACATGAGCAGGCTCATGTGGGTCTTGGCTTCGCTGGGCGGTCGGAACCCAGGAAATGCGGCGACCTCACCGACCGTGGCGGGCTGGGTCGGTTGTTCGGCGAGCACCTCGCGCAAACTGGCCAGGTCGTAGCTTGGTGCCGCAACACCGGGATTGCCCAAAAGGAGCTTGTACGTCTTCGTTCCGTCCGCTTTGAACAGAAGGCGCGGTGCAGAGACGACACCCCAAGCGCGTTCGAGGAGAAGGGGTGGGTTGTCGCCGTTTTCGACCTCCAAAAGGAGGTCCTTGACGGACTGTTCAGGAAGGGGCACGCGATGCAGTCCGGCGTCTTCCTCAGACAACCGTTCCAGGGTGCCTTGCAGAAGGACAGGGGCGTCGCGTTTGGGATCGCTGCCGTCCAAGAAACGGAAGGTGCGACGGTAAAATCGACTGGTGAACGACAATTCGACCGCAGCCAGCGGAAGGGCCACCGACTTTCCTTTGTAAGAGGAAGTCAACCGAAAGCGCGTGGTCTTTTCGGCGGCAGGAGCCTCCGAAATCGAGAACGAGGCGCGGGTCTTTCGCGCGGACGGAAACAGCACATAGGGAACTTGCAACCCATCGGAATCCACGATGCGCACGTCGGCCAAGTTCGATTGCGCAAACGACAGCGCAAGAGGCGAAAGCAGCACGGAATACAAATCGACGCCCCCAGTCAGAAGAAGGGGTTGTTCATACCGAAAATCGGTCACGGAAAGGGGACTCCCTTGCGTGGGCACGGCGGGCAAAGGGGGCGTCTTGCGAAACCGAGGATTGGGCTGCGGAAGGGCGAGCGAGGCGGGGGCAAGCCGCAAAAGCTGCGCCAATGAATCCGACAGATCGGCCAAGTCGTACTGCTGCGGTTTGGCCGTCGCGCTGCCGTGATACAGGAACAAAGCAGGGGTCTCCTCCCGCGTTGAACGCTGGGCTGCCGCGTCCAACGGGAAAAACAGTTGTGCAGCCACGCCGAATGCGCGGGCGGACAACGACGCAAGCGGGGGGCTGTCCATGTCCTCGACTTCCACAAACAGAGGCCCCGGTTCGGGCGGCGCAGCCAGCGTCAGGGCAAGCCGCTGAGCCGACACGGAAAGAGGCCAATCGGAATCGCGTTTTCCTTTCGGTTTGCCATCGGTGGGAAGCGGCGCTGACTCGCTGACTCGGAAGAGGACGGTTTCGTGCAGCGTGCGCAGGGTCTTGGGCTCTGTCCCGGACGAAGTGTTGCCCTCTTGTTGCAACAGCCGGACGGTGCGGACGAACGCGGGATCTTGGGCCGAAAACGCAAGTTCGACAAAGGGCAAGTCTTCGGGCGCGACGAGTTTGTACCGGCTGGTTTTCCGCTTCTCAGAAGCGGCAGAGGGAACGGCAGGAACCGGCTGCAACTCGACGGGAACTTCCCACGTTCTGCCGGGGCGTTCTTCTTTGTGAAGCGCCACCAACATGCGCAAAACAGGGGACGTTCGGTGCGATTTGGCTTTCGTTCCCGATTCGACAAACGAAACGCGCACAAACCGCGCGGTTTCGGTCTGCGCAAGCTGAGTCGAAAAAAACTGCAAGCGTCCGCCCGGCCCCGTTTGCCACGGCACATCGAACAGGGGTACGTCCTTCGCCACCGTGCGATACGGCCCCGCTTGTTCGCTCGCGACCGAAATTGTCGCGTGTCCGGCAAACAAACCCGCCAGAAAATCAAACTCGATCCGCTCGAACCGGACCATTCCGTTCAAATCAACGGTCCACTCCGGCGTTTCTTGGGAATGCGTGTCGATCAGATGACCGGCATGGCGAAGCACCGCGACTTTGCGGCGGTTTGCACCGATGACAAATGGTATTTCCTGGCCGTCGCGCGACACCAAACGATGGTTCACTCCCTCGCCCTCGCGGGACAGTTCAGGCGGCAACGCCACGACAGCAAAACCGGACGCGGCATCCTTGCTCACCGTGACTGCGCGGCGAAACGGAAAGCTCGACAACGCCGCATCCGACGGCAGTTCCTGTGCCCGTGCCCCCCCCACACACACCAACACACCCAAAAGCACAAACCTCCACATTCCGTACAAACGCAGTCTCATGACTGTTTCTCTTTCTCTTTCTCTGGCTCTGGCTCTGGCTCTGGCTCTTTCTCTGGCTCTGGTTCCGTCTCTGGACTCTGTGGGGTGGCTTTGTTTTGGAACACGAAACGTGAATACAAAAGCGACACGACAATCAGCGCCGCCGCCAAACCCAGAAGCGAAAGGGGTCGATACATGCCGCTCAGGTTCGACAGGTCGTACAGAAAGACTTTGCCAACGGTCAAGAGCAAAAGCCCAAGAGAAAAGTACCGCACCCCTCGACTCGTGTAACGCATTCCTAGCAACAGCAAGAACAGCGCATACAGCATCCAACACAGAGACCGCGTGAGGTCCCGCGCGTAACTCCTTTGCGGCCACAGTTCCGTGTATCGGCCCGTCGAAAACGCATCCGCGATTTCCACATTGATCAGGACAAACCCGAGCACCAAACCCACATAAAACGCAATCCCCGCAAGCCGCAATTTCGACAGCGGCCACACCGTTTCAAACGTCCATGCACGTTCCCGTTCGACCTTCGCAAGACCCGCTGCTCCGACAAGGAAACACGCGCACGGCACTCCGTAACTGTACAGAAGCCAGTTCACAACGGGATACCCCCGCTCATGAAACGACAGGAGCGTCGCCGACGGAAACAGCCGGACCAACACACCGATGTACAGCAGCACGCCAAAGTACTTGAGGCCCGGATGCGGCAAACGCCGGAAGAGCCACCACACCGCCGCAGCCTCGACCGACCACGCAATGGCAATCCACTGTTTTTGGAGCTGCAGCGGTATCGCGAGCGCCACAAAACCAATCGCCACCGCCGCAAACAGAGCCCGATTCCCCAAATGCCGCGCGTCCAAAAGCGTTTCGGGCAGGTCCTCTGTTGCCGTCGGTCGCTTGAGGGTTTGAATCACAAACAACGCCCCCAAAGACGACGCCCCCATCGCCACCGGCAGCGCACCCACCATCCCTTCCCCCAAACCCGCAAGCCACGCTTTGTACAAAGGATAAAAGAACGCGGGCCCCGCAAGACCCGCCGCAAAAAACAGACCTCGGCGCGTCCGCAACGTCGGAAAACGCCACAACGCCCCAAGCGGAGTCAGCAGAAACAGTCCGTAAAACACCGCCGCCCACGCGAACAAAGTCCACACATCGACACGCTGAAATTGCTCGCGCTGCCATACAAACAGCGCCACTGCCGAGATCGCTTCCGCCACAAGCAACACCGGCGTCCAAACCTGCCGCAGTCCCAACGAACACAGGCACACCGCATACAGAAACAGCACTCCCATTCCCAGCGCCGGCCTTTGCCCGAGCGACGCAAAACCCAGCGTCATCGCCACCGCCAACATCCCACACACCGTGAAAAGCAGCGCCGCCCACTCGCTGTCCCACACCACTTCGTTTGGACCCATGGAAAGCGCCGTTTCTCGATTCACCCCGCGCGCCCGGCCCCTATTCGCCCGTACAGCGGCCCGGATTCCCAGTGCGACCGCAAAGCCCAGCACAAACGACACTTCCCACAGCACGCGCGACCCCGACAGATCCCCGTCCGCCGCAAAGACCGAAAAGACCCAAAACAACCAAGACGACAGAAGCACCGCATACAGCAGCGACACCACCCCTTGCACAAACGCAACCCCCGACACCCGAGACCGTTCCCCCAGAAGCACAAACAACACCGCCTCGACACACAAAAACGCCCCCGGAGGATTCGCCAATTCACGCGCCAGCTCGACGCCCACAAAACCAATCAAACCCAGCAGCAACACGGCCCCTGACAGTTCGCGAAACAGGTGCTCGCGCTTTGTCCATGCACTGGAATGGGGCGCGTCCGCTTGTCGCTGCACCTGCGACGCAAACCGGGGAAGCGCGTTTCCCACCACGGCAAACACAGACACAAGCCCGGTGGCCCCCCACAACGTGCTTGCATCCAGGCCATCCGTCGCCCACAACGTCCCCGCAACCGCCGCACACCCCGCCCCCAGAAGCATCCGCAGCGTTCGGTTTTCGCGCAGACCCAGAACACACAGCCACACATAGGCCGCAAACAGCCATGTGAATAGCACCCCGTGGCTCTGTGGGAAACGCTCATTCGACAGCACAACACCGACGACAAGCGGCCACAACCCCGCGCCTGCTGCCGCCAAGTGAAGCTCGCTCGGCACGTCGCCGGTTTTCTTCCGCCACCTGTAGGCCCACGGCCCCACCCCGAACAGCACCGCAAACAGAATCGTCACGCCCGCCACAATCCACACAAACGCCCCCGATTGCGTGTACACATGCCACGAAAGCCCCCACGACAGTTCCGTCACGATCGTTCCGAACAGCGCCGGCCACGCGAGCAGCGCCCATCTTTCGACTGCCAGCGCCAAAAGACCCACGTTCACACAGAACAACAGCGCGACCAGCTGCGGCCAGTGCTGCGCGTACCTGGGCATCAACGAAAGCACGAACACAAACACAAACGGCCACACCGAAGCCGAGGTCGCCGTCCACAGAAGCCGCTGTTTTTGCGCCTCATCAAACCGTTTCGCAAACAGCGTGACCGCCACATAGAGCAGCGCAAACAGCGCCGACGTTCCCACCAAAATCGGCAGTTTTTCCGGCGACAAATGCACAAGCGCCCAACCTGTTTGCAAAAGCAGCGTCGCCGCCAAGCTCAGCGACAAAAGCTTGTGCCACAGCCGTTTTACCGCGACCCACAAAAAGCCAAAGTTGAGCAGCAGCACATACGCAAACAGGCCCACCGGCTGGTCTTGTCCCGTCGATAGCGAAACCGGCGTTGCGAAGCCACCCAAAAGCCCCAGCACCGCGATGTACATCGTGTTGTATCGCAACGACAAAAGCACCGCCAACACCGTCGTCAGCAGCATCAGCAAAAACGCCGCCCACGTCGGCAACAGGTCATACAGCACCCGCGCCGCAAAAAACGCCACGTACAGCATCGCGATGCCCGCTCCGCACACCGCGTTGGCCGTCACCGTGTATTTGGGCCGCATGAAAAATTCCGAGCCCGACAAAAGCCCCAGGCTCAACAGCACCAGAAGCGCCACCCGCATTTCCGGTCCAATCAGCCCGTTTTCGATCGAATACTTCGCAAACAACGTCCCCGCGACGAGCAACGCAATCCCACCGAGCCACGCCGCCCCCCGCACGCCCAGAAGCTGCTCCCAATCGAAAGGTTTGCCGGGCGGAGTGGTCGGCGGAGTGGTCGGCGGTGGTCCGGGTGCCTTTTTGGGAGTAGCCAGCGCAATCGGCCCGGTTGGCCCAATCTGATCGACAGACGCAGAAGGGGGAGAAGACAGAGAAGCGGTTTCCGAAACAGACTCCGAAAGGAGCGCAACAGGAAAGGGTTGTGCCGTTTCCGCGATCGGAATTGGCTGCGCTTCAAAGGAAGGGACAGAAGGAACGGAAACCGGAACCGGCTCTTCGGACTGGACAGATTGAATCGGTTGCGCAAGCTCAACGGGTCGAATCGGTCGCGCAGGCTCAACGGGTCGAATCGGTTGCGCAGGCTCAACGGGCTCCACCGGTCGCGCGGCCTGTGCTTCCGTGCGCTTTTGCGAAAGTTCAGCCAGTTCCTTTTTGACAAACGCCAAAAGGCGCGCGTGTTCGGCCTCTAGGTGCTGGACTTTGTGCAAAAGCGAGATCGCGTCTTGTTCCTGACGCGCACTGCGAACCAGCAACCAAAGGACGATTGCCGCACCAGGTAGGAAGAGCCATTCCATGAGCCCTTGCGAGCATATCGCGCCCCCCGCCCGGAAAATACAACCATGTTCACGGGTGCTGACTCAGCCTGTAGCCCTTTGGCCTTTTCACACTGTAGGCAAACCGCACCACTGCTTTTTTTCCCGCTCCAAGCGTCTGCCGCCACTCCAGCGCCCCCGTCTTTTTGTCAAGCCCCGGTTGCGGTTCCGCCCGCAAGAGTTCGATCTCTACGTTCTTGTCCCCCGAAAGTGGAATCTGATCGTGCAGTTCGATATCCACCGGCACCGCGTGCGGATTCACCACTTCCAGCGTGACCACGTATTCGCTCACTTCGTCTTTGCTGAACACCCCCTTTTCATAGGTGTTCACTTGTACGTTCCGCTCCGCAGACAGCGCGCGGTCCAAACCCAGCGGCAACGCCACCACTTCCCCCGGTGCCATCAGTTTGATCTGTGCAATCCCCGCCGGGTCTTTTCCCACCGAAAGCTGCGCCCGAGCATAGGGCAAAGGATCGGTCAGCGTGTTTCGAATGAGCGCCGTCAAAAACGCCTCTTTCGCCAACGCAGGAAACAGCTTTCGCGTGACTTGAACGGGGAAACTCCGATGCAGAATCGGCACCCGCCGCAGGGCTTCCCCGCTTGGCACCGTTTCCTTGGCCGGAGACAAGAACAGAAGGTCCGCCTCCCCAAACGCCGCCGAGGTCCCCGTCGTCGCCGATTGATACCCCGGAGGAGGCCGCAGACCCACCCCCACTTCGCGTGCCCCCGACTTCCCCTCCAGCGACCGCCCGCCGATGGAAGAGGGCGAACTTGGCGACGCCGTGGAAACCGTCGAAGCCTCGATCTGCATCTTGCTGAGTTCAACCCTGCGAGGTTGCAAATCCGCAGCCATTTTCGGCATCGCCGGGGCTTCTTCTGCCATTGCCTCGTCTGCTGGCACCACCTGCGCCGGTTGACCTTGCGGAGGCGGCGGAGGCGGCGGCGGAGGCGGCGGAGCATCCAAGTAGGCATCTCGAGTGCGCGATTTCGACGCGCCTGCCTGCTCAAGGTGCGCGAACAACCGATTCCGCAGCGCCGCCTGTTCTTCCTGCGCTCTGCTTTCGTCAGCAGACACCGGCGAAGTGGCCCGCACAAACGGCGGAGGCGGAGCAATCCGTTCCACCGGCTTTCTCGGCGTCGGCACAAACCGTTCTTTTTCACCCAACTTCCACGTCAAAAACTTCGGTACATCCTGTGCTCCGTGCGGTGTCGCCGTCGAAAACAGAAGTTGCACGTCCGTCCAATCTTCCCCCGTGTGCTGCGACAAAAGCGCAAACAAAGACAGGTCCACCGTCCCCGTGCTTGGCGAAAAATGCAGGTCATACGCCGGTTCCCACGTTGTCCCATACAACACATAACTCAAAAGGAGTCTCGCCTCTCCCTCCCCTTGCACGGTCGCTGCAACCTCCAAACCCCCTTGCCGAAGCAGCCCTTGCAAAAGCCGCCCCTTTTCGCGCAGCGCGTCTCGCGTTTTCTCCAGAACGTACCGTTCTTCCCGCAGCGCACGCTGTCTCTTTTGCGTGTCCCCCACAAGTTGTTCCACAAAACCCAGCACCACATCCCACCCCGCCGCATCGAGCCTCGGAATTTTCTCATTTGCGTTCACGCTGCCCGGTGCCAACTGCTGCGCTGACGGCAAAAGCCGCTGCGAAAACCGAGCCTGCGCCGCATACGCCTGCTCGACCGCAGACAGTTGCGCGAGTTTGTCTTCCACCGCATTCAGTTCGTCCAAAAGTGCTTCGGTTTCCTTCTTCGGCAGCTTCACCGCGCTCGCCGGAACCATCGTCTGTTCCACCCGCAGCACCTCTGCCTTCCGGTCCTTCTCCAAAGGCCCAGAAACCTCCACCCGCACACTCCCCGCCACGACGTGAGCTGGCAACAGCGGCAACACCACCCGAACCGTCCCCCCCGAAAGCGGCACCACCGCCTCCCGAGTCACCCGGCACAACCCCGGATACACCGTCACCTTCACAATTTTCGCGTCTCCTGCATTTGGCGCATTTCGCGCATTTGGCGCGTCCGACAACACAGCCCCAAACGCCCCCTCAAAAAAGCCAAACCCCATCATCAATATCAGTACCCCACACCCAAAAAATCCCATTCGCTTCAGCATCACATCACCCCGCAACGTCTGTTTCGGTCATGACTTGCGTCGCTGCCAGTTTTCGTTGCAGAAGCACGTACGCCGGTATTCCCAAAAGCACCAGCAGAAGCCCCCTCAACGACGAACTCGGATCACCCTGCACGATGTACACCGCAAACCCCAGCGCCACGACGATAAACGCCACCGTCGAAAACGGATACAAAAACGCTTTGTACGGCCTTTCCAGAGTGGGTTGTTTCCAGCGCAGCAAAAGCACGCAACCCGCCGTGGCCGCATTGAACAGAAGCGATGCAAACGTCGTGTACGTCAGCAAATCGTCGTATTTTCCCGACAGAGCCAGCACCCCCGACCAACCTCCCAGAAGCAGCAGCGCCCACCCCGGCGCGTGATTCCGGTTCAGCCGCCCCGCCACCTGAAAAAACAACCCGTCGTGTGCCATTGCATACAGCACCCGAGCCCCTCCCAAGATCATTCCGTTGATGCACCCAAACGTGGACACCAAAATCACCGCCGCGATAAGCTGTCCCCCCACGCTTCCAAGCAGTTTTTGCGCCGCCTCTGCCGCAATCCGGTTTTCCGGCACCTGCGCCATCTCGGACAACGGAAACAGATACAGATACCCTGCCGCTGCCCCCACATACGTCACCGTCGTCAGCAAACTCCCCCACATAAGCGCCTTCGGCAGGTTTCGTTGTGGGTCTTTCACCTCTGCCGCCGCAAACGTCACCGTGTTCCAAGCGTCGTAACAGAACAGCGCCTTTGACGCCGCCACCCCCAGCGCCGCCAAAAAGCCCGCCTGCACCGCCCCCGGCAACTTCGGAACCTCCGAACTCCACAGCGGAGCAAAATTCGCCACGTTCCCGTGTCCCAACCTGTGCCCCAAAAAGAGGATCAGAAACACAAGCCCCCAAAGCCCCACAAGTTTCAGCCCCGTAAACAGGTTCTGCAAAAACGCCCCCGCTTGCACCCCTCTGCCATTCACAGCCGTCAGCACCGCAATCACCAGCAGCGCCACCCCCTGCGCCGTGGACAAACCTTGCGGCCCTGCCGGCGTGACCGAAAGCTGAAACAGCAGTTTCCCTTCCCCAATCGACGGAAAGAACACCCCCAAATACTTCGCGAACGCAATCGCCACCGCCGCCACAAAACCCGACTGAATCACCAGAAACAACGTCCAACCGTACAAAAACCCCGGCAACCGTCCCATCGCCCGCCGCAGATAGACGTACTGTCCTCCCGCCTCGGGCATCATCGCGGCCAGTTCCGCGTAACTGAACGCCCCGAGCAGCGTCAAAAGCCCCGCCAGCGCCCAAATGCCCAGGTAAATCCCCGGTGCCGACAGGTTCTTCGCCATCAGTGACGGAGCCAAAAAAATTCCCGACCCGATCATGCTCCCGACCAAAAGCGCGGCAGCATCCACGGCGGTGAGTCTTCGGACAAGTTGTTGGGTAGACATCTTCCGTCTGCGGTATCACGCCCCGCCCCCCCACACAATTTTTTCACCCAAACCACGTGCCGCCATGACCCATCACAAAGCCTCCTGTAAAAGCTGTTTTGGGTCTGGTGGGCATGTCGCGCTTTTCCTGTTGTTTTGGACTCAGGGGTCTGCGCGTTCTTTTGGGGGGCTGGGGGTCGGTTACGCGCCGAACACGATCGCGGCATCGGGCGAGGGAGCGGTGGCGGCTTGGACCAGCCAGCGGTCGAGTGTGGCCGGGTCTTGGCACGTCATCACCGCCTTGCGCACCAAGTCCGTCACAGCCACGCCCCGCGCCGCCATCACAGCCAACAGCGCGTCGGCTTTGCCTTCGGCTTTGCCTTCGGCTTTGCCTTCGGCTTTGCCTTCGGCTTTGCCTCTGGCTTCGCCTCTGGCTTCGCCTTTGCGGATGAGGCTT
>DAOLIT010000068.1:0-27603 GCA_035328405.1 Pseudomonadota bacterium | reverse complement strand
CATTGAGAAAGGCGGCTGCCTCATTGAGAAAGGCGGCTGCCTCATTGAGAAAGGCGGCTGCCTCATTGAGAAAGGCGGCTGCCTCATTGAGAAAGGCAGCTGCCTCATTGAGAAAGGCACCTGCCTCATTGAGAAAGGCGGCTGCCTCCTTGAGAAAGGCAGCTGCCTCATTGAGAAAGGCACCTGCCTCTTTATGAAAGGCACCTACCTCTTTGCTTTGGGGCGGTGCTCTTTTTGGGGGTTGTGTTTGGGTGGCAGGTTGGTCCACACTGCGCGCGTTCGCCTACCCCTTTTTTTCGAGGTTTTCATGAACAGAAAGACGTTTTCTTTGTGGGCCCTTGCGCTCGCGGGTTTGGGCTGGGTCGCGGGTTGTTCGACGACGAACGACAACCAGTGCGGGGCCGGTCTTGTCGAATGCAATGGTGATTGCGTAAACGACAAAGCGCATCCGAGCCACTGCGGCGGCTGCGGCATCGTCTGTGAGAGTCCGCAAGTCTGCAACGCGGGAAGTTGCAGCGATAGCTGCGCCGGAAATTTCGTGGCGTGCGGCAGGTCTTGCGTGGATTTGTCGGTGGATGCGGAAAACTGCGGCGGCTGCGGAACCAAGTGCAATGCGGGGGCGTCGTGCGTCGCTGGGAAATGCACCGGAGGGAATCCTCCAGACTGCAAAGATCGCATGCCGTTTTCGACCAGCGGCAGTTATGACCTGGATGCAAAAGTGGTGCAGGTGTCGGGCAAACTGACGAAGAACGGAGCGGCAGTTCCCGACGGTGCTTCGCGCGGCTACCTGACGTTTGAGAGCAAAAAGGCGGGCAATCGATCGATGCCCCAATTTGCAGAAACAGGGGAAGCCACGTATCAGGGGAGCTTGTTTGCGGGGTTGTATGACGTGTATTTCAACCCATCGTATTCGTGCCGCAGCGACGGGCCGATGCCGTGCCAGCGGATGCTCCTCCGTTCGGGCGTAGACCTTGCGGTGTCGGGGTCGCTCGATTTCGATGTGAAGACGGTGCAGGTGTCGGGAAAACTGACGAAAAACGGCGGGGCGGTTCCGAGCGGGACGAATCGCGGATACCTGGTGTTTGAACTCAAACAGGGCGGCGCGAAATCGATGCCGTCTTTCAAAGAGTCGGGAGAGGCGACGTACCAAGGCGAGGTGTTCGCGGGAATGTACGACATCCGTTATCAAAACAGTTCGTCGTGCGACAACGAAAGGGGGGCTCTGCCGTGTCAGTCGATCGTTGTGCAAGAGGGTGTGAACCTGAACGTGGGCGGGTCGCTGGACTTGAATGTGAAGACGGTCACGCTGTCGGGGCGGCTTTTGAAAAACGGCGCGCGGGTTCCTGATGGGACAAACAGAGGGTATCTGTCGTTTGAACTGAAACAGGGGTCGGCGCGGTCGATGGCAGCGTTCAAAGCGACGGGGGAAGCGACGTATCAGGGCGAACTGTTCGTCGGTACGTATGATGTCCTTTACCGCAACAGTTACTACTGCAATTCGGGAGATGCTCTGCCGTGTGCGAATCACCTTCTGCGTTCGGGTTTGGCGGTGACGACTTCGGGGTCGCTCGATTTTGATGCAAAGACGGTTCAGGTGTCGGGCAAACTGACGAAAAACGGCGCGCGCGTGCCGTCGGGGTCGAATCGGGGGTCCGTGCGGCTTGAGCAGCTTGGGGGCACATCGATTTCGATGCCGGCGTTTGGGGACACCGGCGAAGCGACGTTCCAAAGCGAAATTTTCGCGGGTACGTACGACGTGCTGTATGAACCGTCCTATTACTGCTCGAAACCGGGTGCCTTGCCGTGTCATCGCGTGCGGTTGCGGGCAGGGGTTCCCCTGAATGCGTCCGGGTCGCTGGATGTGGATGCAAAAACGGTGCAAGTTTCCGGGAAGTTCACGAAAAACGGGGCTGCGGTTCCCGACGGTGCCAACCGAGGCTATCTGTTGTTTGCACACAAAGATGGGGGCTCGCTGTCGATGCCAGGGTTTGGCGATGCGGGGGACGCGACGTATCAGGGGGAAGTGTTCGCAGGGACCTTCGATGTGACGTATCAACCGAGCTACTATTGTGGGTCAGCGGGGCCGTTGCCGTGTCAAGCGGTGCGACTCCGTTCGGACTTGGGACTTTCGGTCAGCGGGTCGATCGATTTCGATGCCAAGACGGTGTCTCTATCGGGAAAACTGACGAAAAACGGGCAAAAAGTGCCCGATGGCGGGAATCGGGGTTTGCTGAGATTCACGGAAAAGAGCGGCAACAGTCGATCGATGCCGAGCTTTGCGGAATCCGGAGAAGCGACGTACCAAGGCGAACTTTTTGCTGGGGAATACAGCATTTTTTACGTCTCCAGTTACTCGTGTAACTCGTCGAGCCCGATGCCGTGCCAAACGGCGCTTTTGGTGGGTTGCCCGGCGACTCCTTAACCGATTCCCTAACCCCCTTATTCGACCCCTTTTTCAACCCCTTTTCTGGGTTGAAACAACTGAACAAAAGGAAAACGTATGAACTCGACATGGAAACAACTTCTCATTGGCACGTTCTGTGCCCTGCTCGGCTCCTGTAGCGAGCCAAACCCGCCGTCCCCCGAAGACATGATGTCCAAATGGGATGGCGACACCTCGGGTTGTCCGGTCGGTCAATTCCGATGCGGATCGGGGTGTGTGGATGTCAATACTTCGATGGACAACTGCGGTCGCTGCGACAACAAATGCGGCGCGACGCAACAGTGCATTGGGGGCAACTGCAAAGACCAAGTGGGAGACTGCCGCAAAGATGGAGGATGCAGCAAAGGGTATTACTGCGACCTCAATTCGGGGGCGTGCAAACCGGGGTGCGGAGCGAATCCAGACTGCGGCGAAAACGAAGCTTGCGACATTTCCAAACATGCGTGCGTGTGCGATTCCAAGAGCCACGACTGCGCAGGCAAATGCGTGCGATCCGACGACGTGAAGACATGCGGAACGCGGTGCGATCCGTGTCCGACCGATCCAAACGGTACGGTTACGTGCAGTTATGAGGGGAAGTGTGAATTGTCGTGCAACCGACCGTATCACGAGTGCAGCGGCGTTCCGGGCTGTTCGGAGTGCTGTGACGATTGGGATTGCCCGTTTGCATCTGGGAAAATCTGCGTTGCAAACAAGTGTGCGGTCGCCACGCGATGCACAAAAACGAGCGAATGCGGAATGGACGAGGCGTGCAAAACCGGGGTCTGTACGAATACGCCGGCGGGCGGAGCTTGTGCGGCCACGGCAGATTGTCCCGTCGGCCAGCTTTGCCAGTCGGGCAAATGTGAAGTGGTCGCGTGTGATGCAGAGAAACATGGGTTCGCAACCTCGAAATGTCCGACGGGTGCAGGCTGCCGCAAGGCCCGCTGCATAGACCTGACAGGCGCATCTTGCACAACGTGGAGCGACTGCGGAAACGACTACACCTGTTCCTCAGGAACGTGCAAAGCGATCTCGGGGAGCCGCGACTGCACCACCAGCTACGGTTGCACGGGGTACAGCTATGGGTATGCCTGCGTCAATGGGCACTGCCAGAACGTCGGTGGGAGTTCCACTTGCCAAGCAGACATCGAATGTGGGTTCGGTTCCTATTGTTCAAGGGTCAACAAAACGGGCCGTACGGGGTACTGCTCGGGGATGTGTTCCTCGACGGGATATCCGAGCTGCTCAGCGGGCTACAGCAATTCCTGCTCAACCATTCGTTGTACGGCGTACGGATCATCTGCAAAGGGGTGTTGCTCGCGCATTCACAGCAGTTGCACTTCCGACTATGACTGCAAAGGACTCAAGTGTTCTGCGGCTGGCCGATGCGAGTCGGCGGTGACGTGCAGCAGCACTTCGTCGTGTCCGTTCGCCGAGAAGTGTGAAACAGGTACGTGCCGATTCACTGCCGGTCGCGCTTGTACGGTGGACACAAACTGTGGAAACGGACAAGTCTGCATGTCTGGAAAGTGCGGCCCAGACCTCGAAGCCTCGGGCTGGAACTAGTACGTACTACGAACCCTTCCCCTAACCCGCCTTCTTTGCCGACGCTTGTTTTGGCGTCGGCAGTCTCTCCTTTTCAATAGTCCGTTTTGGGTCCGATTCGAGTCTGTTTCAGGGCTCGCTTCCTTTTTTCCAGTGCGAACCACAGTCGGCCAGCGCCAGCCAGAAGACAGAGCAGGGCAGGGGGAGGTCTGTTTTAGGCTGAGGTGATGCTGAAATAGCGTGCGTCGGGGTGGTGTGCGATGACGGCGGCGGTCGATTGCTCGGGGACGATTTGAAATTCCTCAGACAACGACACACCGATTCGCTCGGCCTCGAGCAGGCGAAACAGAGGAACGTGATCTTCCAGTTTGGGACACGCAGGATAGCCAAAGGAATAGCGACTCCCTTGATAGCCCTGTTGAAACAAATGTTCGACAAGCGGGGCATCGAGCGCGCCAATTCCCAGTTCGTGCCGCACCCGTTTGTGCAGCCATTCCGCAAGGGCTTCGGTGCTTTCAACGGCCAAACCGTGGAAGTGCAAATAATCGTCGTATCGGTGTTGGGAAAACAATTCTGCGCCGACCTGCGATGGCCGTTCCCCCATCGTGACCAGCGACATGGCAAGGACATCAAAACCTTCTTGCAATGCACGCGCTTTGCTGCGGAAAAAATCCGAAATGCAGAGCCGTTTCGCATGCGGTTGTCGGGGAAACACAAAACGCGCGGCTTCGGTGTGTTCTTTTCCGGCTTCGTTCCCCTGACCGGTGTTTTGACCGGTGCCTTTTGGATGCAGGACGACGAGGGCGTTTTCCTCTGCATAACAGGGGAAGTATCCATACACCACTTTGGGTTGCAGATATCGACGCTCAATCGCGCGTTCGCACCACCTGTAAAACTTCGGTTCAACGGTTTCCTGGATGAAGTGGCGGTATTCCTCCTCGGAACGTCGGCCTCGACGGTATTGCCATTGTCCGCGAAAGAGCACCGCGCGATTCAGATACCCAAATACTTCGCGGAGCGGAATGTCCCTTCCCTCCAAAATCCGCGTTCCCCAAAACGGAGGCGTGGGAATCTGAGCAAGCTGCGGAACATCGGAAGGAACATAGGCGGTCGAGGCTTCCTGGGCTTTCGCTTTTTCCTCTGCTCTTTCCAGTTCGCGCGAAATCCGTTGTCCCGCAAGCTTTTTTCGGCCTGGACCGGTCAGCGTGCGGTCCTCTGGTTTTGTGTGTCCACAGAGTTCATCCATCAGGCGCAGACCTGTGAACGCATCCAAACCATAATACACTTCCCCGGTTCTGTAGGCTGCGGACAGAGGCCCCTCAACATACGCTCGGTTTAATGCGGCACCTCCGCAGAGCACCGGAATCGACCAACCCCGGCTGGCCATGAGTTCCAGGTTCTCCTTCATCACGACCGTGGACTTCACAAGCAGGCCGGACATTCCAATTGCGTCCGCTTTGTTTTGTTCCGCAGCGTCGAGGATGGCATCGATCGGCTGCTTGATGCCCAAGTTCATCACGCGATATCCGTTGTTGGAAAGGAGGATGTCCACCAGGTTCTTTCCGATGTCGTGAACGTCCCCTTTCACTGTGGCAAGAACAATCACGCCCTTCTCTGTACCGCTCTGTTTGTCCATGTAGGGTTCCAGGACAGACACGGCCATTTTCATGGTTTCCGCAGATTGCAAGACAAACGGAAGCTGCATTTGTCCCGAGGCAAACAGATCCCCCACCGTTTTCATCGCAGGCAGAAGAATCTGGTTGATGATGTGCAGCGGTGGGTGTCCGGCGTTGAGCGCCTCTTCCAGAAGTTTGTCGAGGCCAATCTTTTTGCCATCCACAATGTGCTTCGCCAGCCGGTCTTCCAGCGAACCGAACTCTTCCTTTTTGTCTGTTTGGCCGCTCCCCTCGTTGGAAAAGCGTTCGACAAATTGAAACAAGGGGTCGTATCCTTCCCGACGGCGGTCATAGATCAAATCGCGCGCAAGTTCGACTTCCTCGGGCTTCAATTTGGACAGGGGCAGAATTTTCGCCGGACTCACAATCGCCGCATCAAGTCCATTCAAAATGGCTTCGGAAAGGAAGACGGAATTGAGCACCTGACGCGGCAGGGGTTTGAGACCAAAACTCACATTGGACACCCCGAGCAGTGTGAGGACACCCGGCATCGTTTCCTTGATCAAACGGATCGCGGATAGGGTTTCGAGTGCGGCGTTGCGACTCTCTTCATCCCCTGATGCGATGGTGAAGGTCAGGGGATCAAACAGAAGTGCCGAGGGTGAAAGGCCATTTTTCTCGACAGCAAGTGCGTACAAACGCTGCGCGACTTCCACTTTTTTCGCACACGTTTTTGCCATCCCCTGTTCGTCAATCGTGAGTGCGATAAGACCCGCTCCGTATTCTCGTGCAAGCGCACAAATGCGATTCGCTCGGTCTTCCCCATCTTCCAAGTTGACGGAGTTGAGGAGGGCGCGCCCCCCAAGCATTTTGAGCGCCTCCTCCATGACATCGAGTTGCGTGGTATCAATCACCAAAGGTTGCGTGATTTGTGTCGTGTATCGTCGCAACACTTCGCGCATGTCGCGCTTTTCATCGCGACCCACATACGCGGTACAGACATCGATCAGGTGGGCTCCTTCTGCGACCTGTTCGCGCCCAATTTCCACAAGCCCCTCGAAATCATCGCGCAAGAGGAACTCGCGGAATTTTTTGCTGCCGTTGGCGTTGCTGCGTTCGCCAATCAGCAGCGGTGCAGGTTCTTGCACAAGAGGTACTGCAACATACAAGGAGGATGCTTGTCCAAGTGCGTGCGTTTCGGGGCGTAGTTTTCCAAAAAAGTGCTTTCGCGGAGTCTGTTTGATCCGCATGGCAAGCGCCGAAATATGGGCAGGAGTCGTTCCGCAACACCCGCCGACCATCGACACGCCAAAGTTCTTGACGAAACGCTCCTGATAGTCCGCGAGCATGTCCGGGGAGAGGTCATACGTGGCGACCCCTCCTTCATTGCGGGGCAAACCTGCATTCGGTTGGGCCGACACAAAACAACCCGCGTGTTCCCCCAAAAAGCGGACGTGTTCCTGCATCAAATCGGGCCCCGTTGCACAATTGAGACCCACTCCATCGAGTTCGAGCGCCGCCAGTGTTGGCAACGCTGCGGTCACGTCCGTTCCGACGAGCATCGCGCCCATGGTTTCCACGGTGAGCTGTGCAAAAATCGGCACCTCGCGCCCTGTTTCGCGCATGGCTTGGCGCGCAGCGAGCACGGCGCACTTGACCCCCAAAAGGTCCTGCGCGGTCTCGATGAGCAGCAGATCCACGCCTCCCGCAAGCAGACCCCGCATGTGAGTCATATACGAGCGGAAAAGGTCCTCCCAAGCGATGTGTCCAAGCTGGATCAATTTGGTCGTGGGCCCGACAGAACCGGCGACAAACCGAGGCCAATCGGGGGTGGAAAAGGAGTTTGCAACCGTTTTCGCAAGCTCTGCTGCTTTGCGGGAAAGCGATTCGGATTGGTCCGCGATTCCGTATTCCGCAAGCACGACGGAAGTCGAGCCGAAACTGTTGGTTTCGATGATGTCCGCGCCCGCAGACAAGTACGCGGAATGGACATCGGCCACAACGGAAGGCCGGGTTTCGCACAGGATTTCGTTGCACCCCTCTTTGCCCGCAAAATCCGTTGCGGAAAGACCCGCATGTTGCAGCAGTGTGCCCATTGCTCCGTCGCACACGAGCGTTTTTTCTGCCAGCGCAGACAAGAAGGGGAATTGCGCAATCCGGTGCGACAAGTGAAAGGACGGACGAGCAGACCAAGCTTCAGTTTTCATCGCGCGACACCCTATCACGACTCAAGCAAAACCATGTCCGCGATGTTTTTGGACCCACGCCAGTCTCACTGCACATGAGGCAACGCACCCTGTTGTTTTCACACATCGTTTTGACAGGCGGCGTATGTTTGTCCGTCCTTTGTGGCGCGTGTGGCAAAATGTAAAGATGCAAAAACGTGTTTGGTTTGATCGTGTTTGGGGTCTGTTGAGGCTTTTCGTTTCGTGCGCTGTGCTTGCATCGTGCCACTCAATGTGGGGCCCCTTTTTGGGGGAAAACCCCGAATGCACCGAACACCCCGAACGGTGCCAGGCAAACAACAACATCGACGGCGGGAATGCGGACGCGAGCAGCCTCCCACCAGGTTGCACCCCCGACAAATGGTGTCGGCAAAAGTCTTTGCCTCAAGACCATCTGTACGGAATCTGGGGGGCCGATGCAAACAATGTGTGGGCAGTCGGTCAGAACGGTGCGATCCAGAAGTGGAACGGCACGACGTGGACGACACAAACATCGGGCACGTCCCAGACCCTCTACGGCGTTTGGGGAGCGGACTCCCAAAATGTTTGGGCGGTCGGGGGGGGGGGCACGATCCTCAAGTGGAATGGGAAGGATTGGTCAGCGCAGAGCTCGGGGACGCCAGACCCCCTTTATGGGATTTGGGGCACGGATGTAAAAAACATTTTCGCAGTGGGGGGCCCGGATGACAGGGGTTCGAGCTTCAAGTGGAATGGGACAGTGTGGCAGACCGAGGCTCCAATCGACGGTCTGTCCACCTTCCACGGAGTTTGGGGTGCGGGCGCAACGAATGTGTGGATAATCGGACGACTCGGCGGCATCCTGCACCAGAGCGGTACGAGCTGGAAAAAAGAGGTTTCAGGACTCCCTTTGGACAAGCTCGTTGATCTGTATGCGGTTTGGGGAACCGATGCATCCAACGTTTGGGCCGTGGGAGCGCAGGGGGCGATCTTGAGATGGTATGAAGCGAAATGGAACCTGTTCATGCCTCCGATGAACACATACGCAGACCTCCTCGCGGTGTGGGGAACCAGCGAAGACAACGTGCTGGCCGTTGGCAGAGGCGGCAAACTTGGGCGCTTTGAAGGTGTGGTTTGGAAAACCGAAGCATCGGGAACGTCCGAGACCCTTCATGCGGTTTGGGGAACGGATGCGAGCAACGTCTGGGTCGTGGGCGATTTTGGCACCATCCTGCATTACCCGACCCCGTAGCGAGCCGACCGGCCCATCATTTTGGTCGTGCAGCATTTGGGAGGAGACCGATCTATCGCGCGCCCGCCCCTCGCAAGAAGGCCACTCCGAAGCCTGCATGAAAGTCCGTTGACAAATGGGGGGGCGCTTGAGTACTACCCGCGCATGAATTCGTTTCGTTGGGTTTGTGTTGCGCTGGGGCTGGCCGGGTTGCTTTCGGGGTGCGGGCCAGCCAGGCGCGGGGTCGATTGGGACGGCAACCGCTTGCAGGTCGTGGACATCCACCTGCATCCGGGCGATTGGAATGCCATCCCAGAGGCGACGCGCCGCTTTTTGGCCAGTCGCTTTCCGTTTCCCATCGGCCTCAATGCAGAGAGCGCTGCGCAGGGGACGCTTTCGCCAGAAGGAATCTTGGCCGAGATGGACAAAGGGGGCGTGTCAGGGGCCGTGCTGTATGCCGTATATTCGCCGCGCACGGTCGGGATTGCGAGCAACGAGCTGGTTCTCGATGGGCTCGCCAAGGACCCCGTTCGGCTGCGGGGGCTGGCAAGTCTGCGCATCGACAAGTGGCGTTCGGCGACGGAAGGCAAAGACGCAGAGCTTGCGCGCTTGCGCACCGCCCTTGCGCAGCCTGGGATGGTCGGAATCAAGCTGGCCCACGCGCACATGAATTTCCGCATGGACGATCCCGAATACTTCGGCATCTACGAGGTCGCCGCCGCGCTGGACAAGCCGGTCTATCTGCACACGGGCACAAGCCCCTTTCCAGGCACTGCGCGAGAGCCCCCTTACACCGACCCCGCCTATCTGGAAGCCGCCATCCGACAGTATCCCAAGACCAAGTTCATCCTGGGTCACTTGGGATATGACTTCGAGAACAAGCAGCATGCGGCGCTCGAGACGTGCATCCGGTTGGCCAAGACCTATGCGAACGTCTTTTTGGAACCGAGCGCCTTTGGGTCTGCGGGGTCCGATCCAACGCGGGAAAACCTCCGCATCGCGATGGGCCGGATGCGGGAAGCGGGGGTCACAGGTCGAATCATCTATGGGAGCGATGGCCCGCAAAGTCCGGGCTTTGTGAAGGACTATCTGTCTCGCACGGTGCAGGCCATGCGGGACACCGGTTACACCGAGGCCGAGGCGCGGGCGGTGTTTTCGGAAAACTATGCGCGGGTGTTCGGCGTTGCGCTGCCTCCTTTGTGATGGACATGACACGTACAACAGGGCTTTTGGTAGTCGTTTGTTTGGGGCTTGGGATGGCGTCTCCTGTGCGAGCAGAGAATGCCGCAGAGCCTGTGCAGGCGGCGACTCTCGCAGAGCCGGATTGGCGAGTGGGAAATCCGGTGGCGGATCAATTGGGAGGCGGGGCAGACGCAGGGCGTTGGTCCGTGGCCGTTTCCGGCGGATGGGCGTGGTCGGCGCTGCGAGGTCAGTACGGTTTCGGGTCGCGGCTGGCGGCGCTGGCCCAGGTCGAGACTGCGCTCGGTTTTCGTTTCCAACCGGCGGCGGGTTTGGGGGTGCGTCTTCTGTCCCACAAGCACGCCCGCATCGCAGCCGAGGGACTTTTCGGATGGCTGTTCCAACTGGGCGAGCTTGAAAAGCGGGGTCCTACCCTGGAGGCGCGCGTTCGTTTTGCGTTTCCGGCGGGACGGGTCGTGCCCTATGTCCTTTTGGGGACGCGGCACGCCATCTTGTCAGACCGCACTTCCATCGAAAGGGCCAGCGGGAGCACTTCGAAATACACCGTTCGTCACGAATGGACTCCGTGGCTGGGGGCGGGGCTTGGGGCTGTGATCACCAAGAACGTTGGTCTGGAACTGGGTCTGGATTATGGCTGGGTCGATGCACCCGAGACCGTTGTGATTCCTGGTTTTCATTTGGCCGTGCTGGTCGGAGGCGGGCGATGACCAAGACGAAACTTCGTGGTTTGGCCGGAGTGCTCGGCGCACTGTTTTCGGTGGGTTGTGTGAACAGCGATGTGTATTTGTATGAAGTCCATGTACGGGGGGCCGTGTCTGCACAAAACTTGGGAAGCAGCGTGGTTCACTTGGAATTTCATCACGCACAGTTCTTCGGTCACGGAGAGTTGGCGCATCCGCTCGGTCGTTTTGCGACGAGCATTCCCGAAAACCCCACGGTCATTGACGAGACGATTCTGTATCCCTTGGATGCGGGGGAAGGTCTGGTCATCTATGGATGGCTCGACAAAGATGGGGACGGTGTTTTGTGTGCGCCAACGCAAACGACGGAACCTGCGGGGTTGATCGCCGTGAAGTCGTTTCCGGCGCACGAAGTCACCTTCGAGCTGAAACTCGATCGTCCGTGTGCCGGTTCTGAGGCGCTGTATCCGTGAAGGGGTCGGTTTTGGGGTCAGCCTTTGTGGGGACTTGGGTCGGTGCTTCGGTCCGCGCGGTGTGTGTCGTTCCTGTTGTTCGGTCGGACAGGGTCTTGCTTGGGCAGAGACAACGCCTCCTGCGTGCTGGCCGCGCAACGGAAACCAAAATGGTGCGCATTGACCGGCGGAACGGCGCGTCGATAGTAGGTCGTTGCCTGCGCGGGCCCCCAATACCAAGACCCACCCCGAACGATGCGGAGTTTGTGTCCGGGGCAAGGTTCTTCCCCTTGACAGGGGCCCTTGGGATCGACCCCCTGACATTCCTTTCCGCACGCTGCGTAGCTTGGGGAATAGTAATCGAGCACCCACGCCCAACTGTTCCCAGACATGTCATACAGACCATAGACTCCGGGAGGTCTTGAGCCCACATCCCAGGGTTTGCCTTTGTCCGCTTCCCGGCTTCGCTGTTTTACACCGCAACTTCGTCCCTGCTCATCAAAAAAGATGGCGCGTTTGCACGTAATCGGCTCGTTCCCCCATGGGTACGTGCGACCGTCTGTGCCGCGAGCCGCCTTCTCCCATTGGGCTTCCGTGGGCAGGTGCTTTCCGTGGACAGAGCAATAGTTCAGCGCGTCGTAGAAACTGACCTTCGTCATCGGTTGATGCGGATGGTTAAAGTCTGGATACGTAGGCCGCGCGGGCTTGCACTTTCCTTCTCTCACACACTGCTGGTATTGCTCATAGGTGACGTGAAACTTGTCCATGTAGAACGTCTGGACAAACACGTTCTCCTGGGGGCGAGCATTGCTGCCCCGATGGTTCACGCCCCGCAGGAACTCGCCTCCCGGAACGCAGGCCATGTCTTCCGGGAGTTCCGCGCAAGGTTCCACTTCTGGATAGGAAATGGGTTCGGGAGGCGCGAGTTCTTGGTGCTTTTCCTCGACGACCTTCTTGTCCTCTGTTGGTGTTGATGGGTTTGGTGTCGGGTTTGCTTTCGGCTTCGCTTTCTTCCTCCCTTTCTTGCTGGCCCGCTTCGCTGTCTTTTCCTTTTGGCGTGCAGAAGCGGATGGAAGGGAGAAGAGACCGGTCGTTGGATCGGGCAGACTCACAGACAGAAGCAAACATGACAAGAAAAGGGGTGTGTTGCGCATCATGTTGTTAGTGGGAAGGAAGACCAATATAGGACAGCCCCTGTACTGGCGGAGTGGGCGCTTTTGCCTCGCGCATCAGACGATCCGTACTTCGATAGGAGGGCTTTTCGATCTTGGTCACAAAGTCGGTCGCGCCCTGTACGCAAAAGTGCCAAAAATCGTCTGTCGGATGAACCAGGGTTTTGGCTTCTATCGTCCGCAAAATCACGCTCTGTTCGTCAAAGGGGAGGGTGGCGATGTTGCGCCGAAACACCGGATTGTACTGAAACCAGGCCTCCGCATTCGAGAAATACACGGTCGTGATTTTGACCCCGCTCTTTTCCGCTGCATGGCCGATTCCCATGAGGGTTCTGGGTCCATACAGATTGCCGATGCGCGCAATGATGAGCCCGTTTTTTGCGAGCCCCTGAATGTGTTTGTAAAACTTCTGATTCCCCATCCACGTCGTCGGGAGTCCCTGCTTCTCGAGCTTCGCCGTCTTTCGCAAGTGCTTTGCAAGACGCTGTCGATGGTTCTGATAGAGGTCAAAGACTTTGGCCCCTTCCGTGGCACCATAAGCCGTCACGACCTGCTGCCGAACGGTTTTGCTTTGATCCGCCGCTTCCAGCAATTGCAGGAACACTTCGGGGGTGTCTGCCATGGGAAGAAGTGCTGCATACAACCGGTGCATGCGCACCACGTCGGCATCAATGTCCAGAAGCCACATGGCCTTGGCCTCTGCTGCGGCAGCCAGCGTGTAATTTTGGTCTCCACCCACTCCCACATGACCCCCTTTTCCTGCCCTGGCCGAAAGCATTGGGAAAAACAGATCGTGTCGGCGTTCATTTGACCAAAAAAAATGCCGCTCGACTTCCCGTTCGGGCTCGTCTTTGAGTTCGCTTGCCGTCGCGATAACCTGCAATTGCCAGGCTTCCGGTGCTTCCGCTTTCGCCCTGGGCGCAAACAGAAGGAGTGCAAGACAGAGCCACGGAAAGCATTGCATCGCAACATCGTATTCTGTCACGCCAACGCAGGGAAGACCCTCGAAAGATTCCCCGTGGGCGACTGCTTCTGGGGGTCTGGAAAGAGGCTCTCGTTGGCTCTGTTTGGGTCTCGTTTCCGTACATGGGAGAGAAAAGATCGTCAGGACCAAGCGACAGACATAGAAAGTCTGGCCATTTCGGTGCAGGAAGTTCTTGCGGTCTTGGCGTCTTCATCGGGAAACTACTGGGAAGCCAACACGATGAAACCTCAACCGCTCGACCGAGAAACAACAACCCCCAAAGAACCTGCCGTAGAGCTACGTAGCCTGGTTGGAAAGGCCGAAGACGCCGCTCATGTTGTACGAGCGGAGGCTGGCGCAGCGACGGTAGTGGCCGGACACGAAACCGAGGCTGCTCCTGCGGCTACGGCGCTCGCCCTTCCATTGAAAGAAGAGCGATACGTCATGCAGCGCCTTCTGGGTGAAGGTGCGATGGGGGAAGTCTTTGCCGCGAAAGACGCCTTTTTGCGCCGCCGTGTCGCGTTCAAACGCATGAACCATACCGTCGCAAAAAGTCCACCCCTGGCTGCGCGCTTCCTGAAAGAGGCCCAAATCACCGCGCAGCTTGAACATCCCAACATC
Source organism: Pseudomonadota bacterium (assembly GCA_035328405.1). Taxonomy (GTDB): domain Bacteria; phylum Myxococcota_A; class Polyangia; order Palsa-1104; family JAEUJZ01; genus JAEUKA01. The sequence continues at coordinate 13,514 of DAOLIT010000068.1, read as the reverse complement.
ATTCCCATCTACGGTCTCGAAGCGACTGCCGACGGTTCCGTGGGCTACGCGATGAAGTTCATCGAGGGGCAGAACCTGACGAGCCTCCTCGACACAGACCGACAAAAAGCCGGAAAGATTTCCCCGGTCGATGAGCAAGCGAACATCGCCAACCGCCTCAGAATTTTCACCCGAATCTGCGATGCCATCGCCTACGCCCACGCAAAGGGAGTCCTTCACAGAGACCTCAAGCCCGACAACGTCATGATCGGCCTTTTTAATCAAGTGTACGTGGTGGACTGGGGAATCTGCCGCCTCATGAACACCCCCGACGAACCCCTAACCGAAGCCAACATAGAAACCAACAACAACCAAAACACCCGCTATGGATCGGTGATCGGGACGCCCGCGTACATGTCTCCTGAGCAGGCTTCGGGGAAGCATTCGGAGTTGGATGGGCGGAGTGATTTGTATGCACTGGGGTTGATTCTGTTTGAAGTGGTGACGTTGAGGCAGGCTGTGACGGGGGATTCAGTACAGGATGTGCTGGTGAAGGCGGTGCAGGGGCAGAAGAATCCGCTGATTCACTTGGACCCGCACGTGAAGATTCCGCTGGAGCTGCGTGCGATCATTTTCAAGGCAACGGCTCTGTCACCTTCAAACCGGTACGCGAACATCGGGGAGTTTGCGGCAGATCTGCGGCGTTATCGAAACGGAGAGGCGGTGCTGGCGCTTCCAGACACAGTTCTGTTGAAGACTCTGCGCGTTATGAATCGCCACAAAGGGGCCACGCTGGCGTCGCTGGTGATACTGCTGTTGGTGGGTCTTGGAGCGATTCTGTTTTTGCAACTTCGCCATGCAGCACAGGTCGCAACAGAGAGGCGGCACAGGCAAAAATTGCAAGCGTTGATGCTGTCTGTTTCGCAGCACGGACACCGGATCGACAACCAATTGCACGACTATGAAGGGTTGGTACATGGTCTTGCGGGTCGAACGATTGAAGCGATGCGACATTCGGCTCAGAATCCGGGAATTGCAGACACCGGAACCAAGGGACGGAAAGGGGTTGGGTCGAAAAAGACTGACAAAACCGAGAAACCGGAGAAGGCGGACAAAGCAGAGAAGGCAGCAAAGAAGAAGAAGCGGGGCAAAACAGAGGCGTCAGGGGAAGTCGCCACAACTGCTTCTACGAATGTGTATTTTAGCGAGGATTTTTCGACTCCAGGCCGTGGTCCCAAAGATCTTGCAGAGAACGCTCGATATGGACAAAAAATCAGCATGGAGTATCCGGTGTTCAAATTGGCACCGCAGGTTTCTGCGGACGCTGCCCGACGAGATTTGGATACACTGGCTGGGTTGGGACAAGGTTTTCAAACGACGTTTCAACACAGCAAAAATGGGCTGTATCGTTTGTTTGTCACACTCTCAAACGGGGTGCATGTGGCATACCCTGGGCGGGGCGGTTTCCCGGCTTCGTACGACGGGCGCGACCGTCCGAAATACACGTTGGCTGCAAATCAACGAGAGTTGCGTTGGGGGAACGTCTACTTGGATCTGTTTGACGAACCCCTGATCGCGTGTTCGTTTCCTCTGTACAGTGACACAAACAAATTCTTGGGGGTTGCAGGGGTGGATCTGCTTTTGCCAGAAATCGCGGAGCAGTTGTTGGTAATGCCTCAAGTGCCTGCTGCAAAACAGGTGTTGTTGGTGGATAGCCACGGGAAAATTGGTGTGTCCTGGCCAGAGGGAGTGAAGGTTTCTCGTCGAGAAGGAGATGTGGGGACGCTTCATCGGAATCGGACGCTGGAACTGAGGCCGTTGCCGTACCCGGAAGTGATCGCGGCGTTTTCAGAGGAACCAGCGGGAGGATACAAGGAACTCCCTCGCGAGGTGGTGGCGTACTATCCCGTTTCATCGCTGGGATGGTTTCTGGTTGTGGTTGCAGATCGAAAAACGCTGTTCCAAGGTCGGGCGCGTTAGGCGAGGAACTTCGTAACTTTTTGCGCGGAAACTTGGTAGGTTCTGCGCATGAAAAAGCCTAGTGCCTTGGAAATGGACATTTCACGCTCGTCAAAATCGGGCGAGTCTGCGAGACGAATCTCGACCCGAAAAATGACGCGCGGTGCAGATCTTCCAGAGAGAGCATCCGAGAAAAAAAGCGATCGAGCAGACGGTGAGCCGTCTTTGCGGAAGCGGTCTCTGGCGAAAAAAAGGACGACGGGATCGAAAAAATCAAACAAGACCATGCGGCGTGTGTTGCCGAGTGACCTTTCGGCGCAGCAAAAAGTCGCGCTCCGTCGGCATTCGCATCACTTGCAAGCCGTGCTTCACATGGGAAAAGACGGCGTAAGCGACGGTCTTTTGCAGGCGGTCAGCGATGCGTTGCACACGCACGAGGTGATCAAACTCAAGTTGCTGGAGACCGCTCCGGGGGACCGGCATGAGTTGGCGCAAACACTTGCAGAGAAGCTGGATGCTTGCCTGTTGCAGGTGTTGGGTCGGATGGCTGTGCTGTACAGACCTCGTCCTGCGTCCGATCCTCGACCGAGTGTGCTGTGGGAGCTTGGTTGATGCGGGCTCGTACTCTGCTTGCAGGTTTTGCTGCGGTTGTTTTGTCGCTTGGGGGTGTTCTTTGGGCAGCGCCACCTGCTGCTGGGCCTGTTGTGACACCGAAGGCAGTTGCGAAAAGCAGCGCGCTCCCAAATGTGACCCCTTTGACCCCTGTCGATCCGTTTTCGTTGACGGCGGAAAAGTACACGCTGCCGAGCGGAATGACGGTGCTTTTGCGGCGTGATTCGTCGGTGCCGCGCGTGGTGGTGTCCCTGTGGTTTGCTGTGGGTTCCCGAGACGAAGCACCAGGAAAAACGGGGTTTGCGCATCTGTATGAACACTTGATGTTCATGGGAACGAAAAATGTGCCTGGGAATCGTTTTGACGTGGCGATGGAATCGGAAGGGGGAGGCAACAACGCGACGACGTCTGCGGATCGGACGTTCTATTTCGATTTTGGCCCAAGCCACATCTTGCCGACGCTGCTTTGGCTTGAAGCGGATCGGCTGACGCATTTGCCCGAGACGATGACGGACGAAAAAGTGGCGCTGCAACGGGAAGTGGTGCGGAACGAAAGACGACAGGCGTATGAAAATCGGCCTTATGGGCAGGCGGAATTGCGGATTCCGGGGGCCATGTATCCAGCAGGGCATCCGTATTCGTGGCCGGTCATCGGATCGCACGAGGATTTGGTGGCAGCCTCGACACAGGATGTGAAACAGTTTTTTTACAAGCACTACACGCCGTCGAATGCGACGTTGGCGGTGGTGGGGGATTTCAACCCCGAGGAAGCGCGGCGGCTCATCCAACACTATTTTGGGTGGATGCCCAGGCGGCCCAAGCCGGTGTCGTCGGTGCAGGGAATGCAAGAGATGGTGGTGCCGGTTTCGCAGAGCCTGACGGTGGAAGATCAGGTGACGTTGCCGAGGGTGTATGTAGTCTGGCACGCGCCGTCGGTGGCAAACCCTCAATTTCCGTTGTCGGTCTTGGTGGCGGACATGTTGGGAAAAGGGAAATCGAGCGTGCTGTACCGCAAGCTGGTTGTGGAACAGAAGTTGGCGCAATCTGTTGAGGCAGAGGTGGACCCGCAACAGCTCGGTTCGATTCTGTCGTTGGTGGTGACGGCGCAACCGGGCGTGCCGATCGAGCAACTCGAAAAGGCTGTGGACATTGAACTTGCAGCGGTTGGGAATCAGCCTCCCAGGATGGAGGACATCACGCGGGCGCGAAATGTGCGGCTGACAGATTGGGCTCGGGAATTGGAGACTCCTCTGGGGCAGTCTCAATGGCTTCAGCAGCTTCATGCTTATCTGGGGGACGCAAATGCGCTTCCGAAAATGGTAGGGGTGCTCAGGGGAGCGACTCCGCAGACTGTGCAGACGCACATTGCGGATGTGGGAATCGGTCAAAGGGGGAGACGACTTCACATTCGGGTGATTCCGCGAAAAGGAGAGCCGGCACCGGTTTCCGAGACGGTCGTGCCAACGCCGAGACCGTTTGATCCAACAGGACGGAATGCGAAGGGACAGCCCGCACCGCAACCGATGCGACCGACGGTGGATTTGACGAAGCCTCCGAAAATGCTGTTGGCCAGGACGCCGATTTCTCCGCAAACGGGACATTTCCGCGTTCGGGGGGTGGATGTGACGCTGGTGGAACGCAAAGGAACGCAGCTTATCGAAACGGTGATAGCGATTCCAGCGGGGGAAGCGGATGTGCAGCCTGCGAAGTCGGGTCTTTCGGAAGGGGTGGCTGCGATGCTTTCGGAAGGGAGTGTGAATCGGCCCGGTACGGCGTGGATGCAAGCGATGGAGGCTGTTGGGGCGAACTTCAAAATCGTCGCTGGTTCAGACACGACGCTGGTGACGATGGGGGTGCTGTCCCAAAACCATGCAGAGGCGTCTTCCTTGCTGTTTGATGCACTCCTGCGGCCTCAGTTTGAGGAAAGAACGTGGGTGCGTGTGCGGGCGGAACGTCTGGCGGCGCTGGAGCAAAAGAAAAACGAACCTGCGTTTGTGGCGGAACGAGTGTTGCGCGCGAGTTTGTTTGGGGCGCAGGAACCCTATGGACGGTCTCCGCTTGGGAATCCTGGGGCCGTGGCAAACCTTGGGACGAGTGACTTGCGCGCCTTTCACAGAAGTTTCTATGCGCCCAAACAGTGGAAAATCGTGCTCGCGGGAGATTTCGTTCCGTCGCAGGCGGTTGCGGAGCGGCTGCTTTCCAGTCTTCAGCAGGGGGCTTCTGCGCAAACTTCGGCACCGCCCGTGAGACCTGTTCGGACCCCGCCGAAAACGCAGCGAGGGGTGGTGTTGGTGGACAAGAAAGGTGCTCCGCAATCGGAAATCCGTTTTGCGACGGTGGTGCCAGGGGCAATGGACCCGGATCGGGGAACATTGGATGTGGCGAATGTGCTGTGGGGTGGGATGTTTACGAGTCGGCTCAACCAGAATTTGCGAGAAACGCACGGGTATACGTATGGGATACGGTCGCAGTTTGTGCGCATGGATGGAGTCGGGGTGTGGGCAGCGGGGGCGGCGGTGCGGTCGGATGTAACGGCAGAGTCGGTGGTGGAAATCCGCAAAGAGGCGCTGCGTTTGGTGAACGAGCCGTGTTCGATGGAGGAGTTGGCGCGAAGCCGGAATGCAACGATTCAGAGACTGACGCAACTGAGTGAGAGGACGGCGGGTTTGGCGCAGCTTTTCGCGACGTTTTCGCGCAATCGGCTGCCCCCGGACGAATGGACGCGGATGGTTGGAGCGGCGCAAACCGTGACGACGGCGAAGTTGCTCGAGGCGACGCGGCTGCGACTTAGGCCCGCAGAGGCAACCATCGTGATCGTGGGAGATGCGGAAAAGCTGTTGCCGAGTTTGTCCAAGCTCATGGGTCTTTCCCCGCAACAAATTTCGCGGCGCGACACAAACGGACTTCCATTGACGCAGTGATGCGGCGCGGTTTCAGACGGGGCAATTTTTTTCGCGCTGTAGCGTAGGCGGGGATACACTCCACCGCCGTGCCGTCAACCAAGCCGTCGCCTGAGAACCTGACACTGCCCTTTGGGCCGTACCCCGTGGGCCCGATAGAGGCTCGTCACGAGTTCGGGTCCGTTTCCGAAGCGACAGCCTCGGACGATTTGCTTTCTGCGTCGCTGGATCTTCTCAGCGCGTGGCCTGAAGGGGCAATCGTTCGCGATGAAAATGCGCCGATTGCGATGGAAGAGGAAGCGGAAGATGGGTCGTCATCGGTTTCTCGTTTGTCGCGAGTGCTGGGTTTGTTTGCGGCGCGCATTCCGTGTCGCAAAGTTGCGCTCTTGCTGTTGGGGGATGAGGCCGATCCGTTGGTTGCGTGCGTCACGGACACAGCGGGGTTGATTTCTGTTCCGGCTCGCCTTTTGCCGATGAAGACAGTGCGGTCGCGTGGGGCCAAGAAACTCGCCTTGAGAATCGAAGACGCACAGGATGCCGCACAACTTTGCGCGATGTTGGGAGAGACGCGGGCGGGTGAGGTGGAGGTGTGGGATTGTGTGCTCCCATGTCCTCCGACTGCGCACCCCGCGAGGAGAGGGCACCTCGTGTTCGCAGTTTCATCGGGGCAGTCGCTTGAACAAGACGGCGCTAAGCGGCTGATTGCTTCGCTGTCGGGGCTGCTTTCGCTGGCGCTTCTCGACGGTGCGCTTGTTGAGGCGATTCATGAGCGCACACGCCCAAGGCGCGTCGGTTCCGTGCATGAGGTTGCGGCGATCGAGCAGTTGGGGAAACAGTGCGAGTATTTTGACCTGATGCTCGACGGGATTTTGGTATTGGACGAGCATTTTTGCGTTGTGTGGCTCAACCGAAAGGCTGTGGAAACAACCGGGTATTTGACCCGAGGGCTATCGGGAAAATCGCTGCTCGAGTTTGTTCCACCGGATTTTGCCGGGAGGGCGCTCGAGCTTTTGGAGCAATGCCGATCGACGGACAGGGAGGCAAAGGCCGACTTTTTTCTCCAGTCCACGTCGGGGGACACGCTGACTTTGGCGTGTACTCTTTCCGCCATTCGCAATCCCAAGTGGTTTTGCGTGATGGCGTTTCAGGATGTCACCGAACGGCGGGTTCTCGAGGACAAACTGCGCCGGGCAAACAAGTTTGCGGAGTGTCTTTTGACCACCGCTGCATTCGGTATCGTCGTCGTGAACTCGCGCGGCGAAATCGAAACGTTCAATCGGGGAGCGTCCCGCATCACGGGCTATGGCCAAAGAGTTGCGCAAGGGATGCCGGTTTGGCGGTTTTTTCAACCGGGCGTTTTTGAGCGGGTTTTGCGTTTGCTCTATGGCGAAAACCTGGATTCGATTGGTCCGCTGTCCAAGATGCGGCTTGAGATCCTGGGCAAGGCCGGACAGACGATTCCGGTTGATTTGACCGCTGTGCCGGTGTTCGAGCACGGAGAAACGGCCTATTTCGTCGGCATGTTTTGCGATCTTTTGGATGTGAAGAACCTGGAAAGTCAGGTTGGAGATCTGAAACGCGAACTCGATTTGTGCTTTGAAGACAGGGATCGATTGGTTCAGGCTGCGGCGAAGGCGTCTCACGAGTTGGATCAGCCCATCCAGATTTTGCTCGGTGCTGTGACGCTGATGAAAGGTCGCGCGCAGCAAACCGTTCCAACGCTTGTCGATGTGGTTGATTTTCTGGAGCGCGAGCTGTCTCGAATGGTGGATGTTGTGCGAAAGACACGCGACTTGCCGGCGTTTTCACCCGCTCCACGCCGGACAGCGGTGGTCACGGCTGCCTCGGTAAGTCCAGCAGACGGGACGAGCGAGGAGTCGGAATGTTGGCAATCGAAGCAGCCTGCCGACCAAACCGATCGTGTTCGAGAAATTCAGCGCATTGCCTCGTTGGTGGTCTCTACAAATCCAGACGACCCGGACAGCGCACAAAACCCAAGTGGAGGAAACCCATGAGTGATGTTGTTTCGTCTTTTGACCTGCAAATCGACCAAGTGTCTGGCTATGAATTCCGAGTCAAATTCGACAAGGCCGCGCACCCCGATTTGCACATGGATGAACCCGCGCCACTCGGAAAAGACGCGGCCCCGAATCCGTCGCGAATTTTGGCCGCCGCCGTCGGAAATTGCCTCTCTGCGAGTCTTTTGTTTTGTCTGTCCCGCAACGGTGGCAAGCCCGAGAGCATCCGGGCCTCCGTGCATGTCGAACTGGTCCGCAACGCCGACAAACGTCTGCGCATCGGCAAAATCGATGTGACCCTGCGGCCCCGTCTGGGCGCGGACCACGCGGCCTTGGAAAAATGTCTGCCGATGTTCGAGGACTTCTGCGTCGTCACCCAAAGCGTTCGCCAGGGTCTCCCCGTGCAAGTCAAAGTCGAACCACAGGAGTAGTTTCTCGACACGAAAAGGGGGGCGGAAAGAGTGCTGCGGGCCTGGATTAGGGGGAGGGCTGAAACCGGGTTTTTGCGATGTGTTCCAGTTGGTTCAGCACTTCTTCAAACGACTGTTCGCTGGTGTCGATGAGCAGCGCGTCCTCTGCACGTTTGAGCGGGGCGACCGCTCGGGTGGCATCTCGGCGGTCGCGTTCCTCTTGCTCGCGGAGGATCGTCTCTGCGTCGGCGGTCAGGCCGCGCGCTTCGAGTTCTTTTTGCCTCCGCTTTGCGCGAACCTCGGGCGAGGCCGTCAAAAAAAACTTGAGCGGCGCATGCGGTAGGACAACGGTTCCGATGTCACGACCTTCCACCACACATGGACCGGTTCGCGAAAGCTGGCGCTGAAGTTCCAGCAATTCTCTTCGGACTTCCTCGTGCGCCGAAACCACCGACGCGCCGAGCGAAATGTCCTGCGAGCGAATGTCCGTCGTCACCACTTGCTCGGCCAGATACACGTCGCCGTCTTCATCGCCTTGTCCCTGTCCAAAACGAATCGGCAACCGTGCGGCCAGCGTTGCCAAACCCGGCCCATCGTTCCAATCGATGTTTTTTTGTCGCGCAAACAGCGCCACGCACCGATAAATCGCGCCCGTATCGAGCAAAAAGAAACCCAACCGCCGAGCCAACGCTTTGGCAATGCTCGATTTCCCTGCGCCCGCCGGACCGTCGATGGCGATGACGACGGGCTTCACTTTCTCACCAACACGGACCCGAGCGCACCGACCGTTCTTACAGGCACCGAACACGCCACCGCGCTCAGCAAAACAGACGTTCCGCTGTCCTCGAGCGCCCAGTTTTTCGTTTGCGTGTCGCGGCGTTCGATGACGCCTCCGGTGCCCACTGCGAACAAATCCGTTTGGCTGCTACACAAACCGTACAAATGACTCGCGGCAGGTACGTTCGTTGGGTTGCTTTCTCGTCTCCATTTGTCCGCGTCTCGGCGAACAACGCGGTTGAAATGTCCTGCCGCGAAGACTGCTTCTTGCGTGATGACCACCGCGTAAAAATCGGTGCGGTCGGTCGCGTCCAAAGGAACGCTGTCTACATCCCACGAAGAGCCGCTGCGACGAGCGAGCATGCCTCCGACACCGACTGCAAACAATTCATCCGCAGGACCCTTGGCCATCGCACGAAATTCCGAAAACGCGAGCGCGGGACTCGTTGTATCCACACTCCAAGAACCCGCCGTTTTCCGCAGCATCGTCCCCGCATCGCCCGCTGCGTACACTTCCCCACCCCCAGTCGCGACCGTGGCATACAGAGACGACGTGACGCCAAGTGCTTGGCCTTCGCGTTCCCATTTGTCTCCGGTCCGCTTGACGATCACACCGGCTTCTCCGACGGCGTACAGGTCGGTTCCGCTCTTGGTCAAACCATAAAAGTTGGTTTTGATGGGATTGGTTCCGTCGAAAGCGGTTTCTTGCTTCCAAGCGGTTCCATCGAAACGGAACAGCACGCCGCCCTGACCAGCGACGAAAAATTGGCCGCCGTCCCCGACCACGATCGCCCTAAGCGTTTGCGCCGTGGGTACCGCCGGATCGTTCGGCGCAAAGCGGGGTCCTCCGCCATCTTTGGGACGCGCCAAATCCGCCGCACCCAGATCCACAGGCCCCGACGGACGAAGGTCTGGCACGCGAATGTCTGGATCGGGCAAACATGCCGCAAAAAACAGCGCGCCCAAACCCGGAAGCCAATGCGCGTTTTTGCGACCACCACTGAAAAACCGAGACGAAAAGGCCTTCATGCGGACCACACCTTTTTCCGCTTTGCCTGCATCTGTCAAGACAGTCGCCACAAAAACCCTGCCGAACCCAAATCGCATCGGTCCAATGCCATTGCCACCGCAAAACCGTGAGCCCGTGACGGGCATCTACGACGTACAATCGGGGCTGGGTGTTTTTCATGTCGCGCACGTTCCTTGCGTCCCTCACGTCCCTCTCATTCGCTGTCTGTTTTGTGTCTCTTTTTCCGACGGATTCTGTCTCTTTTGCGGAAACACAAAAAGACTCTGCAAACACTAGTGTCTCGCCAAAAAAGGAAGACGAAAAACCCGAGCTCACAACGTATCCCGATGTGTCGTCGGTGCTTTCGGCTGTCCTCGAGCGCGCGGAAAAAGACGCTGGGAAAAAACCCCGGCTCGTTGCGTTTGGTGAATACCACCAGCTCAAAGGCAAAACCCACATTCGCAGCGCCCTCAAGCGTTTTACCGACGATCTCTTTCCGCTCGTCAAGTCCTTCGCGTCCGATTTGGTCCTCGAGACGTTCATTCCCGAAGGCAATTGCGGCAAACAGGAAAAGCAAGTCGTCAAGGATGTCGAAACCACAACCAAACGCCCCGAAACGACCGAGAGTGAGCTTGTCACCCTCATCAAACAGGCCAAGGCCCAGGGCGTCCAACCCCACATTTTGCAAGTCAGTTGCAAGGACTACCAAAGCGTTCTCGACGAGCAGGGCCAGGTGGATTACGTCAAGATGCTCAAACTCGTGAATGATCTTTTGCAAAAAAGAATCAGCGATATTCGCACAAGGCGTACAAAAGCCGGCGTAGACAAAGTGGTTTTGGCCTATGGAGGCGCGCTCCACAACGACTTGTATCCTCAGCAAGAATTGGCCGAGTATACATTCGGAAAAAGTCTGTCTGAAACATTTCCAGACGAGTATTTGGAAATCGATCTGTACGTTCCCGAATACATCGAAAAAGACAAGCAAATTCTTTCCCAAACGTGGTATCTGCCTTTCAAGAAAATCCAAAACCCAGGCCAATTTGTTGTCGTGCGGCGCGGTCCAGGTTCATTCATCGTTCTGTTTCCGTCCTCGGGCACCACAAACAAGCCCGAAAAACCGCAAAAAACACCGAAATAGGCCCTGAAAATTCCGCAAAAACGCCGCTCTGAAAAGACCCTCCGCAAGCCTCCTTTCGCGTTCTCTGCAAGCTTCTCTGCAAGCTTCTCTGCAAGGTTCCTAACCAAGCCCGCTGTCAGACCCATGTGAGACGATATTTCCTGTGGGCGGGAAGAGGTTTGGGGCCACTTTTTCAAGGAGGAACAGATGCGGGACCGACTGACCAAAAAGCAGCTTGCCGTTTCGATGTACGACCGTGGAATGAATGTGGTTGCGATCGCAAAACTTCTGAGGTGTGAGCCAAGTTATGTTGCAAATTCTCTCATCGAAAAAGGACGTGTTCCTGCTTATGTAGATCTTTATACATCAACAGGGCCACAAAACGAGGACGCAAAAGAGTTGGAAGGTGTGTTGAAATTCACAGATGCATCATCTGCGAAATCATCAATTGGCAAAATTGACGCACTTTGGCAGCGGTTTTTCACTGAACGAAACCGCAGAGGAATGCACCAATGTGAAGTCGTTGCGCTGATTGGAAGAAACCGCGCTGCTGGAATTGGAAAGCAAATCGAGGCCAAGATTTTTGCAGATTGGCTGATCGAACGCTTGCGAGCGACCAAAGCCGGCCAACCGTCCTCCTGATCCACATTTCCACGCCTTCTCACGCCACAAACCGTCGGATTTCGGAAGGGCGAGGCCAAAAGAAATTTGACGAAAGGGGGTTGTGGGGTTTTGGTCCTTCCATGATGCGGAAAAATGGCGTGAGAAGGGCAAGTCGGATCGTTTTGGGAATCGGGCTTCTGTGCCAGCCCGAGGCAACGTGGGCGGATTCGATGAAGCAGGTCGTGATGTATCCAGATCGGGCACAGGTGACCAAGACGACGCAGGTGCGATGCGAAGACACTGTGCGGGTGCATTTTTTCCGACTGCCTCCATCGGCAGATCCCACTTCTCTTCGTGCGTCCGTAGAGGAATCGGGGGTACAGGTGTTGGGGGTGCGAACAGAGACAGAAGTGCAGACGGTCGCTTTTTCCAAAGAAGCAGAGGCATTGCAAACAGAGCTGAGGCGGCTTGGGAATGAACTCGCGCTGATAGAGGAAGAGCGCACCCGCGATCGCGCAAAAGAGATGGTGGCGGTGCGTTATGAAGATGTCGCAGCGTCGCTTTTGGGACGGGAGTTTGTGACCCCGCTTGCAACGGCCAAGCCGGGGACTTTGGGGGTGAAGGCGTGGTCTTCCGCGATCGAAATGCCGCTGAAAGTGCGAATGTCAGCGGCGGAAAAAGTGGCTGCCCGGGAAAAAACTGTGAGGGCGCTGAGGCGGGCCCAGCAAGAAGCGTCGGACAAATTGCGGCTTCTGTCTGCGGGTCGGGAAACAAAGCAGGTTCATGCTGAGGTGCTTCTGTCTTGCGGGAAACACAGGGGACAGAATGTGTCGGTGGACCTCCTGTATTGGGTAGGTGGGGCTTCCTATCACATGGAACATGAGGCGCGACTTTTGGATGGGGGGACGGTCGAACTGACGAGTTACGCGCTGCTTTCACAACAAACGGGGGAGCCTTGGCCGAAAGTTCAGGTGATGGTGTCCACGGCGGTGCCGAAGCAGAATGCGACTCCCCCTGACATTCAACCGTTGCATGTGAATGCAGCGGAACGGAAGCCCCCTAAAAAATTGATCGTGAGCCGTGTGGAGGAAATTCGGCACAAGTCGGAAAGCGTCGCGAATCTCAAAACGACGGGTGGTCTTTCGAGCCGTGATGATGTGGGTGGCGCAGAACGCACGGACCAAGGTTTGTCCGTGCAATTTGCAGCCAAAGGGGTGTGGGATGTGCCGGGCAATGGAACCAAGGTGCGGATTCTGCTCAAACGTACAGAGCTTGCGGCGAAGGTTGTGTATCGCACGCTGCCCAAACTGTTGCCGCAAGTGTTTCGCGTGGCGGACCTTGTAAATGCGACGCAAGCACCGCTTTTGGAAGGACCTATCGATGTGTTTCACAGAGGCCAATATGTGGCGCGGTACAATGTGCCGTTTGTTGGGGCAGGGGAACGGTTTGAACTGAGTTTCGGACTCCTTGATCGCGTCAAAGTCAGGCGAAAAGTGCTGGCGGAAGTGAGTCGGGATGCAGGGAGTTGGGGAAGCACGCGGCGGATGAACTATGCGTATCGATTTGAACTGGAAAACTACCTGCCGCAGACCGATGAAATTGAACTTTTGGAACACATTCCCGTGTCCGAACTAGACGATGTGAAGGTCGCAATCGATCAGAAAACAACGCCTGGATATGTGTTGTCCCAGGAAGAGGGAATCGTTCGATACAAGCTCCGCCTGTCCCCTTCCGAGAAGCGCGCGATCGAACTCCACTATTTCATTGAAGCCCCCCAAAACATGCTTGGAGAATAGGTACACGATGAAACGCGCCCTGTTAGCAGTGTAGGGGTATGAAGGTTGGTTGCGTTTCGGCAACAGGGCAGGTTTCCTGGCGACAACCAAGCAATAGGGGGTGCAAGAAGAAATGAAGGCAACTGTGTTGCGTAGTCTTGGGTTCGTGATGTGGTTCTTGATCGTGGGACTTGCGGGAGGTTGTAACGGTGGTTCCACAACCGGCGAACAGGATGCCAGCATTGATGTGGGACAAGATGGCGGTATGGATGCGGGCCTTGATGCCGGCATAGACCCCGGAACAGACGCCGGAACGGATGGGGGAATGGATGGGGGGACGGATGGGGGGACGGAT
>DAOLIT010000067.1:27607-27774 GCA_035328405.1 Pseudomonadota bacterium | reverse complement strand
CCAAAAAAGAAGACTTTGGTCCGGCATGCCACAAAGACCTTTGCGGCAAGGCGGACTTTTTTGGCCCTTGCCACTAAGACCTTCGTGGCAAGACGGATCAAACCCTTCTCTGGCGCAAAGACCTTCGTGGGCAGGATGAGTGAAGTCTTGGTTGCCACAAAGAGGTT
>DAOLIT010000067.1:0-27507 GCA_035328405.1 Pseudomonadota bacterium | reverse complement strand
CGTGGCCAGGATGAGCAAAGTCTTGGTTGCCACAAAGAGGTTCGTGGCCAGGATGAGCAAAGTCTTGGTTGCCACAAAGAGGTTCGTGGCCAGGATGTGTGGGAAACGGACGGGAAGCGGGGCGGGGGGTTACTTGAGGGTGAAGTTGACGGTGGTGGTGCCGCCGGAGGTCACGGAGTCGTTCTTGGTGTCGGTGAGCTTCTCATCGGGGGAGATGGCTCGGACTTCCCAGGTGCCGACGGGGATGGTGGAGCCGAAGTTGTAGGACCCGGCTGCATTGGTGGTGACCTTCCACAAGCCACGGTTGATGGTGACGGTGGCACCGCTGACGGGCTGGCTGGCGGCATCGACGACCTGGCCGAGGAGGCCTCCCTTGCCGGGGTCGGCACCGATGTTCGCGCGGAAGTGCTGGGCGGTCTTGGTCAGGTAGCCGCGCTGATCGATGGGGACCATGTGCATGACCCAAATGCCGTTCGCAAGGCCGGCGCGCAGAAGTTGCTTCTGGGTGACGGGGACGAAGGTGGCGGTGGAGGCCTCGGGCTTGGTGTCGCCGTAGCGATCGAGGACGTAGTAGACGCCTTTGAAGTTCTTGTCGTCTTGGGGGAAGGTCCAGCCGTACATCACGTCGGTGCTGGGGTACCACGTCCCGGAGGAGGGGTGACTGGACGAACTGATGGAGGGGGGGCTGGTGTTGACGTTGATCATGAAGGTGTTTTCGACGGTGCCGACGTTGGACATGGCGTCGATGGGGACGATGTGGAAGTAGTTGGTCCCGGCGGTAAGCGAGGTGATGGGGGCGGTGATCATCTCAGCGGCGACAACCTTGCCGCCGTTGGCGGGGGTGGGAGGACGCGAGGAAGCGGTGTTGACACCCCAGTAATAGCCCTGGCGACCGGCGAACGCTTGGTCCCACGCGAGGGAAAGGCCGGGGGCATCGTCGTTGTAATAGAGGGAGGTGTCGGGGTGGGAGGACGACACGATGTTGAGAGGCGGGAAGAGGCCATCGGTGCGGGCACCGCTGACAGTGCCGGTGACGCTGCGGTCGCCGCTGCTGAGGAGCTTGATGCGCCCCTGGCCACCGGAACCGCCGGTATAGCTGGGACCGGCACCGCCGGAACCGCCATTGGCAGAGACCGCGCCGGTCACGGTGATTTTCTTTTGGGAGGCGATCAGGATGCCGCCGCCGGAACCGCCGCCGCCGCCGCCGTAACTGGCGGAGCTGCCGCCGGCCTCGCCGTTGGCGGTGACTTGGCCGTCAATGGTGATGTCTTTGGCCGCGATGAGGCGGAGCATGCCGCCGCCTTTGCCACCCTTGCCGCCGGCACCGGCACCGCCGACACCGCCGGGGCTGCCCTGGGCAACGACGACATCGGTGGTGGAGCCCCAGCTCGCGCCTCCGCCGCTGCCGCTGGTGCCACCTTGGCCGGCGGTCCCGTAGCCTCCGCCGCCTGCGGCGTAATAGGAATAGTACGAACAGGGGTAAGGACACGATCCGGCACCGGTGGAGGTTGTGCCGGTGGGGTTCACGACGATGGAGCCGCCAAGTTCGACCTTGATGGCACCGCGTGTGCGAAGGGTCAGGTTGCCGGTGGGCGAAGACAGGGTGGCACCAGCTCGAATGATGACGTCGCCATCAATCAGTTGATCGCCATCCATGTTTTTGTTGGCGCCGACATCGAGGCTGGGGAGGGCGCAGCGGGCTTCCTCGCAGAAGGTGCTGCAACTTTCGCTGACGGTCCAGGCGCTGCCGGTGGCGTTGCAGGTTTCGACGTTTTTGCCGTTGCAGCGTTTGGCAGCCGGGGTACAGGCACCGGTGCAGAGGCCAGCGGTGCAGCCGACGGTGCAGGTGGCGGAATAGAGCCAGGCGGTGCCGGTGGCGTTGCAGATTTCGACGCTCAAACTGGGACCGCAGCGATAGGTGCCGGGCGTGCAGGGCAAGCCGGTCGAATGGGAGAGGTCTTCGGGCTGATTGGCCAAATCCTCGGGAGGCTGGCCGGTCATGTCCTTGCTGGGATCGACGCTCATGTCGTGATCGTCGGGCACGGCCATGTCGGCGTTGTTGTTGTTGTTGGGATTGTCATTTCCGCCGCTCGAACAACCGACGAGGAGGAGCAAACCCAGTCCATATAGAAGCGTTGCTGTTTTCTTCATTGCGATCTCCATTTGATACACAGTGCGTGTGTCGGCCCTTATACGACAAAGAAAGGGCTTCCCAAGCGGAAAAGTGTGCAGGGGGCAGCAAGTTGTGCGATAGGTGGCGGAGTGCAACCTGCAAAACCACGGAATGAGCCGCCGCGAATGACGCCAAGTGCGTCGGTGCAATCGTTGGCAGCGAAGCGCGTGGAGGGGGCAGGGACGTGGGCAAAAGGTGTTGGGGCCGCAAGCGTTGGGGCGGGTGGGGCGAATGTGCTCAAGCGGAAGGCTCGGCGGAGAAACCACGCGCAGCCGGAGCGGGGTTTGTCGCTGCTGGTGTCGGCGTTCGTTCGGCTGGAGCTTTGGCAGGACTTTTGGAGCGCGTGGACGTGCCGGACGTTCGGGACGGTGCTGTCGTCGTGCTTGCCTCGGCTTGCAAAGTACGTGCAGGCGGAACGGTTCGCAGAGGGAGTGCTGCGGCTTGTGGTGTCGTCTTCGGCGGTGGCGTCGGAATTGTCGTTTGTGCGAGACGTGCTTTTGGAACAGGTGAATGCGAGGCTGCTTGGGGAATATGAAAAGCTGCCGCAAAAACACAGGCGGCTTTTGCGTCCGGTGCTGCGCCTTGAACATCGAGTGGGGAAACTGCCTGCGGTGGCGCTTTCAGATGAACAGGGGGAACGCCGGGGGCCCCCAAAGCGGGCGGTTCGGAGTGGGCCGTCGGTTGCGACGCAGCTCGAAGTGGCTTCGGCGTGCCAAAACATGGCGGATGAAGAACTGCGGCATTTGCTGATTCGTTGGGTGGGGAGCGCGGGAAGCGAACTATTGGACCCAGGAAACGCCTACGTGTTGCCTGGGCACTAGTCCGAGGACCAGCCCGAGCGACGCGCCCCCCAACACCACACCTCCCACGGTCCAAAACCACCACTTTTTTTGCAGAGGCTGCTTCGTTTTCTTTTTCGGTCGGGTCTCGTCGTTCGGATCGGCTTCGCCGAGTTCAATCGACAACGACACGGTGCGATTTGGTTCTACAGTCACTTCGCCATCAAAGGTAGGTACGCCTGGCCGTCGTACTTGCAGCGCCATTTTTCCGGCCCACACGGGACGTTGTAGGGGCGTGATTCCCAATTTCCGGTCTCCTACGAACACCTCCGCACGAGACGGAGTGCTGCGCACTTGCAGGATGCCGCGCACCCGAGCCGCCGCCATTCCCAAGGCTTGCTCAAACGTTGTTTGGGCAAGTTGCGCTGCTTTCTGGACGGTGCAATTGGAACAAAGCTGCGTCGCCGACGCCGACCGGTCCCCCACTGCCACATCGACGAGCGACAGATGCAGGCGCCAATCCGTTTGCTTGCCAAGTCCACTGTTTTCCACATGCAGCAGCAACACGTATTCCGCTTGGTTCCGTTTCCCCAGATCTTCTTGACACAAAAGGGAGTCCAAACAGTTCTCAAGCTGCGGTGCCAGGGCCAGCGCGGTCTCTCTGCTTTTCAACACATGGCCCGTTCCCGTTGTCGCTTGCCCGAGCGATTGTGAAAAATGCTCCGTTTGGTCGGGTGCTACGCCTCGAAAATGTGGCAAAAGGACAATGCTCGGTGCTGGCACCGCATTGAGGTCGTCCGTCTCGGGTTGACTCCGCAGAAGCCAGTTTTCGCCGGATTGAACTTCGATTTCTTCCTGTTTGCGTCGTCCACCAAGTTCCAGAACGACCTGGTGTTTCCCCGGCGCGAGCAAAAGCGGCAAAGCGAGCGGCAGCGACCCCACGACCCGTTCGTCCACAAGTACAAGCGACCCCTTTTCCCCCAGAATCAATAGTTCGCCAGCCGGAGGCAGAGGTTCGCTTAGCGTTTTTTCGGCCAACCGATGTTCCTCGTCAAGAGGCCCGGACAGGTCCTGTTGATAGCGACGGAACAAGTCGAACGCCTCGACGGATCGATGCTCGGCGTGCGCCAACCGGCCCAACAGAAAAAGCGTCTCTGAATCCGCACGCATTCGGAACGCTTCTTCCAGCAGCCTGTACGCCAGATGAAGGGCATTCTCCTCATAGGCTTTTTGCGCCGCTCGCTTGAGTTCGCGCACACGAGCCTCCGCGACGCTGTCAGCCACTTGGCTCGCGTTTCGGAAGTCGGTCTTGGCCCAGCACGGTTTGTATGCAAGACACACACATGCCATGCACAACCCCAAAACCACACAGGCCCGACCGAGGCACCGTGCAGTCTTCTGCCCCCGCATAACTAAAACCTTCTCACAAACCGTTTCTGGAACACAATGCGCAGCCAACAGAGGGCTTGCAGAAAACGCTTTCCAGCGCACTTGACGCGGCCCTGCTTGGTTTGGCATCCCACTTCCCAGAAAACCAACCAACACCAGAAAAGGAGAACTACATGAGCATCCAAGTCGCGCAGAAAGCCCCCGAATTCAAAACGCAAGCCCTCGTCGGAAAAGAGTTCAAAACCATCTCTCTTTCCGACTATGCCGGGCGCTGGGTTCTTTTGATGTTTTACCCGATGGATTTCACCTTCGTTTGTCCGACTGAACTTGTGGGCCTGAACGACAAACACCAAGATTTTGCCGATCGCGATTGCGTGGTCCTCGCTGCCAGCACCGACACAGTGTTCTCGCACTTGGGTTGGACCCGCGCCGATGCTCGCCTTGCGAACCTCAAGTACCCGATTTTGGCCGATGTGACCAAATCGATTTCGCGCGATTACGGCGTGTTGCTCGAAGACAAGGGTTTTGCCCTGCGCGGCACCTTCCTGATTGATCCGGCGGGAGTCCTACGCTGGGCCAGCATTCACGACACCACCGCAGGCCGCAGCATCGACGAGATGGTTCGTGTCCTGGATGCGCTGCAAACCGGCGAGCTGTGCCCCGTAAATTGGAAAAAAGGCGACGCCACCTTGTCGTAAGCTAGGAAACCCGATGACCACCCAGGACGCCCAGACGGAACGCCAACAGCTTCAGCACCTCGAGGAGCAGCTTCGCAGCGCGGACCAGTTTGTCACCGTGCAGCGCCGCGCCCTTCTTCGATACCTTCTGCGGCATCGCGTCCATCCGACCACAGCGCAAATTGCTAGCGCGATGGGTCGCAGCGGCAGCGCCAGTTTGGCCACCATCTACAACAACCTCGCGCTCTTTGCCGAGCTGTCCATGGTCCGCACGCTGCGCAGCCCGGATGGCGAGGTTCATTGGGACATCCGCACGGATCGCCATCACCACATCGTGTGCTCTGAATGCGGGCAAGTGGAAGATCTCCCAAAAGAGCACGTCGAGATGCGGATTTTGTCCCCTGATCTCGACCGTCGCGTGACCCACGCCGAGGCCTGGCTCGTGTGGACCTGCCGTCGCTGTCAACCGAACAATTAGATCGACAGATAGATCGACAGAAACCACAGGCTTCCCAGGCGCTTCCTACGCACTTTTTGACATTTTCTACGACACGTCCGCCGTGTTCCTGTGCTCTATTTCGTTTACAACAACGAACGGAGCCGGTTTTGTCCCGCCTGGGTCGGCTCCCTTTTCCTGCTTAGGAGTCCCCCTTATGTCTCTTCCCTCTATCACTTCCACGGCCCTCCCTTGGCTGTTTGGTTTCGCGTTTGGTGTTTCTTCTGTTTTGGGAAGCTGTGATTTGCCCGACGATGCGCTCTTTCGTTCGGCTCCGCCCGCTCCCAATTGGGTCACGGTTCCGTTTCCGGGAGTCTCTACCAACTCACCCCGCATGCCCAAAAGCACCGAAAAACTCCGTGACGCTACCGCTGCGGAGTATTTTGGCGTCGCGCAAGACATGGCCGTGCTTTCCAATGTGTATGTTCTCTCCGTTCTCAACGTGGCGCGTGTGATGGTTCAACTTCCCGCCACTTCGCGCATAGATCCAACCCTTGTCTTTGGCCCCTATGAACCAGGGAGCGGAGACCCCCTAACCTACCGTTTGGTCGTCACCCAAACGGCTCCCACTTCCTTCACCTATCTTCTGTCTGGTCGTTCTCGCCAAACCACCGGCGGAACCGATTTTCTGCCCCTTTTGGAAGGTTCGATGCAAAAGGACCCCGAAGCACTGGGACCCGTCGGTCGCTTGGCCATTTTTTTCGACAACCGGCGAAAGCTAGATGACAAAACGTGCGAACAGGGCAGGCTTGACGTGGAATACGACGGTCACAGAGACCCCGCCCAGGTCAGTTTTTCGCTCAAACAGGTTGGTACGCAAAACCCAGCCGTTTCTGCTTGCCATCAGGACCCACCGCGCGATGGATGGTTTCATGCAACCCACTTCCCCGATGACAGCGGTAGTTTCCTGTTTGATGTGCGCCGCAACGTCCACGCGAAAGACCCTGCCCGCGAGGCGTTGGAAACCGTTCTCCTGTTGGCCCGTTGGGACAAAGATGGTCAGGGCCGTGCCGACGGTAAAATCGCCGATGGGGAAGTGTCCATCGATCTGCGCAACGCGGGTTTGCCTGATCGCTACCTCACGTTTTCTGAATGCTGGGATATCGCGAAAAAAAGCGTGTATCTGCAAAGCACCCCTGCGGCCCTGCGTTTGTGGCCTCCCACCGGAGACCCATCTCGCTGCGTCCCCGCAAACGCGGAATTTCCCGAATAGCCCAAACGGTCGATCAGTAGGCCAACGGAGTGAGCTGCACTTCGGCAAGGAGTCCGAAGTGATCGCTTGGGAGTGTGCCATCGGAATCCGGTCGATCGAGGACCACGCGGCATTCGTGAATCAAACCACGGCCATCTCGGCTCGGAGGACTCACGAACAGGTAATCGAGCCTTCGATCCTGCTGTAGAAAGCGCAATTTGGCTGTGTACGGATTCCTCCTAGACCACGTGTACCCAGGCAAAGGGGGTGTATCTTGGGCACACAGAAACGCATCTTGGTAGTACGTTCGCCGACCCGAAAGAGAATGGAGCCCACGCAAAAAACGCATCTCATCACTTTCGGGACACGCATTGAAATCACCCGCCAGTACCGTGAGCAAAGCCTGCGGGGAAAGCGTCTGTGCGTGTGTTTTGAGCAACCGATCGACCGCTTCGACCTGATCCTCCCGCGCAATCCCATCCGTCATTCGGTAGTGCAAATGCGTGGTCCCACACAGAACGATTCCCCATGGAGTCTTCAACTCGGCCCACAACAGAATCCGCCGCTCCTCACTCCGCGCATGTGGCAATTCCGTGATGAAATGTTTGACGATGGGAAAGCGAGACAGAATCGCCAAACCCTCGACGCCACCGCCCCATTCCGTCGCCGGTCCAAAAACATGGGACATGCCCAACGCTTCCGCGATTTGCAGCCCCGTGTTGCGCAATGTGCCTGGGATTTCCCGCACCTCTTGAAGTGCGACCACACACGGGGAAAGTTCCCTCAGACCCTCGATGCAAAGCGGAAACCGTTTCTGAAAGGGCCCCTGTTCACCCCACAAATTGAACGTGACCACACGCAAACGAGAAACCCCTACTGCACCGTTTTTTGCTTCGTCAGCCATGCGAATTTCTGTTCAAGAATTTCTGGGTCCGAAATACACACAACGTGAATCTGTCGTCTCCCAAATCGTCACCGAACGAAGCACAGGGAGTGCCGACAAAATCCGATCATACACGTACCGCGCAAGCCACTCGCTGGTCGGATTTTCAAGACCAGGAATGTCATTGAGGAGTTTGTGATCGAGCGCATCGACCACCGGCTGCACGATCTGATCCATCTCAAAAAAATCGATTAGGAAGCCCGTTTCTTCGTCAGCTTCTCCCCCAACGGTGACATCCAGTTTGAAGGAATGCCCGTGTATGTTGCGGCACCGATGTCCCATCGGCACTTTGGGAAGAAAGTGAGCTGATTCAAAGCGATACTCTCGCACAAGCTCAACGTACATTCGCTTCTCCCCCCGCCAAAATTTGTTCCGCCAAGACCTGCCGGTTTTCGGTCAGACAACTTTCCGAAAGCGCGTTGTCATCGAAAGAAGGGGTCTGTCCGCGTGCTCGTGAAAGCTCCGCGCGATACACAGCAGAGAGTTCCTGATAGCCCACTTCCAGGTCTCGGTTCAGCAAAAGATAGTGATACATACCAAAGTGGGAAAGTTCCTCACGCGCCTTCCGCAATCGAGCCGAAATCACATCTTCTGCGTCGGTTCCGCGCCCCCTAAGTCGCGCTTCCAGAATTGCAAAAGAGGGTGGCAAAATGAACACGAGCCGGGCCGTATCCGGGAAAGCGTCACGGATGCGCGTCGCCCCCTGATAATCGATGTCCAGTAGCACCTGCGAACCTTGGGAGAGAGCGTTCCTCACCGTCAAAATGCTTGTCCCGTATCGCCTGCCGTGAACCCAATTCCACTCCGCAAACGCATCGTGAGCCACCATGTCGTCAAACACGGAATCACTCACAAAGTGGTAGTCCTTCCCATCGACCTCTCCTGTTCGCGGAGTCCGCGTGGTATAGGAAACGGAAAAGGACAAATCCGGGTATTCCGAAAGGAGTCGCCGACACAAGGTCGTTTTTCCGGCCCCTGATGGCGAAGACACGACCAAAAGGAGTCCATCACATCTATTCGTCATGATGCAAAACCTCCATCCGTGCCGTTTCGGAATCGCCTCCCAATGAACTCTGTGAACCACCCCGTTCCAACCGCTCTGCGACCGTCTCTGTTTGAAGCGCCGAGAGCACAATATGGTCCGAATCCGTGACGACGATCGACCGCGTTCTGCGTCCCTGCGTCCCGTCGATCAGACGGCCTGCTTTTCGAGCTTCTTCCTTAAATCTCTTCATCGGAGCGGATTCTGGACTCACGATGGCGACCACCCGCTCGGCTACAACCGCGTTGCCGTACCCGATGTTGACAAGCCTCACGACATTCCTCGCTTCGCCCCAAAAAACGGTTGGGAAAGGCTGCGTTCACTCGACATTTTGCACTTGCTCCCGAAGACGTTCTAGCTCGGCCTTCATCGCCACCACGCGAGCAGCCACCTCCGCAGACTGCGCTTTGGACGTAAGCGTATTGGCCTCGCGATTCATTTCTTGCATCAAAAAATCGATCTGACGACCGACAGGTGCCTGGCTTTCGCACAGACGAACAAACTCGTCAAGGTGGGCTCGCAAACGGGTCAGTTCTTCGCTGACATCCACCCGATCCGCAAACAACGCAACTTCTTGCGCCAGCCGCTGTTGATCGATCGGCACTTGGCCATCGATCAAGCGCGAAAGCCGCTCGGACAGCCGCCTCTTTTGCTGTTCGGGCGCGAGCGCCGTCATTTTCGCAATCTCCTCCCTCAGCCGACCGATGTACGCAATCCGCGCCAGGAGATCTGCCTTCAGCGCCTCGCCCTCCCTCGCACGACTCTGTTCGAGTTTTTGCAACGCCGATTCCAGAAGCGGCGTGATCTGGGAAAGACATTCCTCTGCGTGTTGCGTAAGAGAGTCCGAGGTTGCCAAAACGCCAGGCTGCGACAACAAAAACGGCAACAGAGATTGGTCGCGCAGATTCAGGTTCACACCACACGATGTGCGAAGTTCCTTTTCCGCGTCCCGCACAGCCTTGGCATGCGCACGGAGCAAATCCCGATCGATTCGCACCGACGGCGGATATTCCTTCGACGACGTTTCCGAAAGCGAAATCACCAAACTCCCCCGATGCACTTTTTTGCGCACGACCTCTCGCAACATTTGATCGAGCAACGGGTCCGCTAGCCCCGACGGAAGCCGCAATTTCACCTCCAAAAAGCGATGATTGAAACTGCGAATTTCGATCGAAAAATGACGCCCCAGAACCTCGCCTTTGGCGCTGCCGAAGCCCGTCATGCTGTTCATGCTGTGCCCTCTTTTTCACCCGCAAAAAAACGTAGTGTACGGCCAAGTCCTTCTGCAAAGCGAACCTTGGGTACATAACCGAGCCGCGTTTTTGCTTTTCCGATGTCTGCCAGCGAATGACGCGCCTCACCGGGCCGTGGTGGCAAAAAGTCTGGCTCGATGGGCCGCCCGAGCAGCGCCGAAATCTCCGCCAGCACCGATAGCAGCGTGATCTGTTCGCCGCACCCGATGTTCATCACGTGCCCTGCCACATCCCCTGCGTCTGCTTCACACGCAAGCAGCATCGCCGATACCACATTGTCTACATACACGAAGTCGCGCGTTTGCAGACCATCGCCAAACACGCGCGGTTTTTTGTGTGCCAGCGCCGCCGTCACAAACTTGGGAATCACCGCTGCATAGTGCGAGCTCGGGTCCTGGCGCGGACCAAACACATTGAAAAAGCGGAGCGACACCGTCGGAACGTCAAAAACCCGGCTGTACACGGAACCCCAATGTTCACTTGCAAGCTTCGCCGCCGCATACGGAGAAAGCGGTGCCACTTCATCGGTTTCTTGCTTGGGTTCATGGGGTCGCAGATCGCCATAGGCCGCACACGACGCTGCGATCACCACGCGCCGGATTTGTCCCTGCCGTCGCGCCGCCTCCAGCACTTGCAACGTGCCGCCCGCATTGACTCGGTCGCACGCAATCGGCTGTTCCATCGACCACACCACCGACGGAACCGCAGCCAGATGAAACACACAATCCACGCCTTTTAGCACCCGATCCAAAAGCGGCCCATCCAACACATCGCCCCGCACGAGCGAAACTTGACGCGGTTTCGTCTCCAAAAGCCGCGACAGATTTGACAAACGCCCCGTCGACAAATTGTCCAGCACGCGGACCTCATCGCCTCGTCGCACAAGTTCATGCACCAAGTTGCTGCCAATAAACCCGCAGCCGCCTGTGACCAGTTGACACGCCATCGTGGGCACATAACAAAAACCACCGACCTTCTGCAACCCATCCAACCGACGCACATCGAAAAAAAAGGCCCAAGGGTTGACAGCCCACCCACCGAATCGGGCACCCTGCACTTTGTGCGTTCTGCATTTGCGCGATTTTGCCTGGCTTGCCTGAGCCTTCTTTTCGTCGTCCATCCCGGATCGTTGGCGACGACAAAGGACTTCATTCCGTCTCCACCTCCCCCGCCCCTTCCTTCTGCTTTGCCGTCCGTGTCCACCCTGCCGCTCCCCAGCCTTTCCGATCGCATCACCGTGTCGGGTCGCGCCGAGGTTCTTCGCTTTTGGGGCCTTTTGCCTGGCCCACCCCCACACACCTCGCCCCACACCCAAACCACACAACTTCGCCTGCTTGTACAGACTGCGGATCGCGCGCAAACCCTCGCCTCCCATGGTTATTCAGTAGTCCCCCTGTCCCACACCGTCGCACTCGTGTCAGCGACGCGGGACAAGCTCTTGGAGTTGCTTCGCGATCCGTCCGTCCTCCGAATCGATGCCTTGCGACGGTTTCGCCCCCTGCTCGATCAGTCTGTCCCCCATTTGGACATTCCTGCACTGCGCGAAAAGCACCTCCTGACCGGAAAAGGAGTGTGGGTGGGAATCCTCGATACAGGAGTCGATTTTCGACACGCCGATTTGCGCGATGCCTTGGGCAACACCCGCATCGAATTTTTGCTAGACCGATCGTCCCAGCGGGATGGCCGACACCCCGAATTCCCAGACTACGGCGGAATGCAAATCTCGACTGCCAGCGACATCAATGAAGTGCTCGACTTCGAGCGCCGAGGTCTACAGCCACCTCGTCCCATTCGACAGGCTGACAAGAACGGCCACGGCACCCACGTCGCGGGGATTGTCGCGTCGAGCGGCCTTGCCACCGCAGGCAAATTTTCCGCCGGAAGATACGTCGGCGTCGCCCCCGAGGCGCGTTTGTGCGTCGTCAAAGCCACTGCCGATGAAGAAACGTTCGACGACGAAACACTGCTTCTGGGGACACGGTTTTGCTTGGACCGAGCCGCAGAACGGAACGTGCCCATCGTGTTCAACCTCAGCCTCGGCGCAGAAGGCGGTTCCCACGATGGTTCCAGCCTGTTTGAGATCGCGCTCGACGAACTTCTGCAGAATCGAACAGGTGTCGTCGCCGTCGCTGCCGCCGGCAACAGCGGAGCATTTGACCGACACGCCAGTTCCTCTCTCCTTTCCGGCGAACACACCATCACCATCCACGTCGAACCCACCGGCGCTGCATCCCAAGAAAGCGGCCTCCTCCTCGAGCTTTATTATGACCCCCTCGCACCACCCCAAAACTCCGGGGAAGCCCAGCTCACCTTCGAGCTTTCGTCCCCCAAAGGAAAACGTTTGCAGGTCCCCATGGGCCAATCCAAGCAAGCCGATTTCGCAGACGAAGGCCAAGCCACCCTCGATGCAAGTGACATGGCCACCACCGGATTGCGCGGCGTTCTGGTCAGTCTTTCCCAAAAGGCCGGAAAAGGCCCCGTCAGCAAAGGCGATTTCAAGCTGACCCTGCGTGGACGTACGCGCAGGTACGACCTGTGGCATGTTGTCTCCACCGACGACGTATGGGTCAAATTGCGCGGCCACTTGGATTCCGATCATTCCATTGGGATTCCCGCCTCTGCATCCCAAGTCATCAGCGTTGGTGCCTTCCGAACCCGACTCGCCTGGTCCCGCGCAGACGGAAAAAAAGTCGATTTCGACCGCGAGCTGTACCGCACTGCTTCATTTTCCTCGACCGGTCCCCTCCGAAATGGCCGCTTTGCCCCCGATGTCCTCGCACCTGGCGAATTCATCGTCTCGGCCCTGTCCAGCGCCACCGTGCAAAGTGATCCGCGTTCCTCCTTTTTTGCCTTGCAAGACCCTGGGTTCTACATCGCGGACGACGGTTTGCACGGCGTACTCCGGGGGACTTCCCAAGCTGCCCCTCACGTGTCAGGAGCCGTGGCGCTGCTCCTGCAAAACAACCCCCAATTGACCCTTTTTGAAGTCCGTGAACTGTTGCGACAAACCACTTCCGTTTCCCATGACACCGGTTTTGGCTCACGAAAGGGGTTTGGTGAGCTGGATCTTGCGTCCGCACTTCACACCCTGTCCAGCGGGTCTGTTTTCGAGGTCCATCCGATTCTGTCTTCCGTCGGTACAAGCCGCGACATCGCCGCCCCTTTCGTGGACACGATCAACGTGACAGTGACACCTCGCGATGGATTGGGACATCCCATTGGACCTGGGTTGCCCGTGAGCATGTCCGCCACCCGAGGCGAATGGATCGATGAAGTCCGGCAGGTCGGTTTCGGTCGTTATGAACGAAACCTGTTTGCCAGCGGACAACGAGGCCAACAAACCACGATCGAGGTTCGCGTCGGGGGTGTCCTTTTGTCACACCAACCCATCGTCTATTTCGTCGGTGAACGCAGTGAAATCGGCCAGCCCTATCTCTTTGGCGCTTGTTCCACCGTGCCCCCAAAAACACCCGCACAGACTCCCATTCCTGTCGTGTGTTTCAGTATCCTTTTGCTTCATTTTTTGCGCCGGTCTCGCACAAAAAAGGCCCGTCCTTTGCGAACAGTTTTGCCTCTCCTGTTCTTGGTGCCCTGGACGTTTTCCGCTTGCTCCGACGCTTCCTCTGCATGTTCTTCCACAGACTCTCTTAAAGACACTCCTGCCAAAAGCGCCGATTACTTTTTTGCCGTGCGCGAACCCCTGTTCCATCCGCGCATCGTCGTTCACCTGAAAACCCAGCACATGGATCTCTTCGATCAAGATGCGCACGTTGCGCAGTCCTCCATCTCGAGCGGTCGGAAACACCATGTCACCCCGCGCGGAGACTACGTGATCCTCGAAAAGCTCCCTGTTCATGTCTCTAGCCGATACGGAGACTACGTAAATTCCGTCGGTGAAGTCGCCCTTTCCAACATCAACAACGAAGAAACTCCGCCCCCCAAAGACGCCACGTTCCACGGCGTCAACATGCCCTACTTCTTGCGGATCGAAGGTGGAATCGGCCTTCATGCCGGCCCTCTTCCTGGCTACCGTTCCTCCCACGGCTGCATCCGGCTTCCCCCCTGCTTCGCCAAAAAACTCTACGAAGTCGTCCCGCCGGGAACTCCCGTGACAGTCACAGACTAACCTCAAAACTCCACCTACTTCGCCTCGTGACAGCCGATGTCTGGACCGGCCCCTTTGGGGCGCGCATTCCCGAACAAATCGTCCTTCACAGCAGCATCTGCATCGCCCTTGTCAATGCACGCCGTATCCGTCGGGTCCAGCGAGCCATCTGCGCCCACAAACTTCGGATTCTCCTTGATCGTCCCCTGGGCACTCGTCCCATCCCCCGCTCCCACCACCACCTTGCTGTAGGTGCAGCTCCCCGCCATCTGCGTCCCAGAAAGTGTAGCGTTTTGATACACGATGCTGTTCGTCAGCGCCTTGGGTGTCGGACCGCAATCAATTCCACCTTCCTTGGAACCGTCCCCGTTCAGCCGGATCGTGTTGAACGAGAACTTTCCGCTTCCGGTGGTGGGCAACATCACACCGTAGCCATCTGCGGTTTTTGCGCAATTCCGCACATAGCTATTCAGCACTGTGTACTTCGCACTCCCTCCAACATACAACCCAACCCCTTTGCTGCTTTCAATCCGCGAACGCGTCACTTTCACTTCCGTGCAGCTCAAACTCGCCTCCACTCCTCGCGCTCCCCTATCCAGCCTCGCGTTCATCAACTCCACACTCCCTCCCGTGCACTTTACCAGCACCTGTGTCTCCGCAGAGTCCACCACGGACAAGTCTCTCAGCGTCAACTTCCCACTTCCTGTCACAGACAACGGCGCGACTTTTACATCCGCTGCCGTCGCTTCTTTCCCCACCAATTGCACTTCCCGAGAGATCGGTGCACTCACCGTATGCATTCCATCCCCAACCAACATCACGTACTTCACCCCGGCATCTGCCAACGCAGCATCCACGCTGCACAGCGGCTGGCTCGGGCTCTTTCCGTCTCCGGACACGCAGCCCGCCCGGCTCGCCACCCACGCCACTTCTTGCTTTTGCGCACACTGCCCGACACTCCCTCCCTGATACAGCGATTCAGGTCCTGCGTGACACAGCCCGGTCCCACACTCCCCGTCCGTCTGGCACCCCTGACACATCTTCGTTGTTCCGTTGCACACCGGCTTCGATAGTTGCGTGCATTCCGCGTTCACCGCGCATCCTCGACACTTCCCGCCTTCACACGCAACGAATCCTTCTGCTTCGCAATCCTGCTTTTCCTTGCACGCTCGGCACTGACCCGTTCCAGGATCGCATACAGGCGTGTTCGCGTCCGCTTTGCTGCACTCTCCTACTCCCTGCTGGCAGCTTCGGCACAAGCCCGATGTGCCGTCGCACACAATCGCAGCACTGTACCCCTCACGACATTCCTTCGCGGTTACGCATTGTCGGCATTTCTGCTCAGCCGTTTCGCAGACGTACTTCTGTTCACCGGATTTGCTGGAAAACACGCAGTCCGTCGTCTTCTCGCACGTCGTGTCAACCAAAAAACGATCGTTTGCCAGTTTGCGGACGTCGCAATCAGTCAGCAGCAGGCCCACCCCCATCGCGAGCGTGCCCAAACCCAGCCCGACCTTCGTTGCTCTCTTTTGCTTGTCCATGCTGCCCTTCCTCGTAAGTCCACAAGTCCTAGTAGAACGTCCGAAACACAAGACCCGAACCGGTTCCCAACCGGCCCAGCGATAAAGTCTGCGTGCCTCCAGGAGAGACCGGCCCGGTCACTGTCTTTTTCTCCCCCGGCAAAGCCAGCAAAACCACCCCCCCCACCAAACACAAAGCGCCAGGCACCAAAAGGCCCGTGGAAATTGCCGTGGTGTCATAGACACGCGACAGGTCTTCCTGGCCATTCACAAGCACCGGCTTCCCATCTACAGAGATCAGGGCTCCTCCAAATCCAACGAGCGTAGCCCCCGCCAAAAGACCCACCACACCGAGTGCGATCCGCCACTTCGGTCGGGGACTCACCTCGGTATGCACAAACACCACTTGTTGGGTGTCTCTGCCCTGGGCGAGCGAAAACCCAATGGGGGAACTTTGTTGCTCTGAAACAACCGCCTCTCGTTCTTGCGAGACAAACCCATCTTTTTTGACCCGCACCTTGTGTTTTCCCACAAAAGTCTTGACCAACAATCCCTTGCCTTCGGGAGTCCGGTGCGGCCATTCCACATTGTCCACAAACACCCTTGCTCCGCCCGGCTTTGTCGAAACCTCAAACACTCCGCGCGAGTGGCTCTTGTCGGCGACAAACAGTCGCTTGAGCAATTCCGCGAGGCTCTGCCCGGCTTGCACGGCAGTACAGTTCGCGCATTCCACTGTTTGGTCTTTCGCGCTTTCTGCCGTTGCAGCGAGCAAGACATTGAACAGACTCGCTTGAAATTGCCACGTGGCCGTCGTTCCTTTTGGGGACTCCGCTTTGGCCGATCCGGCCGCCTCCAAATCGCCCGACAGTTTGACCGAGTAACTCAACACGTAGCCCGCCTCCAGGAGCCGAGCCGCACGAATTTGACATTCAGCACTTTGACAGCCCGCCAAATTCTCGCCCGCGAGTACCGCCCCCAAATCGTCTTTGGAAATCGGGGAATACCCCATTTCCTGAATGCTCGCACCCAGTGCCTTTTCCAGAACACGAGCCTCCGCAGCCCCCAACTTTCCCCCTTTGATGCTAGGCTCAAAAACGGCTACTTGTTTTTCTTCGGCGCAGACCGAAGACGCAAGTCCCAGTGTCCACATCGAAAGAGCCACGCACGCCGCATGAAATCGCCCTCCCCCTTGAGACAAAACAACCGACTTCCAAACCCCTTGTTCGCTCATGGTATCCATTCCGGTTCCCTTCCAGTTCCCGATGTCGTGTCTTGCCCCACCTACTTCGCCTCGTGACAGCCGATGTCTGGACCGGCCCCTTTGGGGCGCGCATTCCCGAACAAATCGTCCTTCACAGCAGCATCTGCATCGCCCTTGTCAATGCACGCCGTATCCGTCGGGTCCAGCGAGCCATCTGCGCCCACAAACTTCGGATTCTCCTTGATCGTCCCCTGGGCACTCGTCCCATCCCCCGCTCCCACCACCACCTTGCTGTAGGTGCAGCTCCCCGCCATCTGCGTCCCAGAAAGTGTAGCGTTTTGATACACGATGCTGTTCGTCAGCGCCTTGGGTGTCGGACCGCAATCAATTCCACCTTCCTTGGAACCGTCCCCGTTCAGCCGGATCGTGTTGAACGAGAACTTTCCGCTTCCGGTGGTGGGCAACATCACACCGTAGCCATCTGCGGTTTTTGCGCAATTCCGCACATAGCTATTCAGCACTGTGTACTTCGCACTCCCTCCAACATACAACCCAACCCCTTTGCTGCTTTCAATCCGCGAACGCGTCACTTTCACTTCCGTGCAGCTCAAACTCGCCTCCACTCCTCGCGCTCCCCTATCCAGCCTCGCGTTCATCAACTCCACACTCCCTCCCGTGCACTTTACCAGCACCTGTGTCTCCGCAGAGTCCACCACGGACAAGTCTCTCAGCGTCAACTTCCCACTTCCTGTCACAGACAACGGCGCGACTTTTACATCCGCTGCCGTCGCTTCTTTCCCCACCAATTGCACTTCCCGAGAGATCGGTGCACTCACCGTATGCATTCCATCCCCAACCAACATCACGTACTTCACCCCGGCATCTGCCAACGCAGCATCCACGCTGCACAGCGGCTGGCTCGGGCTCTTTCCGTCTCCGGACACGCAGCCCGCCCGGCTCGCCACCCACGCCACTTCTTGCTTTTGCGCACACTGCCCGACACTCCCTCCCTGATACAGCGATTCAGGTCCTGCGTGACACAGCCCGGTCCCACACTCCCCGTCCGTCTGGCACCCCTGACACATCTTCGTTGTTCCGTTGCACACCGGCTTCGATAGCTGCGCGCATTCCGCGTTCACCGCGCATCCTCGACACTTCCCGTTGTCACAAGATACAAATCCTTCTGCTTCACAATCCTGCTTTTCCTTGCACGCTCGGCATTGACCCGTTCCAGGATCGCATATAGGCGTGTTCGCGTCCGCTTTGCTGCACTCTCCTGCTCCCTGCTCGCAGTTTCGGCACGAACCGGAAGTGCTGTCGCACACAATCGCTGCACTGTACCCCTCACGACATTCCTTCGCGGTTACGCATTGTCGGCATTTCTGTTCGGAGGCTTCACAGACGTACTTCTGTTCCCCGTTCCCACTCGGATAGACGCAGTCTGTTGTCTTGCCGCAAGTTTTCTGTGTTGCAAACTGTTCGTTCAACAGGACGCGAACATCGCAATCGGTCAAAAGCAGGCCCACCCCCAGCGCGAGCGTGCCCACACCCAGCCCTACTTTTTTTGCTCTCTTTTGCTTGTCCATGCTGCCCCTTCCAATAAGGTCTAATACGCAGTACCAAAAACGAGGCCCGTTCCCGTTCCCACACGGCCCAAGGACAAACTCTGCGCTGGCGCAACCCGAGTGTCCGAAACCACCTTATTGGGGCCCGGGATGGCCAAAAGCAACAGCCCCCCTGCTGCAAACACAGCCCCAGGCACGGTCAGTCCTGCCCCCACGCCCGCAGTGCTGTACTTTCGAGTCAAATCTTCCTGGCCATCGACCAGTCCTGGCTTTCCATTGATCGACCAAAGAAGGCCCCCGAACGTGATCATCGCGCCGCCGCCGACGAGTCCTATAACTCCCGCCGCGAGTCGCCACGCCGGGCGGGGTTGGCGTACATAAACGACCTTTCCCAAGTCGATGGGGGTCAGGGTCAGCGTGAGCGGAGTCGAGGTATTTTCAGCGACGGCCACATCTTCCTCGTACGATTGATAGTCCGCTCGTTTGACACGCACGCGGCGTTTTCCGGCCAAGGTCTTGATGGACAGGGGTTTTCCCT
The DNA here is from genome assembly GCA_035328405.1 of Pseudomonadota bacterium. Lineage (GTDB taxonomy): Bacteria > Myxococcota_A > Polyangia > Palsa-1104 > JAEUJZ01 > JAEUKA01. Next base: position 8,634 of record DAOLIT010000067.1, on the reverse strand, counting down.
CTTGCGTAACGCCCTGTTGCAGTGCGCCATCTACATACACCTCCGCACCTGCTGGCTTGGTCGTGATGTCGATGGTTCCGCGCAAGTTCGCCTGCGCCGCAACCAGCAAGGACCGCGCGAGTTCTCCCAAGGAATCGCCCGCCTGCTTGAGGTTGCAGTTTGCGCACTCCCTTTTTTGGTCCTTGGCCTCATCTGCCGTCGCTGCCAACGAAACATTGAACAGGCTTGCTTCAAACTTCCAAGCACCGGACAACGACGATTCCGCCTTGCCAGGAGGCGGTTCTTCCGCCGCTTTTCCCTTCCCCTTCTTTCCTCCACCCCCCGAAGCTGAGTCTGTTGCCCCCACCGCCAATTTGACCTTGTACGTCAGCACATACATGGCCTCCAGGCTTCGACCTACTTTCACCCAACAGTCCGCTGAATCGCATCGACGTATGCCTTCTCGCGTCAGCGTCTCGTCTACTTGCGTGCGGGGAACCACGACAAAGCCCAAATCCTCGACGGCTGCCTGAATGGCACCGTCCAGCATTTGCTTGTCGGCTTCGCTGAGCTTGGCCCCTTCGACCTTGGGTTCAAACACCGCCAGTTGTTTGGTTGCCGCCTCTGCCGAGGCAACCGAAAAAAACGTCCCAAGCGCTGCAAAAGAAAGCCAAGCCGAAAGCTTTGCCCGCCGTCTCAAACCAAAGACCGTCTTGTGTTTGCCAGACCGGTTCATGATGTCCCTTTTCGCGAAAATTCTCGGGAGTGCCGACAGCCGACGCACTCCAAGCCGCCATCGTAACACGCCGCCCGTCACCCTGTGCCGAGCTTTTGTCTTTCGCATTTCGGTTTGCAAAACCTCAAGCCGCGCAAATTCCTCACTTTTTTGCTCGCCGATTTTGCGCGTCGATAAGAACCAGGCCTCGAGGTGAGCGGCGCATTCCCATTGTTACCCACACACGCACGCTGTGTTTCTATCCATGTTTGTTTACCCGTTCAAAAAGTGCGGCAATCCCCTGACCTACACCGATACACATTGCAGCCAATCCCAGTGCCTCACCTGACCGGACAAGTTCGTGAACCAGCGTCGTCGCAATCCGCGCCCCCGAACACCCCAAAGGATGCCCGAGCGCAATCGCCCCACCGAGTACGTTGACCCGCTCGTGCGGCAGTTCCGACAGTTCCCGGAGCACTGCCAGCGACTGCGCGGCAAATGCCTCGTTGAGTTCCACCCGACCGATTTGCGACAGCGAAAGTCCCTTGCGCGCAAGGAGTTTTCGCACCGCAGGCACCGGTCCAAGACCCATCACCCTCGGGTCCACACCCACCACTTGCCCTCCGAGCACCTTCGCCATCGGCACAAGACCCAGCGCACGGCCTTTTTCAAGCGACCCGACCAGCAACGCCGCCGCCCCGTCATTCAGCGTCGAAGAATTCCCCGCTGTCACGGTTCCTCCCTTTCTAAACACCGTCGGAAGCCGCCCGAGCTTTTCCACCGTTGTGTCCGCGCGTGGTCCTTCGTCTGCGGCACAAACCCCGCCCGCTTCCCCTTTTTGGGCAGGCAACTCAATCGAACAAAGCTCATCCGCAAACCGCCCGGCTTTTTGAGCCGAGACCGCTTTTTCATGGCTTTTGAGCGCGTATTCGTCTTGCTCCGTGCGGCTCAAGGAATAGCGTTCTGCCACGTTTTCCGCCGTTTCCCCCATCGACTCGAGCGGAAACCGCGCAGCCAAGCGAGGATTGGGAAAACGCCACCCCAACGACGTGTCGTACATTGTCCCATTTCCCGACGAAAACGCCTGGTCTGGTTTTGCGAAAACCCACGGTGCGCGCGTCATCGATTCCACCCCGCCCGCGATCAAAAGCTCAGCTTCTCCGCTTTGGATGGAGCGCGCGGCAAGGAGCACCGCCTCAAGCCCCGACCCGCACAGCCGGTTCACCGTGACTCCCGGCACGCTGTCGGGCAGTCCAGCCAACAGCGCGGCCATCCGAGCCACGTTCCGATTGTCTTCCCCCGCTTGGTTCGCACAGCCGCAAATCACGTCCTCGACCGCCTCCACAGGAATCTGTGTCCGAGACACCAACGCAGCGATCACTTTCCCCATCAGATCGTCGGGCCTGACCTCGCGCAGAGCGCCTCGAAAACGGCCTATCGGACTCCGCACCGCTGCGAACACATACGCATCACGAAACCCCGGAAAACCATGAATGTGTGACATGACCCGCAACATACCCAAGGCAGCCCGAAGCGCGCAACTCTTCAAACCACGCAGCCCCAAAGTCCTCGGATGTTTCTTTGTTCAATTAAAATTGCAATTCCTCGTTTTCTTACAAAATTTATATTGGTTGAGAAATTCGCGTGAGATAAACGACGATAAGATGCGTATTTTCTTATTGAAGAGCACTTATCCCACAACTTGTCAAAATGCTAGCACTCCTGGCTCGTCGCAGTCGATAAATTCGTGGAAGCGGCTTTCTCACATATTCCGACATGTATCCAGATAAGCGATAAATGAAATCAAATTAAGTGGTTCGGTTTCTGATTTTCATTTGATATCCTTCTACGCGCTGTTTCCGAATCTGAGCATTCCAAATGTGTTGTAATTGGAGCACTTACGCTACAAACGCTTCTTCGCCATCCCGGCATGTCGATGCACGGCAAGCGAAGGTCCGAAGTGTCGCGTTTTTGCTTGGGGGAGGGCTGATTTGACACTGCTACTTGCTCTCACGATGCTCGCCGGAGCCGAGACCGGAAATGGGTCGCGCTACGGCTACGAAGGAGATCGGTTCGACGTGGTTGGTACGTTCGCGTGCCGACGGACGCTCACCGCTCGATATGGAACAAAAGTCTGGCAACAGATGCGTGCGCACGGGGTCGCACACCGGACACTCCCCTGTGGAACACGCCTCGGGATTTGTCACCCGCGCACCGGCCTGTGTACGACGGCATTCGTGGTCGATCGGGGTCCGTGGGGAGCACTCAATCGCAAAGGCGAATGGCATGTACGAACAGGGAAGCTGCGGCCAGGCGAACACTACCGGGGCGTGTTGGATTTGTTGCCTGGTGTGTATTCAGCCATTGATCTGCGCGGCATCGAAAAAGTCGTGTTCTGGGAACTCCCAGACGCCGGATGGAACAAGTCGATTCGCGACCACGGTCTGCCACCGCTGCGCAGCCATGGGCCAAGTCCCTTTGCGTCCTATGTCACCCCCGACCACAAAAGCAGTCCATTTCCACCGCTCCGCGCCAATCCCGCGCCGGTTTTTTTGGTGAGCACAGCCAATCCTATCGTTGTGGCTACAGCGAGCTTGAAACCGGCCACCGCGACGACGTTCGCGTTTCCGCCTTTGCGCGACGCCACCTTCCCGAAACCCAGCACCCCCGTGCAGTCCCGTTTTGGTCAGGGACAATCGTATCGATCGCCCGCAAACCCCTCGCCGAGACTGCCTCCAGCAAACAGTTGATCAGGGCCACCTGTCGGCTCTTTCCGGCCCAACTCTTCCGCAACACTGGACCCATTCACAGCCTGTTTTTCTGCGTGCGTGGTGCGCAAAGTGGGATACCGTGCGGCATGCACAGGGGTCGATACGCTTCTTGGTTTCTTGGGGTCGCATGGATGCTGGCGTGGACGGGACTTTCAGGCGCAAAGCCGGAAGTTCCACAACCGACAAAGCCACCGCACAACATCGTCGCCAGCCCGCCTTCCGTTCTTCCGTTCGTCGAAGACGATTACTCGGCGGCGCGTGCGCAAGCGAAAAAAAGCGGCAGGCTGCTCTTGGTCGATGCGTGGGCACCGTGGTGTCACACCTGTTTGAGCATGCGCAACTTTGTGTTCACCGATGCTCGGCTCAAACCCTTGGCCGACAAGATGGTCTACTTGGCGATCGACACAGAACGAGCGCAGAACCGCGATTTCCTGTCCCGTTTTCCCGTCACGAGCTGGCCGACCATTTTTGTGCTTTCCCCGACGGACACCGGCGATCAATTGGTTGCCCGTTTCACCGGCGCACTGTCCGCAAAGGCCTTGTTTGCACATGTATCTGCGCTCACTTCCCAAAAAGAGAGCGCGCAACCCAAACTCGCAGCCGCAGAGCGTCTGTTTACGACAGGAAACCTCGCGCTTGCCGCAGAAGCGTTCGAGGCTGCGACGCACGAAACCGGTTCGACCGCCCGATCGCTTCTCGGCCTCGTCGAGACTTTGTGGAAGCTGAAGGAGTACGATCGTTGTGCCACGACGTATGAACAACACTTTTTGCGTTTTTCCCACAGCGCGCTCGCAACCGATTTTGCATCGTATTCCGCACAATGCATCGGCCACCTTACAGAGGCAGATCGGCGGCAAAAACTCCGACGGCAACTGCTGCGTGATTTGGAACAGCTTTTGGCCGACAAGACCGAAGAGTTGTCTGTGGATGATCGCAGCGACGGTTACGGAACCATGGTCGAGCTGTCGGATGCGCTTGGGGAAAAAGACGCGGGCGATCGGTGGACCTCGGTCCGACTTTCGATGCTCGAACAAGCAGCCGCAGACGCCAAAAACCCGGCACAAGCCGCCACGTTCGATGCGCACCGGTTTGAAGGCTACAAGCGACTCGGGAAATGGGACATCGCTGAAGAAATGCTCTCGGCAAGCGCCCAGGCATTCCCACGCGACTACAACCCGCTGGCACGCCTTGCTCGGCTCTATTACCAAACAGGTCGCCTTCCACAGGCGTTGGCACACATTGACCGAGCGTTGGCGCTGTGCGAAGGACCCCGGAAAGCCAGTTTGTTCGAGCTGCGCGCTTCAATCCTGAACGGGCAAGGTCAAACCCAAGCCGCGTTGGAATCCTTGGAAAACGCCGTGTCCGTGTGGGTCGCACAACAGACCCCTTCCCGAAGCGCATCGCAAACCGAGTCCGGCGTTTCCGCGCGCGTAAAAGACCTGCAAGCCCAGATCGCCGCGCTCAAAAAGCAGTTCCCGAATCTGGGTGCCCAGCCCCCTTCACCCGACATCGAAAAAACCGCTGTCCAGAAAGACCCCAGCCCCAAGAAGACCAAAACCAGACGGCTCGCCAAACGACCCAGCGGTTTCAAGTAGTCGCCTCACACCGGCAGATATCCCACACCACCTCGCAGATCCAGCAGGAACTTTTCCGTTTCGGGGGTCTGTTTTTGGTACGCTGTTCCCGCACCGGGTTCTCTTCATGGTGCGATCGGGAGTCCCTCTGGCTCTTGAGGAGTCCTTCTCATGAAGGTTGAAGACATGGACCAAATCAGCATGCTATCGGTCGAGCCTGGGACGGGCCGCGTTCTGCTCGCCGGAACCGAAACCAAAGAACGCTGCCTGATTTTTCGGCGGGGTGCCTTTGCCACGCTTCGCAAGGCTCTTTTCGCACAACTTGGCCCGCATGTTTTTCGTGCCGTCCTCAGCCAATTTGGCTTTCGCTGTGGAACAGAGGACTTTCACACGTTTCACAAACGTGAAGAATGGGATAGCCACCCAGAATTCCTCAGCGCGGCCAAGGCCATGCAGGCCTGGCAATGGATCGACCAAACCGACCGGACGCACATGGAGTTCGACCGCAAAACCGGCCACTTTCACATGACCGGGACGTGGACACATTCTTACGAGGCCGAAGCGCATTTGGCCGAATTGGGCGCAAGCCCCGATCCTGTCTGCCACATGTTGACCGGCTACGCCTCGGGCTGGGCCACCGCTTTCATGGGGGCCGACATGATTGCGATTGAACCCACTTGCGTGGCTCGCGGCGACAGCGTTTGCACGTTTGAGATCAAGCCTCCCGCCGACTTTGGAGACGCAGCGAAACCGTGGATGGAAGCGATCGCCGTCACCGAGGATTCGCTGTTCCAAGACCTGGCGCACCAGACCGCAGTCATCGAAGAACAGACGCGCGCCATCCGAGAACTTGCCACGCCCGTCATCGAAGTCTGGGATGAGGTGTTGGCACTCCCGATTGTGGGTCGGCTCGATACCGTGCGCGGCGCAGACCTTCTGGATTCGACGCTGCACGCCATTGCGCAACGTCAGGCGCGTTGTCTGATTTTGGATGTCACCGGTGTGGACAACGTGGATACACACACCGCAGGGCAGATTCTGAAAGTCGCTCGCGCCGCTGAGCTGCTCGGTGTGTATTGCGTGCTGACGGGAATTCGTTCGCAGGTCGCCCACACTCTGGTCGGTCTGGGCGTTTTTTTGGGTTCGTTGCGAACGCTGCGCACCCTCAAAGACGGCCTCAAAGACTGCCTGAATCACTTGAAACAAGACGATTGACCGGTCCTCCGCCCGCCCGCCGTTCTTCGTCTTTCGCCCCTCGTCCCTCTGCTTCGTCTCCCACTCCCAAACCATTTGTGATACCGGACGGTTTCCCACTTTCTTTATGCGAGCCAGCGAATCGAGTAGTTTGCACAAACCGTTTTTCGTTTTTCAAAGCAGGAGGCATCCGCATGGGCCAAGAGGTCATTCGCAAAAGCGATCGCAAACCGATTCGTCTGTATCTATGGGGGTTTGTTGTCTGTTCGCTGAGTTTTGTGGCGTATGTGTTTTTGGGTTTTTTGGTCGTGATGAGATTTGCGATGCCCCATCGAAACATCTCGCTCGAAAACAACCCAGGCAAGCATGGTGTCGAGTATCGCAACGTCCGTTTTCCGGCCCGGTCCTCGCGTGTCCAAGTCGCAGCTTGGTACGCGCAAAATCCCAACCCGAAAGCCGCTCTCGTCCTCGTCCATGGCAAGGACAGCAGTCGCTCGCATGAACAGCGCAGCCGAAACGCGGAGTTTGTCGCCGCCCTGTTCCACCGAGGTTTCACTGTGCTGGCCCTCGATTTGCGAGGTCACGGAGAATCAACTCCATCGCATTTTTCGTTCGGAATCGAGGAACAAAAGGATGTCCTCGGCGGCTACGATTTCCTCGTCCAAAAGGGCTACAAACCCACGCAGATCGGTTTGCACGGCGTGTCCATGGGGGCCGCATCCGTGATCTTCGCCGCCTCGAACGAACCCAACGTAAAAGCCATCGTCGCCGACGCAGGCTATGCAGACTTTGGCCGCTTGCTTTCCAAAGAATGGCCGCGCCGCACAGGCCTGCCTCGCCTGACGATTCCTTCCGTTCGCTGGGCTTCCTGGGTCCTTTACACCTACGACCCCTGGACCATTCGCCCCATCGAAGCCCTCGCAAACGTCCATGCAAGCGCACTGTTCATCCATGGCGAAAACGACAAACTCATTCCCACCTCTGACTCCATCGAGATGCACGCAAAGTTGCCTGGCTCCAAGCTGTGGATACAACCCAAGGCTGCCCACGCAGCCGGCTTCCCCCAAGACCCCAACACCTACACCCAGGTTGTCGCCGACTTTTTCGACCAAAACCTACAGCGCAACTGACCCTTCAAAGCGCGTTTCCCAAACAGCCGCCGACGGGGCGCAATCTAGATCAGACCATTTCGTAAGGCGACGAGCTCGTTCCGCAGGCGCTTCACTCTTACATCGAGTGTGTTCCGCCTGATTCCCATTTCTTTCGCCACATCCTCCCGATCCCGTTCTTCCCAAAACATCACTTCCAAAAGACGGAGTGTCTGTTCTCCCATTCCTTTTGCAGAAAGGATGCGCTTGCAAAACTTCCGCAAAAAATCCCGGTCTTCCACTGCTGCCAACGGTTGACTTGCGTGTTCCAGACAGGGCCTGTCTCTCAACCCAGCGTTCAGCTCTTGCGCAAAATCCACACTGCACTCTCGAAACCCACGTCGCCGTTTTCGTATATGGTCTAGCCCTCGACACAGCGCGAACGGATAGAGCCACGAACACAACGACCCCCGCGTTTTGTCCCATCGAGAAACCACCCCTTCCTCCTGCGCAAGGTCTGCCAGGAACGCGCACACAATGCCTTGGACAAGATCCGCTTTTTCTTGTCCCACCGTGTGTACGTTGACCCGCCGAAACGAACGCGACAGCCGTCCGGCCACGCGCTCAAACAAAGGAAGGAGTTTTTGACAGAGCGCCTGCTGGGCCTTTCGGTTTTTTTGTCCGACCGCAAGCTGCCACAGCATCGCACATTCCTCTTCGTCCCCCTGCTGCGCCACATGCAGCACCGGATTTCTGATCGAATTTCTGGCCGATCCAGCCAGTTTCGCCGGCAACACTGGCTTGTCAGAACGCGCTCGTTTGCAATACCCCACCCCGAAAGACCCAAACCCGTCTCCATCACCAGCAGTTCCTCCGAACCCACCCTCCGTTGGCGCGTGACGCCCAAACGCCCGAATGTGCATCATCCCGAAAACCGTGTTGAAACTCTGTTTGTTGTCCATGTCTGAACGAGTCATCAAGACACGTGCCAGGTCGGCCTCTCTCGGAATCACAAGACCCAAGCAACCATTCACCCAAGTCCGCCCATGGGCAGATCGAGCATTCCCCACGCGCCTTTTGTCCAGATGTTGGTCTTACCAGCAGGTGCGCAAAATGGTTTGAGTGAGCCACGCAAAACGCAGCCCTCGCATCGGGCCACCTCGAGGAATCGCTTTCCTGATAAAATGGCCAGGATGCGAGTCCGGTTTGGTCTTGTCTGCTTGCTCCTGTGTTGGCTTTCGGCCTTTGTTCGGGTTACCGAGGCCGCCCCACGTCGCCCGCCCAGAAATCCGCCGCCTCCGCCAGCCGCAGCG
>DAOLIT010000066.1:0-28033 GCA_035328405.1 Pseudomonadota bacterium | reverse complement strand
GTACATGGCGGGGGAGCGTTGTGCAAGACAATAGCGAAGTCAAGGCAGCAGCCGCCCCCCGTGATGGGCTTCCGCAGGCGGGAAGGCGGTTTCTGGTTTTGGGGAACGGGCGGGGCGTGTGGCGGGGCTTGGCTTTGGGCTATGGGGGATGGTAGGTTCCGGGCATGGGTTTTGTTTCGGCTCGGACACCGACGGCTCCTTTGGCAACGATGGACGACTTGCTGCTGATTCCCGAAGGGGACCGGTTCCACGAGGTGCTCGAGGGGGAAGTGCTGCGCAAGGCGTCGCCTCGGGGGGAACACGGCTTTTCGCAGAGCAACTTGGCCATGCGGTTGCGGGACTATCAGCGCCAGTTCCGACCTGGCTCGCGGGTTGGCGGCTGGTGGTTTGCGACCGAGGCGACGATCGAGCTGTCGCGGCATGTGGTGGTGCAGCCGGATGTCTCGGGGTGGCGGCGAGAGCGGATGGCGCGACGGCCTGCGGGATATCCCATCCAACTGCGCCCGGATTGGGTGTGCGAGATCATCTCTGACGGGGACGCGAGGCGGCGGGACGGCGTGCAGAAGCTGCGGATTTACGCCGAGCATGACGTGCCGCACTACTGGCTGCTCGACACCGAACGCGAAACCCTCACCGTGATGGTGCTGCGCCAAGGCCGGTACGAGGAACTGTGTACCGCCACAAAAGCCGACAAACTCCGCGCGCCCCCCTTCGACCTGGTGGAACTCCACGTCGGCATCCTGTTTGGCGAAGAAGACAACGAAGGCGAGGAAGGCGACGCGTAAGCCCCAACGTCGCACAAGGCCATGAACCCAGAGACCCAGAGCAAACGAGCTTCGACGATGCGATCCATCGTCAGCATGTTTCTGACCCTGCGCGGGCGATTGATTCTGCTGGTGTGTTTCGCGACGGTCCCGGCGATCCTGTTCATTTTCTTCGTGGCGGCGAAGGAGCGCGAATCGGCGCTGCGAAGGATGCAAAGCGAGGCGCGGCACTTGGGGGGGCTGGCGTCTCGCGAACACGCGCACCAGATCGAGGGCGCACGGAACCTGCTTCGCCGCCTGGGTGCTGCGGTCGCGTGCGAAAGCCAACCGCCGGGCACTCGACCCGCGTGCCCGAATTACCTGCCACCGTTGCTGAGCGGTTTTCCGCAGTTCGCGAACATCGGGGTGGCCACGCCGCAGGGCGAGGTGATTTGCAGCGCGGTGTCGATCCAGCGAGATGCAACCCTGAAAACGAACGCGGCGTTCGAGCGCGCCCTGGGTTCCTCGGAAGTCGAAACGGGGACGTATGTGATCGGTTTCGTGGGGCGTCCGGTGCTGCACATCGCGTATGCGATTCGGGACGCGGAGCGGGCACCTTGTGGGGTGGCTTTCGTCGCGGTGGAACTTGGGTGGCTGGACCAACTGGCTCGGCAGGCGAATTTGCCGGCGGACTACTCGCTGCTCATCGCGGACCGGACGGGACATGTTTTGGCCCGTTCGGGATCGAACTCGCACGATTTGGTCGCGCAGCAGGGTTCGTCGTTGCACGCGCTTGCTCACATGCTCCGTCGGCCCGATGGAGCGGTGCTGGAGGTCGGTTCACCGGCGCAGGCGAAGTATGTGGTGGCGACGCCGATGGAAGGGACTCCGGGGGTTTTCGTCGTGGCGGGCTTGCCGTTTGAACGGGTGCGCACGATGGCGAACCGAGCGTTTTACCGGACACTGATTGGCCTGATCCTGGTCACGATCTTTGCGATTGCGGCGGCGATTTTGGCGGCGGAGTTCTCGGTGCTGCGGGTCCTGCGGGGCCTGACGCGCACGGTGCGCAAGTTTGGCGAGGGGGATCTGGCGGCGCGGGCCCCGATTCCGGGCAGCCACGGCGAGCTGCGGGAACTGGCGGTTTCGTTTGCGAACATGGCGGACGCCTTGGCCGCGCGGCAGCGGGAAGCGCAGGATGCGCAGACACAACTGCGGGCGCTGTCACGTCATTTGCAAACGGTGCGGGACGAGGAAGCGGGTCGGATTGCGCGCGAGCTTCACGACGAACTCGGCCAAGTCCTGACCGGGCTGAAGATGGATCTCACGCGCGTTCGTCGGGCTTGCAAAGGCGGGGAACATTCGACGGCTGCGGAGCGCGCGATGATCGAGATGGGCGAACAGATCGACAGCGCGATTGATTCGGTGCGCCGTCTGTCTTCGGAACTGCATCCTCCTGTGCTGGATCGGCTGGGGCTGGCGGCGGCGCTGGATTGGCTGGCGCGCGACTGCGAGGCGAAGGCAGGGCCCGCGATCGTCGTGAACGCCAAGAACCTCGAGGAACCCATCGATGGGCTGGTTTCTACGACGGTGTTCCGCATCGTGCAGGAGGCGCTGACCAACGTGGTTCGACACGCGGAGGCCAGCGAGGTCACGATCGACTTGGTGGCGGGCGAAACAACCTTGACGCTCACGATCCATGACAACGGGAAGGGAATCGACCCGGCCATGACCGAAGGACTCAGTTCGCTGGGCATCCTGGGCATGCGGGAGAGAGCACACATTCTGGGCGGCTCTTTTCATGTGCATGGAGAGCGCGACCGTGGCACAACGGTCCATGTGGTCGTGCCCAAACACCCTCCCCGCGTTGAAGATTCCGTTTCGAGTCGAGAGCCAACATGATGCGAATCCTCATCGCCGATGACCATGTGGTGGTCCGTTCGGGTCTCAAACGCATGTTCGAGGCCGAATTTCCGGGCGTGGCATTGGGGGAAGTCTCAAACTGCAAAGACCTGCTCGACAAGGTGAAGTCGGCCCGATGGGATGTGGTCATTCTGGATGTGGCGATGGGTGCCGAGAACGGGCTGAACGCTTTGCCGAAGTTGAAGGCGGCGTGTCCGACATTGCCGGTCATTGTGCTGTCGATGTACGGCGAACGGCAGTTCATCACGCGCGCCCTGGCCGAGGGAGCGTCGGCGTATCTGACCAAAGAGCAAGCGGCGGACGAGGAGATCTTCCGGGCGATTCGGACGGTGTGCGCGGGGCGGCGCTATCTGGGGGAGGCCCTGGCCGAACAGCTTGCGGATCACTTGGCGCAAGACCGAAAGGGGAAGCTTCACGAAATCCTTTCGAGCCGAGAGCTGGAGGTCTTTTTGCTGCTCGCGGCGGCCAAGTCTGTGTCGGAAATCGCCGAGCAGTTGGGCCTGAGCGTCAAGACGGTGAGCACCTACAGGACGCGCATCCTGGACAAGATGTCGCTCACCACCAACGCCGAAATCATCCAATACGCCGTCCGCAACGGCCTTACCAGCTAGGAGCGTGTGGCAGCACCCACCGCCACACTTTCTCGATGGGACCTGGCTACCTGCGTTTTTTGGGGGGCGGATATTTGGGGCGGGGGGACTTGGGCTGTTCAGGGGCTTTGGGTGTCGGGACTGGGGACTCGGGAGAGGGGTCGGAAGGGGGACTTGGGGGAGAGGCGGAAGCGGGGCTTTGGGCAGACGCGGGGGTTGGGCCTTCAGCGGTGCGGAGATCGGCGGCGATGTTCAGGGCAACATACAGCGCCGGGAACGACAGAAACAGACCGACAAGGCCAAAGACGTGCTCGAACAGAATCAGCGAGACGATCAGGATGAGGGGCGGCAAGTTGACGTGCCGCGAGGCGAGGCGCGGGTTTAGGACATAGGCCTCGATTTTGTGCAGAACGAAGGTGCTGACCAAGAAAACGCCTACCGCGACAGGACCTTTGTAGACATAGGCGGCCAAAATCAGCACGACGCCCGAGACCAAATTGCCGACCACGGGCACCAGCGACGAGAAAAAGAGCAACAGCGTAAAACCGAGCAGGTGGGGCAACCGCAGCGCGACCAAAATGGGCAGGGTGAGCAGGGTGTTCACGAGCGCGACGACGACCTGGAGGGTGATGGTGATGACAACGGCCTCGGACAGGAAACTGAGGTAACGGCGCAACGCTCCGAGCACGCCGGTCGGGGACAGGTCGGCCAGCATGGCATCGACGGGCTTGCGGTCGAGGACATAGACCACCGCCAAGATGAAACCCAAGAGCATGTGCAGAAGCACACGCCCCGTGGCCCGCAAGTAGGCGACCGCAGGCGTCACCAGTGCCGGAACTTTGTCCTTGAGATCCTCGACGTGGAACCAATCGGGGATGCGGTGCAGGGTTTCGGTCTGTAGCTCCGTGAGCAAGTCTTGCAACGGTCGGCCCGAGCGGAGCGCCAAAAACTCGGCGTAGTAGCGCGTGCCGACGTGAACCAGGCCATAGCCGAGCAGGCCGAGGAGCAGCACGAACAGGCCCAGGCACAGTCCGATGCCGAAACGCTCGGTTTTTCCAAGGCGCAACCCGATGCGCCCGCCCAAGGCCAGCAGGACACGGACACACACGATCCAGGTGATGCCGATGAAAGCGAGGTGGCGGAATGCGACGAGAAGGCCCACAAACAAAAACAGGCCAACGAGTCTGCGGTAAAGGGGGATTTGTCCGAGGCGGGTCAGCGTTTCATGCATGCAGTCGTTCTACGTCGCCTGCGTCAATCTTGAGCGCGAGTTTGCCCACGACGACCTTGAGATGGCCTTTGGCATCGGCCTCGGCGACGACACCTTCCTTGCCCGTCAGCATACCGCGAACGACTCGGACGCGATCACCCTTTTGCAGGCCTCTTTGCCGACGGACGACTTTCTCCTTGTCGAGCACTTCGGCCATCGACACAAAGTCGTTTTCACGGGTCCAGACCACAAACCGATACAGCGGCAAGAGCGCGAGCAGGGTCGTCTGCACAAACGCTTGCTGTTCGGACGGCGAAAGACCCGCAGCCTCTTTTGCGGGAAGGCTTCGGGTGAGGGCAAACATGTGGACGGGCTGGCCTGGCACCGCAAGACCGCCCGCCGAGGGAAGCGTGCCGACGATCTCGGCGAGGCGTTCCATCGAAAAATCGGGGGTGACTGGGTGCAGCACGGGCAACACGCCGATGGAAAACGCGGGGTCGAGATCTTGCAAAAGACCCAGAAACCGCTCGGCTTCGTAGTGTTCTTCGAGTTTCCGCTCGAGATTTTGGCGATCAACCAAGGCATCCGGGTGAATTTTCAGCACGACCTCCAGGGATTCGTGCGACACGGTGACGCCCAAAAACAGGTGGTTGCGCTGCGGAGTGGGGTCGTCCAAAAGAGACGCCATCGGTTTTTGACGGTCAATGAACCCGTCAAGCTGTTTGCGCGCGGCTTCTGGGCGAGAAAAGTAGATGCTTTGGTGTTCGACCTGTTTGTGGTTCCAAATGGCCGGATGCTCGACGGACGCCTCCAGGAAAAGCGGCGCACCGTCAGGCCCGAGCAGCGAACCGGACACCGCCTGGCCCAGCGCCAAAAGCTTCTGCCGAACCTCGAGGCGCTCTCGGTTAAAGACGTTGGATTTCCACTTGCGCGGCTCGTAGCACGCAAAATCATTCTGGGTCAGCCCGACGAACATGGCGCGGAGTATGAGACGGGCCAGCGCAGGCTGTCAACGAGGGGAAAAACGAAAGACGATGTGAGGGAGAAAAGCGTCGGGGTTGGGTACGTACTAGGTCACGCGGGCTTTTTGGTCCGGCAAGATCGTTCCCTTGTCCGCCACGAGCACGCCGTCCGCGAGTCGGCGGCACAGTGCGATGTGGTCAAGCGGCCTGGTCGCGGGACCAGACACGTAAGAACCATCGAACGTGAACACGCTGGCGTGAAGGGTACACAGGTACGACTTGTCGGGTTGAATGGTCATGGGTCCACCTGCATGCGGGCAGTAGTTGCGGATCGCCATGAACCCTTTTTCGTCGCGGGCGATGATGAAATACTGCTCCTTTTCGGGGTAGATGGCGGCTTGGCCGACTTGCAGGCTGCCGGCTTGCGGAACCTGGATGCCTTTGCCCGCGCCCACGCACGCTCCGATTTTTTCGCCCTCTTGGGTGCTGTCGCAACCGGCGAGCAAGCCCGATGCAATGACACTGCCCGCCAGCGCCAGCGCCTGCCGTCGGCTCATCGCTTTTTCGCACGCATGGAGGAAGCTCGCTCCACAAGGCCCTTTTTTCTTATCGCAGGACATGTTGTCTCCTCTTTTTCTTGGATTCGGAAACGGCCAAAACTCCGCGCTACCCAATCGAGCCCTTCCACGTGCGATACGAAATGACCACGTTGTCGCCAATCTTGGGCCTGTACGTGCTGCCAAAGAAGATGATCGACTTGCTGGCCGGGTCGTAGTCAAAGCCGTCGCTGCGAGACCGGGGCACATCGATGTTGCGCACGTTGACTTTGATGGTGCTCGTGATCGGCGTCTTGACCAGTTTGTATTGGCTGGAGGCACCCGCGACGGCATCGACGATGCGATCCATGGCGGCGGCGACTTCGGCGTCGAGCGCGGTCCTGATGTCGATCGACGCGCCACCGTTGCCCTGAATCACGCAACGGGGCAGGTCGTACACATTGGGCGTGGGACCGCAAGGCGTCGTGGTCACGGGCACAAGGCCAAACGTTTGGATCGAGTTGCGTTTGAAGTACGCAATGATGTTGTTGAGGGTCGTCGCGTTGTACGTGCTTCCATACGGCTGCAACGTGTCGGGGTCCTTCGCATTCTGGAAGTAGCGGCTAAAGTCGTTCGAGCCCGGTTCGTCCGTGACCAAGAACGCCACCGGAAGGGCACCCGGGCGCAAACGGCGGTTCATGTTGGTTTCGTTGACCGAGGCGCGCCGTTTCAGCTCCGCGAACATCAGCACTGCCGCAGCGGTCGGTTCCTCGGTTCCGCCACCCATGTAATACGGTCGCGAAGCATCGCCCGGAAACAACGTGCAGGTGCTGTACGTCACTTGGTGGCACAGCTTCTTGGGGCCTTCCGTATCGGTGCCGTTGATGAACGCGAAACCTGGGCTGTCCAAATTGAGGTTGCTTTCCCCGGCGGTCAGCACGCCGACTCGGAAATCCACACCTGCCCCGGAAAGGCGGCTGAAGAACTTGTTAGACGTATTGCCGAGCCGCGCTTGGTCATCCGACATGGAGCCGGAAGTGTCCACCGTCCATACGAAGTCGGCGATCGAGCTGCGATTGGCCACAAAGCCCTGGCACGCAAAATCGAGTTCCTTGAAGCCCTGCGCGACTGCTGACGTGTTGTACAAATCGTTTGCCCGAATCGCGGTGGATTTGGTGGCGTCTTCGTACAGCGTTTTGGGCGCGATCGTGATGATGATTTGGTTGCCAGACGTGGCTCGAACCGTCGTGATGTCCATGAAAAACTCGCCGGACGTCCCCACGGTCCCTCCGCCCGGGGCTGTGCCGCCCACAAGCGGCGTCTGCAACTTGTCGCGCAACGCCGACGCGCTTGTGTTTTGCAAGATGCGATACGACGAAGTGACCGCATCGTATCCCTCGTGCGTTTTGAGCGCGCGTCCCACCAACAGAGACGTGACGCCCGCACCGATCGCTGCTACAATATCCGCTTCCGCTTTGGTGGCGTCCGCCCGAACATCGGCACCAGAGGTGGGCCGCACGAGCACCATTGCTGCCGTTCCGGTCGCCGCCTCTTCCACCACAATCGCGTTCCGCGAGCTGGTTCCCGTGATTGTTCTGGCGGTCCCGAACACCGGATCGTGTCCGACTTGGAAGCCCGCTTGCGGAATCTGCACTTGATTCACCGTCGCCAAACCATCAGAACGACAGATTTTTACGCCTGAGTCCTTGTCGCCTTTTCCGTCTCCATCTGTATCACCCAGACGCGGGTCGGTTTCTCCTGTGCTGGGATCGACGGTGCCGTTGAAATCGCGATCTTCTTCCTTGTCTGGCACGCCGTCGCCGTCCGAATCCGATTTCAGCGGGTCCAGACCTTTGCATTTCTCATCGACGCCGCAATTCGTGTCGTCTTCGCAAGTGACCACGGGTCGGCGTTGAAGCGCCGGGTCGTTTGCGACACAAATCTTCGGATAGGCCTTTTCGACCCCGTCTGTCACACCATCCCCATCGGAATCGGGGTTGTTCGGATCGGTGCCGTCAGTGCATTCGACCTCATCGGTCACTCCGTCCCCGTCGGCGTCACCCGTGCTCAGGCAGAGCGGGTTCACATCGTCTCCATTGACCGGTGTGTTGTTGCACGACCCCATCGAGAACGCCAAAACCGTTCCCAACAGCCAACCACAATGCGAAGCAAGTGTTTTCATGTAGGTACCTCCAAGTGATCAAGCAGCGCGACGCATGCCCTGGCTGCGCAAAGCACGCAGAGGACAAAAATCCGCTCGCCGATCGTATCACGGTTTGCCCCAGCAAGTCGTGCGCGACAAACCCGCCTTCCGGCGCTGTGGTTTGCACTTGAAACCGCCATTCAGTAGCAGGTCTGCGCACAAGGTGAGTGGTGAAGCGCGACCTGTCCGTCTTCTGCTTCTTCCGTGAAATGCGAATGGGAACTTGTTCACTCCATTTCCTTGTCCATTTCCTTGTCCATTTCCTTGTCCATTTCCTTGTCCATTTCCTTGTCCATTTCTCTTTGCGGATACGCTCCGGGCGGATACGCTCCGGGCTCTTTACACATCCATCTTGAATGGAGGCTGTCATGAAGTTTGAGACGCTGGGATCGCGGTTTCGTAGGCGGAGTGCGGCGTTTTTGGCGCTGGCTCTTTCGCTTGGGGTCGCAAGCTGCACGCCGCTGCGATTGGGAGACGATGACATTTCGTCGGACACAACGCCGGGCAACGGCGACGACGACGAAAAAAAGCCGGGCATGTTGACCATTACGCCCGGCAATCCGACGATCACGGTCAACGGAACACCCCAGACCTTGGTTTTCCGGGCGATGTCGAGCCAGCTTGGGGAAGTCACACATGTGGCGAGCTGGACGATTTCGGACAGCAGCGTGGGCGTGATTACCGCTGGAAAACTCTCGATTTCTCCGACGCTGACGAAGGGCGGAGCGTACAAAGTGTATGCCAGCCTTCGCGGCGTTACGGCGTCCGTTCCTCTGTTCATCAAACTGATTGCACCCGACGAAGTTGATCCCTCAGCGCCCGTCGATGCGAAAGACTACTTTTCCGGTGCGAACGGAGGGCCTGCCCCCGATTTTTTGTATCCGTTCGACAAAACCCTCATGGCCGCCAATGTGTTGCAACTTGCGATGCAGTGGCGTGCCGGATCAGGCCAGACCGTCTTTCGGATTCACGTCGCTGGGCCGACCTATGAACGGTCTTTCTATGTCGGTTCCAGCCTGTGTCCGTCGGGTCAATGCACCTATCGCATCGACGACAAACTCTGGAGCGCGGTCGGGCACTCGGCGATGGGACAGGATGTGCAGATTGTCGTATCGGGTTCGTCGGGACGTGGTGCCGTGTATGGTTCTTCCCCACCTACGACTGTCAGCTTTGCGCCCGAGGAAATCAAAGGTGGGCTTTATTACTTCTCACCGACGATTCGAGGCATCAAACGGGTGCCACTTGGGGCCAGCAAGCCCGTTGATTTCATCAACAACGGGGACGAAACGGGCTGCGCAGGCTGCCACGCCGTATCCAAAGACGGAAAGAAAGTCGCCGTCGAGTTTGGGTCGGGGCAAACACGAGTCGGATCGACCGTGGTAGATGGCCTGGCACCCAAAACGCGGTCGTTCCCACTGAATTCTTCCGTCGCCTGGAACTTTGCCTGGTTTAATCCGGGCGGCGACAAAATCATCACGAACTGGAGCGGCAGTCTCAAGGTTCGAGATGCGACGAGCGGCGCAGTTCTTCAAACCATCCAGCCAGCGCAAATCGGGGGAATGGGATTGGGCGCGATGCCCGAATGGTCTCCCGACGGCAAGTGGTTCGCGTTTGTGCGTTACACGGCCCATTCCAGTTACGACTTTGAACTCGTGAACAGCGGCGACATCGTGGTGATGCCTTACAACGGTGGCGCTTTCGGTCAAGCCGTCACCGTGGTCGCAGCCTCCGTCGGAAAAGACGCACATTTCTTCCCAAGCTGGTCTCCCGACAGCAAATGGCTTGTGTTCAACACGCAAACTTGTTCGGGGTCGTGTCAGCAATACAACGCTGTTCAAACGAGGCTGCGTTTGGTCAAAGCCATCGACGATTCTGGGCAGCCGCTCGAAAAAGGCTCGCCCATCGAGCTTCTTGCTGGCACGCATCTGCCGAACAACACCAACAACTGGCCGAAATTCGCGCCGTTTTTGCAAAGCGGTCGGTATTCCTTCGTCGTGTATTCGGCACGGTTCAAATATGGTTTTGCCGGCGGCAGCCAGCCCCAACTGTTCATGTTCGGAATCGACCTCGACAAGGCTCGATCCGGCAGCGGCGACCCGAGTTTCCAGCCGATTTGGTTGCCGTTTCAAGAACCCAACACTGGCAATCACTCTGCGATTTGGACGACGGATGTCGTGTGCAACACCGACAGCCAGTGTCCATCCGAATTTCGCTGTGTGAGCAACATGTGCGTTCCCAAGATTGGATAGCAACATGACGTTTCGACGCGCCTATGACCGTTTTTGGCCAGGCTTTTGGGCCTGCGTCGTGTGGGTCCTTTTTTCGGCTGGCTGTCCCGCCGACGATCCGCCCGTTCCCGACGATGGACCAATGCCCGACACCATCCGGGATTTGGGTGTGCCGATCGTCGTTGCGAACAAATTTGAGGACTGTACGCCCGACGGTGCCGGCTTTTCGGATGTCGTCTGCGCCAGCGGTTTGCACTGTGGAATCGTTGTCGTCGGAAACGCCGGTTTCGAGGGATACAAAACGCAGTGCATCCCCGACGAGGCTTCGCCGTTGAAAGAAGGTGATGTGTGTTCGCCGTCTGTGGTCGCCACGCCTGCGACTGATCCGCCTCGGAAGTATGATCGATGCGGCAAGGGCCTGGGTTGTGTTCCATCGGCAGACGGCGTTCTGCGTTGCAAAAGGCTGTGCGCGCTGCGAACCCACGGAAAATGCGGCAAAAGCGAGATGTGCGTCTTGCCGTCGCCCGTGTCCGGCATCGGATTTTGCAACCCGCCGGATGCCTGCGAGCCCGTTTTTCCCCAGCGCGGTTGCGGCAAAGCCAAGGACGGTTCTTCGTTGTCCTGTTACGTGCTCGGCGACGACAAAAACACCGGAACCGTGTGTTGGCCGCGTCAGCCGTATGGAACTTCGACGGGCGATCTCGATGCACCGTGCGAACGGTCGTGGCATTGCCAGAGCGGTTTCGCGTGTACGACGCAAAGCGGAAAAGACTTGACGTGTCGCCCATACTGTGTATTGCCCGAAGTTCCCGATGGTGGGAGCCCGCCTGATGGTGGGACACGGGTGATGTGCGCTGCGGGTTTGGGTGAGTGTCATCCGATGAGCGGCTACGAGAGAGTCGGTCGCTGTTACTAGTCTTGGGCTTCTGGCTTGGGGTTTTGGAGCAATACGTGAGGCTCAGACAGCAGCTTTCTTCGACTGGGACGGCTCGGCGGTAATGGAACGGGTCGTGATCACCGGTCTGGGCGTGCTGTCTGCGCTCGGGTCGTCTCCCGACGAGCTGTTTCGTCGCTTGCTGGCCGGGGAAACGGGCGTGCGACGGCTGCCTGCCCTGATCGGTACGCCGATCGACGTGGGCCCGCTAGCGGCGGCGTCTTTGCCCGGAAACCCGGACAGCGACGGGAATGATTCCAACGAGAACGGGCAGGCGATTCTTTCTGAACAACCGCGAGCAGGTCGGTTTTTGTCGTTTTCGACGGAACAGGCGTTGCGGCAGGCCCGTTTGTTCGAGCCCTCGTCGCGAGACAGACTGCGTGTCGGTGCGTGTGTGGGCACGACGCTTGGGGAAAAGGCTCCGTGGCTGTTTGGACTTGCGCAAAAAGCGCAAGGAAACGCGCCCAGCCAAGTTCTTTTTGGCTGCGGGCTCTTGGCGAGGCAGTTGGCCCAACATCTGCGTGCAGAGCGTTTGAGTGCGATTTCCACGGCTTGTTGTTCGGGCAACAGCGCGCTGGCGCTCGGTTTGTCCTGGCTGCGGCACGATGTGTGTGATGTGGTGGTTTGTGCGGGCGTGGATGTCCTTCAACCGTTTGTGATCAGCGGTTTTCGCGCGCTGCGGGCTCAATCCGCCGACGTTTGTCGGCCATTTGACCGTCGGAGAAGCGGTGTGAACCTGGGTGAGGCCTCAGCGTGTGTGGTGCTGGAAAAAGAAACCGTCGCAGCGTCGCGTGGGCAGCGTGTGCTGGCGTGTTTGGCGGGCGCAGGTTTGTCCAAAGACGCGCATCACATGACCGCGCCGGACGCGCAAGGCCGAGGCGCTTGCCTGGCGATGCAGCGCGCCCTTTTCGACGCTGAACTTTCGAGCGGCAGCGTCGATTTTCTGTCCAGCCACGGCACCGGAACGCCCTTTAACGACCTTATGGAAGGCCAAGCGTTCGCGAGGCTGCTCGGCGATCGTGTTTTGGACGTGCCGGTGCATTCCATCAAGGGTTCCGTCGGACACTGTCTTGGGGCTGCCGCGATGATCGAGGCCGTGGTCACGGTTTGCATTCTGGCTCATCAGGTGATTCCTCCGACGGTGGGTTTGGAAGAGGTCGATCCGCAGATTTCGCTCGATTTGGTCTGTGGGAAACCGCGTGAAGCTCGCGTGCGCTGTGTGGTTTCGACGGCTTCTGGGTTTGGCGGCGAAAACGCTGCCGTGGTGTTGACGGACACTTCGATGGGGAAACGACCCTCATGATTGCTGTGCGAGCGGCAGCCCGGCTGCGGGTGAACAAAAACGAACCGCTTTTGCCCGTCGCACCGCAGGCCGCGCAGGCCGAACTCAAACCGTTGCTTTTGCGAATGGACCGGTTGTGTGGTCTGTCGGTTGTCGTCGTCGAGAAGCTGCTCGCCGAGCATTCGTCGCTGCGACAGGATTTTTCGGTTGCCGACGTGGGAATTGTCGTCGGAACGGCCTATGGCTGTCACAAGACCGACGAGGAGTATTACGTCTCGTACCTGCAAGGGCAGCCCAGTCCTCGCCTGTTTGCGTACACGTTGCCGTCGGCACCGTCGGGAGAATTGGCGATTCGGCATCGTTTGCGTGGGGCCGGGTTTACGCTGTCGTTGGGCCGGACCTCAGGGATGAATGCCGTCGCTGAGGCCGCGAGACTTCTTTCTTCCGGCCACGTTTCGGCGTGTCTGGTCGTCGCGGTTGAAGTTGCGGACCCGGCATTCGCACAGGAAGAGGTCGGAGACGCGGCGGTTGCGTTGTGGCTGTCCAAAATCGACGACCAACCAACGGACGGGAGCCCGCAGATCGTGACGACGATGGAAGTTTTTGTAGACGGAGCACCTGCAAAAGCCGTCGAGCAGGTGTTGGCCCGGACAAAACCGAGTCCCGGTGTTTGGTGCTGTGATGAAACGACGTGGGCGTTGTCGAAAGAAGCCTGGATTTTACGCCAATTCTCGACGGTGAATGCGCCAGGTGGTGCCGCTTCGGGGCTGTGGTGTCTGTGTGAACAGCATCAGGAGGCCGCAGAATCGCGCGGCTATTTGTGCGCAGACTCGACGGGATACGCCGCGTTGGTCGTGCTTTCGCCTGGACGGTTGCAGGTCACTTGAGAAAAGTTGCACGACTCGTCGCACGTTTGACTGAAGGCCACACTTTCCCGAGTTTTCCGCCGTTCCCCTGTTCGCCCAAATCAATGATCGGCCAATCGTACGAGCGCGCGACAAGCCTCAGACGCACATCCGGGTTGACCACCGTCGGACGACCGACTGCCGCGAGCATGGGATAATCGGAATAACTGTCCGAATATGCCCACGACTTGCTCAGGTCTAGGCCGTGTCGCTCGGCAAAGTCGCGCATGATGTGGGCTTTGGTCGCACCTCCGACAAACGGATGACACAGTTGTCCCGTCGCGTAGCCTTTGCTCCATTCCAAACGGTTCGCAATCACGTCGGTTTTTGAGATTCCCAGGTATCGGGCGAGCGGCCAAATCGTGAAATCGAGGCCGCCGGACACCAAGACCTGGCGGACACCGGCCCGTCGAGATTCCTCCACCAAGTCCCGCGCGCCGGGATAGATGCTGGGGCAAATGACTTCCTCGAACAGGTCCTCGGCCAAGATGATCAATCGGTCTTCCGACTGGCCTGCGTAATAGCGATAGAAAAATTCGTTGAACAGCTTGCGGGACACGCGATCCGCGACGGCAAAAAACGGAATGGACGCCGCGGTTTTGAGCCCGTTGAGGACGGACCGCACAGGCGTCGGTTGATTGAGGGCGTAATACGCAAACGAATGGACGATGTTGGTTTTGATGAGCGTCCCGTCCACATCGTAAAAAGCGGCAGAAGTCGAAAACCGAGGCACAGCTTGCATGGCAGGCACCTTATCGCAAGCGGGCAAACAGCGTCTATTTCTTACCGCGCGGGCGTTTGCTGCACGGGCAGATGTAGGCGCGTGTCGGCAAGGCGGCCCGGTTCTTCCTCGGTTTTGGGAACAGCACGCGGCGAAAAATCCGCAAAGGCTCGTCGCCACGCAGCAAAAGAACCACCGTTTCGATGCGCTTGGTAGGCTCGAAGTCCTGCGTTGCTGCCGCCCTGTGCCAGAAGGTACTCGACGAAAGCCCATCGCGCTGACGTGGGCCGAACCTCGGCTAGGCCGGACAAACCGGCTGTCAAACGAGCCAACCGTCGCTCGACCGTCGCAAGTCCGGCAAACGGCGCTCCGAAAAGAGGCGTGTTTCTTTTGGGCACAAACGGTGCAATGCCATACGCAATCCTGATTTGCGCCGACAGTTCGCGAGAAAACTCAATCAGCTCGTCGATGTCCTCGTCCGTCTCGTCGGGCAAGCCAACCATCATGTACACCTTGAGGGTTCGCATGCCGTGCTTTGCACACAATTCCGCCGCGCGCAGCAAATGTCGTGCGTGCGTTTTGCGCTGGATGATGTCGCGCAGTCGTTGGCTTGCCCCGTCGCTGGCCACTGTCAGCGTGCGATATCCGCCTTGTGCGAGCAGAAAAACCAACTCGTCCGTCAATCTATCGGCGCGAAGGGAACTGATGCCCACTTGCAACCGACGTTCGAGCACAATGTGCCGCAAAATTTCGGGCAACTTGGGATGATCCGTTACAGCAGCACCGACGAGCCCCACCCGCTCGATTCCATCGGGAAGCAGAGACACAATGCGGTCTTTCGACACAAGGCGCATGCCACCGTTGGTGGTCCGACGCATCACACAATAGGTGCAGGACCTGGAACAGCCGCGTTCCGTCTCGATGAGAAACATCGACGACAGCTCGGTGTGTGGTGTCAAAAAAGCGGACGTGGCAGGCAGTTTTTCCGTCGCAGCTGCACATGTTTTCGGAAGCACCTCGCCGTGCTCGCTGGGCACCCAAACGCCTGGAATTTGCGCGAGTTTCGCGAGGAGTGCCCGTCGTCGCTGTTCGTCGAGCGGCACCTGCCCAACTTCATGACAAAGCATGGCCTCGAGGAGCGCGGGAAAGGCATCCTCGGCTTCTCCGATCAAAACGGCGTCCACAAACGGTGCCAGCGGCAGCGGGTTGGAAAACGTGAGCGGCCCGCCACAAATCACGATGGGGTGAGTCGCGTCTCGCTCGGTCCGAAACACCGGCACCGAAGAAAGCTCGAGACAAGAAAACAAGCCGGTGATTTCTAGCTCGTATGCGACGGAAAAGAGAATTGCGGGGAACGCTCCGACGCGAGTATCAGTCTCGTAGGTTGTGAGTGGAATCCTCGCCTGCTCACATCCTTTCGCATCGTCGGGGAGAAAGGCTCGCTCTGCGGAAATCTCGGGCCTTTTCGGGTCGTTGAGCAGCCGAAAAACCGCTTGATATCCCAGGGATGACATCCCGACGCGATATGGACTCGGATACACAAGCGGCAGGCGCAACAGCGAGCCGGGTTGGCGCTCGAGAAAACAACGCTCGGACTGCAAACGCGCCGACTTCTGCGAGGCCATCGCAGCGACGAAAGAAGCTTTCTTCACGGGAGCGCGCCAAACAGCAAAAAAGGCCTCGAAAAACCGCTATTTGCCTTCAACCATTTTGGCTTCTTTGCATTGAGCGGGGCCCGCCGTGTTCGGTTGGGCGCAATAGAACACCTTGCTCGAGAAAATCCACCCGCCCATGCCCGTTTGCTTGACATACCAAGCTTCGCCGGTCATGGCCGTGTTGCCGCCCATCGCCGAACCGACGCTGGCGCAACCCGACAGCGACAAGGACACACCCAGAACAAACAGAAAAGCAATTTTGCGCATGGTCAAGGCTCCTTACTTGGCGGCGGGCGCGGCGGGAACTTCGGTCACTTTGTAACAAGTCGGTTCGCCGGTCGTGGCGTCGCAATTCCAAAAAGATCCACCAAATGGGGAACTTTTCACCACATACGCCTTGCCTTGCACCGACGGCACTGCCGCGACGTGAACACAGCCGGACGAGGCGCATACGAACGCAAGAAGAAGAAACAGGGAACGCATCACACGACCTCCAAGTCATTTGTTGACCAAAACCCGTCGGAAAAAACGTGTCTCGAGGGGCGGCACGTTAGTCCCAACGTGTTCTTTGCGTCAAGGTTTCGTTCCGTCGTGGCAGGCGGTTTTCACGGCGTGCAGTTGTTTTTGCAGAAAAAAGAGAATTTCTTGACTTTGAACAATAGAAACGGCAAGGTCCGCCCGGATTGTCGGGTGGGAACAAGAAGCAAACGACTTTTGGCCGACTTTCTGGCGTGTTGGCAGACGCCGTCGTGGAACTTTCAGACGCATCCGAGTGCCCAGTTTTCGGGCTTTCTGCCGTGGCAGCTCCTTGCGGGGCTATCAACCGGAGCGTCGCAGGAGCAGCAAATGGCGAAGGGTAACGTGAAGTGGTTCAACGATTCAAAGGGATACGGTTTCATTTCGGTGAGCGATCCCGGTGCACAAAGCGGTCAGGATGTTTTCGTGCATCACACCGCGATTCTCTCGGAAGGCTATCGGACGCTTTCTGAAGGCATGGAGGTCGAATTTGACATCCTCCAAGGTGAAAAGGGTCTTCTCGCATCGAACGTCCGTCGCGTCGCGTAACCGCCAGGGTTTCCGCTTCTTTTCGACGTAAATCTCTCCTCGATTTTCTCGCCTGTTTTCTCTGAAGAGCCGCTGCCGAAAAATTGACGTTTTGCCGTCGGCGTCCTCATGCTCCCCTTTCTATGACCAAAGGGCCGCTTCTGCACATCCGCGATCTTTCCGTCGGTTTCGTGAAAGGAACCGGTGCAAGCAAGCGGTGTTTGCGCGCTGTCGATGGCGTGACGCTGCGCGTGCCGCAGCGAACTTCTGTCGGGATCGTCGGTGAATCTGGCTCGGGAAAATCAGTCACGGCGCTGTCGATTTTGCGTTTGTTGCCCGAACCGCCTGCGCAAATTGAACACGGATCGATTTTGTATTACGGCGTGTCGGGTTCGATTTCCGACGATCAGCCTCATTCGCTTCGTGCCGAACCGGTGGATTTGGCGAAACTTCCGCAACATGCCCTTCGGAAACTGCGCGGCAATCGCATCGCGATGATTTTTCAAGAGCCGATGACCGCGCTCAATCCGGTGTATCCGATTGGCGATCAAGTCGGCGAAGCGTTGCGAGCACACAGGCCGCTGTCGCGCAAGCAAAGCCTTTCTGCCGCAGCGGATTTGCTGGATAGCGTGGGAATTCCCGACGCTGCGAAGCGCTCAAAAGACTATCCGCACCAACTTTCTGGAGGTCAACGGCAGCGCGTGATGATCGCGATGGCGCTGGCGTGCCAGCCGGATTTGCTGATCGCTGACGAGCCGACCACGGCGCTCGATGTGACAACTCAGGCGCAGATTTTGGATTTGCTCGCCCGGTCTCAACACGAATTGGGTATGTCGCTTCTGCTCATCAGTCACGACTTGGGCGTCGTGGCCGAGGTGTGTTCCATCGTGGCGGTCATGTATGCAGGGCAAATCGTCGAACTTGCGCGATCGCGAGATCTGTTCCGATCACCCACACATCCCTACACCGCCGGTCTTTTGGCTGCGGTGCCGCGACTGGCTCGAGAAACCGCGCGGTTGTCCGAAATTCCGGGGCGCGTCCCTCGTTTGGAAGAAATGCCGTCGGGGTGCCGTTTTGCCGATCGCTGTGCTTTTGTCACAGCCAAGTGCCGAGAAGAAAGCCCTGAGCTTCGTCCACTCGACGACACTGCCGTCGATGTTCCTTCTGCGCATTTGGTGCGTTGCCACCATCCTCTCGACGGTGACAAGCACGGAGGGCGCGCATGACACCGCTGCTTCACGTCGAAAAATTGTGCAAGCACTACGCGCTTTCCAAACGGCTTTTGCACAAAACCCAATTCGTGCGCGCCGTCGAGGAAGTTTCATTTTCAATCCAGCCAGGGAAAAGCCTCGGGCTCGTCGGGGAATCGGGTTGCGGCAAATCGACGCTGGGTCGTTCGGTGCTTCGCCTCGTCGAGCCAACGTCGGGGACTGTTGCCATTGATGGCACGCAAATCACGCAACTGAATAAGAAAGCAATGGCGGCGTTTCGTCGTCACGCCCAGATGATTTTTCAAGATCCGTTCGGTTCCTTGAATCCACGGATGACCGTCAGGCAAACGCTGTCGGAACCGCTGCACATTCACGGGCTTTTTGAAAGCGAGGGCGAAAGAAAACAACGCTTGGCCGATTTGCTTTCGCAAGTCGGTTTGCCCGAACAAAGTTTGAACCTTTTTCCGCACGAGTTTTCAGGCGGGCAGCGTCAGCGAATCGTGATCGCTCGAGCCCTCGCCGTCGAGCCGAAGCTGATTGTCGCCGATGAACCCGTTTCCGCGCTCGACGTGTCGATTCAGGCGCAGATTGTGAATCTGTTGAAAAGCGTGCAGGAACAGTCCGGCCTCACGTACTTGTTCATTTCGCACGATTTGAAAGTGGTGCGTCATTTGTGCGACGAGGTTGCGGTGATGTATCTGGGCCGTCTCGTCGAGCAGGCGACAACCCAACAACTTTTTGAGGAACCGCTGCATCCGTACACGCAAGCCTTGATTGCAGCGATTCCTAGACCGCCGGGCTCGTTGCCGTTGCCTCACAGCCGACCGGGCGATTCTTCGATCGGTTTTCGGCCAAGAACGCTGTTGCTGGGTGGAGAGCCTCCGTCGCTGCTTGCGCCCCCGTCGGGCTGCGCGTTTCACCCTCGGTGTCGTTTGTACGAAGACGCGGGGCGACCCGCAATTTGTCGAACGGACCGTCCCGATTTGGTCACGCTCTCGTCTGGAAAGAGCGATGCCGCGCCCATTCGAGTTGCATGCCATCTCCAAAAGGATTCCCAGACCAAGTAGGCTTCCTCCATGGCTGAAAACGAACCCCAAAATGCGACATATGATTCGTTCGACGATTTTTTGCAGACGGCGATCCGGGACTACGCCGGTCGAGGCTGGCAGCGGCCCAATTTCGTCGCGTTGCTGATTGCCTCGGGCCAGTCGGCGAACCTTGCCAAAAACGCTCTTTCGACGGGAAACGGGATCAAAACCGTCGCGATTGGCACGGTTGGCGTGGTTGCGCTGCGGGTCATTTTGACGCGGGTCATTTCGGGGCCGCTGGGTTTGGTTCTGACCGGTGTGTCCGTCGCTGGGCTCATCGCGTTTTTCGTGCGACACCAGCGAGAAATCGTCAGCAAAACATCTCGCTTTCGAGAATTGATTGAAAAAACCAAGACCTCTTTCGACGAGGCCCAGACGGGTTACAGGCAAAACCGCATGGAAGCTCGAGAGCGAGATTTGATGATCGACGGGCTGCTCAAGCGTTTCTTGCGCGAGTGCGACGAGATTTAGCCCGCGCCCCGAGCGGATGCTTCGTCGGCTGCCCCGTCGCTTGCCCCGATCGACGCTGGCGTCTTCAAGATCTGTTCGTAAAAGTCCCGCAACCGCTTTTCGAGCCCTGACCACGCAAAGTTTTCGACGACAAACCGCTGGCATTTTTGGGAAAGCGCTTGTTGTTCAGCGTCGGAAAGATGCAAGTATTTTCCTGTGGCCTGCGCGAACGCCTCGGGGCGTGCAGCAACGTGTTCGCCGACGTTTGCCTGTGGCAAACAATCCCAAGGTGTTTCCAGCGTCGCGACGACGGGCGTTCCGTGCAATAGCGCCTCGAGAACGACCATGCCGAAACTTTCCATGTGGGAACACAACCACAACACCTTCGATGTACGGAACAGGTCGCTTTTTTGCTCCGCGCCGACCAAACCGCAAAACGTGACGGCGTGTCGGATGTGCAGCGAATCAGCCAAACGCTCGAGCTGGGTTTTGTACGCCGCATCTTGGGCGGGCCCAGCCACGAGCAACTGAAGCTCCGGTTCCGACGGCAAAAGCTTTGCAAGCGCGTGCATCGCGAGTTCTAGATTTTTCACTTTGTGAACTCGACCCAAAAAGAGAATCTGAGGCCGCTTTTTTGGGAAACCCGCGTCGGAGACAGTTGCTTCGTCCAGCGAAATTCCGTATTCGATTTGCGCGATGGGTGCGTCGTCGGACAAAACACCGGCTCGCATGAGCGCCCGAACGCCCTCAGCCTCGGGCTGCGACGACACATGCCAACCCGAAACTCCGTCGAGAATCGGTCGCAACAACCGGAGCGCCCGCATTTTCGCCTGCCGACCGCGCCCACTTTCACTATCGAGCGCCCACGGCAACAGCGCGCCGTGCGGGGCCAACACGACTTTTTTTTGAAAACAGCGCGCCAAGAAAAGCCCAAGAAGGCTCGTCGGACTCCACAGACCGGATACATGCACCACATCCGCCGACAGAAGCTCACAGGGCAACCGATAGACAAGACCCGGTGGAAAATCCTCGCCCACGCGAACGCGCGCGTAAAACGTCTGCACGCCATACGCCCGCGTCCAGCGATTCGAGAGATGCTGCAAACGCGCCTTTCCATCGGCGTCACTCGTCAACACGCGAACGGAAAGACCGGCCTTGACCTGCGCTTTGCACAGATCCAGCAGAGCTTTCACGGGCCCACCGTATCCAACCGCAGGAAAAAACGACGGCACGACATGCAGCACGCGCAGTTGCCGTCGCCTGTCCCGAAAATCCGAGCCGTTTTGCTTCATCGCGTGAATTATCTCTACACGCGGTTCACATCGGGAAACAAACCGCTCAAAATTTTGAATTGTTTTTGTTGGTAAGCCATCGATAAAATACCGCTGCCAAACCCCGAAGGAGCTTGTTGCATGGTCCCTATGCCCCGGCGTCTCCGTTGTGAGGATCTGATCGCGTTCGATGTTGTACCCAGTCTGATCGAAGCAGCGCATTCCACAGGGTTTTCTGACCTGTTGCCCTTGCAAGAAGAAGCGTGTCGCGCTGGGATTTTTGCCTCACAAACGAGCGGCGAACGGCCCGCAGATTTGATGCTGGTGGGAAGCAGTAAAACCGGTAAAAAAACCGTATGTGAGATTGCAGCAATTCACCATGCACTATTGGGTACGCGGGTGCTCGTGGTGGTACATGATTTGCGGGCAGCGGCTCGATGTGTGGCGCGGCTGGAGGCGTACAAAGTGAGCGGCCTGCGAGTCGGTCTGTGTGGGGAAGTGTCCGATTTTGCGGGACTCGATTTGGCGGTTGCCTCGCTCGAGGCAGCGTCGGAAGTGCTGTCGAGCGACGCGCCAGCAACCTACAGTTTGGGTCTGGTTGTCGTCGAGGACTTGGAAGAAGTTGCAGACGGTCTCGACAGCGAACTGTGGCCGCTTTTGCTGCTGCGGTGCCATCTTTGGCGTCAAGAACTGCGGCTTCGTCTGGTGCTTTTGTCTCGGGATGCTTCTTTTGGTCACAGTTTGGCCGAGACGTTGCGCGCAAAAGTGGTGTCAGCGACGGAACAAATCGCGCAGACACCAGCGCCTGCCGTGCGATCTTTCGCGCTGTTCAAGCTGCGCGCGGGCTTGCGAGCGAGCCCAGAGAGCGCAGAGAACCCAGAGAACCCAGAGAACCCAGAGAACCCAGAGAACCCAGAGAACCCAGAGAACAAAGTCGCCCAGAGTCTGGGTCGCGACTCGGCTTGCACGAGGCGGGCCGTGCGCTACCGAAATTAAGAGTTTCTCGACGAGATTTTTTGCAAAAGGTTGTCGTTGACGCTGTGGGGCGGGCTCTCTAGGCTGATTCTTTTGCCCAAGGAGCCCCCGATGAACCCACAGACCCCATCAGGCAAAGAAGCGGACACGGCGTCACCGACGAGTGTCATCAACCAAACCGAACAACTGGTTGCCCACTTTCAGCGTGGGTGCAAAACCGGCCCGCTTCGAATTGGTCTGGAACACGAGAAAATCGGCGTGGCCCTGGACGAAGACGGCACGGTGCGACCGGTTCCTTACGCGGACAAGCCGGGGCGGCCTCAAATCCGGGCGCTGTTTGCAGGGCTTTGCACACATTGTGGGTGCGAGGCCGTCATCGAGGGCGGAAACACGATTGCACTCACACGCCGCGACGGCGCGATCACGCTGGAACCGGGCGGCCAATTTGAACTTTCGGCGCGTCCGTTTGAGCTGGATACGGAATGCGCAGACGACATGGACGAACACCTGCGCGAGCTTTTGCCGCTTTCTGATCGTCTGTCGATTGCGTTTTTGGGTGTGGGTTTCAGGCCGCTCGGGATTTGGAACGACGTGTCGTGGATGCCGAAAGGTCGGTACGCAGTGATGCGCGAGTATTTGCCGACGCGGGGTCGTCTGGGCGTCGAGATGATGAAACGCACAGCAACGGTGCAAGCGAATCTGGATTATGTGAGCGAGGCGGATGCAATTTTGAAAATGCGCGTCGGTGTGGGGTTGGGTCCGCTCGTGACGGCGCTCTACGCGGCATCGCCGCTCGTCGATGGAAAACCGACGGATTTCAAAAGTTATCGAGCACATTGTTGGCTGGACACCGACGACGATCGTTGCGGTGTGCTGCCTTTTTTGTGGAAAGACGGTGCCGGTTTTCGCGATTACGCGGAATGGGCACTCGATGTTCCGATGTTTTTTGTGTATCGGCGGGGAACGTACACTCCGGCGGGCGGGATGACGTTTCGCCGTTTTGTGCTCGAGGGTTTCGGAAACGAACGCGCGACGCTGGCCGATTGGGAAACGCACCTTTCGACGCTGTTTCCCGATGCGCGAATGAAACAGTATGTGGAGCTGCGGACTGCCGATGCGGGACCGCTCGATTTTGTGCGTGCGCTGCCGTCGCTGTGGCGTGGTTTGTTTTATTCACAGAGCTCGCTGCTTGCCGCGTGGGAATTGGTCAAACACTGGTCTGTCGAGGAACGAATCCAGGTTCGCAAAGACGTTCCGAAACAGGGCTTTTCGACGCAAGTTCAAGGCCAGCCCATCGGTCCGCTCGTCGAAGAAATGGTGCAGATTGCTCGGTCAGGCCTGCGGGAACTTGGGTCGGAACGAGGCGTGACATTGCTGGACCCGCTGCTTTTGGCCGCCAAAGAGCGGCGCTGCCCTGCCGACGACATTTTGGACGCTTGGCGAGCGGTTTCAGGAGAACCACGTGCCTTCGTGGAAAAAGTCCGCCTTCGCGCGGAGAAAAAAGCATGACGTCCAATGACAAGCTCGTGTCTGTTTCGGATTGGAAACTGCACGCGCACCGCACGGAACAGGGCTACTACAACCTTGTCACCGACGATTTGTGGGGCATTCCGGTTCGTTTGTTTTTGACTCCGAAGTTGCTTCGCGAGGCGGAAAACACGCTGTATCGGCAGATTGTGAATGCGGCGCGTTTTCCGGGCGTGAAAATGGTCGCGATCACGCCCGATACGCACTACGGCTATGGTGTTCCCGTCGGGTGTGTGATTCTGACCGACATCAAATATGGCGCGGTCGCGATGGGTCCGGTGGGCTTCGATATCGGGTGCGGAATGATGAGCGCGCAATCAGATGTGGAAGCCGAGGAAGCCACGCCGGAAAAGCGGCGCGCATTCAACCAGGCGGTCATGGAACGGATCGAAATGGGCCAGGGCGGACGGAGCGTTCGTTTGTCAAACCTGGACCGTCCCGAATTTGAGGAGCTGATCCGAGGCGGCGCGGAGTATTACGTCCGAAAATACGGGGCGCGTTTTGACCGCAGCCGAGCCGAACGACACCGCATTCCCATCGAAGGAGAATGGACCGTGCCGTGGGGACGGTTGGGACGACCGGAGCGGGGCATCGCACAGCTTGGTTCTTTGGGCGGCGGGAATCACTTTATCGAGCTGCAGCGGTCGTCAAAAACGGGGACGCTGTTCGTGCAAGTTCACACGGGCAGCCGAGGGTTCGGGCACGGCCTGGCGACAAACTATTTTGAGCTGGCGCGCACCGAGCGACCGGACAAGTTCCAGGACATCGATTTGGGCTATTTCACGCCGGAATCGAAACACTACCAGGGATACCTAAACGCCGTCGCTGCGGGCGGCAATTTCGCGATTTTGAATCGGCTGGTTCTTTTTGAGGAAATCGCGGCGGCGTTCAAACAGGTGTTCCGGCGAAACCTCGAACTTGTGTACGAAATCAGCCACAACTTGGTGCAAAAGGAATGGCACCCCGAGTTTGGTGAGGTGTGGGTCCACAGAAAAGGTGCGACGCGCGCGTTTCCGGCGGGGCACCCGGCTCTTTTGGGGACGATCTGGGAGAAAACCGGACATCCGGTGCTGATTCCGGGAAGCAACAAGGACTTTTCGTACATTTTGCGACCGCTTCCGCAGGCGTCTGTGGCGGGTTTTTCGGTGAACCACGGGGCGGGGCGGCAGCTTTCGCGAGGGGAGGCGCGGCGGCAGCTTTCCCAAAAATCGATCGATGCGGAATATCGAGAGGCCGGGATTTTGGTGAACCTCGACGGTCGCGTGCCGATCGACGAGGCGGCACCGTGTTACAAATCCGCAAAAGAGGTCGTGCAGGCCGTTCTTGACGCAGGTTTGGCGGAAGTCGAGCATGAATTGTGGCCATTGTCGTCGCTCAAAGGCGCGGACGAGAAGCGGGACAAAAACAACCGGGACAAAAAGAACCAATCGGATCGCTCCAAAAAAGGTGGGCAAAAAGGAAAAGGGCCTGGCCTTGGAACAGACTGGCGCAGCTACCTCATCGAAGCGGAAGCCGAACCTGAAGCGGAGTCCTATGTAGAGTCGAAATCTGCTTCCGACAAAGACGCAGCTTTTCCTGATGGAGTGGACTCACCGAAGGGCGACCCAGAGCCCGACCCGAGTTCACACCACTATTAGGACCCGACCCGAGTTCACACCACTATTAGGACCCGACCCGAGTTCACACCACCATTAGGAATAGAGAGCTGCCCGCGCGCAAAACCAACCCTTCCGAGGCAGTGGCATGATAAAATCGTCCATTGCACCATGCTGACTGCTCGCATCCTGGTCCCCTCCTGTGTTCTTTGTTTCTCGCTGGCCCTGTTGCCCAACGCGGACGCCAAACCGGCCAAACCCGCCAAACCGGTCGCAAAAGCGGTTCCTGGTAAACCCGCTGCACCGGTGACGCCGCCACCTGCGATCGCGCCACCTGCCGCTGATAACAAGCCAGCGCAACCACCACCCAGCCCGGCACCGGCCCCCGGAGCAGAGAACCAAAAGACGGACAAGCCGCCACAAGCTGCCGCCGCGTCGTCTGCGAAGCCGTCTGCGCCTGTGGTCGCACCGGCAGAGCCTGCGGCTGTTCCTACGGCAAAAGAGGCTGCGGCTCGGGAACATTTCTTTCGAGGGGTGGACCTGTATTCGCAAGGAAGTTATGCGCAGGCGTGGCTCGAGTTCAGTTCCGCATACCAACTGATTCCCAAGACGCTGCTACTCAACAACATGGCCCGTTGCGAGGCGAGGATTGGTCGTCCCGTCGAGGCACTGCAACATTACAAACAATTTATTGCTGCGCACCCGGACGATT
The DNA here is from genome assembly GCA_035328405.1 of Pseudomonadota bacterium. GTDB lineage: Bacteria > Myxococcota_A > Polyangia > Palsa-1104 > JAEUJZ01 > JAEUKA01. The sequence goes on along the minus strand of DAOLIT010000066.1, from coordinate 2,271 downwards.
CCGACGCACCGAACATTCGACAGGAAATCGCTCGGCTGGAAGGCGAAATCGCACGACGTGGAAAAAACGATGGTGCGCTATCGGGGGCCGAGGACGCTCAGCCGGTGACGCCTTCTTCGCGTCGCATTCCGGCCAAGAGTTTGGCTGCGGGTGGCGTGACGGTGGGCTTGCTTGTGGCTGGAATCGCAACGCTCGGTTTGGTGAACAGTCGGTTTGCGCACTTGCAATCGACTTGCGTGACGACGTGTCCGCCGACGGACGTGTCTGTTCTTCAGCAACAATCCTATGCGGGTTTCGGTCTGCTTGGGGGGGCCGGGGCGACCGCTGCTCTGACGGGACTTTTTCTTTACTTTGAACTTGGCAAGAAAACCGAGAGCGAATTGAAGCCGATCGCGCGCTCATCGTTTTCGTTGCCGGGCATTGGCTTAGGAGTAACCAGATGAAAAAACTTGCCTGTTTGTCGCTTATTTTTGTTGGGTGTTGGGACTTTGAATCGCTGACGAGCGGACAAGTCGTCATCGACGCAGGTCCTCCAGCCGATTTGTTTTGTGGAAAAACGCCGAACACGCTCAAGGAAGACTGTTCGGACCCGACGCTGGACAAAAACAACGACTGCCGACCCGGTTGCGAAGACACAGGCTGTGCGACGACCAGCACGTATTGCATGGGTTCGCGCAGCCAATTCTTGGGGGCCGGAACCCTGTCTGCGACCGCTCCCTCCTGCACGGGAGGCACGGTGTTGACCTTGCGTCAAAACATCAATCCCGATTGCACAGGGGCCGCGTGCTCGTGCAGAACCCCCTCCTGTCAGGGGACGCTGAGCATCCACGATTCCACCGACTGCTCGGATGCGACCCCCAGAACGGTTGCCTTTCCCCCGGCAACCGTTTGTACGGCAGTGACGGCAGCCGCTGCCAAAACGGCCAAACTTTCCGCGATCACGACGGCCAACTGCACACCCTCGGTTTCTTCGGTGGACGTGGATGCGAAGTGGGGTGTGACCCAATACCTGTGTCAGCGGACCACAGAAGGACTGTTTGAGGACCTTGCGAAAAACCACCAATGCTTGGTGTTTAGCGGCGACGCAACGTGCCCGGCGACCTTCACCAAGAAGCAGACCTATTACCAAAACGCGAGCGGCAAAGTGACCTGTGATTGCGCGTGCAATCCCGGTGGAACTTCCTGTGCCATTTCGGGCAACCAGGTCTTTGTGTCCAGCGACGCGACCTGCAAAACCAGCGGTGGTGGAACCAAAGTCTTGAACATCACCCAGTCGGGCCAATGCCTGGACATCAAAGAGGGGGCCACAGCGTTTGAACCCAAAGGGGTCAACTTCTCTGCCGCTGCAACCTGCCAAGCTTCGAGCACCGTGCGCGCTTCCTCCATTCCCACTCCCACCGTTCAAACCACGCTCTGCTGCACTTCCTAATGGCGTGTGTCAGAAGCGCGCAACAGGCTCCTAGTCTCGAACGTAGACGCGAACGTGGGGGATGCAGTGCCCTTCGGTGCTGTTCATCCAGCAATTGCTCATTCCAGCGATGGCGGTGGGCGTACAGGTCGATCCCGTGGACCAGCCGCCTTTGCAGGCGTGGCTATTCCACTGGGGAGTGAACATGCGGGTGCAGTCGTTGCCGCCGTTCTGAAAGTCCTTCAAATCCACGCTCGAATTCTGAAAGGCGGACAGACCCAGCGGGCTCGCCGAAACATTGATCGTGCCGTTTATGGCCGAGTTCGTCGCACCTGCGCAGCCATAGCGGGTATCGCTAAAGAGACTCCATTTGAACGTAGTGGCGGCGTTCGGACGCAGCTTGTAGTCGTCGTTAAAGCCGCTGTCGCGGTGAACCCTCAGCATGCTGTTCCACGCATTGAAATTGGAATTGCCCACAATGGCGGTCACGATCGTAGAATTCAGATACGCGACTGTGTTGGTGGTGGGGTTGTTCAAGAGTTCGTCGGCGGTTCCTTCTCCTGCATCGACCCAGCTCCAGCCCTCGCGGCCTTTGCCTACCAGCGTCCAACCGCCCCCATTGCTGGTCATGTCGCAGAGCACTTGCAACGGAGCGATGGGCCCCGAGCCATCGGGATCGATCGTGTACGGTCCGTCGGCAAGCGCGGCGTTGCCAGCCAGCAGTTCTTTGCAATTCTTCGCGTATTGGCAGCTCCCCTGATTGCACAGATTGGTCGTGCAATCGGCCCCTATCGAACACCCCTGCGACAAAGCGCACGGCTTACAACTTCCCCCACAATCCACGTCCGTTTCGGTCCCGTTTT
>DAOLIT010000065.1:0-28219 GCA_035328405.1 Pseudomonadota bacterium | reverse complement strand
AAGGGGGACCCCTAACATCGCGGCGTGGGTTTTTGTGCGTGTACTTTCATCGAAATGTGCCTCTTGAAATCCAACGGTGAAACAGGTCGTTTTTTGCTTGGGAAGGAGGTCACAGGTGATCTTGGTGAGCAAAGTCGAATCGAGTCCGCCGGACAACAGATTCGCGATGGGCACGTCGGAGGGAAGCCGCTTTGCAACGGCCTGGGTCAAACATTCCGCAAGCTCTTCTGCAAGAGTCGAGTCCGTTCCCTGCCGTTCGTCACCTTGGTTTGGAAAAGTCAAATCCCAATATCTGTGCAGCGTATGTTGCCCTGTTTTTGCATGCAGGTAGTGCCCCGGCCACAACGAAAACACATTCCGAAACGCGGTCCTCCGGGTTCCAGCAGCGAACAGAGAAAACACCTGATCGATTCCGCAAAGATCGACGGAAGGAGTCACAAGGCCTGACGCAAGCAAAGCCTTGATTTCAGAAGCCCACAGCAAAAAACCGTCTGAGATGGTGTAGTACAGGGGACAAATTCCGATTCGATCGCGCGCCAAGAACAGTTCATGGGATCGGGAATCCCACAGCGCGACAGCAAACTGTCCATGGGCACGTTGGAACGCGTTGGTGTGCTCGGATAGAAACAGGGAAGGCCAAATTTCGGTGTCACAGCGGGTGCGAAAGGAGTACCCCTTTTTCATCAATTCCGTTCGCAATTCAGGAGTATTGAAAAGTTCGCCATTCTGGGAAACCACGATCTGTTCGCACGGATCGGAAAGGGGTTGCCTGCCGTGCTGTGGATCGACCAGGGCAAGGCGCTGCGTCGCCATGGCGATTCCAGGCTTGGAAAAGGAGTAGGCATCATCGGGCCCCCGATGGCGCAGACTGTGTGCCATGCGTACCAAAGCCTGTCGATCGAAAGACCGACGACCCACCAGATCAAATGCGCCGCAAATTCCACACATCGTTTGCTTGCTGTGAGGTTAGGAAAAGAGGGTGTTTTGCAACCACTTCCAACCCAGCGTGGGGCCGATGCGGAGGGCGATGGACTTCACCAAAGGAGAGCTGGATTTTTCGTACATGGCATATCCGCGCCAGATTCTCTGCCAGACGCGGCCTGCCTCTGTATCATCAGAAATGTCCAGGATCTCGTTCATGTGAATGCCGATGGCGCGCATTGCCCAGGCGGTGTGTCCCGAAGCGACGTTGTCCACGGTGTTGTGTGCTTTGAAAAAACAGGGGTCGATGCTGTGAGATTGCAGCAGTGTGATGGCGCGACCATAGGCCTTTCCGACGCCGGCCAGCTCGATGGCGAGGTTCATTCCCAAGAGTTCTGGATAGAACTCCTGTGCATGCAAAGACAGCGCGAGCCACAAGACAGGGGTACAGAAGGACTCTTTCAGGAAGGCAGGCCAGGTGACAAATTCCTGGGAATCACATTGGGGGAGTGAAATCCCCTGTTCGGCGAGCATTCGGCGCAGGATGTTTCCATGGTGATGCCAGGCGTTTCCGGTTCCAAGTTCGTCGCGATAAATTTGAAAAAGGGGTGTGGCGGAAGCGCGAGAGGAAAGCGCAGGAGTACAGATTCCTTGCAACCAAGCACCGTCGATAAAGGCGGCTGGTGCCATTTGGCAGATAAGCCACAGTACGTCCTTTTTTTCGAGGTGTCGCTCGGGTCCCATTTCGTCGATTCTGTTGTCCCTGTGTTTCCCGGAATTGCACCCCTGGGACGGACCCGGTTTTTCTCCAAACACTTGCTGATGATGCTGGGTCCATACCCATTCTGACAGGGCACGCGCGGACCATGGCCAGAGTTTTTCACGGACCAATTTCCGTTCGTCTCCTGCACAAGCTGCTTCGGCCATTCGATGTAGGACATACTGACGCGCGGAACGAATACAAGCAGGGTCGTCTGTTTCACACAAAAATTTCTTGTAGAGTGCGGGCACATCGTCCTGGGTTTCGGGCTCTGCATCAACCGAAACAGGGGCTCTGGAAAAGTCCGGAACGTGGGCTTCCTGTTCGTAGAACGAAACAATCGGACCGGACTCCTTTTCGCCGGGTTGTGCGGAATCGGGAAGTGCAGAGATCCAGGTCGCGATGGCATCGAGTTCTGCGGTTGTGAAAATGCCCAACATCGAACCCCCAAATTGGGTGGATGTGGACAGAAGAGGACTCTGTTCTGGATGACCTGGGACAATCCATTGGGAATGGGAAAGAGCCTCGAGAAAGCCGGCGAGATCGGGCCTGTCTGGATCAAAAAACGCATCGAGGGGTTTGCCAGCCAAACGAACACGACCATGGAATCCAAAACCGTTGCGGAATTTGGCCTGCACAACGGCCATCATCGAAGCCCAAGGGGAAGGCTTTTCTTGCGGCAACAGAGTTGCGCAAAACGCTGTCCTTTTTTCAAACACGGTGCGTGCGGCGTGCAGGATGCGAGGCCAATCTGGTGTTCTCTGTTGCTCGTATGCTTGGAGGGCATTCCTAAGCAATTGTTCTGCGCGTTTTTGCAAAGGAGAATGTGGATCGAAGTAGGCCAAAAACGAAGTTCCCAAGAGACGCTGCGCGGCCTGTTCAACAGGTTTGGGAGGAGGAAAGAGCGTCATGGCTGCGTGAACGCCGAGGACTTCAGGAAGCGCATGTTCTGTTGTGCCACCGACGGAAAGAAGATAGAGCGGGAGGTCAAAATCGGTGTCCTGAAAACGTCGATCGAACGCAAACTGGCGCGATGAAAGGGGTGGGAGCGTTTCGCCCAGGATGCGCAGCAGGGCACGGTATTGATTGCCGCGATGTCGAGCGGAATGTCCCGCGCCAAATTGCAGATAGAGGGATTCCTGGAGAGCCGCCGAAAGGGGTGTATGGGAACCGCGAACCTGTGTGGCCACAAACAGCCAAGATCCGGGCAAAAGGGCGGTGGGGGCATAGCGCAAAAGACTTTCTTTTGTGTCTTGCTCTTTCCCAATCGTTTCGGCGCAAGACCAACTGGAAAGGGTCTGCAACAGGTCCTCATGGCCGGTGATTGTGACCGCATGTTCTCTCGGTGTGATGCGAGAAAGGACAAAGGAACACTGCATGCGGCAGATTCGTTTGGCAAATTCCTTGCGGTTTACGACGCTTTGAACAGACATCGGAAATACGAGCCCCCTAAAAGCCCCCTAAAGAACAACGTGCTCGCCTTGGGCAAGACGAGCGGACTTCATCGTGCCGAAAGGAAGACCTTCTGTCACGATCAATTTGTGGGGCTCTTTTGTGAGACAGAGAAACGCTGTGCGGAAGAGAAAGGGAGTTCTAAAACAAAGAGAAGGTTTGGACAGGGGTGATCTGAAAACGGCGCGATCAAAAACAGCGAATGGTCAATTCTGTCACGGTATCGGCAGCGACGAAGGCTGGCATTTTTCCGCTGGCATCGAAATCGAACGCCCAATACGGAACACAACCTCCGGGAAGGGCTAAGGAATACCATCCTGGCGGTACGTTGACGAAAATGGCGGACCCTTTGCCCGCAGTTGCGTGCTGATTTTTGTCCAACCAATTGCTCTCATTGAAGTAATAGGGGGACCCGAGTTGTTCATGATTGAGTGTTCGATCGGGTGCTCCTTTCCAATCGGCGCCATCGGGTTCTTGCAATTCCAGATACAACAAACCGGTTCCGGGAATGAGCTTGTCATCGACGCGCTTGGCTTGGAGATCGACCACAAAGGTGTCCATCATCGCAGGGGTCCAAATGGGATCGCCATCGGTGCTGCGTTTGGTGTTGATCATGCCGATGAGGGGCCAGTATCGGTTGCTGCGGATGAGGATTCTCTGTTCGCTTCCGATGGGAAGTTCTGAGATGACAAACTCACCGCCTGCATCGCTTTGCGTGCGGTTTTGGGGTTCGTTTTGGGGATCGAAAACATCGACGGTGGCGTCGCTGATCGGGAGATTGAACGCAATGCCGCGCACTTGGCCCAGGATGTACGCTCCGCTGCGTTCGGAGCTGAGAAAATTGTCGATGGCCTCACCACAGCCAGCGGTTCCGAGTGTGAGGGATGCTGCGGCGAACAGGAGGGCGGAATGCACGCGAAAAGAACGTGTTTTGTGGCTCATGTGGCGGAACGTACAACCAAAAAACCCCTGGTTGTCAAGGGATGGAAAACACCAGAACGCGGAAGGAGACACGCAAAGCAGAAACGGTGAAAAATGAGGTTTTTCTTGCGTGGATTTTTGAGCACAAACTCCTTACCATCCCGCTGTTCCCCGAGGGAACGAGTCCACCACACGGAGGTACATCATGAAAAAGCTGTCTGCGTTCGCCCTGTTTGGTTTTGTGGCCCTTTTGTCTGCCTGCGGTCCAAAAGCGCAAATGACCGGCTCGGGTTCGAGCACGATCGTGCCACCGACGGCACCGGGTGTGCCGAGCCCGCCAAGCGTGCCGACTGGAGTCCCGACCCCGCCGATGAACGCCAATCCGACGGCGATTCCCGGCGTTCCGTAGCGAGCAGTCGGGCCTGCACACACCCTCCCCCCTTTTCACACCCCCAAAACAATCGTTTTTAGGCTGCTTCTTCGGTGCCGAGCGCAACGACTTCTGCGCCGACGGTCAAGAGCAAACGGGGGTCCGCAAACAGGTTCAGCGACGGGGCCAAAAGTTTTGCGTAGCGATCGAAATACAGAAGCTGGCGGGTGATGAGGACAAATTCGCTGGGCATGTGGGCACCGTGCCGTTGGGCGACTTTGAGCAGGTTGGTGATGACCTCGCTGTAGTCGATTCCCGACAGAGAACCGCGCAAGAAGGGCTGGAATGCGGCTTTCAAATCTTGCGCAAAGGCTTCCCATTCGTCGTCGCTGACTTTGCGAGCGACGGCCCCCATGGCGGCCATGGTCTGGGCGAGTTGGACAAAATCGAGGGTGGCGAACGCGATCAGGTAATGGGCGATCTGCCGTCGGCGGGCCTTGTCGAGACGACCGATGATGCCAAAGTCCAAAAAGCCGATTTTTCCGTTGGCGAGGGCCATGAGGTTGCCGGCGTGTACGTCGCCGTGGAAAAAACCGAAACGGAGCATGCAGGAAAACCAGGCGTGCATGCCTTCGATGAGGCGCGATTCGGTGTCTTGTTTGGTGATGCCGAGGCGGGCAAGACCTTCGACATCATCGACGCGGAGGCCGAAAAAACGCTCCATGACGAGCACGTCTTTGCGGCAAAGGGTTCTGATCGGTTTGGGAGCGACGACATCGGAACGACCTAGTTGCTGCATGATGGAATTGAATTCCTCCATGCGTGAGGCTTCGCCCAAAAAGTCGAGTTCCTCGGCGATGCTGCGCTGAAATTGCGCGACGACGGCTTGGGGATTGGCGGCGCGGATGCCGGGAAGGAGGGCGAGCACGTCGGCACAGAACGACAACATGGCGATGTCGGCAGCGACGAGTTCGGGCAGGCGTTGACGCTGGACTTTGACGACGGCATCGAGGGTTTGGCCGTCTTGCAAAAGGGTCACAGCGTACACCTGAGCAATGGATGCAGAGGCGAGCGGTTCGGGATTGAGGGTCGCAAAGACCTGTTCAGGGGGTTTGCCGAGGGCGTTTGTAAGTGTGGCCCGCACAACCTCCCACGGTTCGGGTGGAACGCGGTCGAGGCATTTTTGAAATTCGCGGACGTACCGCTCGGGAAAAAGCCCGTTGGAGCTGGCGATGAGCTGGCCGAATTTGATGTAGGTGGGACCGAGGCGCACAAACATCTCGCGCAGCTCGACGGGGCCGGCCAGGACGCGATCGCCTCGGAAACGGCGGGACAGATAGCGCCGACACATGAGGACGAGCTGCAAAAACGTCACCAGCGCGCGGCGAATGGGCGGGCTGTACATGAAGGCCGCCCCGAGGACGACAAGAAACGTGGACAGAGCAAACCAGGGCGCGGTTCCCCCTGAAAACACGCCGCTGCGCAAACAGTACGGAATGGCCAAACCGAAAACGTCGAGCATGGGGCCATCCTAATACGGCCCCTGTGCAAACCAAATGTGAAGGCCACGGAAAAAATGGCACCTGCGCGGAGAATGCAGGCTGGGCCCTCGTTCGGGTTGCCTCTTTGCTGCGGTTTTCTTAGCCTCTGTCGCTATGTCGAAAGAACGTCCGGCGTCCCTTCTTGAAAGTCGTCTCGCGGAGTTTTCCAAGCGGCAAAACAAACTGCTGACCAAAACACCGCCGCGCAAACCACAGTTTTTCACCGACGCGGGAATCACGCTAAAAGACGTGTACACGCCGCTGGATGCGCCGCACGCGCACGGGCAGGAGGAAGACGGCAAAAGCGGATATGTGGAGGAAGTGGGGTTGCCGGGCGAATACCCGTTTGTGCGGGGCGTGCAAGGGAACATGTATCGAGGGCGGCTGTGGACGATGCGGCAGTACGCGGGTTTTGGGTCGGCGCAAGACTCGAATCAGCGGTATCACTACCTGTTGCAAAGAGGGCAGACGGGGTTGTCGGTGGCGTTCGATTTGCCGACGCAGATGGGTCGCGACCCAGACCACGAAGTCTCCAAAGGAGAAGTGGGGCGGGTGGGCGTGTCGATCGCGTCCGTTGCGGACATGCGGGTGCTGCTTGCGGGGTTGCCGCTTTCGCAGATCACCACGTCGATGACGATCAATGCGACAGCGACGACGCTGCTGGCGATGTATGTGGCGATCGCGGACGAACAGGGGATTGCGCGAAATCAACTTGGGGGGACGGTCCAAAACGACATTTTGAAGGAATACATGGCGAGGGGGACGTACGTTTACCCACCTCGTCCGTCGCTGCGGTTGATTACGGACTTGTTTTCGTTTTGCCAGGCAGAGTTGCCAAAATGGAACACGATCAGCATTTCGGGCTACCACATCCGCGAGGCTGGTTGCGATGCGGTTCAGGAAGTGGCGTTCACGCTTTCGGACGGAATTGCGTATGTGGAAGCGGCGCTGAAAGTGGGTCTGCGCATCGACGAGTTTGCGCCCAGGCTGTCGTTTTTTTTCAACGCGCACAACAACTTGATCGAGGAAGTGGCGAAGTTTCGGGCGGCGCGGCGGCTGTGGGCAAAGCTTGTGCGAGAGCGGTTTTCGGCGAAAGACGAAAAAAGTTGGATGTTGCGGTTTCACTGTCAGACGGCGGGCTCGATGCTGACGGCGCAGCAACCTTTGACGAACGTGGTGCGGAACAGTGTGCAGGCGCTGGGGGCGATTTTGGGTGGGTGTCAGTCGCTGCACGTAAATGCGTACGATGAGGCGTTGGCGCTGCCGTCGGAAGAGTCGGCGCTGTTGGCGCTGAGAACGCAGCAGGTGTTGGCGCACGAATCGGGCGTGGCGGATGTGGTCGATCCGCTGGGCGGAAGTTACGCGGTGGAGTGTCTGACGGACCAAATCGAAGCGCAGGCGTGGGAGTACATTCGGCGCATCGACGAGCTGGGCGGAATGGTGGCGGCGATTGAACAAGGCTATCCGCAGCGGGAAATTGAACGGCGCGCGTACGAATACCAACGGCAGGTGGAAAGCAAACAGCGAATTGTCGTCGGTGTGAACGAGTTCGTCATGAAAGAGCCACCGCCGAAAGGACTTTTGAAACTGTCGCCGGAAGCGGAACTTTTGCGCGTACAGGAAATTCGTTCGTTTCGCGCGGCTCGGGATGAGCAAAAAACACACATGGCGTTGCGCGCGTTGGAACAAAAAGCAAGCCGTCCGTCGGCGGGAGACAACAACCTTTTGGCGGCTACGCTCGACGCTGTGAAAGCGAACGCGACGCTTGGGGAAATCGCCGACACCCTGCGCAACGTCTTCGGCGAATACCGCTCGGCCTAATGTTCCCCACACCGTGATCCGAGCTCACTGCATTTTTGGTTGGGCCTTTTTCGTAATGGGGATTGCTTTTTTAGACACGATTTTAGCCGTATGATGGGGCGAGGCTTTTTCGTTTTCTCGTCAGGAGAGAGGCGTATGCACCATCCGGTTTCCCTTTCGCTGTCCGTTCGGTTTGTCCGCGCCTGCCTGCTGTTTGGGCTTTCCATCTTGTGGGGGCTGCCACACGCAGCACTGGCCGAGGGAACCAAGGTTCACTTGGAGAGCCTTGCGACAAACAAACTGCCGCACCTGCGCGCTTACGTCAGCGTCGTGGATGTGGACGGCAAACCGATTCGGAGCAAAGGCGGCTTCAAGCTGCAAATGGACGGGAACACGCTGACGGACTTGGACATAAAAGTTCAGTCGTTCGCCGAGAGCAAAGAACCGATGGATGTGATGGTGGTGGTGCAGGTGTCGTCGGTGATGAAAGACGGTTTGGGGCCGGCGAAAACGGGCATCACGAAGTTGGCGAAGACGCTCGCGAAAATTCCCGAGAGCCGAATCGGCGTGATTTCGTATTCGACGGAATACAAAAAACTCGAAAATTTGGGTCGGCCCAACGAGGTGGCGCGGGAGCTGGACCGGCTGAAAATCGACGAAGACGCGACGGAAACGCAAATGTTGGACGCTGTGCGCGTCGCGATCGACCTTTTGCGGGAATCGGTGGGCAAACGGAAGTTGGTGGTGCTGTTTTCGGACGGAATTGATGCAGCAGCAACGAAAGACAGCTTCGAGCAAGTGGGCAAGAAAGCGCGGGATGTGGGTGTGGGGATCGCCACGATTGGTTTCGGGCCGTATGAACCGGGGCGGCTGCGCGGTCTTATTGAGATGTCGAAAGCGGCGGGCTCGACGGCGCGAGGCAGCAAAAATGCGGGCGACATCCTCCGTTTTTTCGATCAGTTGGTGGATGAAATCATCTCGACGCATGTGGTCACGTTCGGTTTGACGCAATCGGGCGACGGTCAACAGCATGTCTTTACGGTGCTATTTCGCTCGGGCAAAGACGATCTGGTCTCGGAGCCGTTCACTGTCTCGTCGCTGCCGCAGTTCGAGCCTGCCGATCCCGCCGGTTGGCCCTGGTATTTTTGGGTGATGGCCATCGCGGGGGGCATCTTGGGTCTTGTGATTTTGCTCGCGATTGTGGGTTCGCTCCTCGGGCCGAAACAGCGATAGCGCGCGATGACCTGGGTCGAACAAGAAGTGCTCCCGTTTCGGCTGTGGGAGCTCGCATTTCGGATCTCCGGCGAGGTTCTCTGTTCGCTCGGTTGGCCTCCGTTTCGGCGTTTTGTGGAAGCCCGGACAAGCCGCGATCTGACGGCAGAACTCCACGCGCTGACCGACGATGTGGGAACTGCACACTTGGAATTTTTGCAAAGCACGGACGCACACGAACGGGATGACGCGACCTTTCTGTCGGACACGCTGTATCCGTTGCGGGCGTTGGTGTTGCTTTTGTATGACCGAAACAGCGCGGATCGCGAGCGGCATTTTGCTCGGCTGCGCGAGCTTTTGACGACGTGTCAGCTTTTGCGGGAGCTCGATTATCCGCGCGGTGTGGGTCGGTGGTTGCTGGTGCGCTCTCTTGGGTGTTTGGCGCTTGCAGCGTGCGGCAGAGCCGACGATCGGTTGATTTCAGAGCTGCGCAGCGACGATGAAGAGGCCCGCGAGCGGGTGCTCGATCGGTTGGGGGAACGGGTGCTCACGCTGCCCGGACGTTGGCACGAATTGAGCTCGTTTTTGCACGGGGAACCGAATCGGTTGTTGCAAAAACTGTCTGTGCCGAAACCCTTGCTGGTTCAAATGGAGCTCCGTTCCGACGTGCTCAAAGAAGTGCTGGGCCCCTTTTCGCACTTGTCCTCTTTGTATGTTTCACCGGAAATCCCGGACAAAAAACTTCGGACCGCTCGAAAATTCTGCGAAGTCCCCGACGAAGAACACGTCCTTGCGCTGATCGATTGCACGGTATTTGGTTCCGCATCGGACGCGGTGCTGTTTGGAAATCGGCACCTCTTTTTTAGAAACTTCGTCGCGCGAGACGGACGCCCCGGTCGCATTTCCTATGCGGATTTGTGCCAGGTTCCCATCCACCGTGCAGGGGATGGCGAGTTGGTGTTCGGTGAAAAAATCACGGCGAATTTGTCGGGTTCAGGTCTGTCTGCGGCAGACCTTCTGGTCCTCCTCAAAGAACTCCAAAAACGCCTTCTTTCAACCACCCCTCACAGTCACCGCACAGAATAGCCGGCAGAATATCCCGAACAGGAAGATATCTGTTCCGAGAAGTACTTGTTTCGGGGGTCTCATCCAAGTGCTCGTGATGGAAGTCCTTTTCACGCAGGAAAAATCGGACTTGCTTCGTCCCCCAATGGGTGGATAGTCGGAGGTTATGAAAACCATCAAAAGCACCCTCTATGTTGTTCCTATCGGCCTCCTGACCCTTCTCTCTACATCGTGTGGAAATGACACAAGTAGCGCGTCGTTCACAGTGGGCGGAATGCTGAGCGGTCTCAAAGGTTCCGGCCTGGTTTTGCAGAACAATGGTGGCGATGACTTGGCGCTGAGCGCCGACGGGACGTTCACATTTTCTGCGTCCGTTTCAAGCGGTTCCCAATATGCGGTGACGGTCAAATCACAGCCGCAAAATCCAACGCAAACCTGCACCGTGGCTGCAGGATCGGGGAACGTCGGCACTGCGAACGTGACCGGAGTCCAAGTCAATTGCTCAACCAACACATACTCTGTTGGAGGCTCAGTGTCCGGTTTGGTCGGGGGTGGGCTGGTGTTGCAGAACAACGCCGGAGACGATCTGACGATCGGAAACAACGGCACGTTCACATTCCTTACCAAGATCGCATCGGGAAGCACCTATGACGTGCAGGTAAAAACGCAGCCGGGCACACCCCCGCAAACCTGTACGGTCACATCGGGCACCGGCACGATTGCGACGAGCGATGTTACGACTGTCAGTGTGGTCTGTGCCCCCACGCTCTACAAGGTCGGGGGTGCGGTCACGGGTCTTGGCGCAAATCCCGTGGTGCTCCAAAACAACTTGGGAGATGACCTCTCTGTTGCGGCAAACGGGGCGTTCCAGTTTGCAATGGGCCTTCAAAACGGGGCTGCCTATGCGGTATCGGTGAAAACGAGGCCCGCCGGACAGAACTGTACGGTGGCCTCGGGAACGGGAACGATTGCGTCTGCCAACGTGACCAACGTGGCTGTGACGTGCGTGAATGCTCCGTACTACGTTCTGACGGGCACGCCGACGCACACGACGGTCTTTAACACGATCGCAGAGACCTACAAGTTCCCGAACAACCTGACCAACAGCGTGTGGAATCGCCAGTCGAACATGATCTTGACAGGTGAGTTTTCCAGTTCGGGCTACTGGAATTTCAAGCAAGCCACGAACAGCTATGTGGCCAGCCCGAACAACGACACCACCAACACGTTCACCCGGCTCGTGCAGATTCCCGCGACCAATACGGTCGTCTTCAGCAAGGCCACTGCGGGCAACGGCGTCGGAGCGGGCACGGCAGCCAACGTCATGGTGGCGACCATCAACACAACGACCGGAGTGCTCAGTGGGAAAGCCTCTGCTGTGTTTGGGGATGCGTTCACTGGGAATTGCAATCTGCACTCCTCATCTGCAACAGAGTTTCTGTGCTTGAGCGCGGCCAACACCATCAAACGCTACAGCACAACCGCCGGGAGTTCGACACTGCAATTCCTGGGCAACATCACGTTGACCCAAAACTTGCCTGCGGCAGCACAGTGTCTTCCCGGTAGTGCTTGCTACGGAAGTACGTTCGCTTTCGACGGCGCATACTTTTACTTTGCGACCGATGAAGGCTCGTCCTCAAACCTGAAATACGAAGTCTATGACGCGACCGGCAAGTTCATTGCGCAGGATACCGCCACTGGTGCAGGCTCGATCAACGGTTGTTACTTTGACTGGTCCGTGGGTCGATACTCGACGCACGACGGTTACGGCGGTCGAGCGGGCACGACCGTGTATTCATCGAGTGGCGGCAACAGCGACTCACACAACTTTGGACCCATCGATACCGTTGCCCATACACTTCCCTAGCTCGACATAGGCAGCGCCCACCGCAGGCGTTTCTGGCTGAGACCGATCCCGAAATCCTCCTTCCTCCTTCCTCCTCCGCCCGCTCTCAAGTTCAGAAGTGAATCGCGGCGATGGGTTCTGGCAAGTTCGAGCCCTTCGGATTTTCTTTGTGTGCCCTCTTGGCGACACCCCTTCCCAGGTGGTATGCCAGCGGGACAGCAAGGAGTCAGGTCATGGCGGAAATCAGCGGGGGTGAGGTGATCGCCCGGATGTTGCAAAAAGAAGGCGTCGAAAAGGTGTTCGGCATCATCGACGGCACTTATTTCGGTTTTTACTCGGCACTGCATCGGCTGGGGATCGAGATTGTGACGCCTCGCCACGAGACGAGCGCGGCACACATGGCGGGGGCGTATGCACGGCTTACCGGAAAACTCGGGGTGTGCATGGCGAGCAACGGACCGGGCGTGGCCAACATCCTGCCGGGCCTGGTGGTCGAGCAGGGCGAGGGGAATCGGGTGCTGGTGATCACCAGCGCGCGGCGACCGGGCATCATGTACCCAGACCGAGGCGGCGCGTACCAGTGTTTTGATCAGGTGGGCGTGATCGGGAAGATCGCCAAATGGAGCGCGGCGGCGTCCTCGTTCGAACGGGTGCCCGAGCTGGTCCGAAAAGCGTTGCGGAAGTGTTTTGAGGGCCGTCCGGGGGTCGTCCATGTGGATGTCCCGGAAAACATCATGAACGGGAAGGTGAAGGCGGACGTGGCGTTCTGGGCACCCCGCGAATACCGACGGATGGAGCCGGTGACGCCGACCGCGCAGCAGGTGAAACAGGCGGCGGACCTGCTCATCCTGGCGCAAGCGCCGATGATTCATGCGGGCAGCGGGGTGTTGCACGCGCAAGCGTACGAAGCACTGCAAAAAGTCGCGGAATTTCTGCACGCGCCGGTCACGACGAGCTGGGCCGCACGCGGGGTGTTGCCGGAAACGTCGCCGCTGGCGATTCCGATGCCGCATGTGAAGGTGAATCACAAAGTGCGGAACGACGCGGACGTGGTGCTGATTGTCGGCTCGCGGGTGGGGGAAACAGACTGGTGGGGGAAGCCTCCGTATTGGCGTCATCCGTCGGAACAAAAGACGATACAGGTGGACGTGGATGCAGACATGTTGGGCCTGAACAAACCGGCCAACCTGGGAATCGTCGCGGACTGCAAGCGTTTTCTGGAACTTCTGTCCGATGACCTTGCGCAGAGAAAGGGGGACGTTCCCCCTTCTGTGGCGGAGGCGCGGCGGACTCGCGTTGCGGGGTATGGGAAGGCGATGCAGGAGGACCGAGCGGGGTGGGACAAGGCGCTTTCGGACCTGGCGATACCGATGCACCCGGCGCACATTGCGACCGTCTGTGATGAGGTGTTTCCGAAAGACACGGTGCTGGTCGCGGATGGGGGGAACGCGACGATCTGGGCGATGTTCTATCACCGAGCCAAGGTACCGGGCTGCCTTCTGTCTACGTTCAAGTTTGGGATGTTGGGAGCCGGTATGGCGCAAGCGGTGGCAGCGGGGGTGGCGCGACCGGGGAAGCCGGTGTGTTGCATCATCGGGGACGGGGCGTTCGGTTTTCACCCGCAAGAAATCGAAACGGCGGTGCGGAACCGGGCGCAGGTCATCTACATCGTGCTGTGTGACAAGCAGTGGGGCATGGTGAAGATGAATCAGCAGTTCATGTTGCGACCTTTCAAGACAATGTTGTTCAAAGCCCTGGACCCGGACGAGACGATCAAGGCGGACTTGGGGGAGATTGCCTTTGACAAGTTGGGGGTGTCGATGGGGGCGCACGGAGAACGGGTGTCTGACCCTCGGGAACTCAAGCCGGCGCTTATGCGGGCGATTGGATCGGGGAAATGCGCGGTCGTGCATGTGGATGTCGATCCGGTGAAACACATGTGGGCCCCCGGTCTCATCCACTTCAAAAAAATGCACGAGGAACCCAAAGGGTAGGGGGTTGTGAAAGGAACCGGTTGTGGCTGACATTGATCAGGTTCGGCTGAACTTCAATCCGCAGACGCTGTTTGTCCTCAACTGCGTGCTGGGTTTTGTGATGTTTGGGGTGGCTCTGGAAGTGAAACCAGAGGATTTCCGCAAGGCGTTGCGCACGCCGCGCGCACTCCTCATCGGTTTGCTGGGGCACCATGTGCTGTTTCCGGCGTGTACGTACCTGCTGGTGCTGGCCCTGAAACCGCAGCCGAGCATTGCGCTGGGCATGTTGCTGGTGGCGTCGTGTCCGGCGGGGAACATCTCGAATTTTCTGACGCACTATTCGCGGGGAAATACCGCGCTGTCGATTGCGATCAGCACGTTGTCTACGTTGCTCGCGGTGTTCATGACGCCCATCAACATTGCGTTTTGGGGGGGACAGTATGGACCGGCGCAACCGATCTTGCGGCAGGTGGCGGTGAACCCGGTCGAGATGTTTGTGCATGTGCTTCTGCTGCTGGGCATTCCGCTCACTTTGGGAGTCCTCACGTCGCGGCGTTTTCCGACGCTGACAGAGCGCATGCAAAAACCGATGAAAGCGTTTTCGTTGCTTGTGTTTCTGCTGTTTGTGGTGTTCGCGCTGGCGGCGAATTTCAAGTACTTCGTGGCGTTTGTGGGGCTCGTGGTGGGGGTTGTGTTTTTGCACAATGCGTCGGCCCTGCTCATGGGATACGGGCTGTCGTCTCTTTTGCGTCTGTCGGAACGGGACCGCCGGGCCGTCACGATGGAATGCGGAATCCAAAATTCGGGGTTGGGTTTGATCCTGATTTTCAACTTTTATGATGGACTGGGAGGCATGGCTGTGGTGACGGCGTGGTGGGGCGTTTGGCACATCGTGGCGGGGCTGTCGCTTGCGACGTTCTGGTCGCGTCGCGTGCCCCAGCAGGAGGCGGCATGAACACCCCGAAAGAAACCCCAGAAAACACAAAAGGGGGCCCGTGCGTGTTTGTTACGGGGGCGAGCGGCTATGTGGGGTCGCTTTTGGTTGCGGCGCTGGCTGCGGGGCCAGGGAAAGCGCGCCGAATCGTCGCTGCGGATGTGCGCGAGGTGCCAAAAGAACGGCGTTTGCCGGGTGTGGTGTATGTTCGCGCGGACATTCGGACCCCTGACCTCCGATCGCTTCTGGCAGAGCACGAAACAGACATCGTGGTTCACCTGGCCTCCATCGTCACACCGGGAAGACACAGCAACCGGGAGTTCGAGTATTCCGTGGACGTGCTCGGGACACAGAATGTGCTGGATGCTTGTCTGTTTGCGAATGTGAAAAAGATCATCGTCACGTCGAGCGGCGCGGCCTATGGCTACCATGCAGACAACCCCGCGTGGCTCACAGAGGACTGTCCCCTGCGCGGCAACGAGGCGTTTGCGTACTCCCATCACAAGCGTTTGGTGGAAGAAAAACTGGCGGTCTTTCGGGACAAGTACCCAGAGCTGGGGCAGGTCATTTTCCGCATCGGGACGATTTTGGGCGAAACGGTCCGAAACCAAATCACGGACCTGTTCGAGAAACCCCGCCTGATTGCAATCCGGGGGGCGGACAGCCCGTTTGTGTTCATTTGGGACCAAGATGTCGTGGGTTGTCTGCTGCACGCCGTGGCGACCGAAAAAACGGGCATTTACAACGTCGCGGGGGATGGAGTCCTGTCGCTGCGCGAGATTGCGAAACGGCTGGACAAACACTGCTTGGAACTGCCACCGGACGTTCTGCGCATCGCGCTCAGGGGTCTCAAATGGCTTAGACTCACGCAATACGGACCCGAGCAGCTCGACTTTTTGCGCTACCGACCGGTGCTGGCCAACACGAAGCTCAAAACGGAGTTCGGCTACGTACCAAAACTCAGTTCGGAATCCGTTTTCGAGCTGTACCGCAGAGCCAAACACCGATGAAAACAGACGGGGTCTTTCAGATGATCACAAGTGGTTCTTACCGACGGAGAATAGGCGTGGGCCGACCAGAGACCTTTTTTTGGCGGGCCAATCCCCAAAAGGGTTCCAAGAAGGGGAAATACGGCACGACAGAAAAAGGGTCGCCGGGAAGGTCTTGTCCCCCGTCAATAGGTGCGCTGAGTCGGTATGGGGGGAGGGACCCACGCCGTGCGATATGTTGGTTGTGAACATCTGAAAGGACGGGGTCTAGGACAGGGTTTATGACGGATTCGAGTTTGATCACGGTGGTGGCGGTTCTGATCGTGTTTTTTGCAGCCTTCCAACAAACCTTATCGGGGTTTGGTTTTGCCTTGATTACCATGCCGCTACTCAGTTTCATCTTTGGTTTGCGGGTGGCGGCACCGTTGATTGCGCTGATTGGGCTTTCGCTCTTTACAATCAACTTGTTGCGGTATCGCTCAAAAGTTGATCTTGCTGAAGTGAAACCGCTGGCGCTTTCAGCTGTTTTGGGTGTGCCTTTCGGGATTTGGATCTTGGTACATGCCAGGGAAGGCATCGTCAAAACTGCGTTGGGCGTGATTTTGATTGCTTATGCGCTGTATTCAGCGTGGAATCCGGTTCTTTTGCACATCCGCACGCGGCATTTTGCTGTGTTGGCCGGTTTTTTGTCCGGTGCGCTGGGCGGTGCATACAACACGTCGGGTCCTCCGCTTGTCGTATATGGTTCCCTACGGCACTGGAACCCAGATGAATTTCGCGCCATGCTTCAATTGCCTCTGTTTGTCAGCGCAACGATCACCGTCACCGGGCATGTTCTTTCGCACCATGTGACCGAGCAAGTGCTCTGGCTTTATGCCGCAGCAGTGCCTGCGCTTTTGTTTGGAATCTTTGTTGCGTCGCGCGTGGAGCGTTTTATCAACAAGAAATTGTTTCGCAACATCGTCATCGGAATGGTGTTCCTGCTCGGCCTGTCGCTGATCCTCCGCTCAGTTTTCCGCTAATTCCAAAACAGAACAAATTACCCGACAGACTTCGGCTTCGGACTGTTTGTTGAGGTCAACACTACGTCGTGACCAAACAGCAGGAACGAGACCGAAAAGAGGCCGAAGGCGGGGATGAGATAGCGCGGATTGAACTCAAAGAGAGAAAAAATCACAGCGTGTCCAATGAACAACGCAGTCACAAACAACAGCACACCGAGTGCGTTGCGATTTCGCTGCCTCCGTTGAAGAAGAGACATCGCGACAATGCCAACGAACAGAAACAATTCAATTCCTCGATACCATTTGACGAATTTCACTTCAGCACGAGCGTGCTTTTCTATCTGCTCAATCAAATGAGAGCTGGGTGAACGCTCATAATAATAGGCATACGTCCACCAGACAGCGGATGTTCCTTCATCTCGGTAGAGTGCTCGACGAAGCTTGCAAAGCGCAATCGCTGTTGTTTGTCCAAAACCCTTTTCTTGCAACGCATGAACGAACACTTTGATCAAAGGAATATCCACATCACGCCGGGCCGCCGTTTCGGCTGCCAGAGACCATGAACCGCAATCTGCGGGCTTGTTTGGATCAGCCTCGACAAAACCTGCATAGAAAGGCGTTCTCTGATGATACTTTGCGACACTGTTTCTCACGCTTCCATGATGCAAAATCGCCTCGGAGGCCACCGCCAAAAGAAGGCACGGAATCAGTAATCTTATTTTGTGCAGAAAGGATCGCTGTACTGGGAACAGCCATGAAAATATGTGAAACACCAGGATTACAATGGAAAAAATGAACATCGCTTGGGCCCGCATCGAAAAGGCCAAAAACAAGAGTAACAAACCAATATAGTTCGTAGTCTGACTTTTTGACAGAAACAGCAACTGTAATCCAGATAGCAAAAAGCAAGAATGGACGATCATGACCTCTACGGTGGCAACCAGAGGCGTCCAAATCAGCACCCAGAGCAAAAAGGGCACCAGTGCAAGCAACCGGAAAAGGACGTTTTCGCGCACGGAAAAAATGGCGAAATGCACTGTGATTGAAAAGGCCATGACGTAACACAGCGTGTGAAGAATCACCGCACAGGTCGAGGGCGCCCATCCCATCGCCTTCAGTGGCCAATACAGCAGCAAGAGCGCACCGCCCTTGACATACTGACGAATATCCCCAGCCGCCGACCAGTAATCAGAAAAATCCGAGATGGGCAACACCGGAAACTTGATCCCATAGGAAATCAGACCTTTGATTTGAAAGATTCCAACGACCACCAGCAGGGCAAACAATCCCACCTTCAGTGGTCTCATGGTCTTTTGATCGAACAGCATCAGCAGTCTCCTAAACTGTAAAATAGCCGATACGTTCCCATTGCTCTGCATGGGCGATATTCGTCATCACTGCATCGAGCGGAACATTCGCATCGCGCAGGATGCGCGCATACAACGGAATATCTTGCGGTCTGCCCCATCGCTCAGGGCAAACCAGACAAACCCTAAACAGCCGAAAAGTCGAGGCCAAATCGGGGGAATAGGGCAACACTGTGTTCGTGTCCATCCACAGCCAATCGACCAGACCCTGCAAACGAATGGCTTGCTCGATCGGCTCAGCCTCAGAAAATCGCACAGCAATCGAATGGACAAATTGATCACGCCGGGATCGATTGGCTCGAATTGCGTCTCGATCTGCATAGCCACAAGCCCGATAGACGTAGGGAAACTCGACATCGAGCAAAAAATAGTCGTCCCGAGAAATCCGAAATTTCTCCGCCAATTCGATGCAACGCCGCTCAATCCCCGCTTCTTTGATGTTAAAAATGATATGTCGATGGCGAAATGCTGATAGATATTCTTCCAAATCCTGGCCACTGCCTGGATCATGTGACAGATAGAGGCGATCGGTACGGTTGTCGTGGCGCACATCGACTTCCACGCCAAAACGCGCCGGAATCAACGATAGCTCATTGCTGCGATTGATCCGATGACAAATAATCATATCAATCTCCACATGACCGATCTTTCTTTAGCTGTTTGCGTTGGCAGCGGTTCCTTCTCGCAATTGTTTCATGAACAGCAGGGTGCGACGGATGTTGCGCGCTTTCGAGCGCCAATGAAACGCCCATTTCGATTCGCCGTGTTCCCGCGCGCCAAAATGAACATCAAACGTCAACACCTGATAGCCATGTTCGCGAGCCAACCAGAAGAAATACAGATCCAGCGAAAGGTCTGTTGGCGGTGCTATCGCTAAATCCAGCAGTGAACGGTCAAATGCCTTGGGTTGCGCGTTGATATCGGCCAAATTCATGTGAAGCAATGCCATGCCGGCTGCTTGCATTCCCATGGTAAACAGCGTGTCTTTGATGGGCCGTTCCCGACGGCGGCCCTTCACCAGAGTGCGTTCCGGTTGCGGCGAGGAAAGCAAAAGATCAAACGCACGCAGCACATCGGACGGCGGGGTTTGCCCATCGGCATGTGTCCACGCCAGGTATTGCCCGCGACAAGCCCTCAAACCGGTCATGATGCCATGCCCATAACCAACATTGGGAGACGGAACCTCGACAACGCGAATGAAGTCTCTGCCGGGTTTTGCCAATTCAGCAGCAAACACCTGAGCACTGTCGTCCGTGCTTCCGTTGTTGACCAAAACAACTTCAAAATCTTGCGGGTCTTTTGCCAAATCAGCAAACCGCCGAATCAAATTCGGCAGATTGCCCGCTTCATTGTAACAGGGAACCACTATCGATTTCAGGGGCTTCACAGCATACTCCATCATTCGCATTTGGCCATGGGGCGACCGTTGCGAAACACGTCGTTCCAGTATTGAAAAGTTTTGAGTTCCTCTGGCGTTCCCCAAGTGATGTATTTATCCAGAACGAACGCGCGGACTTTTCTGCCTTGTTCGACCATACGACGGGCGATTGTATCGACATAAAATTCTTGATTGACTCTTTCATTGGCTGCGATCAACGCCGCGATTTCTTTCCGACACAAGCCCGCCGATCGAAACCAGAAGGTGCCCGTAATGACTGCTTGCTCGACGAGCGGGACGTTTGCCACGGGTTGCTTCACTGCCACTTGCGTGATCTTGTCTCCGTCGAGCCGCAGCCAGCCATACATGTGCGGACGCCACAGGGCCGGCAGGTGGCCACGGGCGCACCAGACGACCAGCTCGGCGTCGCTCTGCTCGAACGCTCGCCACTTCGCTACGTCGTACACATAGCCGGTATCACACGGAGCGATGAGCACGGGCTGTTCCGCCGCAACGCCATCCAAACCAAGTTCGACGGTGCAAGCCTGCCCCTCTGTGACGCGATCGAGCTGGATCAGGCGCGGCGTGGGTTTCCAATCGCGCAAAAGGGCTTGAAATTGCGGAAGCGGGGCGTGCTCGGCCTGCGCGACCAGCGTTGGATGTTCGCCAACGCCGGTTGCCCGATGCGGCAAACATGACAACGCCTGCGCCACCATCGGTCGTCCGGCGACCTCAATCAGCGGCTTGGGTTCGGCATAGCCTTGCTCGGCAAATCGTTGGCCTCGACCTGCCATGGGAATCACCTGGGCCGACGGTGTTTCGCATTCGGCGACTTCCGCCAAAAAAGCATCAATTCGTCGCATGGCACGGGCCCAGCTTTCAAAATCTTGCAGGTCTTCCGGCGTTCCCCATTGAAAGAAATGCTGGACTTCTTTTACGCGAACCGTTCCCCCATCCTCGATGAGTTTTTGCATCAATGTACTCACATAAAATTCGCCGTTTACACGTTCAGCTGAATCAAACAACTTACGCGAAAGCTGTTTTAGACGGTCGCCACGCTTGAAATAATAGAGTCCCGTCGAAGCATATTCATTAAATTTATTTTCCGTAAAATGATGTTTTTCGCGAATTTCGATGACGCGATTTCCTTCATTTCTCATATATGCATATAGCGTTGGACCAAGCGAATGAGGATGAAAACCGCGATAACCTGTCATTGCACCGTCGCAGGGATGGACAGCCAACCAATCCGTCAAAGCAGACAGCGGTTCGTCTACTCCAAAGTCGCAATAATTGACCAACACATCTTCTGCATCTGCGATGTCGTCGGCGCATTCGAGGATGGTGCGAACGGGGCCGTCCTTGTGCGGCGGAACGACGCGGATGGTCGCCTGGGGACGCAACGCTCGCAGCGCCGAGACGAGCGGCGTGTTTTCCGCGTGGATGGAATTGACGGCGAACAAATACTTGCCGTCGAGAGGAAAGCCCGATAGCACGCGCTCGATCATGGGGGCACCATCGACGGGAATGAGGGGCTTTGGCTCGGAATAGCCAGCTTTTTGGTAACGGGTGCCGAAACCAGACATGGGGACGAAAATCAGCACGGGACAGCTCCCAAAGTCATTCGGTATTGCTCTGCGGGCATGCCGACGATTTCGTCGGTGGCTTCCGCTGGCAGGAAGTGGGCATCGTCTTGCAGCTCGTCGAGCACAAAGTCGTGCGTCGCTGAAAGTTCGATGGCGTTGGACAATTGGCTCGCGTTTGGGGCGACGAGCAGTCGGTCGCCTGTTTCGGACACGAGCATGTGCGCACGACGAAGCGGGCTCGCCGAGGCCGCCTCGAAAAGATTCCGGGTGGGGACAAGGACGATGCTGGCGTACACCGCTGCGTCGGGAAAGAGCACTTGGCCCGCCAGAACTTCGGCAGGATAGAGGCGCGGCGGCAGCGACAGCGAAACGCGCCCGTCTGGCAAGGTCTGGATCGGGGCGGATGCGTATTGTGTGAAGCGGGCCGAGAGAGAACCTCGACACCGGGCCTGCCAGCCGACCGCAGCCTCGAAAGCCAGCGTCAGCTCTATGGCTCGGTCCGCCGTGTCCGCGTAGACCAAAAGACCGTGCGAACGCAGCAGCAAAACGCAGTCACGTTGACCCGGAAGACAGTTCCGCACGTTGAGCGCAAGGTCGCGACCCGGCGGTGCATACGAAACGGGAAACACAGCGACGGCAGGATGGCCTGGCAGCGCGGCTGGGATGCGCGCCGATCGCGAACATCCACACAGAAGCGAACCGAGGCTGTGGGTGTGCGCGACCACACGGGCACCAAGGACGTGCAAATACGTCTCGATCGACGGACGAGGCGTTCTCGCAAACAGCGCGTCCGCCGATTGGGAATCACCGTCGAGCGCAGACAATCCGAGCGCGAGCGGCAAACGCGCGTGCCCCGTCGGCTGATCGACCTCGGTCAGGCGACGACCACTCGCTTTCACCCACAGTTCCGCATGTACACTTTTCACCGACACATTGCCGCCCGGACCTTGCACAAAATCGCAGCCGCCGAGCGCGTGGCCCAATCGACGGAGCGCGGCCCGGATTTCCGAATCCTGTTTCATACGAGCAGCTCCTGCGCCACTTCGACGAGGGTTTGGCCGTCCGCGTCGCCGCTGGAGGGTTTGACCCGCACGTAGGGGAGACCGAGCCGTTTGGCACCCTCGACATCTCTTTCGGCGCTGTCCCCGACGACAATGCAACACGAAAGGGGAACCCCCAACCGAGCCGCTGCCAACTGGAAAATGGCCGCGCCGGGTTTGTCGGTTGCGACCTCTTCACTGACGACCACAGCATCGAAAAAACCGAGCAGATCGAAGTGTTCGAGCTTCCAAAGCTGGATGTCCAGCGTCAGGTCGCTTACCAGCGCCAAACCATGTCCGCAGCGTCGCCAGCCGACCAAAAGTTCACGCGCACCAGGACGCAATTGGGCGTGGGCCAAAAAGGTCCGCCAGAAACCGCGTTCCCACGCTCGCACCTGGCCGAGCAAATCGAGCCGCCCGGCCCGATGGACGAGTTCATGCAGATACAACAGACGAGAGTGGCTTGCCCCACACGGACCCACACGCTGCTTGACGGCCTGTCGGGAAGCATCCCAGAACCGACGAACGGTCTCTGCGGATTGACCGAGCGCATCGACCAGTTGGGCCAGAACGTACCGACGGGCGACCTGCTCGGCTGGATGGTAGTCGTACAGCGTGTCGTCGAGGTCGAGCAGCATCGCTCGTTTGGGCGGGCGACTCATGTAATCGTTCTCCGCAGACGGACACTCATCGCATACAGCAGCGCCAGCTGGACCACACCCCGCGCGCCCGAGAGAAAACCCGGCTCGGCCAGAAGCTCATCGGCGCTGGGAATCGTCGATTCCGCCAATGCGGAAAGCGCCTCGGCAGGCACAGAACCTCGAATGATCACGCGGTCGCGCGCCAGTGCTTCGTCGGGTTCCCAGGACACCTGAAGCGACGGAATCCGTTCCAGCGCATCGACCCATTGCAAGGGTTCAAGGGAACTGGCCATTTCCAATTCCAACGCAAACGGTTGTTCCTGTTTCCCTTTCCCAGCGTCGGTTTCCTGTGTGGCTGGCACGGCCGGCGTCGCGGGCGCGACGGCAAGGTGTCGAACCACCACGTCGGCGTGTTTCATTTGCGGCATCACGTACTTGTCCGCGTCGGGACGCCGACGTTCCAGTTGCTCCAACACCTGTTCTTTGCTGTAGCCGCGCTTGCTCATGTCGCGCGCAACTTTCCAGTTCTGACGCAATTCTGTTGCGGGGTTCACGAAAACGCGCAGATGAAAAACCTGTCTTTGCGACGGCAAATAAAAAGGATGCAGTCCGACGATGCACATAAAGTCATTCGGAGACACAAGAAGAGGCTCGGTGAATCGGCCCGTTCCGTGGTCGTAGTGCCGTCGTCGAACTTGCCGGTTGTTGCGGAGTGCAATCAAGCTTTCCAACTGCGCCGCCAGATGATTCCCGCGTGGGTCGAGGTGTGTGTATCGCGTCCACATCGAATCGCCGCGTTCCCAACGATGATCGTCGTCGCCGTTCAGGAGCGTCAGCCGCCCGCCCAACAGCCTGGCCAAGTCCGCTCCAATCGTGTGTTTGCCCGCGCCGCTGTCTCCACCGATGCCAATCATGAAGTTCTCGTCGCGCATGCGGTAGACGGCGCTCGACTGAACGCCGCGCTGGTACAGATCGAACGCCGTCAGGATCGCGGTGCCAAACAGCGTCGTCCACACGATGTTGACGGCGTGAGGACCAAACAGCCACGGAACCGCGTGGCGCAGACTCGATACAGCCGTTGCCGCCGTGCCAGCCCCAAGGAACGGTTCCAACGATTCGAGCATGAGCACCGGATCGGAAACAAAAAAATACGAAAGATACGCCGTCGATAAACCCGCCATGGCCAAACGTCCTCGACGAGCAAACCGGGCATACATGTAAGAACAAAACGGCACCGACCACACAAACCAGCCAGGCTGCGGCGGCAAGAGCGCCACGAGCCCCGCGTACACGGCACCCAGGTAGTTTAGTGTCAGGTCCTGGCTTACCTTGCGGTAGCTCGAAAACCGCAGCAGCGCGACCAGGAGCGCGGCAGGTGCCAAATACAAAAGCGGCCCGTTTGAACCATAAGCGAGCGTCACCGACCACAGCCTGAGGGATTCCGCATTGCGAAACACCATCGCGCGAAACGCCGCCGATTGCGCCGGAACAAGCAAAAGCGCAAAAGCCGCAAACGTCGTGATCAGCAAAAAGCGCAATGCTTCTGTCCGCGAAGTTCGCGAATGCAGAAGATAGACGGCGACAAACGGCACAGCGATCAGCAAATGCGCTTTTGTGGCGATAGCAAAACCCAGCAACAACGCCGCCGCATGCGTCTTCCTTGCAAACACAAGCTGGAGCACAAGACACAGCAGCGCCGTCGGAATCAAATCGAGTTGGCCGTGAACATACGTCGCGTAAAACACAATCGGATTCAGCCAATACACTGCCAGAACTTCGACCGATTGATTCCGCAACCAACGAAAAAGCAAGAGACAAACCACAAGGTCTGCGGCCAAAAGGGGCAACCGCAACAGAAGAAGGCCCACAAACCCGCCCGGCTCGACGGGAAACACCAGCGAAAGAAGCCAAGGCGGCGCAAGAATCCCTAGCATTCCGGGACCATATGGAAACGCCATCGGTTCGCCGCGCGCAAGAAACTCGGCGTAGGGATCGGCAAAGTGACTTTTCACAAAAAAAGCCACAAACGGCGCGAACCAGCGCGTCGCAACGTGCGAGCCAAGCACCAAACTCGCCAGCAACTTGAGCCCCAAGCCGAACCAAAACAGCCGATGGCTCGCAAGAACACGCACATCGCCGCGCAGCAGACCGTGTTTTGGCGCAACCAAGGTTCGGGTCGGCACCGTGTGCAGGGCCTCATCGGACACAGATGGCGCTTCCCAAACATCATGTGCCGCCGAGTGTGGCGACTGCGGGCGCTCGATATGCACAGGACCGGCCATGGAACGGGCGGGTCATATCGCGGCCAGCCTTGGTTTTTCAAGCAAAAACGTGTCGAGGTTGCCTCTGTGCCATGCGCCATTTGGCAAGAACGCGCTTCGACGGAAACAGCACATTTCGATGGAAACGGCACGTTTCGATTGCGCAAGTCGCCAAATACAAGCGGCACACGCCGCGCAAATCAAGCTTGACGGTGCGATTTGGATGACGTAAGAGGCCCCGGAATCGTCGCCGCAAGCCTTTCGATGGGCTGCCAATGACGACAAGCAACATCCATCCACTTACTAAACAACTTAGGGAGAATCGAGATGAGTCACACTGTATGCGTTTATTGCAACAGCAAAAACATAGAAACTGCATACAAACGCAGCGATGACAAGATGGTCTTACGCTGCCACGATTGTGGACTTTTGTTTCTTGATTTTCCCTATGAAAATATCTCAGAACTATACCAAAATAACTATTACAATCAAACGAAAGATTCGCCTGATGGATTGGGCCATTCTGTTTCGATTGGATATCATGGATATGCGGAACGAGGCATCTATGAATTTCGTTGGCAACAAGCGGTTACACGGCTTTTTGCCTTGTACCCATTTCATGCGGCGCAAGCTCGCACCAAGGGGCGAAAACGCTCGTCGCTGCGGCTCCTTGATGTGGGATGTTCAGATGGCAGTTTTCTGAGCTTTTCGCGAGACGATGGCTTGGACGTAACGGGGATCGAGCTGGTCGAGTCCGCAGCGGCGCGGGCAAAATCGCGCGGTTTTGCGGTTCAATCGCTTTCGCTTGAGCAGTTTAAGTCGAATCAAAAATTCGATGTGCTGACCGCCTGGGATGTAATCGAACACTTGCCGGATTTGCGCGCCGCATTCGCCAAGATTGATTCTTTGCTGAAAGATGATGGCGTATTTTTGTTCTCAACACCGGATGCCGGGGCCCCGGAAGTTGTCGCCGATGGAGACAGTTGGATTGGTTATCGTATATCGCACGAGCATTTGTCTTTTCTGACAGAGCCGTTTTTGCGAAAAAGTCTGACAGCGGCCTTTGGGTGTGAACCCGCGATGGTCTCGTTCGTGATTCCGTCTTACGACGAAAATACCTACAGCACACTGCTTGGTGTGATCCGAAAAGGCGGTTTACGTGCCGAAGATCAGACACTGATGGATTCGATTCGACAAGGCACATTGGTGGATCATGAGCGGAATCGACTAGAACAGCTTTGGCTCTATGCCCAATTTCAGCAGCTTGACGTGGATTCTCTCTCAAAGGAGCCGATATCATCGCCCGTCGAGCGAGCAACACTGCTGGGCTGGGCGTATCACCTGGCGAATGATTCGGAGCGCGCGATTGAACACTTGGAGTTTGTGAAACAGGAACGCCCAGAACTGTGGCCGCTGATTGCGTTTGAGCGAAAACGTCAATATGTGGCTGAACAAGCTGAATCGAAAGTGCTGACCCAGCAAATCCAGGAACTTCAGAAAAATCGAGTGGTGCTTGAGTCGAGACTTCGGCAACAGCACGAGGCGATCCTCTATCACGAAGCGCATTCAAATACGATGATGCAATCAGTCACTTGGAAACTTGGTCGTGCCGTGACAAGCAAAGTGGAGCAAATTCCGTTTTCGCATCAAGCACTCGAAGCAATGCAGGTCGTGCGAAACTTGTCTCATCGAGCACTCGAGACAGTCGAGATTGCGCGAAACGATGGGTTAAGAGGAGTGCTCAGCGCAACACTTCAGCATGCGGAAACAGCGATACACGCATCACTTCCAAGCTTGAAAGTCTTGCCTTATCTTTCTCCCAAAACCTTCTCTCGATTTCAGGATGCCCCGATGGTGTTTGTCTTTCTTCCATCGGTCATCTGGCATTTGACGCTTTTTCAAAGACCGCAACACTTGGCTCGCGCATTGGCTCATATGGGATATCCCGTGATCTATGATGAAACGGGAGAGCAAGGTTTAAGCTCCTATGCATACGTTGCAGATGACGCCGCTGGGTTTCATGAATTAGAACCCAATGTATTCTTGTATAGAGGTGATCAAAAACTGCTCACAGAGGTTCCAAACGCTGTATTGTGGACGTTCACTTATAATCACCACATGCGAATCCACTATCCTGATGGTACGCGGGTTATTTATGACTGGATCGACGATTTGGCGGTGTTTCCACACGATCAAGCGTTCTTGGCCGCAAATCACTCGCAGGCAGTCCAAACTGCGGACGTCGTTTTTTCTGTGGCCAACATTCTGCATGAGCAAGCGCAAGCCAGTCGCTCGGATGCAATCTATTTGCCAAATGGCGTTGAATTTGATCGGTTCAACTTGCCGGACGATGCGCCTCTTCCCGACGATCAGAAGTTTCGCGCGATTGTCGAAATGGGAAAACCCATCGCAGGATACTATGGTGCCTTGGCCAATTGGTTCGACTATCAATTGCTAGCCCAAGTGGCCGTACGACGACCCAATTGGAACTTTGTGCTGATTGGGGTTCCATTCGATGATTCGTTTGAGCGGTCCAAGCTTCGTCGGTTACGAAATGTGTTCTATCTTGGACCGAAGCCGTATGAAGAACTGCCGCTGTACTTGCATCGATTTTCTGTGGCGATGATCCCGTTTTTAATCAATGATATTACGCTTGCAACTTCACCGCTGAAGTTGTACGAGTATTTCGCTGGAGGCAAACCAACGGTTACGACGGCAATGCCGGAGTGTATGGCCTATGATGAAGTGCTGATTGCGCATCATGCAGCAGAGTTTTGCGCACATTTGGACACGGCACGCGAACAGGGCCAAAACGGCGATTTTCGCAGTCGTGTGCGGCAACTCGCGTTGGGAAATACTTGGAAGGAGAGGGCTGCACAGGTCATTACAGCGATTCAGACCATTCCAACGAAGAATCCAGATCTAGAACACAACGAGCCCAAGTTGGAATTGAGAGAACAAATTTTACAAAGCCTCTATTCAGGAATAAAATTCCTTGAACGGAAACTTCCCGAGCAACGCAAACAGGCATAAGCAAGCAGCCTTTCAGGTGACCACATGCCGCATGTCACAGCGCGCGTTCTCGTCTTGTGTCACCCGGCGTCTTTCAGATGGTCACAACCTTCCAATCTCCCGGCGCGGGTCCCCCTACCCTCCGA
>DAOLIT010000064.1:25303-28430 GCA_035328405.1 Pseudomonadota bacterium | reverse complement strand
GGAGTGAGGACGTAAGCCGCGAGATGCCCGCTGGGGTTGGCCGCAGGAGTCCGGGCGGTGAGCAAGTCGGACTAGAAGGCGAACTCGCCAAGCGGCATGGTTAGCACTCCGCTCGATGTTCCCAGCCATGTTTGGCCTTGCCGGACCGCTTTGTGAGCCGCATCGAGTACTTCCAGCCTCACTTCGATGGCACCCCCTTCTTTGTCCGAGTTGTCCGGGTCCTTGTGCCGCAGTTTGTCGATGATTTGCACAATCGGCCCCTTGTCACGCGGAAAGACCTTCAGGTCCACGTCTTCCCCGTCCGGGATGCCCGCCAATTTTTTCGACAGGGCTAGCGCCGTGTGCAAACCACCCACCTCGTCGATGAGACCCAGCGTCTTGGCGTCCTCCCCCGTCCAAATGCGACCTTTGGCAAGCTGCTGCACCCGCGCAAGGTCCAGCTTCCGACCTTGTGCAACTTTGCCCGTGAAGTCCTCGTAAATCCGGTCGAGCCACGCTTGCAGCCGCCCCCATTCGCTTTCGTTGTAATCGTGATTCATCGAAAAGAAGCCTGCGTTCTGGCCGATGTGAACTTCGTCGAATGACAGCCCCAGTTTTTCCCACAATTCCGTGGGCACCAGTTTCCCTCCCACCACGCCAATCGACCCCGTGATCGTGCCCGGTTGCGCCACGATTTTGTCTGCTGCCATGGCCACGAAATATCCCCCCGACCCCGCCACATCTCCCATCGACACCACCACCTTTTTCCCCGCCTTTTTCGCCCGCTCCACTTCCTGCCAAATCACATCTGACGCCACATACGAACCCCCTGGACTGTTCACCCGAAACACGATCGCCTTCACCTCTTTGTCCTCAATCGCCGCGCGAAATCCCGCCGCCACCGTCGCTGCCCCCAGTGTCGTGGACCCATCCATGGCATCAAACGAGCTTTTCCCCCGCGTGACCGGTCCCACTCCGTAAATCAGCGCCACCCGTTTCCCCTTTTGGTGCAGCATCTCTGTCCGGTCTGTGTACTTGTGCAGATACAGAAGCTCTGCCCCTTGTGCCCGCTTTTTCGCCGCTGCGTAACACTCGTCATGGTAGCCAAGTTGGTCCACAAACTTCGCCGCCAGCGCCTCTTTTCCCAGAATCGGTCCCTTTTCGATCGCCGCCCGAACTTCCTCTACCGACAACTTGCGAGCCGACGCCACCCCCGCCACGAACTGCCCGAATATCCCGTCCATGATCTTTGTCATCGCCTCTCTGTGGGCCGGCGTCATGCTCTTTTCCGTCAGCATGTTCATCGCATTTTTGTATTCCTTGCGGTGATCCATCCTCGGTTTGACGCCCAGTTTGTCCAAAGACCCTCGCAGAAACATCGTCTCCAGATACAGCCCCGCCAGGCTCAGGTCCCCCGATGGCTGCATCCAAATCTCATCGAACGCCGTCGCCAAGTAGTACACCCCCAGCCCGTTTGAGAACTCGCCGAACGTTTCGGAAAACGCCACTGCGAACTTCCCCTTTTGTCGAAACCGCACGATCGCATCCCGCAGTTCTTGCAGTGTCCCAAACCCGTGCTTCGCCGCCCCCAGCTTGGCCACCAAACCCACCACACGAGGGTCGTTCTCGGCTCGTTCCAGCGCCATCGTCACTTGGTGCAGCGCCAGCCGGTTTGTGCCCGTGGCCTTCGCGAGCGGATCGTCTGGCACGTATTCCACCACCTCGCGTTCCAGGTCCAGCTCCAAGATTGTTTGCTTTGGGACCTCCTTCTTTCGTGTCATGACGAACAGGACAATCCCCATCACCACCAAGTACAGAAACGCCAAGCCGCCCAGCCAAGTCAGAAAACGTCGAATCGCGTTGCGCACGGGACACCTCCACAGTGTGAGTCCGCGTAACCTACCTCGGAAACGTCCCCAAAACGTCCCCAAAACGTCCCCAAAACGTCCCCTCACCTCCCCAAAAGACCTAACACCCAGGCACCCAAAGCGCGACCCGCCCCTGGGACAACCGGCTTCCACAGAGGTGTTGACTTGCACCCTGCATCTCGCTAAGATGGGCGCGAAAGTGAGGGACAACATGAAAAAGACACCGTTTTCGAGGGCCACAACGTGGAGCTTTTCAGCCCTTTCCATGCTCATGCTGGGGGCGCTCACCCTGACCAGCACCGGTTGCCAGAAGTACGTGGCCATTCCCGACTCGGCGTCTGACCGGATTTGGATGGTCACGCAAGATGGAACCGAGGTCTTCCGCTGTTGGGACCTCAAGAACCAGACTGGCAAACTCGTGGCCATTTGTCGGCGCGCCGAGCACGTCGGAAAGACCGAATCCACCCGCTTGACCGAGTTTGCCGAATCCACCAATCCTCCCCCTCATCCCGACTCGACAGAAATCTGCGCTCACCCCGCTTCCCGCGATGCCGCTCATCGCTAGCGTTTTGGGACTTTGCGGAGAGACAACATGAACAGCACGAGCCTTTCTTCTTTGGCCGTTCCGGTTTTGCTGTGGGCCGCCGTTTGCGGGGTTTCCGGGTGTGCAAAGCGAATGACGGTTCAGGAATATGTCTTGTCGAAAGTGCCGAGCAGCAACATCGGTTTTGTGGCCGCCCTGGATGCCGCCAATGCGGGGCAGACTGCGTTCAACTTGAATGCCGACACGCCCATTTTGGACATGCAGGAAGGCACCGAGGTCCATGAACGCCTGGTCGAGCTCCTCACGAAATCGCGAGATGCCTTTCGCAAGGCTTCATCCAGTGCGGTGATCCGGGGCCTACGCAGTCGGTAGAGGGCAGCCAGGCGTTCATGTTCGAGAACGCATGAGTCGAAAGGCCGCATCTATCAACCGACCCGCTGGATTCGAGAACAGATCGGCGTCTCACAGATATCAAAACGCCGCATTCGTGCATGCCAGTTCAAAACATCCAGCTTCGAGACCACCAAGTCTAGGTCCACGGACCACGAGGTGCGCCAGTGACCACCACGAGGTGCGCCAGTGACCACCACGAGGTGCGCCAGTGACCACTACGAGGTGCGAAAGTGACCACTAGGTCGTGCGCCAGTGACCACTAGGTCGTGCGCCAGTGACCACTAGGTCGTGCGCCAGTGACCACTACGAGGTGCGCCAGTGACCACTACGAGGTGCGCCAGTG
>DAOLIT010000064.1:0-25203 GCA_035328405.1 Pseudomonadota bacterium | reverse complement strand
CCAGTGACCACTACGAGGTGCGCCAGTGACCACTACGAGGTGCGCCAGTGACCACTACGAGGTGCGCCAGTGACCACCACGAGGTGCGCCAGTGACCACTACGAGGTGCGCCAGTGACCACTACGAGGTGCGCCAGTGACCACGAGGTCGTGCCCCCCTGACCACCCAGTACAGAAACGCCAAGCCTCCCAGCCAAGTCAGAAAACGTCGAATCGCACAGCGTGAGTCTGTACAACCCACCTTGGAAACGTCCCCAAAACACACCCACGCACCTCAAGAATTTCTGGGGGAACGGGCGTTGGGTTTTGTACGCTGCGGGGGTGCCGATGTCCGAACCTGTTTTGAGGCTTTCCAAAATCACGAAGGTGTACAGCCGGGGCGATCTGGCGGTGCATGCGTTGCGAGGCGTGGATCTGACGCTGTTTCCGGGGGAGTTTGTGGCGGTGATGGGGCCGAGCGGCTCGGGCAAATCGACGCTCATGAATTTGATTGGGTGCCTCGACCGGCCCACCGAGGGCTCGTATGAACTGCTTGGCAGGGACGTGTCCAAGCTCAGTCGCGACGATTTGGCGAGGGTCCGGCTGAGGACGCTGGGCTTTGTGTTTCAGGGGTTCAATTTGTTGTCGCGAACGACGGCGCTTGAAAATGTCGAGCTGCCGCTTTTGTACGCGGGCCTGTCCGCGAAAGACCGGGCGACACGCGCGCAGGACGCTTTGGCGCGGGTGGGCCTGTCGGATCGGGGTGGACACACGCCGAATCAACTGTCAGGTGGACAACAGCAGCGGGTCGCGATTGCGCGGGCGCTCGTGTCCTCGCCGACGCTGCTTTTGGCGGACGAACCGACCGGCAACTTGGATTCGCGGACTTCGCTTGAGGTCATGGCGCTTTTGCAAAAGCTCAATGCAGAGGGTTTGACGATTTTGCTCGTCACGCACGAGCCGGACATCGCCGCATTCGCGAAACGGTTGTTGGTTGTCAAAGATGGCCGGATTCGCAAAGACGAGCCTGTCCAGCAACACAACGCGGAACAGGCGCTGGCCGAATGGCGCGCCGAACCGGAGGTGTCCCCATGATGTTCCTCATGGCGTTGCGGCTGGCGTTGCGCAGCTTGCTCCGCAACCGGTTGCGGTCGGGGCTGACGGCGCTCGGCGTGATCATCGGAGTCGCGGCGCTTTTGGTCACGGTGGTGCTCGGCGAAGGCACGCGGAAGGTCATCACCGCGCAAATCGCGAGCATGGGCTCGGCGATCCTGATGATCGTGCCGGGGGCTTCGACCCAAGGCGGGTTCATGGGAGGCGCGGGCAGCGGCAGGCCGCTCCAGCGAGACGATGTGGAGGCCATCATGCAGGCGCGTTCGGTGCGGTACGCCGTCCCGATCGACCGATCGGTGGCCCAGGTCGTCAGCGCCAACCTGAATTGGCAGACCTCGTGTCTGGGCACGACGCCCGAATATGCCGCGATCCGGGATTGGCCGATGGCGCGGGGTCGCTTTTACACCCACGCGGAAAATGAAACGGCGGCCAAAGTCTGCGTGTTGGGCCAGACCGTGGCCGAAAACCTGTTTGGCGACCAGGACCCGCTTGGGCAACAAATCCGCGTCAAGCAAATGCCCTGCGAGGTCATCGGCGTGCTCGCCAAAAAAGGCCAGTCCACCATGGGGACCGACCAGGACGACGTGCTGATTCTGCCGTCTTTGACCTTGCGGACGCGCATCTTGAACCAGAACCGGCAGCTCGTGAGCACCATCATGGTCAGCGCCGTCAGCGATGACGACCTCCCCGCAGCCCAAAGCGAAATCATCAGCATTTTGCGCCAGCGACACAAACTGACCGATGACCAGGAAAACGATTTCACCATCCGCAACCTGGCCGAATTGGTCCAGACGCAGCAGAAAATCGTCGAAACCCAGACGGCCATGCTCCGAAACGTCGCCGCCGTGTCCCTTCTGGTCGGAGGCATCGGCATCATGAACATCATGCTTGTGTCTGTGACCGAGCGGACCCGCGAAATCGGCATCCGTTTGGCCATCGGTGCCCGCGAACGCGACATTCTGCTGCAATTTTTGGTCGAAGCCGTGGTGCTGTCGGTCCTGGGAGGCTTGCTCGGGATCTTGCTCGGGATGTTGGCCGCGCTTTTGTTTGCCCGGCTCGGCGGAAACATGCCCGTCGATTTTTCGCCGTTCTGGATGGGGCTCGGCTTCGTGGTCTCGTGCCTGATTGGCGTCGTGTTCGGCTTCTACCCCGCCCGCAAAGCCGCCCGCCTAGACCCCATCGACGCCCTCCGCTACGAATAACCAAGCGTTCCAAGGACCGGCGACCCATCGGTCTTTGAAACATTTTCACCGATTGGGAAGTGAGCAAGTCGTACTAGACGAACAGGCTGGAGATCGAGTCGCCGTGGTGGATTCGTTTGATGGCTTCGGAAAGGAGTCTGGCGACGGAGAGGACTTGAATTTTCGGACAGGACTGGGCTGTGGGGGACAGAGGGATGGTGTCGGTGATGATCACGTCTGAGAGTACAGAGTCGTTGATCCGTTGGATCGCGGGCCCGGACAGAACACCGTGGGTCGCGCAGGCGAGGACGCTTTTTGCGCCCCGATCCAGGATGGCCTTGGCAGCTTGGGTGACGGTTCCGGCGGTGTCGATGAGATCGTCGATGATGACGGCGTGCTTGCCCTTCACGTCGCCGATGATGTTCATGACCTCGGAGACGTTCGGTTGGGGTCGCCGTTTGTCGATGATGGCCATCGTTGACTCGACCCGTTTCGCGAACGCGCGGGCGCGCTCGACGCCGCCGGCATCAGGAGACACGATGACGATTTCGTCGCGCGTCAGGCCACGGTTGCGCAGGTGTTCGATGAACACGGGCATGGCATACAAGTGATCGACGGGAATGTTGAAAAAGCCCTGGATTTGGCCAGCATGTAAATCGACGGACAGCAAACGGTCGGCACCAGCGGCGGTGATGAGGTCAGCGACGAGCTTGCTCGAAATCGGGGTGCGCGGCTTGACTTTGCGGTCTTGCCGACCATAGCCGTAGTAGGGCACAACCGCGACGATGGAACCCGCCGACGCCCGTTTGAGCGCGTCGATCATGATGAGCAATTCCATCAAGTTCTGGTTCACGGGCGACGAGGTTGGCTGAACGACGAAACAGTTGACGTTGCGCACGTTCTCGCGAATCTCGACGAAGGTTTCGCCATCGGAAAAGGTGCTGACGAGGGAGGCGCCAGGCGAAACTTCCATCACTTTGCAGATGGACTCGAACAGTTCGTGGTTGGCGTTGCCGGAAAAAATACTGAGGGCTTTGATCATGAAAGGGGAACTGCTGCAGAAAAGCCCAAAAACCCCGACGCAAGCGCCACGAATGCAGCAAAAAAGTTGGGGCGGTAGGATTCGAACCTACGAATGCGGGTTCCAAAGACCCGTGACTTACCGCTTGTCGACGCCCCAAAAAGGTGAGACGGGCTCTTACCACTCTTTTTGCGCGGGTGTCAAGCCATCGTTCATGGCGCGAGAGTGACGGCGAGCAAAACGGCGAGCGAGGTTGCGCCAGTCACCCTCCCTTTTCGCCTTGTTTTTGCGGCAGCGGACTTTCGAGGGCGACGATGTCGTCGAGCGTTTCCGCCCGGCGGATGAGGGCGGGCTGGCCGTCCTGCATGACCATGACGACCGCAGGCCGCATCGTGATGAACTGCATCCACTGGGTGACGTTGTACGCGCACGGCTTTCACAGACGAAAACAGGCGTGTGGGGCGGCTCAAGACGGCTGGTGAACAGGGAAACAGGCGTGCTGGGCTGCTCGGGGCGGGTGTTTCGTGTTGAAGCAGGCGTGCTGGGCTGCTCGGGGCGGGTGTTTCGTGTTGAAGCAGGCGTGCTGGGCTGCTCAGAACGGCTGGTGAACATGGAAACAGGCGTGCTGGGCTGCTCTGGACGGCTTGTGAACTGGGCAACAGGCGGATCAGGCTGCCGCAAACGGGTGTTTCTTGTTGAAAGAGGCGTTTTGGATGCGCCAGAAGGGTCGTTTCAACATGAAACGACCGATTTTTGAGTCTTGGTGCCTCTTTTGGCCCGGTCCTTGCAAACGTTCTTGCGTGTTCGTACCAGGGGTCAAATCCGCGCTCGAATCGTCTATTCGCTGCGAGATTTCCCAAGACCCTCAGAGATACGAAGCTTCTTGGTTGTGAGGTCAAATACGGCCAGATGCTGAGCATCTCCGACGGCCACAAGGCCAGAGGGAGACATCACCAACGTTTGCGGTGAAATCGGCGGTCGATTGGGAAGAAAGGAAAGTTCCTCGCGCAGCAGTGTTTTTCCGCCGGAATCGAACACTGCCAACGTGAAACGAACTGCTCTTGACTGCGTGTCGTCGACAAGAAGCGCCGCCACTCGCCCGTTTGACCCAGCCAGTTGGTAGACCTTCGGCGGTTGTGGTTCGATGCGGAGCACCGATCGCGCCCGATCCTGTGCCAATTCCAACGAGTGAATCCTTCCGTCCGCGGTCGATACAAAGACATGGTTTGCGTCTGTACCGGACGCAAGATGCACAGGAACCCCAACTTGGTCGGGCAGAGCATGGTTTCGCAGAGGGGGAAGCGGACTTACAAGCCGCAGGCCATCCAAAAAATACAAACTTCCGTCGGCAAGAGACGAAAGCGAGGTGGTTGCGGCTGGAGAAGGATGAAGTGTCTCAAAGAAATCGAGTTCGCCATCGACGAGAGCCAGCCTTGCGCCGTACAAAGATGGATGAGAGCCTGGCGTCAACACCCAAAATCGATCAGGCTGGCTTCCGTCTGGAAATACCCTAAGCAGTTCGTCGTCAGTGGATCGCATGGTGGCAGGAAAGACCGAGCGGGTTCCTCCCCGACCGATGTGGACCACCGAGACTGTGCCCGGCGCCTGCACGTCCAGAAGGACAAGCGTCCCGTCTTGGAGTGTCGAAATTCCGCGCGGCGCTTTGGCTGGAATGCGCTTGGCCTTGTTGCCGTGTTTGAGGTCGTAAAGAACAAGCGAGTCGGCGGTCAGGCGGCCCAGAAACTCCGTTCCAATCGCCAGGGCAGGGGCCGATTGATTCACTGGAACGCGAGCAACCACAGTGGCGTTTTGGGAAACTGGCATTTCGGTCGCAGCGTTCGAGGGGTTTTTGTGCGCGGGGGTGGAAATGGGGCTCGAAACGGAGTTTTGAGGAAGCCGTTTTTCGTTCACGGGAGGTACCGCAGGAGGCACTGCACGAGGAATTTGTGATTTGTCCATGTTGCAACTCACAGGAAACAGAACAACAAGGGGGAAAATGAGCAGGCTGACTGCCACCGAGGGTTTGCGCTGACGCGACATCGTCTTTGGGATTATAGTTTCTCCATTCTTGTTTTGTACTGCTTTTCCAGGTCTTCTAGCTGCTGCGGTGTCACTACTTTTTCGGCTCTGTTCTTGAACTCCTCTTGAAGTTTGGCCGCTTCCTTTTCCTTCCCCGACGAAACGTGTTTGTTCGCAGGAGGCGATGCAAATGCGTTTGGTTTCTCTTTCGGAGCATGCGTTTGTTTGGTGTCAAGCTCGGACATGGAAATCCTTCTTTCTCGAAGGGATCGTCCCACACTTTACTTTTCGGCATCCAGTTACGCCTTGTTGCATGGCGATTGCTGGGCAACCCTTGGATTTCTGGGAGGGAGGGAGCGCGAACGTTGGGGAGGGTTTTGGGGCGAGCGGGGGATTGCTCGCAGGCGTCACTTAGCTTTGTTTTTGCGGCAGCGGACTTTCGAGGGCGACGATGTCGTCGAGCGTTTCCGCCCGGCGGATGAGGGCGGGCTGGCCGTCCTGCATGACCATGACGACCGCAGGCCGCATCGTGATGAACTGCATCCACTGGGTGACGTTGTACGCGCCGACGTTGCGGAACACGACCCGCTGCCCCGGCGTGAGCGCTGGAAACTGCACCGTGTCGCGCATCACGTCGATGTTCATGCAGAGCGGGCCGTACAGCACCGTCGGTTCCAAAAGACCGCCAAATTCTTGCGCCGGCACCACGTCGTGTTTGTACCAAAACGACGTAAACAAAATGTTCACGCCCGCGTCGAGCACGAGCCCCCGCCGGCCATCCGGCAGCCGCTTTTGCGCTTCGACCGTCGAGATGAGAAAGCCCGCTTCATCCACGAGCGCCCGTCCTGTCTCCAGCACCAGCGTGGGCCGTTCTTTCGACGGACCATCGAGCACCGACAGCCCATCGCAAATCGCATCCGCGTAGCGTTCAAACGACGGACTCACCTGTTCACCCGGCAAATACTGCGCGAGCAACGTGTTCTGCGAAGCAAACCCGCCGCCCAGATCGATAAACGAAATTTTGACGCCATGTTCCGCGCGGATTTCATTGGCGAAACGCGCAAGTTTCGCTGCCGCCTGGCCGTAGGCTTCCGGTGCCAAAATGAACGTCCCGATGTGGCTGTGCAGACCTACAAGTTCCAGCCGGTCGCCTGAAATCAAGCGGTGGACCGCCTCGCGCGCTTGGCCCGTTTCCAGATTGACGCCAAAGCGGCTCCACGCCGGCAGACCATCGATCGCCAGATTCAAACGCAGCGCGACTTTGGGCCGAATCCCGAGTTTCTCGGCAATCCGTTCTGCGCGAGACAGCTCGTCGAAATTGTCCAGGTGCACCATCGCCCCGCCCGCCAGCGCCCGTTCCAACGCCGCGTCCGGTTTGTATGGACCGTTCCAATGGATGTGATCCGGCACGATGCCGCCTCGGATCGCTTTTTCGTACTCAAACGGAGAAACGACCTCGGCCCACGCACCCTCTTTGTGAAACGTGCGGCAAACCGCATCCAGATAATTCGTTTTGTACGACCAAGCCAGACGCACCTTTGCGTACCGTCGAGAAAACGCTTGTTGCAGCTCTCGAAATTTGGCCACGAGCGTCCGCTGCGAAAACACAAACAGCGGCGAGCCCCATTTTTCAACCAAATCGGCCACCGCGACCCCGTCGATGTGCGTCAGCGGTCGCATGCCCTGCAACCGACCAAATTTGTTCATGTGCCCCATCTGGTGACGGACCAGTGTCGGGCGTTCATACGGAAGCTTGCTCATCGGGATACCTCTCCCAGCGTCGTGATGTTTTGGAAGTCTTCGAGTCTCGCGATTTGATCGATCGAAATCCGCACAAACAGCGTGCCGACTTGATACTCGGCGGCCACGTTCGGCTTTTTCCCCATCGCCAAATCCACCGCCGCGTCCGGCAGGTTCATCCCCGCCCCCGCGCTCAGGTACACCCACGCCGGAAAACGCGGGTTGATTTCGATCAAGTGGTACTGCCCCTGTTTGTCGCGCATCAGCTCGATTTCGCATGGGCCGCGCCAGTGCGTCGCCGACATGAACTTGCGCGCCACCTCGAGCAGCGCCGGGTCGCGCACTGTAATCCCCGCCCACCCTTTGCCCTTGTCCGTGAGCATGAGTTTCTTCATTGCGACCGCTCCCGTGAGTCCCCCCTCACCATCCCCGAGCGCCACCACATTGAACTCCTCGCCCAGGATTTGCGTCTGCACGATGACCGGAATCCCCCACTGCGCCACCTGTTTGTAAAACGCATGCGACGCCTCGTCGAAGGTGTGCGCCGCCTGCGCCCCGTAATACAGCCCTTTCACAAAGAACGGATACGGCACCCGGTGATGCACACGCCCCAGTTCCTCGATCGTGTTCACCACCGCCGTTGCCGGCACCAAAATTCCGGCTTTCTCCCCGAGCTTCGGCAGCCGCCCTTTTTCCCGCAGCGTAAACTGCTCTCGAGTCGGTAGCAGCGTGCGAATGCCCAGCTCCTGAAGGCGCGGTTCCACATCCAAAAACGCCGGCAGTTCCGCATCGAGCGTCGGCAAAATCACGTCCAAGCCCACTTTTTCGTGCACGTACGCAAGCCGCGACCAAAACGCCGCCAAACCCTGCGACGGATACGGCAACAGAAACACCTCGTGCAACAGGTCCGTCGCGTAAATCCCTGGGTCGAGCGCGTCATACGCCAGCCCCACGATCCGAATCGACGGACGCGCATCCCGAAGCGCCCGAATCACCGCCACACCCGGCGCGGGATTGTCCGTCGCGTTTAGGCCCGTGACCGCCACGGTCAACGTTTTTTCACTCATTCTGGTTCTCCCCTCGTTCACGGGTTATTTGTCGGGCACCGCAAAGTCGCCCGCTACGACGCCGTGTTGACGCAGAAGCTGGATGAACTCCGTCAGGTCCGTTTCCAAGTCCCCGTGAACATCGAACCGGTCGCGCAGCTGCGACAGGATTTCCTTGCGGTTCCGGCCCTCTTTCAGCGCGTGCAAAATCGCCAGGCCCGAGGCGTTGGTCGTAAACGTCGCTCCCGTGTACGGGTCAAACACAAACCCCGTATCGCTGAGCGCCAGGTCTTTCAAATGCGCCGTGCTCATCGTCGTCTCCTCATGAGGTCCTCGTTTTCTCTCGGGTTTTCCCCGTCGTTTCGTTCCTGGGCTTGGGGACTGCTTGCAGAGCGAAGCCTAAAACGCCTTGCGCAGACCGAACGTGAAATAGTGCGCGTCGCTCTCCGTGCTTTCCTTCACATTTGGAAGGCTCCGCAACCGGTCGTATCGATAGTCGAACAGCAGTTGGAATTTGAGCGGCAGAAACAGCATCGCGCCGCCCCACGCCGACCCCGCCACCCGTTCGGTCATGTTTGTGATGAACAACCACTCCAGCGCCGCCGGACGAATCTGGTCCCCATATCCGCCGCCCGCATACAGACCCAACCGAGGATGCGTGTACGAAAGTTCGACCAGTCCGTGCCCCAAAATCGTTCCCTGCGCTCCTTGCGTCCCCTGCGCCCACTGCCCGATGCCTCCGACTTGAAGCGCCAAGCCTTTGTAAATCGGGACTCGCCACGACGGAAACATCCGCAAGACCGTCATGTCTCTGTACAGGCTCGTCGCGAAGTGGAGCTGCCCCTCGCCTGCTTTTGCCGGGGACCACCGCAGACTCAAACCCGCGTGGTGCGACGCCTCGGTAAGACCTCGGCTGTCCGTCAAAAAAGCGTATCGCACAAGTGCCCCCCATCGAGGTGCTGCATAGCCTGCGTACCCATACGCTTCGTGCTGCAAAAACGTCGTTTGCGAAGTAACCGTTCGCGTTTGCATGGGCGGCGGCGGAAAACCCGGACGCCCCGGCGGCTGGTATTGCACCTGGCTAGTCACGTTCAAGAAAAACTCGCTGAACCGATACGCTGCACCCAGCACCCAGCGGTCTTTCACCACCACTTCCAAACGCGGCGAGATCGCCAGCCCGCTTTTTCGCTGGTAATGCCCCCCATATGTCATTCCCGTCAGCAGCGCGCCCGCCTGCACTGCCACCGTCGGAGGCACCGGACACAACGTCAACCCCTCTTTTGCGCCCGCGTGTGCCGCGTTTTTCGACAGCACAAACAAAAAATGCGTCCGCGCTTCGTCACACCGCGACAGCCGAGCAAGCGAAAACCCCTGTCCCAGTCGCGCATCCACGCTTTCGTCCGAAATCCGCGTCGCCGTCCTGTAGTGCGCAAGCGCCTGCTCAAACCCGCCCGCCTGAAACCGCAGCCAGCCCATTCGCACAAACAGCACCAGGTCCTGCGGATACTGAGACGACAGCGCTTCCAACCGTTCCGCTGCCCGTTCAAACTGGCCCGCTTGTTCCAGTGCCGTCGCTGCTTTTTGCGCCGAGTCATACGGATCAACCGGCACGGACAGCACTCCCGGCGGCGGGTTCGACCCCGCTCCTTCCGCACTTGCCACATCCGGCGAAGCCTCCGCGCGCCCCACCCCTATCCACATGAGCGCACACAGCCCCGCAACCAAACGTCCCACCCACGGAAAGCCTGCACTCCCCCAAGGCGTTCCGCCTCTCGTCATCCTGTCATTCCATCTCAAAAAAAACATGCGCACCACAAGTGGCCCAAACCCATCGTTTCGGCTCACCGCGCGATCATACCCGCGACCGCCTCCCCCGTGCTGCCTGCAATGAACCGCCCCGCATGTTTTCGAGCTTTGGTAGCGATGTGCTGCGAATCGTTGTTAGTAGCTGGGGGGCGGGGGCTGTGGGGCAAAGCGGCCTGGGAAGGGGTCTGCGCCTTCACGGCGGCGAGCCTCGTCTTCCAAATCAGGATACGGCATAGGGGCCCCTCTTTCGGCGTACAGTGCCACACCGATCACCCCCACGTTACGATCTCCAAATTCCGAGGTTCGAGCCGCATAGGAATTGCGAACCGAACCAAAACGGAACGTAGCCACGTCTGACATGCTCGTACGGAAACCCTCG
Source organism: Pseudomonadota bacterium (assembly GCA_035328405.1). GTDB lineage: Bacteria > Myxococcota_A > Polyangia > Palsa-1104 > JAEUJZ01 > JAEUKA01. The sequence continues at coordinate 14,920 of DAOLIT010000064.1, read as the reverse complement.
ATCCGAATCCGTTGATAGGGGTCTACCAGATACCCCCTTTTTCCGAGTTGAGCCGAACGTCCATCGATGACATCTTGCCCATCCACCGACGCCACCAATTCAAATCGCTGTCCCGTGCGATTTTCAACTTGGATGATGTATCGCTGACCTGCCGCACCCACCACCAAGATGTGATTGGGCAGATGATACGCCGGAAGGGGTTGTCCGTTTTCATCCACAATCGCAATCGTCACCCCTGCCCATTGCGACATGCGATTTCCAGTGTAGTACCTCCACATCGGTTCCCCTGGAACGTACCGTCTTTGCAAACTCGCACGTTGTGCATCCGCCCCCTGTGCATCGTTGTAGTGAATCGAACCCAGGAAGATCGGATTCGGGCTGCTCCGCTCGAACGGAACATCACGCACTGGGGAATAGCGCGATTCCCCAAACTCCGTTCCCAAACCGGGCCGCTCCATTTTTCTGGGCGCGACTGCTTCCGCTTTCGGTGTCGTGGTGGGGGAAGCCACACCCCAATTTCCCCCTTCGTTTTGAAGGACAGGAGCAACAGGAGGAGGTGCCCCCGTTCCGTCCGCTGTTCCAGCAGAATACCCATCGTCTCCTGCTATCGGTGAAGACGAGTGAGACCGCACTTGTTGGGTTTGTTGATTGCAAGAAGAGAGTGCCAGCACAGACACGACACAGGCCAGAAAGAAACGGCGAAACGAAGCAACCACGCGCATCGGAAACCTCCATGTTGTGTTCGAGATGACGTTCAAACGCACAAGTCCAATAAAACTTACGCACCAAGTTGAAAATGTTTTCTTACGGCCTTGTACCGTCGAGAAAAGCGTCGAACGTACAACGTCACGGTGTCAGTGGGGGAAGCAACTTGCCCAGATGTTCGACCACATCTGCGGAACGAGAGTTCAAACCGTTCGGCAATTCTGAAAAGCCAGCCAAAAACAGCAGCAGCACGCCGATGGAAAGGAACCACCCCCAAACCGAGATTTTTTGGTCCTTGTCGATCGCGCAAATTTCGCGGTGTCCCAGCCACGATGCGATCATCACGCCGCAATGCGAAACCGCCAGCGCGGACAGAAGTTTTGTGTCGATGTTCGAGAGTGAAAAGCGCAAATGTTCCATCAGATCGCTCGAGATATTCCCAGACCTGATGTTGGTCTCAACAAAGTCGAGCGTGCGAAGAACATTGAGCTGTCTTTTGCCCAGCCAATACGCAAAAAAGATGAACACCCCTTGAACCAGAAAGGCCGCAGGGGAGCCTCCCAATTCCCAATCCGGGCCTTTCGGGAGCTCGCTTCCGCGACGCACAAGCAACGCGGATGGAAGGATCAAGAACAAACAGATCGCGATGATAGCCACGGAATGTTTGAGCCGATGGTAGTACACACACCCTACAAGCGCGCCGACAACCACGACGCTGATCATCAGCAAGAAAGAAATTTCGCTTTGCTTGAGGGGTTTGAGTCTGAGGAACTCTCCTGTTCGGTGCGCTTCATCCGTACACAAAGCACGCGCCCACAAACCCAAAAGGGGGATTCCGAACAAGCAACACAGCGCAAGCACTGCCAGCATGGGCATCGTGTTTGCCAGGCGAATGTTTTGAAGCAACACATTTGCGTTTGAAAACGACTCGGACGGAGCCGAGAGCTTGCCCAAAAATTGGTAGGCACCCATCACACTTCCAGATAGAAAGAGATACGCAGATGCCGTCGTCCAAAACACAGGAGGACGTGCCCCCAGCGCAGTTCCGATTCCGTAGATCAGCGTCACCGCAGAAGCCAGCCAGTATCCGAGCATGAACGACCCCTCCCAGTTTTTCATGCTCGACAGGAGTTCCTTGACGCTCTGCCCCATAAAGGTTTTGTCGAACAACCAGACTCCGAAACCGATGGCCCCAATGGAGAGCAGCAGGACAAGTGTCGCAAGCACCTTCAATGTCGCGCTGACCGCCTCAGGCTTGCTGACCCCCGCAGGGGTCGCCTGCTTTTCGGAAGCCTCGGAGCGCGGTATTGTTCCCAAAGCGGCGGTCTCCTTCGGCTGCTTAACACCGTCGGAAGATTGGATCTTGTCTTGCTTTTCTGCAAGCGCCTCCAACGCAGCAATCGCCTTTGAAATCGCTTGCTTTTTGGGGTCTCCTGGTTTCGGCTCTCCTGCCCTGTTGTCCTCCTCCTCCTCCTCATCATCATCATCCTCGTCTTCGTCTTCGTCCTCATCCTCGTCTTCGTCCTCTTCGTCCTCGTCTTCCTCGTCTTCGTCCTCTTCGTCCTCGTCCTCTTCCCATTTCAGTTTCTTGTTGTCTGCTGCGGGGGCATTGTCCGCAGTTCCGCCCGGTTTTTGGGGTGTTTCTATAGGAATCTCTTGGTGCAAGGGGAAGACAGAAGGAAGCGAAGGGGAGGGCGGGGAACTGAACAGAATCGACGACGGAGAAGAAGACAGAATCAGTGGAGGAGGTGAGACTGAAAACGAGTGAGGTGCCGGTCCCTCTGTGCCATCGGAAATGGAATCTGGCTTTTCGGAATCCAGTGGGACTTCGGAAATGGACAAACCGGAAGTGGCCACAATCTGCCGAAGTTTGTTCGCATCCGAGCAGACAAATTCATACTTTCCTTTTTCCGTTTCGATCGTGAAGGAAATCGAAAACAGATCCAGTTTCAGCACATGTCCTTTGAGGGATGCGATCGGGAAGACCGTTGCGACACCAGGCTGCAAAAGCGCATCGACGACAAAAACAATGGCGTTTTTCGTCGAGGCGAGAAGACCACGTTCGGTCAGGATTTCTCCTGGGATGCGGATCGTGGCTTCCGCAAACGCCAAAAGGGTGCCATTGGCCGCTTGCTGGGCTTTGGCCACTAACGCTTCTTGGTTCCACATTCTCCCATCGTACAGAAAACAGCTTTGCGTGTGGATGGATCACACGGTGCAAACAAAATTCCGTCGGTGTTCGACCTGTTCGAGACACATCCTAACGGCAGCTTGCAGACTGGCGGGTTCGGCGATTCCTTGTCCTGCAATGTCGTGTGCTGTTCCATGATCGGGGGAGGTCCTCACCACGGACAAACCCAACGTCACATTCACTGCGGAATCAAAATCCAGCAGTTTCAGGGGGATAAGACCTTGATCGTGATACATCGCCACAAAGGTCGGCGGAATCGTTTGTCCTTTGTGTGCCCGCAGGACGTGACGAAACGCAACATCGGGTACCAGCGGGCCGACCACACGCACATTCCTTCCATCGTGGAGGCTTGGATCGGACAGAACCCTGTGGATCGCGGGCTGTATCAAACGTGCTTCTTCGTCTCCCAAGTGTCCGTGTTCGCCCGCATGCGGATTGAGCCCCAGAACATACACCACGGGGGAACGTTCTCCGAAATCGAGTGCGAGCGCGTCCACCGTCGTGAGAAGCGTCGAAACAATACGAGATACAGACAAATTCGACGAAACCTCGCGCAGAGGAATGTGCGTCGTGCAAAGTGCGACCCGCAGCGTTTTTCCGGCCAACATCATGACCACCTGCCGGTTTTTCGCCGCGAGTTCCGCCGCCAAAAAATCCGTATGTCCAGGGAAAGGAAAGCCAGCAGACAGCGCACTCGCTTTGTGAAGGGGGCCAGTACAGAGACCGTCAATTTCCTTTCGTTTTGCGGCCAGGACAGCCGCTTGCAAATACGAAACCTGCGCTTTTCCGCTTTGGGGGTTCGGCTTTCCGGGAACAGAATCCTGTGCGCGAAGTTCTGTCACCGGTTCCACACGAAGGTGTTGAGACAAACCGCGCCATTCCGATTCCTTTCCAAGCGTTTCCGCCGTCCTAAGCAAGACATGGGGGTCCGCGAAAAACACGAATTGTGCAAGCTGTTCAGGATGCGGATACTCAGAAAGGAGTGTCTTTATCCACAACTCCGGCCCGATTCCGGTTGGGTCCCCCAAGGTCAAACCCAGCTTGTAACGTGCGCCCCCCATGCTTCACCTCGCGAGCCACGCAAAGAGGGTCGTCATCAACCGATAATGACGGGCGCGCAAGTCGAGACTCCAGCACCGACGATTTTGTAACTTGCGTTGGTCTTGACCTCAATCGCTTTTCCGGTGGCAGGATCGAACTCCCAAACCATCGAACGCTCGCCTGCGCCCACGGATGCGGTGATGAAAATGTAGAAACGACCTCCCCAATGTGCGAAGGCCCAGCCGGTTGGGGTGCCTCCCATCGAAGGCAATGTCCAGCGTCGGAGGGTGCTCGCATTCGTTTTGTCAATTTGACCCACAAACGGACTTGAACCCGGATGGAAACCGTACAGCTCCCCCTTTCCGGTTCCTGTCAATTCAGGGCTGTTCTGTCCAGACAGATTGAGCGCCGCGATTTTGGCGAGTTTGAGTGATGCGGAATCAATGCGTGCCAGGCTCGCGACTCTTTGGTTGGAATAGGAGCCGCCCGCAACAAACAGTGTCTCCGCCTCGCTTCCTTCTGCGTCCGAAACGAAACCCATTCCGAAGGTCTCAAAACCGTTTTGCAATCGGGCGTACCCGCTGGGTTTGCACGACGCATCGGTCGTGTTCACCCAAAAAATTTCGCCGCTGGAATACAGAACCCAAGCGCGCGTGGATCGATCGACCGCCATCGAAAACGGATTGGCTTTGCCGCCTCCCAGACTGTTGCCTGCGGGGCAAGACAGCGTTCCGATTTGTTTGTATTCGTATTTCCCGTCGCGAGGATTGAAGCTGAAAAAGCGATTGCGATCATCGACGGTATAGATGAGTTCTGAACCAGGGCTGCATACGCTGCTGCACTTGCCGCCGAAACAGCTTTTGGGCAGACAGGTTTCTTTTTCTTCGCCCACTGTGCCGTCCGAATGGCAGGTGTGCACTTTGTCGCCGACGCACGTGGTGGGAAGCGACGGTGAACAATCCAGACAACCGCGTTTGGGATCGCACAATTGTCCGATTGCGCAAATCCTGTCGTTCACAAATCTGCCGGCGGAACACTTTTGAAGCGCGCTTCCCGCACAGCGCGTTTCGCTGCCTTTGCACAAATCCTCCTCGGGAATCGTCGGTTTGTCGCCGGAACCATAATTTTCGTCGCTGCGCGGGTCCAAACTACAGCCGAAAAAGCTGCAAGTACCGGCGCAAAACAGGAGACCTGTCGAAAACACGACGTGGGACAACCAGTCAGCGAAACTGTGCCGCATGTGAACCTCCGCAAAACGGGGAATAGGTCAAACGAACACGAGCGGCGCATCGTAACGAGTCAAAAAAGGGGTTGCAAGCCCAGGAGCTTGTTGCAGCAATGCCGCTACTGCGCAAAAACCTGCGACGGCGTCTCGACGTGTCCTCGGCCCAAAGGGTCGGGGGCGTGTCCTCTTCGCGGCTTGCTGCAACAGGCTCCTGGGGTTTTCGTTTTTGTGGTGGGTTTGAAAGACGCCGGCATAGGATGACGGAATGAATGACGATGCACGTTCTAAAAACCCCGGACGCGGTGGAAACTCGCTGGAGCAAACACCGGATGAATTGGCAAAAGAAGTCAATCGTCTGCGGGCACTCCTTGTGGCTGTGCCGGACCTCATCATTCGGCTGCACAGAGATGGAACATACCTGGATTTTGTCGGGGCAAAGGACATTCCGGTGCTCGTTCCCAAACACGAGCGGATTCACCGCAACGTCAAACATGTCTTGCCGGAAAACATCGCGAGCATCTATCTGCGCGCAACGCAGACTGCGCTCGAAACTTCCGAAACGCAGACGTTTCAATATGAACTACCCATTGCGGGGAAGGTGGGTCATTACGAAGCGCGCGTTGTGAAGAGTGGAAATGATGAGGTCCTGATGGTGGTCCGCGATGTTACAGAGCGCCACTTGGCCGAAGAAGCGTTGCGGAGAGAGAAGGAACACTCCGAGCAAATCCTTCTCAACATTTTGCCGCGCAAGGTGGTCGAAGAACTCAAACAGACCACGGGCACCATCTCTCATCGTTTCGATTCCGCGACCGTACTTTTTGCGGACATTGTGGGTTTCACACAAGCGACTTCGATGCTTCCACCGTCGGAAGTGGTCGAGACCCTCAACCGAATTTTTACGTCGTTTGATGTGCTGGCTGAACGTCATGGTTTGGAAAAAATCAAAACGATCGGAGACGCCTACATGGCAGTAGGGGGAGTACCTGTACCCCAGCCTCATCATGCAGCGGCGGTTGCAGACATGGCTCTCGAGATGCAGACCATCATCAAGGAATTTGCGTTTCCAGGTCAGCCTCCTTTGGCTCTTCGGATTGGCATGGCAACAGGGCCTGTCGTCGCTGGCGTGATCGGTGTGCGAAAGTTTATTTACGATTTGTGGGGAGATACCGTAAACGTAGCGAGCCGGATGGAGTCCTCTGGGGAACCGGGCCGGATTCAGGTGGAGCAATCCACGTTTGAGATGTTGCAATCCGACTACCGACTCGAACCCCGTGGCCGCATTCCCATCAAAGGAAAAGGGGTCTTGTCCACGTATTTTTTGCTTGGGAAGTGATGGGAAGGGGAACAGACCATGACACCTGTTCGTGTTTTGCTGATGGATGATGATGGGAAAATCGCTTCCCTGCTCACCAGTTTTCTGTCCCAAAATGGCATTCAAGTCGAACACGCGCAGGATGGTCTGCGGGGTTTGAAAATGCTGGAAGGGGGAGGTTTTGATGTCGTTCTCTTGGACGTGATGATGCCCGGCATCGACGGACTGGAGGTCTGTCGCCGCATTCGCGCAAAAGAAAACCGCATTCCTATCCTGATGTTGACGGCTCGGGGGGATGAAACGGATCGTGTGGTCGGGCTGGAACTGGGGGCCGATGACTACCTGTCCAAACCCTTTGGTCCGCGTGAACTGCTCGCCAGGATTCGGGCGCTCCTCCGACGGACACAACCGGCCTCCGAAAGTGGCACTTTGTCCGTGGCGGGTCTGTCCTTTGATCTGTCTGCGCGGCGTGTAAGCCAAAACGGACGCGAAATGGACATGACAGGGCTTGAATTTGACCTTCTTTTGGCCTTGGCCAAACGGGCCGGTCGCGTGGTGCCGCGTGATGCACTCCTTTCGCTGGCCGGGCGAGATGATGTCACCGTCGGTGAACGAACGGTTGATGTTCACATTTCGCATTTGCGCGCCAAACTGGGAGATGACTCAAAATCCCCCCGCCTCATCAAAACAGTGCGCGGCGTGGGCTATGTACTGACCAAGGACGTGTAAACCATGGACGACCGCTGGGTGGCTCCCTGTGAACGGATGTCTCGTCGAGATGGGGTCGGTTTTTATTTTCGCGCACGCCTGCATCGCAGGCTCTTTTTGTGGCTTGCAGCCGCGATCATGGCCACGTTCGCGGTCGTTTTTTTCGTACTCAGGCATGCACGCGGGGGTTTTGATTACCGTCGGTACCAGCAGGGCGCGTTGCGCTTTGTGGCCGGGCAAACCCAGGCCGTTTGGGATTCTCCCGGCAAGCGCCAGAGAGTCCTTTACGACATGGCGCAACATTTGTCTTTGCCTGCCCAGGTGCTTTCCCAAAGTGGGGAGGTTCTCGACGCTGCGCTGTTTCCTTCAGAATGCCGTTCTCCGCTGCGTTCCCCCGTTGTACACAGTGGTCAAACTCTGGGACAGGTCGAAGTCTGTTTCGATCGTGCGTTTGGGGCGGCCCCTCTTCAACGATCGTTGTTGGCTCTGTTGGCTGCACTGACCGTTCTGTGGGCGGCGGCGGGGCTTGTTGCACGGCGGATTTTGTCGCCGCTGCGCGAGTTGGTCGAGGTCGCAAGACAGCTCGGTGAGGGACACCTGGAAAAGAGAGCAAATTTGCAACAAAACCAGGTCGGCGAAGTAGGAGAACTTGCCCTCGCACTCAATGACATGGCCGCACGGATCGAAAAACAGATCAAAGACCAGCGCGAGCTGTTGGCCGCCGTCAGCCACGAATTGCGCACCCCATTAACGCGCATTCGTCTGCTTACAGAGATGGCCCGCGACGGAAACAACCAACACCTTTCGGAAATCGAAGAAGAGATCATCGAAATGGATCGACTGGTGGGTGAACTGCTCGCGCATGCACGTCTTGATTTTTCTGCGCTGTCTCGCACACAGGTTAGCGGTAGTGATTTGGCCAAACGTGCCGTCGAGCGGGCGGGTCTTCCTGAAACCCGCATTGTGTCCCAGGAGGTCATGATTTCTGCTGACGCAACGCTTCTGTCTCGGGCTCTGCTCGCGCTTTTGGACAACGCCAAGAAACACGGAACGCCCCCCATCACGTTGCGTGTGTCGAGACACGATGACCAAGTACGCTTTGCGGTGGAAGATCAAGGGAAGGGCTTTTCCACGACCGAACAAAATCGTGCATTCGAGCCGTTTGTGCGGGGCAAACAAGATGGCGGCGGTTTGGGTCTGGGTCTGTCGCTGGTGCAACGCATCGCGCAGGCACACGGAGGAAGCGCATTCGCGACAAACGGAGAAGAAGGCGGGGCCAGCGTGGGCTTTGTCTTGCCGCTCACATCACCCAGCCCACACACCCCCTAACACACCCCTAATCGCCTCATTTACGACAGGAAAAACAGAGCCAACAAGCGCGACATCTGTTCTGGATCGTGTGCGCCAGCCATTTCACGCGCTGAGTGCATGCTCAACATCGGATTTCCTACGTCTACGGTTGGGATTCCGACGTGCGCTGATAGCCTCGGGCCGATCGTGCTCCCACAGGGCAAGTCTGTTCGATGAACATACTCCTGAAGAGGAATCTGTGCGCGACGGGCAAGCTCCATCATGTGCGCCGCTGTCTTTGCAGACGTAGCGTACCGTTGCTGTGCGTTGAATTTGATGACCGGCCCTCGGTTCAACAGGGGTTTGTGATGGGGTTCATGTCTATCTGCATAGTTCGGATGTACGCCATGCGCCATGTCTGCGGACACACAGAGAGATCGCGCCACCGCCTGTTGATGCTGCTCCGCACTGCATCCCGAAGACCCCGAAATGCGTTCGAGTAGTTGTGACAACAGGGCAGAATCTGCACCCCGGTCGCTTACAGAGCCCACTTCTTCGTGATCGAACAAAGCGAGCACTTGCACAACACCACTTTCGGAACCCTGTGAACGGGCCCGCAGCAGCGCGGACAGACCCGCATGACACATCGCCAGGTTGTCGAGTCTGGGAGCAAACACAAATTCCCGCGAAAGCCCCGCCACCGTCGATGGCACTGCGTCTGCCACATGCAAATCAAGCTGTACAATGTCTGTCGCAGAACACGCCAATTCCTTTGCGCAAAGCGTCTTGAGGAGTTTCTCATCCACCCCTGTTTTTCCGGGTTCTTGTAGACCTACAATGGGCGCAAGATGTTCTTGGCGATTCAGTTGCAGACCCTTTTCGCTGACCTCCCGATCCAGGTGAATGGCCAGTTGCGGGATGCGCACAATCGGTTCCCGCAAAGACACGAGTTTGGATTGCAGACATCCATTCCCATCGCGGACGATTGCACGCCCACAGAGCCGCAAATCCCGGTCGAGCCAAGTATGCAGAAGTGCTCCCCCATACACTTCCACACCCACCTGAACATACCCCGCCTTTTCATACAGAGGACGAGGTTTTAGGCGCAAATTCGGACTGTCTGTGTGTGCTCCAACAATGCGAAAAGCGTGAACTCTCATCTTGGGTTTCACAAAGGCAAACACAGCCGCATCTTCAGCGATAAAAAAGCCGTGTCCCGCAGGCAATGCACAAAAATCGTCCTCGAAACGGCACGCCACAAAGCCCGCTTGGGTCAACCTGTCTGCGACCTGCTTGGAAACGTGATAAGGGGTCGGTGAATCGTCGATAAACCGCAGCAAATCGGCACAGGTTTCGGACGACTCCCTTTCGAGTTGTTCAGGGTGTGGAATCATGGTCTGTTTCACTTTCGTGTGGGTGCTTGTTCATCGCGCCACGGAGGCGGCAAAATCGGGGGACGTTCAGAGACATGCTGGGCGCGCTGTAGCTCAATTTCGGTAAACAATACTGCCGGCGCCACGGTCGAAACGGGGGCCATTCCGCTTTCCGCTCCACAGAAGCCATTGAAGACCCCTGTCGTGTTCGATGCGGCGACGATTTTTCCGACGCTGGAAAGCGGTGTTCCTACCATCTCAACCCCCCGAACCAGAGTTTCCTCACCCGTTTTTGCATCGACGCGATAGACCATGGTGGGCTGTCCGCGAAAGGTCTGACTCCCGAAACTCATGGTGTTTGTCGAACCTCCCAGAATGTCTCGGATGATGAGACCATAGGGCTTCCCCTGCTTTCGCACTTCTGCAAGCAACTGCGCTTTCAACTCCGCAAGAGGAACCGTGTTCTCCGCTTTCACAATCAAGTTGGCCATTCTTCCAATCGGGTCGCTTGTACCCTCGGCGCGGCCATGTCCATTGGAACGCAACGAACCGAGTACAGGAGTCCGTGATTTGAGGTAATCCCGCAACACCCCTTTTTCGATCAGAACCACCGGCCTTGCGGGGACTCCCTCGTCATCAAAACGATAAAAACCGTTGAGCTTTGTCCCATCCGATGTCGCTGCCAACGTCGGGTCATCGAGTACGGATAGGAACCCCGGCAGGACCTTTTTTCCGACTTGTCCTTTGAACGTCCGCCCCTCTTGTTCGCTGAGTTGTCGTTCGCCTTCCAAACGGTGTCCCATGGTTTCATGGAAAAAGACTCCGGCAGCCTCTTCCATCAAAATGGCAGGGCCATTGTATGGATCAACGGCAGGCGCAGCTTGCAGAAGGGACAAATCCTTAACCAAACCATCCACCGCAGCCGCCAACACTTGCGCGGTGGGAAGTTCCTCTGCTGAACGACCATAGAAGTCCCGTTCATTGGACAGTTTCATGCCATCTTTGGCGCGCGTTTCTGCGGACAAATGTGCAGCGAAAATGGTTCTGTGTTCGATGGTTTCCGTACCTTCGCTGCTCACATAATACCGGCTCACCCGGTCCGCATTCAATTTGATGTCACCGTCGATAACGGGGGCACTTTTCAAACGCCCCCCCGCTACACGAACGGTGTCGGCCATCTTGTCCAAATCCACATCGAATTTGGGAGATTCTGCATAGGATTTGTGTGGTTTTTCGCGCGAAAAACTGGGCAGTTTGTCCTCTGGATCTACGTTGCGAACTCCGCGCGCTCTCTTTCGTGCATAAGAAGCCAATGCAGCCTTGTACTTTTGGTCTGTCAGCAGCCACAGAGCCCCACGTACCGCATCCAGATGATCATCTAGGGGGGCATCTTTAGAGACTTCCGAAAGACTCAGTGCGAGGTCTGCATCCCCGTCAGATTCTCCAGCAGAGGTGTTGTCAAAATCGTATCCTCCTACTCGAACTTCGACATGAATGACTCGCCTGCGATCGCGGCCTTTCCCATACACCGCACCGAATTTTCCTACGACCTCCGCCTCTTCGATTTCACGCAGGGTGTAGCTTACGAAATAAGGGGTTTCATACCCTTTCAATTTCAGCCGTTTCATAGACCGGTCTAATTCTTGTCGCAGCGCCACCAAAATCGGATGGTCGGACTGTGGGAATGACTGCGGGGTCGCTTGCGGGGTCGTTTGCGTGACTTTGGGTACGCTCTGATGGGATGGGTTGGATTGGGCAAAAGAGTCGCTCGTCAGCGACGGAATAGATACAACAGAACAGGACCCCGCAAGCATGAGTTGTATGAGGACTCTTCTTGAGTGGGAAAGATGTGTACGGAGTTCGGAAAAGGACATCGAATTTTCTTTCCAAAAGTTGATTCATTTTACATCAAATTCTCCGACGGAAAGGAAGTGTTTTTTGTGCATTCCAGTAGGGCTCCAAAAAATTTGGTTCACTTCCAAAGTTTCTATGTTATGAAGGCACCAGTTTTCGAGTTCTCGACGAAACTACGCGACGAAACAACCAAGGAAAAGGGACTTTTTGAAATGGGAGAGAATGTTCTGGCAAAGGCATATGACCCTGCGGTGGTGGAAACCAGGTGGTACAAGGTGTGGGAGGACGCGGGGTACTTTCACGCCTCGACGGATATGCCAAAGACTCCCTTTTGCATCGTGATTCCTCCTCCCAATGTGACTGGTTCTCTGCACATGGGTCATGCGATGTATGTAGTGCAGGATGTATTGACGCGCTGGCGCAGGATGCAGGGACGGAATACGTTGTGGCTCCCCGGAGCGGACCATGCAGGAATTGCAACGCAATTGGTTGTGGAACGCAAGCTTGCAAAGGATGAAGGGGTAAGCCGCCACGACTTGGGGCGCGAGGAATTTGTCCGTCGCGTGTGGCAGTGGAAAGAGCAGTACGGAAACCGCATCAACGAGCAACTTCGTGCGCTTGGATTTTCACTGGATTGGCAACGGTTTCGTTTCACGATGGATGAGAGTCTTTCGCGCGCGGTCGTGGAAGCATTCGTCCAACTGTATGAAGACAAGTTGATCTATCGGGCCAAACGGCTGATCAATTGGTGTACGCGCTGCAACACAGCTTTGTCTGATTTGGAAGTGGAGTCCGAGGAGACAGACGGAAAGCTGTGGCACATTGCGTATCCGGTTGCCGATTCGGCTGAAAAGTTGGTTGTGGCGACGACAAGGCCGGAGACACTCCTTGGGGATACAGCGGTTGCAGTACATCCTGACGACCCCCGTTTCGCGCATTTGGTTGGCAAAAGGGTGTGCCTTCCCCTGACAGACAGAATGATTCCTGTCATTGCAGACCCTGTACTGGTGTCGATGGAGTTTGGAACGGGGGCGGTGAAAGTGACTCCCGGACACGATTTCAACGACTTTGAGACCGGAGTCCGCCACAATCTGGAGCAGATTTCGATCTTCAATTTCCAGGGACGATTGAACGAAAACGCTCCCGAACAATTTCGGGGCCTGCCTCTTCCTGAGGCCCGAAAGGCGGTGCTCGCAGCACTGGCAGAGGCGGGTCTTCTCGTCGAAGAAAAGGCACACAAACTGAACTTGGGGCGGTGTCAACGCTGTGACACGGTGATTGAACCGATGCTGTCTTTGCAGTGGTTTGTGAAGACGGAACCCCTTGCTGCGCCGGCCATCGAAGCGGTGGAGCAGGGCAAGACGGTTTTTGTCCCCGAACACTATACCCAGGACTACTTTCGCTGGATGCGGAACATCCGGGACTGGTGCATATCCAGACAGTTGTGGTGGGGGCACAGGATTCCGGCGTGGTACGACGACAACGGAAATGTTTTTGTGGCCCGAAACTTCGACGACGCTTGCCGTCAAGCGGGTCATGGGAAACTGCGCCAAGACGATGACGTGCTTGACACTTGGTTTTCGTCTGCGTTGTGGCCGTTTTCGACGCTCGGGTGGCCCAATCAAACGCGCGATTTGAAGACGTTTTATCCCACGTCGGTGATGGAAACGGGGCACGACATCCTGTTTTTCTGGGTGGCCCGCATGATGATGATGGGCCTTTACTTCATGAAAAAGGTGCCGTTCAAAACGGTTCTGCTTCACGCACTGGTCGTCGATGAATCGGGCGAAAAAATGTCCAAAGTGAAGGGGAATGTGATCGACCCCCTTCATCTTGTGTACGGCGCGACGATGGAGGAGGTTCTGGGCTTTTCGAAGGACAAACCCCCCGAGAAAAAGGCGTTTGATGAACAACTTGCGAAGTTCAAGAAGGCCTTTCCATCGGCTGCGGTGACGTATCCAACTGGTTTTCCGCGCCAGGGTGCCGATGCCCTCCGTTACTTCTTGCTGGTCATGGGGGCGCAGGGTCGAAACATTCGCTTGTCGGTGCCTCGCGTCGAGGGGTACCGCCACTTCATGAACAAGATTTGGAGTGCGGTTCGCTTCTATCTTTTGCATGTAAAGGAGTCCGAACAGGAGAGTCTGGGCCTGTTTATGGATGTGCTGCGGTATCATCGGGGGTCCTCCACATCCACCTTGGCTGCTCAGTATCCCAAAGTCGAGTTGGGACTTGCTGATCGGTACATCTTGTCCAAGCTCAATGGTGTGATTGACGAGGTGAACGAGGCGTTCTCTGCATGCAAGTTCTCTGACGGAGCGCAGGCTCTGTATCGTTTCTTTTGGAATGATCTCTGTGATTGGTACATCGAGATCTCGAAACCCAATCTATCGGAAGGGATTTCTCCGGCGCGTCGGTATGCAACACTCGGAACGCTGACGGTCTGTTTGGAGACTTCGATGCGTTTGTTGCATCCAATCATTCCTTTTGTGACAGAGGAACTTTGGTTGCGTTTGCCGCGAGGGTATGCGGCCCCCCAAAGTCTGGCCATTACGGTGTATCCGACGGCGGATACTGGGCTTTTTGATGAAGACGCAGAATGGCACATGTACGCGATTCAGGAGGCCGTGTCTGCGATGCGTGGAATCAAGGCCACGTACAATGTGAAAGCCTCAAAAGGGGAGGAAGAGGGCACGCAGAGATTGCAGTTTGCCATCAAGTGTCCCGAGCCTGAACTCCGGCAGGTTTTGTGGGAGAACAAAGACACCATTGAGCTTCTGTCCAAAGCCGAACTGTGTGAAGTCGTCGAAGAACTTTCTGAGGAAAAAGCTTCCGGTACGATTGCAGCGGTAGGTGCTCTGTTCACAGTCCTTCTTTTGCATGCGCGTGACTTGATCGATGCTCCGGCAGAGATTGCGCGGCTTGATAAGGAGGCGCAAAAAGTGGAAAAGGAATTGGAGACTGTGCAAAGCCGACTGGCGAAGCCGGATTTCGTTGCTCGTGCGAAGCCGGAAGTCGTGGAACAGAACCGGACGCGCGTCGGCGAATTGCAAACTCGGCTCGGCGAATTGCAAACCCACAAAACCGCCCTCGCCAGCCTCGCCTAACCTGCACATTTCCTTGCCGCCCTCACAACCGAAGCGCGCAGGGCAACGAATGCTGATCCCGCAGGGTTTTTTGGGGGGCGGAGGGGGTTTTTTGGGGGGTTCTGTGCCAAGAACATG
>DAOLIT010000063.1:0-28640 GCA_035328405.1 Pseudomonadota bacterium | reverse complement strand
CAACCGGCGAAGCCCGTGGCGAAGCCCGTGGCAGGGCCATCGGCAAGACCCTCGGGGAGGCCCTTGGGAAGGCCAAGTCCCTGTTGGCGGTGATGGCGGCGCGGGGGTTGTTTGTGAACGACCTCGTGCGCGCCCAAATCCTACAGTGCGAGGATCTGACTCAACTGGACCGCTGGATCACCCGCGCTGTGACGGCAACCTCAGTGTCGGACGTGATGATCGCCGTCGCGTAGCCTGCCCCAACCCTGCGCGCCGTTCTAGACGTGGCGGTCTGGCTGGGCGACGTTTTGCCAGGCGGTTTTGGGGAGGTCGTGCAGGCCGGGGGGGAACGCAGGGCCGTGGGTCACGGCAAAACCGACGGCGGCGACCATGGCGGCGGCGGTCACGTCAAACGCATTCAAACTGTCGCCAGGTCCGGCTGCCAAATTCGCCATCTCTCCTTCGGCGAACAGATACACGGTCCGGCCTTGCGGCAAAGCGACCTTGCGGATGTGGGGCAAAAGGGGCTCGTTTGGGTGCGCAAGCAGGGCGGGTACGTCGATTTCGCGGTTTGCGTGGCCGACGTTCATCAGAAAAACCCCGTCTTTGAGCTTGTCAAACTGGGCGGAGGAGAGGATGTCAGTCGCGCCCGTGGCCGTGATGACGACATCGGCAGAGGGCAGCGCGTCGTCAAGGGTCGCGACGGGCCAACCGGCAAACCGGGCCAGAAGCGCGCGAACAGGGTCGCATTCAACGACAGTCACGGCACCTCCGAACGCGCGGGCGGCATCGGCGACGCCTTGCCCCACCAGCCCAAAGCCGACGACGACCACGTGTTTGGCGTGAAACGTAAGCTGTGCGTGCGCAAAAAACGTGCAGCACGCGGTCAGGCCGACCATGTGGCGGTTGTGCAACCCCTCTTTGATGGGCAAATCGTCCCAATTGAAGATGGGATAGGAAAACTTCCCAGCGAGGGCGGAAAGGCGCGTGGTGCCGCTGCCCGTGGCCTCAAGACCGGCGCGGACGGCGTGCTTTGGCGCGCCTCGTCGGGCAAGCGCGAGCGAGAGGTCGGCCCCCATTTCACAAAGATGCGTGGGCTGCCGATCGAGCACGTCTTCGAGCGACTGCGCAAGTTCCGCAGGCGACATGCCCCGATGCGCGAAGGCCTGTGCGCCCTGGTTTTTGCAAAACGCCACGGTGTCGTTGCACACAGTCGCCGGATTGCACGTCGCCAGAAATACCTGCGCGCCGCGTGACAGAAAACCCTGGATGGCGGGCACCATCTTGATTTCCAAGTGCATCGAGCAGGCCAGCCGCACTCCATCAAGCGCCGGCAACTGTTCTATCGCCCGTTTGGTGCGCGGCATGTGCGCAGACACCCAAGACAGTCTTTGCAAAAAGGCCGGACTCATGAGGCCAACCACGAAAGCCATACGTCTTTGGCATAACCCACGGTCGAGCGGGCCCCGCAACGGACGATGGGTGTCTTGAGGAGCCCCGGCTGTGCAAGCAGCAGCCGTTCGATGTCTGCTTCGGTCAAAAGCGCGTGCGCCAGCCCTTGGGACTTGAAACGCTCCCCTGTTCGATCGAGCAGATTGGACATGCCGTGCAAGGCCGCGATGGCGCGCAATTCACCGGCGCTCGGGCCGCGCTCGGCCAGGTCGATCTTTTGGAGAGGGAGGCCGCGCTCTTTGATGAAACGCTCTGCCTTGCGGGTGTCGGAACATTTTTTGTGGCCGAAGACCTGCCACACAGGCCCCTGTTTCTGCATGGGAAAGACATACCACGAACCTGGAATACCTCGGGTGGCCGCGTGAAAAGGGGTCCTTTTAACCGTGTGGTTTTGCCTGGTTGACGAAGGGGGTTCCCTTTGCCGAGAAGCGCAGTACCGTGACAACATGAGCGATGCGGTGGAGTTTCGGAAAGCGGGGCAGCAGTCCTTTGCGGTGGTTGATGATGTGTTGTGGATGAAGTTTCAAGGCGAATACACGCCGGACGAGGCACGGGAGCTGCTCGGGATTGCCGACGACATTTACCGCAAGCGGGGGCGCGTGTTTCTGTTCGCGGACCTGACCCACCTCAAGGTGTTTGGGCCAGAGACTCGCCGGGCGCTCGCCACCTGGAAATACCTGGGAACCTACACAGGCGTGGCGTTTGGGGTGAGTCTGCCGTTGCGCGCGATTGGGCAGCTTGTCCTGGGGGCACAGCGTCTTTTGGGGCTTGGCCCGGCGCTCAACGGAGAAGTCTTTTCAGACGAAGCGGCGGCGCGGGCGTGGTTGGATGCGGAACGGAAACGATTGGATCACAAATCGCCGTGAAGTTCGGCGATGGCCTGCGCTCTTTCGGCGACTTTCTGACGCAGCTCTGCCGGTTCTTGCACTTCCACCTGCGCCCCAAAACCAAGAACCCAATTCACCAGCCAATCGGACAGCGGGTTTTCAAACGACACCAGCAAACCCCCATCGCGACCGACTTCCACGCGCGCGGGATCGAACCGGGTTCGCACTTCATACGCCAGCGTTTTGTCAAAACGCAATTCGACTTGAGGGTGTTTCGCTTCGGGTTGAAACAACTGGTCCCGGCGGAACTGTTCCAAATCGAACGAGGGACGAACCGAAAACGCGGGCAGCTCGGTGTGCGTGACCACGTTCGACAGCCGTTCGACTTTGAACAGACGCGGCTCGTTGTGGCGATGGCAAAGGCCGACCAAGTACCACGCGCCTCGGTGGTTCAGCAGCGCATACGGATCGATGTGGCGCTGTTCGGTCAGACCCCGAGACGCGGAGTGATACCGCGCCGAAATCGTCCGATGGTTGCTGATGGCACGGTGCAAATCCGACAAAAGCGAAAACTTGTGATGGTCTTGGGTTTCCACGACCGATTCGCGTTCGAGCGCCAACAGCTCGGGGGACGCCTCCCCCAGCGCCGCCCGAATTTTCGCCAGCAAACGGGCCACCGCATCTTCATATGGACGCACCCCTGAACCGGCCAGCGCACGCAAACCGAGCGTAAGCGAAAACGCCTCTGCCGCCGTCAGGCGCAAAGGCCGCGTGAGTCCCTGCGGAAGTTCTGCGTACACACAGTCGTCTTCCTCATCAATCGTGAGCAGCAAAAACTCATCGGGGGCACCGGCTGGCGGTCCCACTTGCGACAACAGCTCGATGTCATCGCGGAGCGTCGCAGGGTCTACGTCGAGTTCCTTCGCCAGGTCCGCCACAGGAGTCCCCTGCCGCGCCAGCACCGCCGGAACCAAATACAGCAGCCGTTTCAAACGAGCAGACGTGTCCATGAAAAATCGCTCCCCTTTAGCTCCGGCTCGCAACCCGCGCGGGCGGTTGTTCCGTTCCGTAGCGGCTCCTGTTGCGGGAAGAAATGTTGCGCGCGGTCTCTGCAACCCTCTGTCGCCAAACGGCAGGCTCCAGGACCCGCAATCCTCCCGAAGAAGACAACACCCGGCTCACCAAATAGTCGGGATTGCCGCAGGAACATTGGACCCGGATGCCGTCTTGTCCTTGGTCTTGTCCCTCTGTGCGCGTCGCAGGGCCGAAGTCCTCGTCCGCGACCCAGGGCATCTCTGCCGTGACAAACAAGACCGTGTCCCGTTTCGGTTCCCGTTCAAACCGCCACGGAGAAATGGCCCCCTGTTCTTCCAAAGAAAAGTCTGCCGGAATCGAAAAGTCGGGCGTTTTCGGACGCGGTGCCACCGATAGTTTCAAGATGCGATCGACGCGGAAACGACGCAGCGCCTGCGCACGGTGGCAATGGCCGACCAGCAGCCACGCGCCTTGCCGATACACCAAACCATACGGATCGATTTCTCGCGTGCTTGGGCCGACCACACCCGCTTCCGCAGACGGACTTTCCCCATCCGTCATCCACCCGCTCGTGCGATGGGAATCGTATTCAAACGTGATCTGCTTGCGGTTGTGAATCGCCGTCTCGAGCAGCTCCAAATGCGCCGCCAGCGACCCCGATTTGTACGTCGTGGGCAAATGCACCAAGACCTCCGGCGGCGAAGGGGCCGTTTGCGAGGAAGCCGTGCCTTGTCGCCGCGCCCGCCGCCGGGCTGGCAAACCCGACAAATCGAACATCAGCTTTCGCACCGCCAGTTCCGCTGCATGCCGATACGGAAAATCGCTTTGGTGACGAGCCGCTGCCGCCGTGGCCACCAGCACCGCCACTTCATCCGGTGCGAGCACGACCTCGGGCAGGCGGTATTTTTGCCGGTCGATGACATAGCCCCCTTCGCTCGGCGCGTCTTCCAGGTCTTCGATCGTGACGTACCGAACCGGAACGCCCATTTCCAGCAGCGTCGCTTTGTCGCGTTCAAAAGCGCGGATTCCGGCCTCTGGTTTTGCGCTTCGGTATTCGGCAAATTGGTCGCGCAGCTCTGCGAAGGACAGGGGCCTTCGTGCATCGAGCAACATCACCACCAAATCGAGCAACCGCTTGGTCCGAGCATCCGTCGTAGCGTGCATGGTGACTCGGAAGTACTGCGCTCGACCGCCGAAAGTCAAGCACCTACGCACCAAAGGGGAAACACAATTGGCGCACAAGCTCTGCTTCGTTGTTTTCCACAAGCCCCGAAAGCGAGACGCCGAGCAGCCGAATCGGTCGTTCCCCTACCGCCGTTTTGTGGAGCAGTTCCTGACACGTTTCCAAAAACCGTGCGCCGTCTTGGCTGGCCCGGTCGAGCGTCAGGCTGCGCGTGATCGTATCGAAATTGCTGTACCTGACTTTGATCGTGACCGTGCGCGCAAAACGCCTGTGCCGCAAAAGCGAATCGCAACATTCTTCGACAAGCTCCCGCATCACCTCCCGGACCTTCCCCGCTTCCCGGACATCGTGCGCAAACGTCGTTTCGCTGCCTATCGATTTGCGTTCGCGATGTGGCTCGACTTGTCGGTCGTCTTCCCCGTGCGACAGACGCAGCAACGTCGGCGCAAAACTCCCCACGACCGCGCGCAATTCCGCCTCCGTCCGGCTGCGAATATCGACAAGCTGCGTCATCCCAGCCTCTTTCAGCCGCCCCGCCGTCACCGGACCCACGCCCCACAACGCATCCACAGGCAGGCTCGACAGGAACCGCTCCACCCGTTCGGGAGCAATCACCGTCAAGCCATCCGGCTTCCGAAAACCCGACGCGATTTTCGCCAAAAACTTGTTCGGTGCCACGCCCGCCGAGGCCGTCAAACCCGTCTCTGCAACAATCGACTGCTTCAGACGCTTTGCGACTTCCACCCCCAGCGGCTCGTTCCACGCATTGTCCGTCACATCCAAATATGCCTCATCCAGCGAAACCCCTTCCACCAGCGGGGTCGCACTCCGAAAAATCGCGAACACTTGGTCCGACGCGGCTTTGTATTTGGAAAAATCCGGCGGAACCACTTTCAGGTGCGGACACAACTTCAGCGCTGCGGTCATCGGTATCGCCGACCGAACCCCGAACCGCCGTGCCTCATAACTCGCCGCACACACGACCCCCCGATGCATTCCCCCCACCGCGACCGGCTGTCCGCGCAGAGACGGGTCATCCCGCTGTTCCACCGATGCGAAAAACGCATCCATGTCTACGTGCAAAATGCGACGAACAGACACAGGAAGACCCTTCCCTGTTACGTCGATCCATCGCGAGAGGGCCGGGTCCGTACGCCTCTGGTCAGCCGCGCTTTCACTTGGATGTGTTGGCGTTCTTTGTACGCCGCGTGGCTCGATTCCCCCTGCTCGTTCGCGAGGGCCGTTTGTGCATCCATCACCTGAAATTCCGTCAGCACATACACCACTCCCGAAGGATCAAACGGACTGTCTCGCAGACCCACCTGTTGCAAAATCGACCCGACCCGCACCGGCAAATCAGCAATGAAGTTGATCACGCGATACGAAGACGCCGAAAACGAGTTCGTCAGCGCCGCCGGCAAGTTGATGTCCGCATCCGCCTGAAGTTCCGCCCGCCACCTTTTGGTCGCTGGCTGCATCTCGAAAATCTGTTCAAACGGCAAAAGGGTGTTCAGCGATTGCCCCGGAATCACGTAGTTCCACGGAATCAGCCGGTTGCACAGCTCCCGAATCACTGCGGGCAGGTCTTCCAGCCGCCGCGTGATCAACCGAAAACGGATCTTGTCGAACACATGCGCCGCCAGCGTGTCCCGCTTGGCCAGAAGTTTCGTGATCAGGCTGTCGCGTTCTTTCCGGCTCCACGCAAACTCGACGATCGGCAGACCAATGGCCCTCATGTGGTCCACCATCCGCACCACTTTCGTTTCGACCAAACCGAACACTTGGTCGTCCGACACCGGCAGCCTGAACAGGATTTCGCGCCCATCCAAGTGCTGGAGCACGCTCATCACTTTCAGCACGATGCATGCATACGTTTGGAAACGCGCCCGCCGAGACGCCAGAAGCAGCAGTTCATACGCCGGCACGCCCTCGGCCACTTCAACCGGAATCCGATAGCCGAAGTGCCGCGTCAGGTACTCCACCGCGTCTGCCCGTACGTCTTCCAGCCGTTCCATGTCCTCAGGGCTGTCCGGGTCAAATTCGTTCAGCCGCAAGAAACGGTGTACCTGCGCCAGATCCTCGAAGGCCAGCCGGTGCCAATCCAGCACCGAGCTGCCCGCCAGCAGCAAACGCATCGCTTCCAAATCGCTTGCCGACACCGAGCTGCCATCGTCCACCGACGAATTGCGCCGATTCGCCGGAATCCGTCCCGAAGGCGGTGGTTCCGAAGGCGACACCGGCACGCCCGGCGAGGATGGAGACACAAGAGGCACCGACGCCGGCTGGTTCAAGGAAAATCGCCTCTCGTCGTTCATCGTTGTGCCCTTTGTTCGTCGTGTGCGGCCCCAAAAAAACGGTCGTCTGGCTGTTTCATCCCATCGCCACGGTCGCCTGTGTGGCCGGCTTCTTAGCCCAGGCGAGCAAGCACTTCAAGCGACAAACACAACCAGCCAGCCCGTGCCAATAGCTTGTCCGCGTCGGCAAACCCGCGTAAAGCACAGTTTTCATCCCCAAACACCCGCTCCCCGCTTGTTCAAAGAAACCACCACGATGGCCCCGCCCTGCGCCCCTTCTTCCCGCCCCCTTCGAGCACCCAAAAACCCAACCCAAAAACCCAACAAATCGCCTTTCGATCTCGATTCACCGAGATCCGAGAGATCCGATCACCACAACGTCGTGATCCGATTTTCCGATTGCCCTGCACTTTTTTGAGGGCACCGGATCGCACGATCCGACCTCCTACCAAACACGCTCGATCGCTGGCTCGCCCGAGCCATCACCGCGACCACCGACACGGAAGTCGTGGCTACCGGATGATGCCCATTCCATACCCGGACTGACCCGTGGCTTTCTACGGGCGGTTCGGTTTGAAGTCGGCCTGGCGGCGGGTTGCTTTGTGGGGGGACCGCCGCTTGTGCGTGGTTTGAGGGGGGAGGTTTTTGGTAAGATGGGTGCGGGGGTACGTCATGAAGAAACGGGGTTTGTTGGCTCGTGCGGTTCTGGCTGTTGTGCTGGCGGGTCCTTGCGCCTTGCCGACTGTCGCTTTTGCCCAGGGGGCCAAGCCGGATTCGGGCCCGGTCGAGCGCACGGTCGTCTTGAAAGACGGAAGCATGGTCCGTGGTGAGGTTTTGGACTACGTGCTGGGTTCGCACATTGCGCTGAAATTGTCTTCGGGCGAAACCAAACGCATCGTGTGGGATGACATCGAACAGGTCTCTCCGCCCAGACCCAAAGCGCCGGCTGCGGGAACCCCATCCGCTCCTCCAACGGTCCCGTCTTCGCCTCCGCAAGCACCCCCTTCTTCAGCGGTCCAGACTCCCGCACCCCCGACTCCCGCACCCCCGACTCCTGCACCCCCGTTCACCAATCCGGCCACCTTGCCCGGCACCGGTTTCGAGCGCACCGTGACCACGCGCGACAACATCACGTATTTCGGCGAGGTCATCGAATACGAAGTCGGCAGCCACATCACGTTGAGGCTCGCCGATGGCCGCAACCAGCGCATGACCTGGACGCAAGCCCGCCGCATCTCTCCCGCCCGCAAAAAAGGCGACACCGGCCACTTGGGTTCCCCCGAACGCACCATCGTCCTTCACGATGGCAAAACCCTGCGTGGCGATCTCGTCGAGTCCATCCAAGGCGTGCACACCACCATCCGGCTCGGTGCCGGGGACCTCCGCAAAGTCCTGTGGAGCGACATCCGCCGCATCACCGCCCCCCTTGCCCCCAACACGCCGTCCCCCATTCCGCAAACAGGAGAGCTGCTCGTGTACCTTGATTCCGGTTCCCGCTTGCTCGGCACCTATTTCGAGTATGTTCCTGAGCAGCAGCTCATCTTGCGCCACGCATCGGGCCGCCTCTACTACATCCCCGTGAACACCATCGTCAAAGTGACCATCGTCGAATCCAGCAACTAGTACGTACCCATCACACAGGCACAGGCCCCTGGATTTGCGCTGGGTTCAGCCGCGCGAGCGCCGCCGCAATCTCCTTCCGCACGGTTTCGTCCTCTTCCACAGAGGCCCCCTTTTCCAGAAGCTCCCTTCCTGCACAAAGCAGTTCTTTGTGCCGCAAAACAAGTTCTGCAATCGCCCATGCAATGTGTTTGCGGACAAGCGCAGGCTCCCGAAACAGAGCGATTCCCAGCGCCCCCAAATCGTCCGGGGTTCCCACATTCCCCATCGCCACCGCCACATTCCGCACAAGCGACGTTCGGTTGATCCGGCGCAGCGCCGTTTGCTTCACCCACTTCCGATATTTCGCCGCACCGATTAGCAACAGTTCCGACAACCGAGGCGAACAGAACGACGGTTTTGGGGAAAGCGCGCGATCCCCCGGTTTGGCCCGCACGTTGTACGGACAGACCGTCTGGCACAGATCACACCCGAAAATCCAATCCCCCATCTTCGACCGGAGGGAAGCGGGAATCTCCCCTGAATTTTCGATCGTCAAATAGGAAATGCAGCGTCTCGAATCCATCTGAAAAGGCGCGAACAGAGCCTGCGTAGGACACGCATCCAAACACAACCGACAGTCTCCACACCGGGCCGGTTGGGGGTCTTGGCTGGGCAACGGGACGCTCAGCAGGAGTTCTCCGAGCACCGTGTAACTTCCCACACCGGGTGTGATCAGCAGCGTGTTCTTCCCAACAAAACCAAGCCCCGCTCGCGCCGCCACTGCGCGTTCCATAAGTGGGGCTGTGTCCACGCAGGCCCGCCACAACATCGGTGCCGAACAACGTGCAGACAGACGTTCCGCAAGCACCTGAAGACGCCGCTTCAGAACCAAATGGTAGTCCTGACCTCGCGCATATCGGGCGATGTTTCCGTGGCCTGCGCGGCTGGTTTCGTCGTTTGCGGAAGCATAGGGCAGCGCCACCACGACCACCGATTTCGCCTCGGCCAGAAGCAACCGGACATCCTTTCGGGGCGCAGCATCTCGATGCAGATAGGACATGTCCCCTGCAAGGCCTGCCGCCAGCCAAGACATATACAATTCGTGTTCTGGGATTTCGTCGGCCTTCCCAAACGACAGAACAGACAAACCCAGCGCGCCCGATTCCGACACCACGGTTTGTGCGAAGGACTCCAGGTTCGGAGTATCTGACATGGCCTTTTCGAGAATCAGTAGGACTTGTAGGAAACCACTTGAAAGTTCGCGCCCGACAAACCAGGAAGGGCTTGTAACGCGGGCAACACCGTCTCGGCAGTCGCCACAATCGTGATCAGCAAATCATCCGGTCGCAAACAGGCGCGCATCGCTTGCGCCACGTCCTCTGCACGAACTCCCCCGATCCGTTCGGGATACGTGTTCATGTGTTCCTGTGGCATGTCACAGACTGCAAGCTGTGTCCGCCAATTCAACCGATCATCCGCAGTCTGTACCGAAAACGCATGGCTCTTTTGCAAGTACGATTTGATGAAGTCGAGCTCACCCGTTCGGAGTCCTTTTTCCGCCCATTCTTCGTACAGATCCAGCACCAGACCGACTGTCTCTGCCGTGTTCTCTGCCGATGGAAAGACGTGTACGTGAAGGGATCTCTGTCCCCGCCCGTTGCCCAGCCGCGCAGACGCCCCATAAGACAAGCCGCGCTTCACGCGGACCTCTTCCATCAGGCGTGCCGTAAACGTCCCCCCAAATGCTTTTGTCGCAACATGCAGAGGAAGAAACGATGGATCACTCCACAACGGTGCAAGTTGTCCAATCAAAATTTGGGACTGCGTGCGCTCCGGTTTGTCCACAATCAGAACGGTGCGCCCCTTGCGCGCTGGTGGCGACGGAATCGGAACATCGCGGCGACCCCCATCGGGAAGAGCAGAGAAGTGTTTTTGCAACAGGGTTTCGACCTCTGTTTGCGTCAAGGAACCTGCTGCACCCACGATCAAATTCTCTGAGACGATGTGGTGTGCATGCCACGCTTTGGCACAGGACAAGTCGAGTGCTTGGGTGCTCTCCTGTGTGCCCGCCACAGGATTCCCATACGGCGTGTCTCCATACAAGGCACGCGAGAAAAAGCGATGCAACAGATCATCGTCTTCATTCCGCATTGCATCCAAATCGGCCAAGAGTTCCCGTCGCAAGCGTTCCGATTCCTCTTGCGAAAAATCGGGCCGCAGAAGCACGTCCGAGAGCAGTGAAACCGCAGGCTCGAAATGTTCGCGAAGGGACATCACCTCATACGACACCTGATCGTGCCAACAGAGGATCTGAAGACTCGCCCCCAAAGCATCGAGCGCCTCATCCAGCGTTGCGCGGGTCTTTCCCCCCGCGCCTCTCCGTTGCAATTCCGAAGCAAAATTGCAAAGCCCCGGAACTGGACGCTGCGCAGCCGTGGGAATGGGAAACGCATCAGAGGTGGAACCGCCTCGCGTCGTGAATTGCAAACGACACAGCGGCAGGTCGTGGTTTTCTTCGAGGAGAAGTGTTGTCTTCATGACCTATTCCTATTCCTTTTGCCCATGCCCATGCGCGTCTCCATCCGGCGGCCCATCGTCCTCTTCGTCGTCCTCTTCGTCGTCCTCTGGGTCCTCTCCGTTTGGCTCTGCAAGCACGATCGTTCGTTGTTCCAAACGCAGGTACTTTCGGGCGGTCTCCAAGAGTTCCGAAACGGTGATGTTTCGCAGCAGTTCCGGTGTCCGAAACATCTCGCGATAATCGGACAACGTGGTTTGTGCTTCCCCCAAACAGGCCGCTTTTCCATGCGCGGTTTTCAACGAAAGATAGAAACTGGTAAGCATCCGGGCACGCGCTCTGTGAAGCTCCGCTTCCGTCGGTCCGCGTTCACAAAAACGCCGGATATGTTCATCGAATAGGGAAAGTCCCTCCTGTGCACTGTGACCCCGATGCAGCGTTGCAGAGATCTCCCAAAGACCCGGATCTCGAAACGGCATGACCGAACCACTGAGTGCAGAAAACACTTCACGTTCGATCACCAGATCTCGATACAGAATCGAAGCGGAACTTCCCATTAGAATTTCCCCCAAAAGTTCCAGTCGCAAATGATCTGGATCGGAACGAGCCGGGGACTTGTACCCAAACAGCAATTTGTCGGTCGAAATGGGTTTGGGAAAACAGACCATCCGCTGCTCTGTTTGCGTCGGTTCGATGTGCTTGGGTTCTGTGGGAATCGCTTGGGAGGGAATCGACCCGTACTGTTCCTCGATCAGGGCAAGCGCCTGTCCTTCGTCGATGTCCCCCACGACGACCACCGTGGCGTTGTTCGGTGCGTAGTACGTTCGGTAAAAATTCATGCAGTCGGACAGATCCAACGCTTGGATGTCCTGCATATATCCGAGGGTGGGATGACCATAGGGGTGCTTGGAAAACGCCAGGCGGAAGAGCTCCTCGCTCATGAAACCATCCACATCGTCTTCGACGCGCATTTGCCGTTCAGAGGTCACGACTCCGCGTTCTGTTTCGACCTGTCTGTCCCGAATCAGAAGGTGCTGCATCCGATCGGATTCCAAACGAACCGCGAGCCCAAATTCACTCGCGGGAAGGTCGTCTTGGTAGTACGTCCAATCGACCCACGTTGCCGCATTGGTATTCCCACCGGCTCGCTCGATCTGTTTGTCAAACTCGCCATGGGGGAGGTTCTCTGTTTCGTTGAACATCAGGTGTTCAAACAAATGCGCGATACCGGTTTTGCCTTCCCGTTCGTGGCGCGAACCGACGGAAAACCACGTCTGATAGGCGAACACGGGACTCGAAGGGTCGCGAAGGAGCAACACCTTGAGTCCGTTTGCAAGCGCATACAACCGACAGGTAAGACCCCCTTCGCCAAAGGGGGAAGAAGACAATGGTGCTGCACGGTTCATGTGGGAAGTGTCCTTGTCAAAGTCACAAAAAGGGAATCGCGGGGCTCTGTGCCCGAGCAAACCTCGAAGCAAACGCGGCGGTCCACGGTATCCTGCTTCTACCATGAAACTGCATGAGCTAGATGCCACGGAACTTCTTGCGGCGCTTCACAAACGCGAAACTTCTTCGGTTGAAATCGTCGAGGCACTCATTGACAGGCGGCGCGCGGTGGGCGGAACCACAAACGCGATTGCGTGGCCCCTCGACGACGCCGCACGGCAAGCGGCACAGCAAGCCGACGCTGCGCGGCAACGTGGCGCGTCGCTCCCGCCACTGCACGGCCTGCCGGTCACGATCAAAGACAACTTTGAAGTGGAAGGAACGCCCGCAACGCTGGGCCTTTCGAGCCGTCGGCAACATCGCAGCCAAAGCGATGCCGTCACTGTCGCTGCGCTCAAAGCGGCGGGCGCGATTGTGCTCGGCAAAACGAACGTGCCGCAACTTCTGCTCGTGCAGGAAAGCGACAACGCGGTGTACGGCACGACGGAAAATCCGTGGAAAAAAGGTCGGTCTCCTGGCGGTTCGTCCGGTGGGGAGGGTGCGGCGCTCGCGACGGGGCAAACGCCGCTCGGGCTGGGGTCGGACATTGGGGGTTCGATTCGGATACCGGCGCACTTTTGTGGTGTGGCGGGGCTCAAACCAACGAGCGATCGCTGGTCTACCTTGGGAATGCTGGGCGGCATCGAGGGACAAGAAACGGTGCGTGCCGTCGCGGGACCGATGGCGCGGTCGGTGCGGGACCTGGTGTGTGTCATGAAGGCGCTTGACCCGTCGTGGCAAGCCCAAAGAGACCCGGCGGTGCCTCCGTTTGCGTTTCCGCCGGGAGATTTGCCGGATGTGCGAGGAATGCGCGTCGGCTTCTTCGTGGACGACGGCTTTTTATCGCCGTGTCCGAGCATCGCCAACGCGGTTTTGTCGGCGAAAACATGGCTGACAGAGGCGGGCGCTCAGGTCATCGATTTCAAGCCGGATGGATCGGCGGAATTGATGTATTTGTGGATGGCCGTGATCAGCAGCGACGGCGGAACCACGCTGAAAAAGCAGCTCGCGCACGAAAATGTGTGCAAGCAGATCAGGCCGACGATGCTCGCGGCGAAGTTGCCGGATTGGGTGCGGCCTTCGCTGTCCAAACTGCTTTCGGCGCGCGGCGAGGAGCGGCTTTCTCGGCTGCTCGATTCGCTCGGGCGGAAACCCGTTGAGGAATTGTGGCGGCTGACGGCGGAACGGACGCAGTGGCGGCGCAACGAGCTGGCTGCGTGGAGTCGAGCGTCCCTCGACGCAATGATTTGCCCGCCGCACGTTTTGCCAGCGATGCCGCTCGGTTCTTCGGGCGACTTGACGCTGACCCTTTCGTACATGTGCCGATATGTATTGCTGAATTTTCCGTCGGGAGTCGTGCCTGCGGCGAAGGTTCTGGACAGCGAAACACAGTGGTCCGGCCCGACGCCGCTCGACCGGCTGTCGAAACGGTGCGCCGACGTGGTGAAAGGAAGCCAAGGTCTGCCCGTCGGTGTGCAAGTTGTGGCTCGTCCGTATCAGGAAGAAGTCGCGCTGGCGGTGATGGCCGCGATCGAGGCTGGCGCAAAACAGAGCGGCTCTTTTCCGAAAACGCCGATCGACCCTCGGTCCTAACCAGCCAAAACGGGCGAAAACAGCCGAAACCAAATCCGGTCAGGGGAAACACCGCCGTGATATAAGGCGCGGCCATGCACGCTCAAACACACGATGCGACCCAAACGAAAGTGGATGCGGCCCTCGCCTACGCCGAAAAACGCCACCAAAAAGACGCCGACCGAGCCGAATTGATTGCGCGAACCCGTCGGTTCAAAGCGAGCTGGATCGAGCTGGCCGAGGCACTGTCCGGCTGTCAAAAAAAACAGCTTTTTCAGAATTGGGGTTTTGTTTCTTTCGAGGAGTACTACCGAAAGGAATTGCACCTCAAGACAGCGACGGTAAACAAGTTGCTCGGGTCCTACACGTTTTTGCGTCGGTCTGCGCCAGATGTGCTCGAGCGGGATGGCCTGAGCCAGCCTTTGCCCAGCATCGACAGCATCGACTTTTTGCGCCGCACCGAAGAAGCCGCCGAGAGCGGTCACGTCCAGACCGACGTTCTGTCGGAAGTGCGACGAGCGGTGCTCGATGACGGCCTTTCGCTAGCCAAACTCAACAAACAATTCAAAGAGACGCTGTTTCCGACGGATGAAGAAGTCGAACAGCGCAAACGCCGCAAAGAGGCGCGCCGGTTGGTTCAAAAACTGTCCGAATTGCTCGCCGAGCTGCGCGACACGTTGCCGGAAGCCGTCGTGATGGCGACGGAAGCGGCGCTCAAAAAACTCGCGGACCAACTTCCGACGGAAGACACCGAGCGAAGCGAGCCCGAGACGACCGAATCGGCCTAGGAGCGTGTTGGAGTCATGCCGCGCAAACCAGCAAAAAAGCTCCGCGAGCGAATCGTCGAAACGCCCGCAGCGACGACCGAGACGTACCCGTAGGTACGTCGCAGGGAGGAGTGAGGACGTATTCGTCCCCGGCCCTTTTGGCCGAGGACAAGACGAGGCGCCGACGGAGCCAAAATGTAGCAGTGCGCAGTAGCAGCATTACTGCAACACGCTCCTAGCCAGCGCGAAAAAACTCAGTTTGCGTCCTGACAGCACCGAAAGCCCGTCGAGTAGTCGTGATACGTCTTGGCGTGTGCGGTGGTGCGATACAGACAGCCGGGGCCGTTGATTTTCGCATCGACAAAAAAACCACCTTTGAATACGCCGTTGCCGCTCGGCGTGGTCGCATCGATCCACTCGTGCAGGTTGCCGTGCAAATCGAAGACGCCCTCGACGGTCGCGCATTGAGAAAACGTGCCGACAACAGCGACGGTGTTGGGCAAATTGTTGCAGCACGGACTGTTCATGTTTTTGTACGTGAAGACGGAACTTCCGGGGCCGAAACAGTCGTTGACGGGGTTTGTCGAACGGCCTTCGTTGCAGGCTTTCGTTTTGTAGGTGTTGCCGTAGGGATAGGTGTTTTTCGACGGGCCCTGGCACGCAAACAGCCATTCCGGTTCGGTACACAGTCGTTTGCCGGATCGCTTGCAAGCGTCTTGGGCTTGCGCAGAGCTGATGTACGCCTGCGGTTTTTGGCCGGGTCGCACAACGGCACGCACGATTTGGCCATCGACGGGTTTGTCGAACGGCCACGGCTCCTCGCCACCTGTGGGCACAAGACGCACAGTGGCGCTTTCGTACCGGTCGATGCAGAAGCCGCGCGCGTCTTTTGGAATCCACGCCATGTGCTCGGGACACCGCAACGGACGCAGATCGAGCGCAGCGTCGATCACGTCCATCGCAGGCAGCAAATCCGCCTCGCCCCACACGTCCTCGACGGAATCGTTTGGGACGACGCAACCCAACAGGCAAACCGAAAAGCCCAAGAAAAGCCGCATGCGGCGAACGCTAACACGACTTCCTCGCCCGATGTGGGTCCGGCAAAGACACCCTCCGCAAACCGCGCACCCTTAGCCGAAAAGCACTTGGGCGTCGGTCAAAAACACGGACAATGGCAGCGTTCCAAGCAGCGCCAAACGTGTGCGGCTCTGTTCCGCAGGATGTGGCGACGCCGCGCTTTTGGGTGAACTCGGGGTGTGGGTGTCGCCGCTTGGGGAACCGACGGACAGGAGTGCCGCGAGCACGTCCTTTTCCTCGACGGCGGCCATGAGCCGAGCCCACCTGTGCAACAAGTCTTTCGCCTCGGCAAAACCGCGTGCGAGCCGTTGCGGTTCCTGTTGCAAACCGTGCTGAATCGGCGCGAGCAAAAGCCGCGCTTGGTCCGTCGTCAGCGTCGCTTGATTCGACCTGAGCGCCCGCGCTTGAAGTTTTTGCAAAAACGCCTGCTCGACGGGCCCTTTCGCCTCGCACCCTGGCAACCACAACGCCGCTGCCGCACCCACAAGCGCCGACACTGTGGGCACGTCGCTCGCCAGCTCACCGCCAAAACGCGCAAACAGCAGCGCCTCCCGTTGCCGCACTCGGGCAATCGGGTCAAGTTCCGCACTCGGCGGCAGACTCGCGGCCTTGTACACGAGCGGTGCAAAGTGGCGCAAAAACGTGAACAGCGGTCGAATCTCGTCGCTCGGCTGGGGCAGACGTTCTTCGCTTGGTGAAAAACGCACTTTCGACAGCGTTTCCAAACGCCTCGCCGCGTCGCCGCCGGGTTCGACAAACGCGAGCACAGACAAGTACAGCGCACACAAAAGCGGCTGCTCCCCCTCGGAAAGCCGTGCCAGCAGTTTGACGGCACCCAAATCGACCGGCTGCGCAAACGCTCGCTCGGACAACGCCGCGCGAAACGCCTGAAAACGCGCACCCAAGCGCCGCCTGGTCGGCAAAAGCACCCGATCCACATCCGAAAGCGGCCCACGAAAACCACTCACCGCCTCGCACAGGACCGACAAAAGCGCCGCCGGATTGTGCAGCAACACCGCCCGAGGCGCGTTTTTGTCCGCCGCCGATCCGTCTTTTTTCTGTGTCGATGTCGGTTTGGGTTCCGGTTTCGGGTCGTCGGCGAAAAAGAGGAGCTGCGCCGCCTCGGTCTCGGGAAAGTTCGCAAACAGGAGCAGCGCGCAAGCCGCCAACGGTTGCAAAACACCGAGCGGCTGCTTCACCACTTGCAGCCTGCGCACCACCTGCAACACCAATTCACCGTCGGAAACCTGAACAGACAGCGGAATCAAAGACCGCAACAAATCCGGGTCGCTCGTCAGAGACAGGGCCGCTTCCGAATCGGACAGCGCCTCGGCCAGCGCCCCATGGTGTAAGTGAAAGCGGGCGCGGTGACACAGCCAACGCGCTCGGGTTTCGCCTCGGTGGGCAGCAACAAGTTCGTCCAAACACCGTCGAGCCTCGCCCACTTCGTCGTAACGTTCGGCGACGGAAAGAAGCTGTTCGAGCGCGACCAGATCTTTCGGCGTTTCCGAAAGCAGCGTTCGCAATTCCAAAAGCGCCGCCGCCGGCTGGTCTGCGGAAACCCACAGACGCGCAATTTCGCTGCGCCAAGCCGCCCGTTCGCGCGCATCCAGCACGTCGCCTACACAAGCGGACAGGGTAGTCGCTGCCCCCACAGCGTCCCCTCGATCGCGTCTGAGGGCTGCGAGCTGCTGCGCAAGTTTTGGCCGCAACGAAGTTTGGCGACAGGCCGAAAGAGCCTCTTGCAAAAGCGCCTCTGCCGTCGCTACGTCGCCGCGCTGTTGCAAGAAAGCCGCTTTCGCAGCCAGCACATGCGCAAGCCGAGGATATTCGCGGTTGGGTCGCAGCGCGGACAACAGCCGTTCGGGCGTGCCGCCCTTTTTGATTTCGCAATCCGCCAGCGCCAGCACGCCCAATTCATCGAGCGGCGACAGCGAAAGCAGCGACCGCGCGTGCATGTCCAGCGCCGCCGTGTCGTTTTGCCTCGCACACAGAACCACAAGCTGTCGCAGTGTTTCGATTTGGCTCAGGCTGGACCGCGTTTGTTTGAGTCGGTCTTCCAACGTCTGCCGCCGGTTCGCAGGCTCGCCCCCACCGTCGAGCACGAGCAGGCGCTCTCTCGCCTCGTCGGCACATTCGCCGGGCAAACCCGTCGTGCGTCTGAGGTATTCGCGCGCTCGCAGGTCGTCTCCCACTTGTAGCGCCCACTCCGCTGCGCGCAGCAGTTGTCCGCCCTGTTCGTGTCGAGGCAAAAGCTCCGCCGCCCGCCCGGCCACGTCTGCCGCCGACAGAAGCTCGCCCCGAGCAAACAAGTGGTCGGCCAACCGCTGCGCCGCTGTTCCCGAACCAAGCGCCATCGCTTTTCGCAACGTTTGCGTGACCAAATCCGCTTGCGTGTGCGGGTTCAGCAAATCAGCCTGTTTGCACAAAAGCGCCGCACGTTCCCCGTCGCTCGGGCTGGCTTGAAGTTCGCGCTCAAGCCACACCAGCGCCGCCGCGTTGTCTCCGCGTGCCTCGGCTTTTTTCCGCAGCGAAGACAAAGACGGCAAATGTTCCACACACAGCGAAAGCGCCGCTTTCAGCAGCTCGTCCTGCTGTTTGTCGCCTGACACAAACTCGCTTTTTTGCCACAACGCTTGCGCCCGCTCGGCGTCCGTTTGCGCAAGACTCGACCACTTGTCGCACCACGCCGCCGCTTCCTTCGGTTGGTTCTGCGCGATGCGAAGTCGAACAAGAAGCTGCGCAGGACGCGAATCGCCCGGTCGTCGCTGCATCGCCCCGTTCAACAACCCTTCCACTTGCCGCGCGGTCTCTTTTGAAAGCTGTGCGTTTCTGTATGGGACAGGCGCACCAAAGCCTTCATCGGCCCCTTTGTCGGTCCGTCTCTCGGTTCCGTCCCAGGTTCCGCCTTCGGTTCCACCCTCCGACAGCAGCAACTTCGCCGCCAGAAGCGCACATTCGGCGCTTTCTTCGCCAGACAGAAATCCTGCCGTCGCATGTGCCGCCGTCAGCAAATGTTGCAACGCGCGCGGCCTTTCGGTCGGATCGCCGTGGCGACAAAGCAGTGGACCGAGCAGCGCATGCCCCGAACACAGCTTCGGATCAGCAACGAGCGCAAGTTCCAACTGTCCTTCAGCCTGCGCCGCGTCGTTTTGAAGAACCAAAAGCTCGCCCAGCACCAGCCGGTGATATGCGGAACGGTCGGACGGACAGGTTCGCAGCTCTCGTTCGACCAGCCGCCGACCCAGTTTGTGTTGGCCCGCCGCGTGAAGTTTTCCGACGGTCGCCCGCAGTTCCTTTTCGTCGCACTTGTCACCGAGCGCCGCCGCCCGCAAAAACCGCACGATCGCCGCCGCCGGTTCGTCCAAATACGCCAAGCACAGCGCCGTTTGCCGAAGAAGCGGTATCAGTGCCGCAGACGACGGATTCGCCGCCGACAGCAACGCGAGGCGATTTTCCAACGTGCGAAAAACCTCCCGCAGCGAACCGCGCGCAGACAGGGCCGAGCGCAGTTTGGCCTGCGTTTCCGGCGAAACTGTCGCGCGATCCGGCGACGCCAACAAAAACACCGCGCGCAAACCATCCTCGTCGGCAGCACCGGGTTCTGTCGGTGATGGCCACGGAGACGACAGTGCATGCAGCACCGCCTCGGCGTGTGTTTCTTTGTCCCCCAGCCGCGCCGCCAATTCCGCACACAGACGCGCACTCGCCCACCGCCTCGGTTTTCCACTTTGGTGCATGTCCCGAAACAGCAAACCGAGCAAACCGGAAGTGTCTTCTTGCTTTTTTCGACGGCGCAACAGACGTTCGCGCACCGTTTCGTCGTCCGCGCCGATTTGCAAAAGGGCCTCGTCGATCGCGCCCAACAAAACCGGACTCGCGTGTCGGGCTGCCTGCCTGAGCAAATCGGCCCGCGTCTCTCCCACCTCGTGTAGGGACCACGCATACAGTGCAATTCCAAGCCGCGCCGTTTCTCCCTGGCTTTGAAACAGCGCCGAAAGAGCCGCCCACGCCGCCGCGCCGCCGCCAGCCTCGATGGAAAGCGCAAGCTCCTCTTCCTCTTGCTCAAGCTCGCCCGCGTGGTGCGCGATTTCCGCCAGGCGCATGTGGATTTGTGCCCGCTCGGCTGCCGTCGTGTGTTTCAAACGCAGCGCAGAAACATAGTGCCCTTGCGCAACTGCGTAGTCGCCGCTCCAAAACGACCGTTCCCCGAGTGCAAATTCGCCGAGCGGCCCGTCCGGTTCTTGCGCTGGAGGAAAACGACTCGCGGAAAACTGGAGCCTCGTTGTGTACGTCTGCACAAGTTCCGAAGCCGCCTCGGTTAGCCTGTTCAGCGTCGAACAATCGGCCTCCTGCACACACCCGAGCGCCTGCGTCGCCAATTCAACCGCGCGGCCTCCGTCAAACGCCCGCTGCGCCGCCCACAAAAGAAGCAACGCCCGCTCTTCCACCGTGTGCGTGTCCTGTCGTGCCAGCTCGCACAACGCCGCTTCGGTCCGGTCGATCGGATCGCGCAGCGCAAACGAAAGAAGCTGTCCGCCCACATCGAAACTGCGGTTCGGAAGCAGCCGGTCCAGGATTTCCAGCGCCTGCGGAGTTTTTGCGGGCACCGTCGCCAAAATGTAAGCGCGCCGCAAATCCGAAAGCTCTGCGAAAGCCCGAACGTGGGACACGATTTCATACGCAGCGAGCGCCGCTGGTACGTCGCCTTCGACCAGAAGCCGGTCCGCCAGAAGCACCGATTCGATTTGCCCGCCGTCCACCGTCGAACGGCCTCTTGGGTCATCGTCGTAGTCGAACGACAAACTCAAACCCTCGAAGGTCAGCCGCAGAAGCCCATTTTCGACTTCCACCGCCGCGAGCGCCGCCGATTGTGGGTCCGCCGCACGATATCCGTGACACGGCATCACCTGGAACAGCGCGTCGCACAGCACGTCCGCAAACACCTCGCGCAGGCCGTGCGCACAAAGCAACCGCAGACCCGGTTCGGGCGCAAACTCGACCGATGGCAAGAACACCGGCACCGTCGAGGCATGCCGAAAACCGAGAAACGCTGCCGACAAACAAATCGTCGCCGACAGACCCAGCAGCGAACAAGGCTGAAGCGGTCTGCCGTAGACCCGAACATCGGCATCCCACAGACTCAGCGATAGCCCAAGGGCTTCGCTGCTGCGACGAGGCCCTCGCAAATCTCGCCGACCTGGAAAGAGCGGCAAACGCAGCGAACACCACAACGGTGCCGATGCCACCGACGGAAAACGCGCCAGCAGCACACACACCGGCTTTTCGTCTTGCATCACAAAGCGCGCCGCCAGCTCATCGGGTTTCGGCAGCGTGCTGGGCAAAAGGGAAACCAGCGACGCCAGTTCGCTGCGCAAAACCCGGTCTAGTTGCGCTTCTTCGATTTCGACAACAGCCGTTTTGACCCGCCCACGCTGCTGCGACAGTGTGTCTTGCGCTCGGCCTTCTGCTTCGACCACAAGCTCGCACAGACGACCACATTCCAAGGCCTGCGCCACCTGCAACCGCAGCCGCAGCTTTCCCTTTCCGAGCATTTCCTCAGAAAAAGGCGTGTCCGATCTGACGCTGTGCGGTTCGCTCGCCAAGAGAAACCTCGGGCCGTCACACTTCCACTTCGAGGGAAAGGTCCGCTGCCGCCACCGAATGGGTCAACGCACCGACGCTGATCAAGTCCGCTCCCGCCTCGGCATACGCTCGCACCGTCTGTAGATTTACGCCTCCCGACACTTCGACAAGAGGCCGCCGCGCCTGACCCCGCTCGGGCAACTGGCCAAGCGCCTGCGCCACATGTTCGGGAGACATGTTGTCGAGCAGAATCGCCTCTGCACCCGCCGCGAGGGCTTCCAGAAGTTGCTCTACCGACGTGACTTCCACTTCGATGCGCACCATGTGCGGGGCCTGTTCTTTCGCCCGCCGAACCGCCTCTGCCACACCGCCCGCCGATGCCACATGGTTGTCTTTGATGAGCACCCCCGAACCCAAGTCCGCTCGATGGTTGTGCCCGCCGCCGTGACGCACCGCTCGCTTGTCCAGAAAGCGAAACCCAGGTGCCGTTTTTCGCGTATCGACAATCCGAGCGTGCGTGCCCGCGACCTCGCTGACATACCGCTGCGTCAGCGTTGCGATGCCTGACAGCCGTTGCAAAAAATTGAGCGCCGTGCGCTCTGCCGCAAGGATCGAACGCAGATGCCCCTCGACCCGCAGCACTTGCGTGTGCGGATGCAACCGACTCCCATCGAAAAAGAGAGGCGTCACCGACAGCCGCGCATCCACCGCGTGAAACACCGCCATCGCAACGTCCACCCCCGAAAGCACCAGCTCGCTTTTCGCCAGCACCACCGCCTGCCCCATTTTTTGAGGACCCAAAATCGCCTCGCTCGTCGGATCGCCCCGCCCCAAATCCTCGTCGAGTGCCAAGTCAATCAAACGCAACACCGCAGGCGGCAGACAAACGAGCGAAACCGGCAACTGAAAAGGGGTGGTCATGGTTTTGGGCGTCTTTTTTTGCGAGCGTTATTGCCAGGACAGCACCGGCCAACCGTGGCGGCGCGCATACCCGGAAAGCCTCCTGTCGGGGTTCACCGCAACGGGATGGCCCACACGGAGCAGCATCGGCAAATCACTATAGCTATCGGTGTAAAAGTGGCTGTGCGCAAGGTCGATGCGCTGGGCTTCGGCGAAACGCTCCGCGTGATGCACCTTGCCGTGGCCGTAACACGCGGGTTTTTGCACTTCGCCCGAAAAACGACCTCGATCCACATGCAGCCGCGTACACAGCACATGCGGAATCGACAGTTCCTTCGCCAGCGGTTCGGCCACATATGGTGTCGCACTCGTCAGCAGCACGATTTCGTCCCCCTGCGCCCGATGCTCCTCCAGAACCCGTTTCGCCTCATCCGAGATCGTGTGCTGAAGTTCCGTCCGATAAAACTCCAGCACTTTGGTGCGCGTCTCCGCTTCCGAATCGCCCGTCATGTCCTTGGCCAGCATCCCCGCGACTGCTTCCATGTCGAGCAGCGACAGCCGGTACTGGAGCAGCCAAATCCCGCTTCGCAGCAGCATCGGCAGCCCCATCTCTCCGCGTTTGCGCAAATACTTCACCCACCGCGAGCCGCTGTTCACCCGCAGGAGCGTCAGGTCCATGTCAAAAAACGCGGCTTTGCGCATCCCGTCGCTCGCCTAGTGTACTTTGGGCCGAACCACCAGCACCGGACACGGGGCCCCGCGCATCACTTTTTCCGCAACCGAACCCAAAAGGAAATGCGACACGCCTTTGCGCCCGTGCGTCCCCACCACCAGAAGGTCCGCGCCCATCGCCGTCAGTTCTTCCAGCAGTGCCTCGGGCAAACGGCCTTGCAAAAGCCGCCAATGCACTTTCACTTTGTCCGTCGTGGCCTTTTGAGCCTGGTCCCCAAGTCGCTGGCTCGCCGCTTCCGCCCGCCCCTTCATCAGCCGTTCTTCCCAATCCAGCGGCATGCCCTCCAGCGCGAACGCCTCCAAGCCCGGCGGCGTCGGTGCCGGTTCCAAAATGTGAACAAGCGTCACCGTGCCCCCGAGCTGCTCCGCGTACGAAAGCGCCGTCCGAACCGCCGGCTCACTGAGGTCTGACAAGTCTGTTGCGACCACGATGTTTTTGGGTGTCATGCGTGCATCCTCTTTGTCTGTGTCTCGAAAAACCGTCCCAGGCTCGAAAGCTACCGTTGCGCGACCCGATTCCTTCCAGCCGCGAAAACCGCCCGCAAGCGAGCGGACGGCAGTGTATCCCATCTGTTTCAAGGAATACGCAGCAAGCGCAGATCGAAAACCGCCCCCGCAATACAGCACCACGTTTGTGTCCACATCCGGGGCCAGTTTCTCGATGTCTCGTTCCAAAATCCCCCGACCCAAGTGTTGTGCGCCTGGGATTCGCTCGGCCAGCCACTCGTGATCTTCCCGAACGTCCAGAAAAACCAGCGGCCCCGGTTCCCCGCCCGCTTGAAAACACGCCGCGCGCTCGGCCAGCTCGCGATCGAACTCATCCACCGTCACTTCGACGATGTCCGCCCGAGCCGCTTCCGTCAAACGCAAAAACAAAGGTGAATGTTCCACAGCCACCCCCGCACCCTATCACCAAACAAACCCCGAAAGCCAAACCCCTTCACTTTCCATTCGCACCCTGTTTCGCGGGTTTGCCTGCAGTCGCACAAAACAAACCGTGGCTCTCCGCGACCCAACGGACCAAGACTGCGGCAGACAACTCCTGTGGACGAACCAGCGAGATCGTCACCCACGCCCCCGAACCCACTTTGTAGAGTTCCGGCTTTTCAGCGGCCAGTTTCGAGGCTTCGGACAGCGACGCATCGAGTTTCAGCATCACCGTTCCGGGTCGCAGAAACAGAAAGGCCTTTCCCTTCACTTTGAACGTCGCACTTTCCAGCGCCGTTCCCGCACAAGCCACCCCCCGTTCCACTCCCGAAAGGCCCAGCGCCGCGTCTTCTAATGTCTTGGCCAATGTCTTGGCCAATGTCCGTGAATACGAATCTTGCACCACGACCCTATTTTCCACAGGAATCCTCCGCAACAAACCCTCGCAAACCACACCCCAAAAAGCAACACGCCCAACCAAAGAACCACTCGGGCCGGTGACGTGTGTGGTAGCGTCGCGCGCATGTTGACTCGGATCGACATTGTGAACTTTCGACGCCTGTCCCAAGTCAAGCTGGAGGCTGGGCCGGCGACGGTGCTTGTGGGACCGAACAGTTGCGGGAAAACGACTGCACTCCATGCCGTGCAGCTCGCCTGTCAGGCGCTGTCCTTCGGTGCGGCGCGCGGCAAGGTCGGTGTAGACAAGGACGGTTGGCTGACGCTCATTGGCAAGCAACCCCTGCGTGATGACCAGTCGTTCCTGCCGACCAGCAAATGGATTGAATTGTTCTCTGACGCAGACCCCGAGCGGGAAATCGAGATCACCTTGCATTTCTCACAGGAACACGCCATCCAGCAAGTCGTTGTGAAGCTCTACGCCGGTCGTGCCGAGGCGCTGAGGCTGACGGTGCGTGTGCAAGCCACCGATGGGGGCCTCCTGCGCCAGGTCATCGACGGAGCAGCCGGAAAGCGCCAAGCCTTTGGCCGAAAGGTCAAGACGCTTGGGGGGGCCCCCGAAGAGGCCGGAATCCTGCGAACGCTGCGCGACCATTTGCCCAGAGCCGTCTTCATTCCGGCGTTCTATGGCGTCGTGCGCGATGAGCAATACTTGGCTCGTGGGGCTGTTGAGGCGCTGCTCCAAAGCGGGCAGCAGGGACAGGTGGTGCGCAACCTGCTGATGCGACTTCCTTCGCTTGTGGGCATCAACGAGTTTTTGCCCCGAGCTGGGCTTTCTGCGCGGCTTGCGCGCTGTACGTCGTTGCAAGAAACCGACACCGTGCGCTATTTGGAAGTGCTCTTCCGCGACAGCAACGGAGAACTGGAGCTGTCTTCAGCGGGAACGGGGCTAGCAAGTCTGCTTGCCTTGTATGCGGCGATTCAGCTCTACCAGACCCAAAAAGGGGGCGGGCCCGTGGTGTTCATGCTGGATGAACCAGAGGCGCACCTGCACCCTCGACTTCAGGGTGAGGTCGCAGATTCCCTGGTCGAGATGATTACCACCGCAGGCAACCAACTGCTGTGTGCCACGCACTCTGTCGAAATGATCAACCGGTTTGGGCGCAACAGACGTGCCACCGTGCTGCGGATTGACTCCCAAGCTTCTTTCGCCACAGAGCCAAAGGGGGTTGTGCGGGTTCTTCGCAGCGAGGATGACCTTCTCGATGATCTTTCGGCATGGTGCGACCTGTCTCCGTTTGCCAGCCTCAACCTCCTTTCGACGCGGCGCGTGCTGTTTTACGAAGGGCCCACCGATTTCGACATTCTGTCTGCTTGCGCGCGGCTCTATCTGGGAAGCGATCCCGAGCGACTCGCGCGATTCCAGTTGTTTGCGCCGGTCAAACTCTCTGGAACAGGCAACCTCGCTGCCAAGGAGATCCTCAAAACGGCCTTGCTGCCCCTCACCAGGCAGTTGCCTTTGGGAGAGCGTTTTCGCGTCGTGCGTGTACTCGACCGGGACTATGCTCGGTCCACCCAGTTTGAACTCCGGGAGGACCCCGCGTCTCGCTATGAGGAACTCAGCGTCGTTTGGTCCAAACACAGCATCGAGGCCCTGTTCCTAAACCCCGAATGCTTGGCCTCCTGGCTCGACGCCGCGCTGTCTTCACCCACGCGCCCCCCGGATCTCACCCGGACACGACTTACCGAGCTTTGTCGCCTGGCGATCGCAGCCGCAGACCAAAACCCCGACCTGAATCAGTACGCCATCGCTCAGCTCACGCCCAAGATCGCGCAAACGCGCACCGATGTGGGCATTTCAAGTGCCATCCAAGAAGCCACCAGGCTGGTTCAAAACGAACCGGGCACCTACCAGCGCGGGCACAATCGTTGTAGGGAAGTGCTGAGGCACGTTCGCCAAGCCTTGCTCGACGCACCTGCCACACGGGATCTCGCAAAACTCGTCCGGCGTGACATTGCCCAGATCGTGCAGAACAGCCCCCTGCAAGCCAACCTGCTCTTGCCACCCGGCCTCATCCCCGACGAAATCAAAACCCTCCTCGACCACCTCGCCCGGCCTGGATCGTAGAGGCCAGGTGGGTGCCTGCTTCGACGATTGCGATTTCATCGTCAGATAGGCCAT
Source organism: Pseudomonadota bacterium (assembly GCA_035328405.1). Classification (GTDB taxonomy): domain Bacteria; phylum Myxococcota_A; class Polyangia; order Palsa-1104; family JAEUJZ01; genus JAEUKA01. Next base: position 2,129 of record DAOLIT010000063.1, on the reverse strand, counting down.
AGAGCTTATAGACGCATCGATCGACCTCGTGATTGGCCGCAGAACACTGGCGGAACAATCGTTCCTTCGCGTGAGTTGTTCTCGCATTGTCCACATCAATCTGCATGTTCAGGATGCGAGACACCAGCGCAATCACGCGCTCATAGCAATCAACATCATCCTTGTCAGTCCAGTCAATTGTCCTGATAGGAAGTTCGCCAAAATACTGCTTTGTACAAGTGATCCATCCCCCACGAAACAGATTGCTCATGTTTCTCAAACGCCAAAAAAGCAGCTTTGAATTCAGCAATCCAAGTACGTATTCTGGCTTTAGTCTGCATTCCTCAGAGAGTGTTATGGTAAATCCTCCACTCGCCATGGGACACAATTTGCCCTGCCAATTGTTTGGAATCAGTGTGCATAGACCGCGATCCGCGAGCAAAGGGACTGCGATCTGGGCTCTGTTGTGCAAATCCAAACTGCGTGGAGCACTGTAACCATACCAAGCCCTATACTGTTTCCGAGCTCTTAGCGCCGATAGATTTCGGCGCAGGTGCTCATAAACATTTGGGTAGGACTCTTTGATTTCGGACTCGGGGATCAAGTTTGCCCTTCCCTGTTCAAATGTATAAGGAAATATCACTTTCCACTTGTTAGGCATGTTGAACCGGTAGCGTCCAAAGTCACTCGCAAAGAGAGGCGTCCGCAGAATCCCTGCCTCCAGTGTGTCACACTCCGTTTCCGCATCCAGTACAAACACTTGATCCAGCCCTGTACTGCTTCCCCGATTCATTTCGGCAGGAAGTTCCAGCAGTCGCACCGTTCGGCGTTCCAGTTTTTGAAGGATCGCCTGCTCGTTTGAAGAGTCCAGTGTCCACGCACGCTCACTCAGCGTTGCCATCGGAAATGTGTCAACTGACACTTCTGAGAGAGCACTTGGCGATGCCTCACAGTTTCCATACACAAATGAATCGTGTCTTTCCTTTTCCAAGAACAGAAGGCAAGTGTATGTAGTCGCATCAAAAACTTGGCTATGCTCGAAGTCAATCATCATGCTCACCACCTGGGCATTTGCAAGCAAGCGCCTGACACCTTTTCCATAGTCCGTGCGAAAGAACTTATTTGGCAAAATGTAACCGATGCGACCCTGTTTGTTGATCAATTGAAGACAGCGTTCAACAAATATCACATAGATATCATAATTTCCTGATTCAGCGGTTAGATAGTTCTGTTTGTATAGTGCTACTTCATCCGGTGTCGTCTCTCTCATCACTTGAATGCGAATATAGGGTGGATTTCCGATGATGACATCGAATCCAGCCACGCTTTCCTTTTCCTTTTTGGCGGAATCGCTCTGAAACACTTGTGGAAACTCTGAACCCCAGTCAAAGGCGTTCATGCGCTTGTGTTCGTCCTCGCCCAGTGCCAGGCATCCAGTGGACATGACCGGGCTGATGAGAGAGTTTCCACATTTGATGTTTCCATCAAGGTCGGGAAGTGCTCGCTCGTGAAACAGCTTCATTTGTGTGCTAATGGTTTCGTCTGTCTCGCCTTCAAGGACTTTCAGCAAAAGCGATAGTTTCGTCACTTCGACGGCTTGAGAGTCAATATCTACGCCGTAGATGTTATTGATCAAGATACGCTTGCGCTCAGCAGCGGTGAGCCTCCATCCCTCAGTGGATCGGTAAAGTTTTGCATCCTTCCCCTTTGCATACTTCTCCGGGTTATTCTCATAATACCACTTTAAGTGCCAATGAAGCAAGTACTGATATGCACCAAGAAGAAAGGACCCAGATCCGCAAGCTGGATCGAGAATCTTGAGTTTGGCTGCGTCTTTTGGCGAACAACCAGCCAGAGATTTTCCAACTGTGTGAGCGACAATGTATTCGACAATATAGGTCGGTGTATAATAAACGCCTCCGGCTTTCTTGACCTCTGGTTTTTCCTCGACCTTTGCATGCCCACCACTTGTTACACGGATGATCCTACCCAAAAATCGCTCATACACCTGACCCAGGATATCTGCTGGTAGCACTGAAAATTCATAGGGACTAGCTGGATAATAGAGGCCTGTAATGATCTCCCGTATTAACTTATCATCAATAGATAGACCGAGTGTAAACTCATCAGGACTTCCGTGCCGTCCTTTC
>DAOLIT010000062.1:0-29221 GCA_035328405.1 Pseudomonadota bacterium | reverse complement strand
GGACCTTCGGGGCAAAAGGGGAGCGTTGACCGGGCCAAGGCGGAATCGGTACTATGAAGGCGAGGCGCTCTGGCCCGAGAGCGTCCGTTGGGGGGAGTGCCCCCGTGTTCACAAGCGACAGACTGGCAAGAAGGGGCGGCGAGTCGTGTTCGGACGGGCTACGAACCGAGGGGCCACCATCCAAAAGACATGTCAGACACTTCGGAAAAGGAACAGGCTGGAACAGCAGGGCAGCCGGGCGCTGAACCGGCAGCGCAACCATCGAACGCGCCCGTCATTCCGGGGATTCGCGGGCCCGAAGGCGTGGGGGCGTCTGCTCTGCCGGGGCTTCGGGGCCTCGATTCAGGGCCGGTCGCGCCGCCCAAAGGCAGCGGGTCGATTTCCTCGATGAAGGCGATGCCGGGCTTGCCAGCGCCCAAAGATCCCAACGCGTTTGACGAAGAGCAAGAACGCTGGCTGATCACCAAAGACGATCGGATGGACTATGGTCCGTTTTCGTTTCGCGAGGTGAAGACGCAGATCGAGCGCGGTTCGATTTCTGCCCAGCACACGATGACGGACACGGACACGAACCAAAAATGCCGCGTCGTGGACCATCCGCTGCTGACCAAACTGGCGACCGAGTGGACCGCCAAGCACATGGAACTCGAGCGCCAAATGCGCGCCGAGGCAGAGCAGGCGAAATACAACAGCAGCGTCGTAAAGATCTTGGCGGGCATTTTCGCCGTGATCGTGGTCGCCGGGGCGGGCGTAGGCGTCTTTTTGATGACGCGTCCGAAAGTCGAGCCGCAGAAAGCCGTCGGGCCGCAATTTACAGACGATCCGCTCAAAGGCATGCAGATCGCGATGCAGCCGATGCCGCCGCCGCCACCGAAGAAAAAGAAGAAAGTGGGGCCGAAGAATGGCGCGTTCGATGACTCGCAGAGTGTGAACTTTGAAGAGGGCGGGGACACGCTGTCGCCCGAGGACATCCAGCGGACGATGACGGCGAAGTTCTCGGTGCTGTCGGGTTGTTTGCGCGAGGAAGCGGCGCGCAACTCGGCGACCAAGAAAATCGACCTGGAGTTCATCGTCAAGGGCAACGGATCGGTGTCGTCCGTGCGCGTGAACGGCTCGACCAGCTCGCCGCTGGCGTCCTGCACGTTCGCGAAGATGCAGTCGATTCAGTTCCCCGAATGCAAGACGTGCAGCAAGACGGTCGCGGCGTTCTCGCTGACGTTGAAGTAGCCACGGCCTTTCACCACGCCCATGAAACACGCGCCAACGTCACGTTCCGTGGAAAACCGTCTGTAAGGTTTTCATTCCCTCTGCGTTTGTACGGAGTACCCAAGTTCGTGCAGCACCCCGACCGCACCGACCCGCAAAAGGGAGACGAGAAACAAGCTCTCTTGCAGCGGGAAAAGCGCGCCATTTCCAAAGCACAGGCGGGCGAGCTGGCGGCGCTCGAACCGGTCTTGGCGTTTCATGCCGAGGCCTTGTTCATGGGCATTCTGGGTCGAGTCGGAGAAAGAGCACAGGCAGAGGACATCTTGAAGGACACGTTCGTGACTGCATTGGAGAAAATCTCGACCTACACGCAGCGGGACCAGAGCTTGTATCCCTGGTTGCGCCAAATCGCGTTCCGCAAAGTGATCGACTACCACCGGGCGCAAGGCCGACGAAAGCGACTGTGCCAGGCGCTGCGGGCCGAGCTGCAAGAGGGGATCGAGCCAAGCGCGCCGGCTCTTTTGTCGGCAGAGGAAGAACGAACGATTGCGCGGGAACGCATTGCAGAAACGCTGCGCCACCTGCACCCGCGTTACGCAACAGTCATCCGCTTGCGCCTGGGCGAGGAAAAACCCCGCGCCGTGTGCGCAGCCGAATTGCAAGTGTCGGTGGAAACCTTTGACGTGTTGCTGCTTCGAGCCGTGCGTGCCTTTCGCAAGGCGTATGGAGAACCCGATGCAGGATGAACGCGACGAAAACAAGCCGGGGGGCTCACGAGAAAGTGCCAAAGACTTCGAGGACGACCCCGATGCGCCGGCTCGATCGGATGATGTGCGCGCGGCGCTTTCGTTGCGGGAAGCAATCCAGGAAACAGAAGATGCGCTCGCCAAGGAACGACCCGCCGCGTTTCGAGCGCAAGAGGCTCGTTGGCTGGCTGCGCACCTGCGGTTTCCCACGGAACTGGATTCGATCGGCGAAGTGCGGGCGCGTGGTTTGGCAAGGGCCGCTCGCGAGGCGGTTCAAACCCGGCGATCGCAAGCCGAAATGCGGGCGTTTTCGGTGCGGCGTTTCCGGCGGTTTGCCAGCGGAACAGGCGGTTTGATTGCAGGTGCCGTGGCCGTGCTCGTGTTTGTGTGGTTTGTGGTCGGAAAAGGAAACGACAGCCTCCCGAGTCCATCCAGGCCAGCGCCGATGCAAACGGCGTGGCTTGTGCGCGATTCGATCAAGCGCAAAGAAAGTCCATCGGTGCGACTCGACCTTTTGATACAAGCGCGTTTGCGAAAACGACAAACCGGCGTGTCGCCCAAACCATCGACCTTGATGAATCGTCACCACCGTGTGTCTTCGCACGGTGCTTCGGCCAAAGGTGCCAAACCTTCGGAGAACTGGCTATGAGCGCGTACAAACCCTGCGCACTTGTGGTGGTCCTTTTTGGGCTTCTTGTCGGTTGCGGTCGCGATGGAGCGGTTGCCCGGAACGAAGAGGCGATGTTGGTCATGCTCGGAGAAGCGCGTGTACTGCACAAACGGGCGGATTTGCACGTCATGGATGGAAACACCGAGGCGGCGATCGCAGACGTGCGGGAAGTGCTCGCGATTCGTTTTCCGGCGGGAAGCGGCGATGGGGAAGACACGCTGCTCGATGCGCATGCGCGGCTGGCTCGTTTGCTCTTGCAACCACGCGGCGAAGAAGCCGAACGAAAGGCGCTCGCTCAACTGGAACTTGGCCGAAAAGCGGCAACGCGAGACAGTTTCTTTTCGGCTCAACTCGAATCGGTCGCAGCAGAAGTGTACGAGGCCCGGGCGTTGCGACTGGTCGATCCTTGGGCCCAAAAAGAAGCGCGCAAAGAGGCCGTGGCCGCGCTCGGGCGGGCGATTCAGATCGATAGACAGGTGTTGCGCACGTTGTTGTCGGCCCAAGATGTCGGAGAGGAGCACTAGCGCCATGTTCGGTTTGTTTCCCAAACGCCAAACCGCAACAAAAAGCGGTTTGTCCGTTTCGAGCAAAACTGGTTTTTGGGTTGGGTGTGTCGCCATCGCGAGCACGGTCGTCGGTTGCGCGACCAGGCCCATGGTTTCGCCCGAGGTCAACGCCGCCCGCAGCGAGCTTGCGCGGCTGGAAAGCAACTTGGTGTCGCGCCGCAGTCAGCTTCCCAACGTCGCCCAAGCGCCGTCCAGCGTCGATGCGGTGCCCGCGATTTCACAAAGCGCCACGCAAACCACGCCGGCTGCGCGCTGTGATGGCATTTGCGTCACGGCGCAGGCGATCTGTGGCTATTCGAGAAGGATTTGCACCCTTGCACAGCAAATCGCCGATGAGCCCAGCCAACGGAGCTGCAAAAACGCCGAACGAGAATGCCAAGACGCCAGCAACCAATGCGCAAGTTGCCGCTAGGTGTCTGGTGTCAAACGGACTGCGTAGCGAGCAAGCCGATCGCTTCTTTTCCGACCAACCAATGCGAACGATCGCGCGCATTGAAGTACACCCGGAGCCCACCTTGCACGACACGCGCGTCCAACGCATAGACGTGGCTTTGCATGAAACCGCCGGGCTTGGGTGCCAAAATCGGTTGGTCGCGCAAGGGTCGAAAATCGGAAAGTCCGTCTGACGAACCCAGCATGTAGATTGCCGAACCCGACACCGCTCGGTCTGGAACCCAGTAAATCGCGTTTTGAAAACCGACAAAACCATCGTCCGCGCGCAGCACTTTTATCGCACCTGCACCCACTTGGTGGGGTGCCGTGCCCTGTTCGCCCAACAGCGGTGCCGACGCAGGCACAAAAGGCCCGAGCGGGCTCTGTGCCTCGGCGACGCCGATGAAACGAGGTTCGCAAAAACCGCAATCCGGCAAAAAAACAAGCCCCGCGCTGTAGTACATCCGCAGGGTGTCACCAACGGGAACTACGCACGGATTGCCGACGGCCTGGCCTCGGCCCGGTTCGTGGTGCCACGGCAGACAAGGCGCGAGCACTTTCATGGGTTCGCTGAAACGCCACAAATCGGAAGACACCCGCACCTCGATGTGCGATGACCACGCGAGCCCCGGTACGATTGGCAGCATCAGATTGCATTTTTCATAATACAGAAAAAACGTGCCGTCGTGTTTGAGCAAAAAACACCTCAACGCATTTCCGCACAGCCGCTCGTGTCGTTGCCACACAAGTCCATCGAGACCGCTGTAGTGCTCGATGCCAAACAGCGTGTGTGCGAACAAATGCCATCGACCATCCGGTGTTTCTGACGGAGGCAAAAACGTCGGGTCAGCCAGAATTGGCGACGGCCACGGCGGCAGAAGAATCGGATTTTGGGGGTGCTCGACAAGAGGCAGGTTTGCAAAATCGTTGATGCGCATGGGTCGTGCGAAAAAGTGTATCGCAGCTATCGGCGGAATCCTTCGCTCACAAGCACATTCAGCCTTCCGCGTTTGCTTGGGGAAACGCGCTTTCGAGAGCGGAAATTTTTGATAGCCTGTCTCGCCTGATGCGTGTCTTGTTTGTCCGTCCTGACCCCGGAAATGAACGGTTTGGTTTGGGTCCATTTTTTCGCGCGGAACCCCTTGGTCTGCTTTACATCGGCGCGGTGCTCCGAAAACAGGGACACGAAGTTACCGTCGTGGACCTGCGTTTTTCGCAGAAGTTGCCGTCGGTGTTGCGCCGTGTTCGGCCCCAGATCGTCGGGATTGCGGGCATGCACGCGCTCGAATTTGACCAAGTACTCGATGCGGCGCGCAAGGTTCGTCGTTGGAATCCCGAGGCGTTCGTTCTGGTGGGTGGACATGCCATCGCCGCTTATCCTGACGCGATGCGCGATCCTGCCGTCGATGCTGTGTGTGTAGACGACGGTGAGGAAATTCTCCCCGCGCTGGCCGACGCACTGTGTGGAAAACGACCTCTGCACGAAGTTCCCGGCCTGCTTTTTCCCGATGGGGATGGATTTCGACGGTCGCCGCCTCTCGAACATCGCACGTCGCTCGATGTGGCCCCCTTGCCAGATCGGACGCTGGTCGAGGCCTATCGCACGGGCTACCAATGCCTGATGTATCGTCCGGCCTGGCTCATCGAGACGGCACGAGGCTGTCCGTTTCGCTGCAATTTTTGCTCGGTTTGGCAGCTTTATGGCCGGTCGTTCCGAGAGCGTTCCATCGACAACGTCGTGCGCGACTTCCAAAACACCGGGCCGCATATTTTCGTCGTTGATGATTTGTTTTGGCACCACAAAAGCCGCAGCCTCGAATTGGCCCGCGCGCTGATTCGGGCCAACGTGCGAAAAAAATGGGTGCTCGTTCAGACCCGCACCGACGTGGTTTTGCGAAATGCCGAGCTTTTGGAAGCTTGGCGCGAGGTCGCCGAGCGATTCGACATTTTCTTTGGTCTCGAGGCCGCGACGGACCAAACGCTCGATCGAGTCAACAAGGACCTTTCGATACAAGAAACCGTTGCGGCGGTCGAACTGGCGCGGTCGCTTCGATATGGCGTCACGGGCAACTTCCTTATCGATCCCAATTGGGCCGAAGAGGATTTTCACAACCTGTGGTCATTTGTAGAGAAGCACCAGCTGCAACGCGCCGGCTTTACGCTGCTGACGCCGCTGCCTGGCACGACGCTGTTTGCCGAACTCTCCGAAATTCTGAAAGGACAGCCGTGGTTCAAATACGACATGCACCACGTGTTGTGGGAACCCAAACTCGGGGCTGAGCGGTTTTTTGAGATGTATGCAGAAACGTGGCGACGGTCGGTGTTGAACATGCAGGGGAACAAGAAGGTGTGGCAGTGGCTGTCGCAAGTTTCGCTGTCGAATGTGCCAAACCTGATTCGCATCCTGCTGCGGACGCAACGGATGATGCGGCCCAAAGAATACTTGGCGGAACACTTCGCGGGCGTGCGCAAAAAAGCCATCCGCCGTCTGCCGATCGTGAAAACTGAGGAATCCTTCGATTCGGTGCTCAAACCAAGTTCTTCGCTCCCGACCAGTTCCCCAAACATTCCCTGAATGTGGGAGTCGCACCCGTGCCCACCTGAACCTGTTGACACTTTCTGCCCGAGCAAATTAAGTTCCGGTCGCTTTTGAAGTGTTGTGTGCCCGTCGGTGGCCGGACCTACGGTTTTCGACGTTGACCCAAGGAGTTTGGCTCGGATGACAAAGTTTCAAAACGAACGGGTGTTTCGCCGCATGGGGGCGTTTGTGTGGTGTTGTGTCCTTCTGTGGTTTTCGGCTTGCCAAACCGGAGGAGGCGGCAGCCCGCAAGACAAAGCAGACTTGGCGGTGTCTGGGGCTTGTGCGAGTACCAAATGCGACAACCCGTCAGCCATTTGCTGCGGCGGCGAGCCGTGCATCGACGTGATGACGAACACGGAACACTGCGGCGGTTGCGGAAAAAACTGCCGATCCCGCGAGGCATGCAACGCCGGATCTTGCGTGTGTACAGGCGGTGGTCGGATCGCGTCGTGCTCGACCACTGAAGCCTGTTGCGGGACCGGCTGCCGCGACATTACGAGCGACGTGGAACATTGCGGCGGCTGCGGTTTGGCGTGCCGACCTGGCGAAGTGTGCGAAAGCGGCCAGTGCAAATGCGGTCCGGCGGGAATCGCGTGCAAAACCAATCAGGTTTGCTGCGGCGCGGTGTGCTCGGACCCGAAGAATGACGCGAAAAACTGCGGCACCTGCGGCAAAGAATGCAAACCGGGCAAAGCCTGCAAAAACGGCCTTTGCGAAGGTGAATGCGTCAGTTGCCCCGCTGGCCAAACGTGTTGTGACGGAACGTGCGCGAACCTTCTGAACGACAACAAGAACTGCGGCAAATGCGGTGTCGCGTGCAAAGACGTGTTTGGCATTCCACTTCCGTGCCTGTTCGGGATTTGCGCGTTCACTCAACCCGACATGCCTTCCAAGGACCTCTAACGTGAGCGCGTGTATGCCTGTTGCACTGCTCGTCAACGTCGATCACGTCGCAACGCTTCGGCAAGCGCGCGGCGCAACCAACCCAGACCCGGTTTGGGCTGCCAGCCTCTGTGAAATGGCCGGCGCTGCGGGCATTACGGTGCATTTGCGAGAAGATCGGCGGCACATTCAAGACCGTGACTTGGAGATCCTGCGCAAAACGGTGCGAGGTGTGCTCAACCTCGAAATGGCAGCGACACCGGAAATGATTGACAAGGCGCTGGCGATTCGCCCCGACATTGTGACGCTGGTGCCGGAACGTCGCGAGGAGCGAACCACCGAGGGCGGGCTGGATTTGCTGGGTAGAGCGCGGCCTGCGGTTCAGGAGGCGGTGGCGACGTTTCATGAAGCGCGCATCCCGGTGAGTTTGTTTATCGGGCCCGAGAGTGCTCAGGTGAAGGCGGCTGCGGCGCTGCGCGTGCCTCGCATTGAAATCAACACCGGACGGTACTGTGAGGTGGCGCTCCAGTCGAGCTTGTCTGATCAGATCCCCGCTGAGATGGAGCGAATCGCTCGTGCTGCGGATGAGGCAAACCGTTTGGGGCTGCACGTGGCCGCAGGGCACGGTCTGGACTATCCAAACGCTGGGCCCATCGTGCGCGTTCCGAGCATCGAGGAAGTCAGCATTGGTCACGCAATCATCGCACGCAGTGTATCCGTTGGCTTGGTCCAGGCCGTGCGCGATATGCTGACGCTCATCCGCGACAACCAGTGAATCGGGCTGGGTGCCCTGAAACTCGTCAATCGGGCAGGCCGATTCGTTTTAGATAAGCGGCGCGGATGGCGAAAGAAGCGCGGGCTTCTTCGTGTAGGTTTTGTGCCGACAAGGCATCACCCAACGCTTGGTGCAGAAGCGATTCCAACCGGACATCTCTCGGCGAGACCAGCATGGCGAGCGCGTGGCGCAGTCCTTCGACCGCTCGGTCTGCGTGCCCCAGGCGAAGCTGGGCGCGCGAAAACACCCAAAGGGCCCAGCTTTCCCCGTCCGGGCGTGCCTCGCTGCGCGCCAAATCAAGCGCGAGTTGCGCAAAGAACGTGGCGGCCTGGATTTTTTCGCAAACAAGACACGCCAGGGATTGAATGACCAGCGTCGTCAAAGTGGCCGGGCCAAGTGCGTTCGACAGCTTTTCGCAATCACGAAAACACGCCTCGGCATCGACTTTTTGGCCGCGTTGTTTGTATGCAATCGCCAAAAGCGACAGCAGACGCACCCGATCGTCGTTGTGGTGCCTCAGCAAGCGTCGGTGGTGCAAAAAGGATTCGATGGCCGCATCAAACTTCCGCAGTTCGAGCTGCGCGGCTCCATACACGGTCAGCACCCGAGCACTGTCGAACAGCTCACTCCATGTGAGCACACGTTCTACCTTTCCAGACAGCAGCGCCAGCACCCGCTGCGGTTCACCTCTCACCAGGGCCACACGCGCTTTTTGTGCAAGCACTCGATTTTCCGCGAGATCTTGCCTTGCCCGCACCGCCGCATCGTGCGCTTTGTCCAAACAATCGTCGCAGGCGTCAAATCGTCGTGCCGACAACAGCAACTCGGACAGACGCAACCAAGCGGGAACGGAGTCTCCCGAATCGGCCAACCGCAGTTTCGCTGCGGCAATCGCTTTTTCCGGTTGGTTTGCCAACGTCCAAACATCGCCCAACCGATCGAGGGCTTGGTGTTTGAGCGACGGATTTTGCGTTTTGTCCGCGAAGGATGCGGCTTTCTGACAGGCCTTTTCCGCTGCATCGAATTTTTTGGCTCGAAGGTGGATGCGCGCTTCCACAAGATGGACATGGCCACAAAAACTCTCGTCGGTGTGCTGAGGGGCCAGCGCGAGGCAAGACGCCAAATTGTCAAGTGCGCACGGATAGTCACCAGCGTCGGAATACGTCAGCGCAAGTTCCAGCAGAAGATCGCTTTCCTCACTCGGATCTTTGCGAGCACGCGCATCTTCGACGGCGAGCAGCAACTGCGGCAGTTTTTCGGTGGGTTGCGGCAGCCGCAAAGTCGGGACCAAGTTTTGTGCGGACAAATCGGCTTGACTCGTGCCCGCCGCCGGTCCGCCGGCCCCGGTGATGCCCGTTAAGGAGGTGCGATTGCGTCGCCTGGTGACCCAGATTCCCACCAGGATGACGGTCAGAAAGACGACTGCCGCAGAAAGCGCGGTGCGCCCCGCCTGGCAGCCTGAAACGGACACGACAGAAAGAATCAACAGAAGTTCTTTCTGCAACGACCGTTCCCTTCAGCGAGGCGTGGCCCCGTTTGGTTCAAGACGTTCCAGCAGTTTGGAGGAGGCTTCGCTCAGTCGGCGAAACACCACTCCCATGCCTTTGGGTGACGCCTGTACGCGGACCACTTCGGCCACGCCCTCGACGATTTCGATTTCGTCGAGCAACAGCGAAAACCGCAGGTTCACGCGCGTTCCGACCGGCAGCGGGTCATTCGAGCGAATGAATGCGCCCGTTCGCGACACATTCATCACGTACTCGCTGACGTATTTGTCAATCGATGCATATTCGGCGTTCACCTGTGTTCGTTGGGCCCTTGGAATCATGGCGTCCTTACCCATCAAAACCCTCTTTGCCCTCTTTGGCGCTACCTGCTTGACCCGCAAAGAACTCGCGAGAAACCCATTTTATCAGCTTTTCTCGTGCGGTTGTGGGTCGTTCGAGGCTTGCATTTCTGCGTGACTTTTGCCAAAGCCCGCGCGAGGCTCGCGGCATGCCCACATATACCTCGTTTCAAAAGGCCGACCTCGCAGGCCTTACGCCCTTTGAAATGCCGAGCCGACTTGGCACCGTCTGCGGCCTGTCGAGCCGTCACGGGTTTTGCTTTTTGACGTTTGGATCGTGGGAACAGGTGCTTTCGTCGGTGTCGAACGCTGAACGAAGACGGCTCGAACCGCTGCTCGCGTCGCTTGTGGGCATCGACGGGTTTGGGCGATGTGAACAAGAACCACTGGCCTCGTGGATGTCCGCGTTGCAACGGTACCTTGCCCGTCAAACCGTCGATTTGCCGATCCCGGTCGATTTTCGGCTGTGCAGCTCGCCGTTTCAAAAGCGCGTGCTGGCCGAGATGGCCAAGGTCGGACCAGGGCAGACCACAACGTATGGCGATCTCGCACACGCGGTTGGACGGCCCACGGCAGCGCGGGCCGTTGGGCGCGCCGTCGGAAGCAATCCGGTCGCACTCGTTTTGCCGTGCCATCGCGTGCTTGGAAAAAACGGCCATTTGCACGGTTTTGCATTTGGGCTGGACCTGAAAGCGACGTTGTTGGGCATGGAAGGCTTGAGCATCGGAGAAAACGGGAAGCTGGCTGCCGTCGCCCTGAAAAACATCACCGAGGCTTGCCAGGGAACCGCCCTGTAGCCGTTGCACTTGGGTCTATGTCCAGGCGGCCCGAATGGCTCGACGGTGGGGAAACGGGCGAGCCGACCAGGTGAACTGTTCGCGTTGGAAACGCAATCTGCGCGCCGTGCTGCTCGACGATGCGCATCAATTCCAACAGCACTTCATGCCGCAGTTCCAGGTACCGATCCCAGTCGTCCTCTTGCCACCACGCCATGATTTCCACGTTCAGCGAGGAATCGCCAAAACCCGCAAAATGCACGCGCAGCGGCATGCCCGCCCACAGTTTTGGGTGTCGGCAAAGGTAGTCGCGCAGCGCACCTCGCAGCGTATCAAGCTGGCTTGCGGTCGCGCTGTAGGTCACACCCAGAACCACATGGAGCCGCATGTTGTCGCGCGCCTGCAAACACTCGATTTTCAAATCCGCCAATTTCCCGTTCGGAAACGTCACGAGCGATCGGTCGAGCGTGCGAATCGCCGTCGAGCGCAGCCCAATGTGTTCCACGTAGCCCGTGACATCTTCGACGCGCACCAAGTCGCCGACTCGCATCGGCTGGTCCACACTCAACATCACGCCGCCAAACAAATGTTCGACCGTTTTTTGCGCCGCCAGCGCGACCGCCAGACCGCCGATTCCCAAACCAGCAACCAAACTTGTGACCGGATAACCCAGTTCTTGCAGCGTCGTCACGATCGCGATCGCCACGACCGTGACTTCCGCCAGCCGATACCCGAGCGGAATCACTCCGAGCGCCGACGGATGCGATTTCAGCCACTCAGATTCCCGGACGATTTGCACCGCCACATCGACGCAGCGCCACACGCAAAAAAACAAACCCAGCAGAAAACCGAACCGCGCCGTGTGATGAACGATCCGCTCCGCTTGCCCCGTGATCAGCAAATACGGCATCGTTCCGCCCCAAATACCCAGCGCGAGCACCAACCGAATTGGGCGGCGCAACCGGTTGAGCAAAAGTTCATACCAACGGGTTCCCGCTCGTCGCAACAGCGATCGCAACGAGAACACGAGCAACCACGTCACAAACCACGCCAGCACTCCGCTCGCGGCCAAGATCACGGGCAGCGCCAGCCATTCCCACAACACAAAACCCTTGGGGCCTTTGCGAAGCAGTCCTTCAGGCAAATGTTCGCGCAACCACATGTCGTCCAGACGCCGATACCAGCCCGGCACGCGCAGCACGGTTTTTCGAGAAAACCGCCACCTGTGGTCCGTGCCTCGTCGCATCCGCACCGGTTCTGCCATCGGCGTGCCCGGAATGCGCCCCACTTCCTCCTGATCAGGCGCAAAACCGTCTTTGGAATCTCCGCCGGGCGCGTCCGAAACGTGGCTGAGCCATTCCGGGTCCGCCGACAGCCGCCGATCGATGACCGCGCCGAGCTGTTTTGTGAGCTGCTCTTTGCCCGCGAGTTCGTTTTGCGGCAGTTCCAAGTCCTCCGCAGCCTCGGAATACCGACCTGCGGCCACCAGCCCCAAAAAGCGTTCAACTGCGCGCCGAGGCGTGTCTGCCTCGGTGCCTTCTCCGGTTTCCGAATCCGCAAACGCCACGACGGGCAGAAGCAAAACGAAACAAAACGAAAAGCGACACAGCACTCGCACAAACCCGACAGACTGACGCATGGTTTCTTACGATTTTGAAGGCGAGGAAGGCAGCATCAAGCGCAGCTCACTCCGCACCGCGATTTTGTCAAAACCGGCCAAAGCCAAAGCCTCGCAAGCCGGATCGGACGGCAGCAGCGAATCCGCAAATGCGGCCTTCAGACGCGCCGCCGCAAACACTGCGATTTGCCGCAACGGATCGAGTTCTCCGCACAGCGAAACGACCAATTTCCGATCCGTTTCCACCACGACTGTTGCCCGAGGTTGCGCGCCCTGCACAATCGCCGCTGCGACAAGCCGTTTTTTGAATTTGATCAGCACATCGGGGTGTTGACCCAAAGGCGGCGCTAGACACTCGTGCGCAGTTTGGAACGTAAGCGCCTCTTCAACCGGCACAGAGATCGCACGAACCGCCGCCGGATCGTCATCCGCCGTTTCCGACGGAAGCACACTGCGATCTGGCGACCGCAAAAGCGCCATGCGCAATCGCGTCGCCACCGGCACAAAACCCACCGTTTGAAACACACCTTGCGGTCCTGCGTCCGCCTCGTTGGTTTCGATCGACAAACTGCCAAGGTTTGCCGCCGTCGCCTCTGCAATCACCGCGTCCAAGAGGATGCGCATCGCACCCTGCTGTGCCGCCAGCGGGGCCACGCCCAGCCCCGACACGAAACCTCCGAGCGGCGTCCGCAACACCAAACAGCAACCCGCCACATGACCGCCCGCCACCGCAACTTTGGACAGTGTCGCGTCGAGCACGCCCGCTTGCAGAAGCTCGCGCAAATACGCAGGCGTTCGCAGTGCAGGCAAAAAATTCGACGGTGCCGACCGACTGAGCGGAAACGTCGCTTCCTTCAGATCGACTTCTTGCAGCGATTTAAGCTCCATCACTTGACCCTCACAGCCGACAAGCGAACCCGATGATCCGGCTCGTGCGGGCCTTGCATTACTTTGAGCCGCGCCCCGTCCCCGCCCGGCCAGAAACCTGTGAACACCTGATAATACCCGGCGCTGTGGTTTAGGCGCGAGGTACTCATTCGATATTCGTCGGTGATGTATTGCCCGGTCGTCCAATGTTGGGTCGGATATTTGCCCCCAAGTGGGATATGGTCGCCGTTTATCCGACCACTGGCCCCGTCGAAGTGCAAAAAGACACGGTAGTTTCCGCCGACCGGCTTGAGCACGCGGTAATACAGCCGAACCACAAACTCGCTGCCGCGAGCCGCTTCTGGCGGAAGGTCAAAGCCGATCAGCTCGATGCGATCTTCAAAAACGACGTGCATCTCCGTTTTGGGCTGCGGCGGCGTCGTCGAGACCAGCCTCCGCAACGGATTCAAATCTTTCTCATTAGGCCCCAGCACGTTCGACAGCAATACAAATTGGCTGTTTGAGTCGTCCACGACGTAATACGGCACGTTGTTTTGAAACGAATGCACGTCCAGAGACGCCATCTCCGAAGCCCCGACGATTGCAAACGCACGTTTTCCCGGCGTATTGTGCAAAAAGGCAAAAAGGTCTGGCAGCGACGAAATCTCGACGGATTTTTGCCCGTACACGCGCGCCGACGACTTTTGCACCCCAAAAAGCCCAAGCTCGCCGCCGCCGAGTTTTTCGTACTTCGTGTAAATCCCGCGATAAGACACATGCCGCGTCACCGCTGGAACGATTCCGTGCATCGTAAACAGCGCAAACGCCGTCGCTGCTGACGGCACAAGCAGGAAAACCCACCGTTTGTGCGCCGCGAGCAAACCGAGTCCGAATAGCACGCCCACCGCCATCCCCAGCGAGCTCAGCAGTTGGCCGCCCTGACTGATCAGCCGGTCTTGGCCTGTTTGCACCGCCGGCCACTTGAACACTTCGGTGAGCTGTGCCGAAAGCGCATATTCCGGGCCAAAAAAGAAATCCCGTGCGACAAAAACCGTGAAAAGGCCCGAGACGGCGACGGCCACCATCGAGGGTCGTTTTCCGTCGAGCACGCGATCCAAAAATCCGCCGATGAGCAGTGCCACTGCTGGCACCGCACAAAACGCGGTTTCCTGTACGAGCCCTGCGTTCAATGTGTGGAAAAAATACGCGAGGCACAGCCACGCAAACAGGAACAGAAAAACCGGCCCGTCAGCGTTTGTGTTTTCGGGCGTGGGTTCGTTTGTTTCGCGTGCAGGCTGGGTCGGCTCTGCGAAAGCTTCGACGAACGCAACCGGCACAAGCCCAATCCACGGAAACAGCGAAAAACCCAAGGTTTTCAGCAACGTGCCGGCCTGGATGTCTCGATGCGCAGGCCAATGCGGAACACCCGAAAGCCAAGCCGAATATCCGCCCGTGCTCGACGGCAAAGCGCGCAGCAACGCGACTCCGACCAACGTACCCACCACAAAAAGAGGCCGCCTGAAAAACGCCGCGCAACCCAGCGAAACCACCATCAGCGCGACGCCCACAGGCAACGACCACGACGGAGGAACTTGCGCGGACACCATCATCAACCGAACCGGCATGGCCAACGCGAGCCCCGAAAACACCGCCGCCAAAAATTCCCCCTTTCGCGGTCCAGAAGAAAACGCTATCCCAAAACCCACCGCCAGCCCCGGAACCGCCACGCCCATCACGCTTCCCGCCGTGAGCTGGGACACCGCGAGTCCCGGAACCAAAAACAAAAAACCGAACAACGAGTCTTTGAAAACGCGCTCTCGCCGAGGCCACGCCATCGTCCAAAGACCCATCGCCACCCACAACGAACCTAGCATGGGCAAAAGCTGTGCATTGGCTTGCCGAGCCCCCAAATACAGCGACGGCATCGTCAGCAGCACCACGCCCGACAGAAAGCCCGCGCGAGTTTTGCCTTGCCGGTCCCAAAAGAAAAACAAACTTAGAACCATTCCAAACGCGACAAGCAGCGTCGGAAGCCGCGCCCCAAGTTCACCCACGCCGAACGCGGACAAACTTCCTTTCAGCAACAGCAGCGGCAAGCGCGGCCTGATCGCATTTGCGGGTTTCCAACATTCCGACCACGAAATGGGCTCGCTGGCACCTTCGATGAGACGCACCTCGTGTGGGTCCCACAGACCAAAACTCGTCAGCCCCGGCAACAGCAGAACGGCAGAAAACGCCAACAGAAGTCCAAACGCTCGCAGTCGCCCAAACGGCGCAGATCCAAACGTCAACACCGACGACAAGCGAGAAAACAGGCTGTCCGATGGGTGCTCGGCTTTCGATGGGTCGGGTGAAGTGGTTTCAGGGCTCGACATGGGTCGGCAAACATCCACCAAAGACACCTCGTTTCGCAAGCCTTTGGGTTTTCAAACGGTATAAAAACCGGCCCGCCCAATCGTTGGCCCGCTTGGCCGTCGATTCGTCTGGCAAATGCCTGTTTACTAAGCGAGAAAAGACGGTGTATTGAACACGAAAAATCGAGCAAGATAGTGACGAGCGCAGGCCGAAACAGATAGACTGCGCGCCTGCGTTTTTGGCCTGGCAGGCAAGGCGGGGGCGAAAGTCCGTGCCGATTGCGCCGCAATAAAGTCCATTTTCTGCCCTTGTTGGCTTCCAGAGGGAACATGTCGAAGAACACGTTGACCATCACAGACAATCGAACCGGCAAAACCTACGAACTTCCCATCACAGACGGCACGATCCGAACTGTGGACCTCCGTCAAATCAAAACCGACACCACGGACTTCGGGCTCATGGGCTACGACCCGGCCTACCTCAACACGGCGTCGTGTCGCTCGTCCATCACCCTCATCGACGGCGACAATGGCATTCTTCGCTATCGCGGCTATCCCATCGAGCAGCTTGCCGAGACCTCCAGCTATTTGGAAGTGGCCTATCTTTTGTTCCACGGCGAGCTGCCGAATGACCAACAGCTTTCCAAGTGGATCGACCAAATCACGACGCACACTTTCGTTCACGAAAACGTCAAAACCGTCATCGAAGGTTTCCGCTACGACGCGCACCCGATGGGCATGTTTCTTGCTACCATCGGCGCACTCTCGACGTTTTATCCCGAGGCCAAACAGGTCTACAACAAAGAAATTCGCATGCTCAATGTCGTGCGACTGTTGGCCAAGGTGCCGACGATTGCCGCGTGGTCTTTCCGTCACAGCCAGGGTTTCCCGTTCGTCTATCCCGACAATCAGCTCACGTTCGCTGGCAACTTCCTCGCGATGATGAAGCGGATGAGCGAAACCCGGTACAAACCAAACCCCATTTTGGAGCGTGCCCTCGACGTGCTGTTCATTCTGCACGCCGATCACGAGCAAAATTGCTCGACCTCGGTCATGCGTGCGACGGGCAGCTCGCAGGTTGATCCGTATTCCGCCGTTGCCGCAGCCTCGGCGGCACTCTACGGGCCGCTTCACGGTGGGGCCAACGAAGCCGTTTTGCGCATGCTCTCGGAAATCGGCAGCCTCGCGAACGTGCCCGCGTTCATCAAAGAAGTGAAAGAAGGCAAAGGCGAAAAGAAACTGATGGGTTTTGGCCACCGCGTCTACAAAAACTACGACCCGCGCGCCAAGGTCATCAAACGCCTCGCCGAGCAAGTGTTCGATGTGACGGGCCGCAATCCGCTCCTCGACATTGCACTCGAACTCGAGCGCATCGCGCTGCAAGACGATTACTTCGTCAAGCGCAAGCTGTATCCCAACGTCGATTTCTACTCCGGTCTCATTTACCAGGCGATGGGCTTCCCGGTTGATATGTTCCCCGTGCTCTTTGCCATTCCGCGCACGTCCGGTTGGCTCGCGCAGTGGTGCGAGATGCTCGACGACAGCGAGCAAAAAATCGCCAGGCCGCGCCAGATCTACACCGGCAAAGACCGTCGCGACTACCCCGCCGATCGCGCCAATCCCTTCGAGACCGAACGCAAGCGCAGCTAGTTTTCACACATGCGGTGGGGCTGGCTATGTCGGTCGCACTCGCCGCGTTCCCAAACCCGCCTTGTTTTTTGCCGCTACCTCGTGTTTTTCTCGACGAGGACAAAACTCGGAAAACTGTTTTGCTCGAAGCTGCGTGGCATAATGAAAATCGCCGAACCAGCAAGTGGCGGGTTGGGCGCGGGCCACGATGAGCAAAGATCCTGATCCTGTTTCTCCTGAAGCACTGGCGAATTTGCGCAGAACGCTGCCTGGTCTGGGCACGGTTGCGCAAAAAACCGGGCCGATGCAAGAACTTTCCCCCGACGATGTGGAACGCGCGCTGCGTCAGGCCCAAGAGCCCGCGCAGACTTCCTCGTCCTCCCTGGAGGTTCTCACCCAAACCCAACCGCCCGCCGTCGCGCGCAGCGTGAGCAATCCCGCCCTTCTGCCGATGCGCAGCGTGAGCAATCCCGCCCTTCTGCCGATGCGCAGCGCCAGCAATTCCGCCCTTCTGCCCCTGCGCGGCGTCAGCCAATCTGCGATGCCGCTTTTGCGGACGACCGGAAACCCCGCAGCCTCTGGTTCCCACGCCCTGCCGCCAAGGAAAAACCTGCTTCCCCTCGCGATCGGCGGCCTTTCCGTCGTCGCTATCGCCATTTTCACTGCCGCGTGGCTCTATCCCACCAAGCCGACATCCACACACGATGTGGGAAAACCACCTGCCCCCAAAGAGCTCGCTATCTCCGTTCGCCCAGCCAACCCCGCGCCTGTCCCTGTCATCGTCGAGGCGTCCTCGCCAACTGCGCCCGTCGTTCCCATCGTTCCCGCTGTTCCCGCTGTTCCCGCCCGGCCTGCCAACCCCGCACCTGTCTTGGCGGTCCCAACCACAACGTCAAAGCCCAGCGTTTTGCGCAACAACGGACAACCCACCGTCAAGCCTGCGCTTCCCTCCCCCGTTGCCGCCAAAGCACCCAAGCTTGCGCCGCTCGATCTTTCGCCCGTCTCGCAGCTTTCCCGCGAAATTCTCCGCAAACACATGCTCCACGCCGAGCCCAAGTGGGTGTCCTGTCCCAAAGATGGGAGCGGCAAAAACCTCACCCTTTCGATCGTCGTTGCGCCCTCTGGTTCCGTCGTCCGCACCCAAGTGATGGGCCCCGTCGAAAGCACCCAGACCGCGCAGTGCGTCAAGAATCACATCCAATCCATGCGATTCCCTCCCTATTCCGAAGGCGAGACCAAGACCTTTGTATGGAGCTACCAAGCGCCCTAACGGTGGGGACCCGTTGCCCAACGTGGGAACCTGATTCACCTTGTGTTTTCCGTCCGCGTTTTTGATACGTTCGCGCAACTTCACGGGAGACACAAAAACATGTTGGATTGCAAAAGGGGTTTCCTCTTCGCGTTCGGATGGCTTGCAAGCTGCACAGGCTTGGACGATTGGAAGACGGAGGAAATGCCTCCTCTTCCACCTGACAAGCCGCCCCTCGCGTATCCGCTCAAAGTGCTTTCCAGCTCTCCGCAGTATGTGTCAGGTGGCGATGTTCGCATTTCCCTTGCAGTCAAACGAGCAGAGCAGACCGCCTTGTCTTTTTGGCTCAATGGAACCGAAGCAAAGCTTGCCAGGACCGAGCAAACAGACACACACATTGAAGGTGTATTGACCGGCCTTGTCGTCGGTCAGAACGAACTGGAAGTCCATCATCGCGATTTGGGTGTCATCGCCAAACAACCTCTTGTCAATCATCCCATCACGGGTCCCATGTTCGCGGGTCCGAAACAAGAACCCTTTGTCTGTTCGGTCGTCACAGAGCTTGGAAAGGAGCCCATCCCAGACACCACTGACACCAAGTACTTTGCGGTCAAAGACAAGAGTGGGAATGCCGTAGGATACAGCCGGAATTGCTCGTTCGAGAGCTATGTCCAGTATTACTACATGCCCGTTGGCAAGTTCAGCCACAAGGACTACAAGCCACTTCCCACCGACGGAAGCAGACCCTCAGATATCGCCAAAACCAGACTCCTAGATGGGCCGGAAGTAGACTTCATCGTGCGTTTTGAACGCGGGACCATCAACCGGTTCATCTATCAGTACGTGATGCTCGCTCCGTTTGGTGAAAATCCACAGAAACCGGACCTGAGTCTGTGGAACAAACGCCTGATTTATCACTTTCAGGGAGGTGTTGGTTTCGGACATACCCAAGGCACACCTGACATGCGAGCAGGACTCCCCCATGCGATCGGGAAAGGATATGCGATCGCATACTCGACGGGAAATCGCACCGGAGAACACTATGATCTGATTTTGGGAGGAGAAACCGCACTCATGACAAAGGAGGGATTTGTCAAGCGTTACGGGGTTCCCCTCTACACGGTTGGTTTGGGTGCATCAGGTGGTGCGATTCAGCAGTATGTCTATCCCCAAAATCACCCTGGTTTGATCGATGCGGCCATCGCGCAACAACCTTATCCAGACATGGTTTCACAGATTCCGCATATTGGGGACTGTGAACTCCTCGAATACTATATGGATGTCACTGATCGGAAGAATCCGAAGTGGACGACAAGCATCAAAAACCGAACCTGGCTCGTCGGTCTCAATGCAGAGGAGTCTGTTCCAAACCCCTTCCTTCCCCTTCAACCCTTGCTGCCCAATGTGAACATGGCCAAAGGTTCGACGGAATGCCGCAAGGCGTGGATGGGTCTTACTGCAGGTGCCATGAATCCCAAATTTGACGCTGACGGAATCACACAAAAAGCCGCCGGCAGAATGAACTTGGCTGCATTCGGGCCCGTTCATTTTGGACATTTCGACGACGTACGAAATGTTTATGGCGTCGGTGCGGATGGCTATCCCCGATCAACCTGGGACAACGTGGGCGTACAGTATGGTTTGGGTGCGCTGAAAAAGGGAAACATCACCCCTGCTGAATTTCTGGATCTCAACTTCAAGATCGGGGGTTGGAAGGAACTCAGCGAGATGGTCGAGGAAGGCTTCCCCTACAATGGAACGGGGGCTTCCGAAGTGGCAAAAGTGGTGGCCGATCCGAACTACTTTGATCCGTGGGGAAGTCGCAACATGAATCGCTGGGATGCTGTGACACCTAATGTCCCTGCTCGTCGGACACATGGCAATTTGGATGCGATGGCCGCGCTTGCAAAATCGGGTCTCGTGTTCTCTGGAAAGACAGACATTCCGACCATTGATTGGCATCCGTATCTGGAACACCGGTTGGACATGCACAATGTTCATCAGTCGTTTGCAGTGCGCAAACGGATTCGCGCCAAAATGGGTCATTCTGATCACCAAGTGATCTGGTTCACAGAGACCCCCATCGCATCTGGGAATGACTTTGATCAGGTTCCCTTTGCGCTCGAAGTCATCGATGAATGGATGGCCAATCTGCGAAAAAATCCTACACGGCCCGTCGCTGATGTGCGTCCAGAGCGCGCGGTAGACAGTTGTTTTGACGCAAGCGGAGTCCCAATTGCAAAAGGAGACACGGTGTGGGATGGCGTGCTGGATGAAAAACCGCAAGGCGTTTGTACAAAACGATTTCCCATGTACACCACGTCTCGCATGGTGGCCGGTGCTCCCATCGAAGGAGGCGTCGTCAAGTGTGTTCTAAAAAGTGTGGATGCGGCTCTGCAAGACGGAACTTACGGAAGTTGGAAGCCGACGCTGGCAGAAATCCAAAAATTGCGCGCGATCTTTCCCGAAGGAGTTTGTGACTACGGCAAATCCGACGCGAAAAAGTAGGAAGGTGATAGATTGGGGGCTCAAAACTCACGAAGGGATTTGTGTCCATGCGCTTCACCAAAGAACACCGCATCGAACTTCCGGCCAGTCGTTTTCTCGAACTCTCCTTTGATCGAGATTTTCTGAAACGGATGAATACCGAGGCGTTGAAAGTCCAACAATTTGAAACCCTTTCCGTCGATACATCCGGCGATCTGTGGACCATGAAAAATCGCCTGGCCCCGGCGGACAACATGCCAGGTTTCATCAAAAAACTCGTCGGTGGCGGATTTAGTTATGAAGAGAGTCTTTCGCACAAAAAGGGCTCGGACACGCTGACCGCAACGATGGTTCCCAACGTCCTTCGCGACAAATTCAAGATGTCCTATTCGTTGCGTGCGGTTCCCCTTTCGGATTCCGCGTGCCGCCGCGTGATGGATTGGGAAATCGAGATCAAGATTTTCGGAATCGGCGGGCAGGTCGAAAAGTTCGCCGCAGGGGAAGTTGAGCGCGGCCTGGATGCGTCCGCCGCGTATTTCAATCGGAAGCCGTAACCGCTTTTCTCCGTCGAAAACCGTTCTCCCTCATCCTGCTGTTTGGCTCTGTCCCGGATCGGTCGCAGTTTTGCGGGGCGGAACGGCCACACACTGCAAATCCTCAGCAGCGATCACGTCGGGGAAAAAAGCCTTCGCTTCCTCGATGTGAACATCGGTCGAGACATACCGCTGGGAAAAGTGCGTCAGCACCAATCGGCGAGCCCCCGCCTGAGCCGCAACCTGTCCAGCCTGTCCTGCGGTCATGTGAGCGTGCGATTGCGCCTCGGCGGCGTGTTTGCTCGTGAATGTCGCCTCGCTCACCAAAAGATCCGCGTCTTTTGCCAGCAAGACCGCGTTTTGACAGAACCGTGTGTCCTGCACCATCGCGAACTTCTGCCCCGGACGGGGCACGCTCACGTCCTCGAGTCGCACGATTTTTCCGTCGAGAACAAGTTGTCCTTCCCGCTGAAGTCGCTTGATGTTCGGCCCTTTCACCTGCCGATCCGCAAGTTCCTTGGGCAGCATGCGGACGCCATCCGCCTCGACCAGTCGATAGCCCACGCAATCCACCCGGTGATGAAGCGGACGCGCAAACAACCGAGCGTGCGCCTCGGGAAGTTCGCAACACAAAAGCTCGTCCGTCGTCGTCTCGCCGCCCGCATACGGTGCAACCGGCAGTGGCCTTGGCACAAGCTGGGCTTGCGGCTTGTAAATCGACGAACCAATGAGCCGCTCGAAAAACACCTGTCCGCTTTCGGGAAAAAACACCTCGACGGGATGTTGCACGTTGTCGAGCGAAATACGCTGCGCGATCGCCGCCAGCCCCAAACAGTGATCACCGTGGAAATGTGTGATCAAAATGTGGGTGATCTGCGTCGCTGCGATACCGGCGTGCAGCAGTTGTCGTTGCGTGCCCTCGCCCGGATCGATGAGCAGTCCGAGCGCATCCCATCGCAGAAACAGACCATTGTGGTTGCGATGGCGCGTCGGGACCTGACTGCCGGTGCCTAGAAAAACGACCTCTCGAGCGGACATACGCGGCATTGTGCCAGACGCCGCTTTTTGTCCGAAAAGCATCTTGAGACGCACAGTCGTTCGGGAGGAAAATGTCACAGTATGCGCAGTCTTTGCGGAGGTGCCATGCTGTCCCGGAACCGAGTCCTTCTGTCGGTCTTTGTCTCCTCGTTCTTCCTTGTTTCTGCTTGTGGGAAAAACCCCGAACAGAAAGCCGCTGAGATTTCCAAGGAGGTCGAGGCCGCACTCGCCTCACAACTCTGGGACCAGGCCGAGAAAAAAGCGCAGGAAATTCTGGCCATTCCGAAACTCAGCGACGGGACGCGCGATCAGGCTCGGCTCAAGCTCGAGCAGGCCAAAAGTGAACAACAAGCCAAGCAGCACTACCAAAAGTTCGTCGGTGCTGCGAGCAACGATCACGACAGCGCCATGGCCGCTTATCGCGATATGCCTCAAAATTCCTATTATCGCGGTTTGGCAAAGACAGAATACGATCGAATCCTGCCCAGCTTTGTTGAAGATCATTTGGAAAAAGCAACAAGCGCCCATTTCAACGGACGCTGTCCAGATGCCAAACAACAAATCCAAATGGTCTTGGACGTAGACGCCCAAAACCAAAAAGCCCTAGAACTAACCAAAAAACCCTGCGGTAAAAAACCGGAATAGGGGAGAAATGGTTAGATAGTTTTGGGTGTGCCAGATTCTGGCTTTGGACAGTTTATCGCTGTTTTGTAAACACAGCTCCTGGGAGTGCATTTCCTCTGGCTGAGTCTCTTTTTACGCCATAGTAATCAAACGAGTTATCCGCTTTCCATTGAAGCATATCAAAGATGGTTTTGTCGGTGTCCGCATTCAATGTGATAAACGCAGGACTAGGGCCAGAAAACGGGTTTGCGATGGCTGTGGCGAGTGTGGCTTTGGCAGGGTTTGGTCCAATTGTGTAGCTTGGATTGCAACTACCTCCATGAGGCCCATTCCATATCTTATCCAAGACAGTAGACGTTGCTGTTTGACTATATGCCCAAGTTATTTGTCTGCCATTTGAGCAATTCAGTGTTGCAGATATATTTGATGGAAGTAGTGATATTTGATAATTAATTAGAAGGCTATTTGTGATCGAAACAGCGACTTGCGCTGTGCTTTGATTTGTTGCAATAATATCTATGATTCCTCGTTTTGTGGATGTTTCGCCAAGATTGTCATTTCTGACAATACTCGAATAGGAAATATCGAGACCGCTGTTTACAGACTTGATAGCAGCACCAGAGAGGTGACAACTGTTGTATCCTGTGAAAGTTTGAGTCAGCCGAGTTTTGTTTTGATACAAGATAGTATTTATGAGTGTCAATTTCGCCCCAGAAATGAAAATGGCACCACCACAGGCACCTTCTGCACCTTCTGCCTTGCTATCTCGTATTCCAACACGTTCGAGTTTGACCTCGCCTGATGCCAAAATAGCGCCACCCAATCCAAACTTGTCTCGCGTCGGTGGATTCGTCGCCGGATCGAACCCATGTGGGAACTTCTCCGGGTAATCCTTCGCAACACCATACTGGAGAACAAGGTCTTGTAGATAAAGTGAACCATTGCTCGCTGGATTCGTCGTATCGCCTAGCACGCGAAAGAAACGGAAAGAGCCGCCGCCTATGAATACGTTTCTACCTCCTTCAACGGTCGTATTCTTCGTGATAGGGGCAATGGCAGTATTTTCTGAATGAGCTCTGGAGAAATAGATGTCTTTGTTTGTACACGAAAATTTGATGGTTGGCGATGCAGGTCCATTTGGGCCAAGTGCTTCCGAAAATGTCGCTTGAATATGGCTTGCATCGGTACCATCGTTCTGCGAGCTTTCACAACATGCAGTATAAACAGAGCCTTCTCTGAGAAATGCCTTGCCGGGAGTTTTGCATGTTTCGACAGATGCCATGTCTTCCGCAGGAGGGACGTTCTCTTCTATTTGATATGTAGTCCATAGGTCAGAGCATCCGGTGGACAGAGCGAAAAGAGCCAATGATGAGAAACGGAGTGATTGTGACATAATAGACCCCCAACAAGTTAGGTTTATACAACAGCCACTCGGCTGCTATGGTTTGAACAAGAGAAGATACTTGTCGTGTTGCTGTTTTTGTTCTGGAAGCGCAATGACAGCAGCACCGCCCAGGACAACACCTACACCAATACTTAGCAGTATCGCACCAGGCCCTTTGCTATCTTTATATGTTTTTATGTTGTCACCTGTTGAACACGGGCTGTCGATCGTGCAACCTCCGGTATTCAAACCACTTCCGCCCACGCCGACCAGCACGAGACCCGAGGCGACCGCTGCTCCGCCTACCAGCCAACGCCAAAACGGACGGGGTGGGCGAAACGTGTGCGGCGTAAATTCCAACGCAAATCTCGACGGCGGCGGCGGTGGTGGCATCGTGACACCGGGTTTGAGCGTGACCATGATATCCGTCGATTTTCCGTCGAACACCTCGGCTTGTGCGACTTCCTTGGCAAAACCCGGTTTGCGAAAAGAGAGTTCATATCGGCCTACCCAAGTCGCGCGTTGCAGCGGGGTTATGCCCAGAAGGCGTTCACCTGCGTACACCTCCGAACCCTCGGGACTCGAATGCAGATCAAGCGTGCCGCGTCGCCGCTGGGACGCATCCCCGATGATTTGCGAGAGCATCTCAATCATTGCCGTCGGCGCACGCTCGGGCGGCAGCTCGCGGCTCGCTTGACTCGCAATCGCACCGACGGTCGGGTCCAGAAGCTCGAGTGTCAATTTGAACGACGGCGCACCACCGGTCCGCGCGGACGTATTCTCGACGGAAAGACGGATCAATCCATCCACTTCGTTTTTTTCGGCGAGCGTCGCTTGACAATCAACGCGATCTAGGCATTGGGCAACCTCGGGCGCTTGAAGCAGCGCCATTTCTCGACGCAGAACGGATTTTTTCTCTCCTTGAACGCCGGCTTCAATGGCCTCGTCGAGTTTTTTCATTTGCGCTTGTGGCACATCCCGAAAATCACTCAGAACCACAAACGCAGGGAGCACGGTCAGAAGCACGGTTCTCGTCGCCCGATTGATTCGGACTTCAGCAAAGCGACCGGCGGACACTTTGACTTGCGCGGGAATTTGCTGCTCGGGAAAATCCAGCGCGATCGTGTGGGAATCGCCCGGCGAAACGAGCAAGGGCTGCACCAGCGGGAGCGAACCCACGACGCGGCCATCGACACGCACAATCGCGCCGTCGTCGCCCAGCACGAGCACTTTTCCGCTTGGAGGTCTCTGTCTGGCCAGAAGTTTGGCGATGTCCGCCTTCGTCGCCGCGTCGAGGACACTCGCCGGGTCGGACTCGTATCGGCGAATCAAGTCATGCGCGTCCAGAAGACGACCTTCCTTTGCCGCGACAATCCCAAGCTGAAACAGGATTTGCGGCGTCGGAAAACTGACATACGCCT
Organism: Pseudomonadota bacterium; assembly: GCA_035328405.1. Lineage (GTDB taxonomy): Bacteria > Myxococcota_A > Polyangia > Palsa-1104 > JAEUJZ01 > JAEUKA01. The sequence goes on along the minus strand of DAOLIT010000062.1, from coordinate 3,537 downwards.
CGGTCAGAATCCGCTGCGCTTCGACGAGGTTTTGCTCGGCAATCGCTTTTTCAGCCTCCTTCTGGAGCCGCGCAGCCGTCTCCTGATCCTGCCTTGTCCGTTTGGGCACCCCTGTCGAACTTTTGGACCGACAAGACGCGGGTCGCGGAACCACAAAACCCGCGCACAGCAAGAGAACGGCAAACCAGTTTCCCCAGCGCGGACCTTTCATGGCTATTTGTCACCGTCGCAACTACCGACCTCTCGTTGATCACCCCCCCGCAGATCGACCCACACACTCTTCCCGAGTCCGTCGCGGACCTGGTGTTTTCCTGGAACCATCCAGAACACTTGGTTCTTGCAGCGTCCATTGACCAGCGATTTGACGATCACTTGTCCGACTCGCCCCCTGTACCTTCCCATGGTCTCTGTGAGTTGGTTCTTGAGATCCGATCGACCTTTCACTTTCTCCCCTTGGTCGAGGGCCTTTTGATAGGCCTCCATCGCCAAATGCAAGTCCTTTGCATTTTCGTGCATGCGGCCTTGGGAGTACAAAGCATCAAATGCAATGGAATGACAGGGGGATTCGTGGCTGTGCTTCTTGTCCTTTTGACAAAGTGCTCGCGCCCGATCCAAGTTGCTGATCGCCTTCTTTCCGTCGCCGTTTTTGGCCGCAGCCAGACCCACGCGAAGGAACTTTTCCGCAGGGGAAAGGGCCAATTCGAGTTTCAGGGGTTCCCCGTCCGACGAGATCGCGACCTCTTTCTCATCGGAAAGCGTGAACACCGTGTGTTTGCCAACTGGCAAATCGATCGTTGCCGGAGTCTGTTGCCAGGTTCGTTTGCCCACTTGGAAGTACACGGACTCCGGTGCGCTCAGTACAAGCCTTCCCATCGGAGTATTGGTGTGCGTTTCTGCCTCACCTGGGCCGGTTTTCTGCGCGTCCTGTGTAAACGCCAACCGCCGAGGGGGCAACGTGGGCTCCACGATCGGCGCATCAGGAGGTGTCCTAAGCCGGGCCAACATCGATCGCGCGAGCGTCCACACCGTCGGGTCAGGATCAACGGAAAGTTGTCGCAGAAGGGGAATGCCGGCCAAACCATGTGGACCTTTGGGAAGTTTCGAGGCGACCTCAGCGACGGCGCGACGGACTGCGGGTGCGGAGTCCTGAGCCGCTATATGCAGAAGCGGAAGTGCGAAAGGTAGGTCCGCATCCTTCAGTACCTGCACTGCTGCGATACGTTCCTCGATGGAATGGGAGTGGAGCAACCGCGCAACATCCGCCGGCAGCGCCTCTTTCACACCCAACTTGCGGAGCACTCCCGCAGCCCACAGACCATCGACTCCGCCCGCCGCCAGAAACGCTTGCAAGACCGGAATCGCGCGCTTGTCCATCGCCGTTCCCAAAATCTGCGCCGCATGTTGCCGAACGGAATCCACCGGATCGGCCAAAAACAGAACCACAAAATCCGAATCGTTCGACAGCGCATCAAGCAAAAGGTGTCGAACGTCCGGGTTCCGCTCTGTCCGCAACGCCTTCAAGATTGCGATCTGCTTCTTGTCCCCGAGTCGCAACAACACCGCTGCTGCCAACGCCTTTTCCAGCGGCGTACCCCGTTCGGTGAGTTCCTTCAACACGCCTTCCCCGGCCTGCAAAAGGCCTGCGGAGTCGCGTTTCGACAAACGCTCGGCCAATTCCATCAGCGCACGCAGCGACGCGGCACGGACCTTTTCATCGCGATCCGACGCACTTTCCAAAAGGAGTGTCATCGCCGTGCGTTCGTTTCGGTGCCCGAGCGAAGTCGCTGCGGCTTGTCGAATTTCCGTCGAAGAATCTATCAGGGCTATCGCCAACATCGGGACGGCTTCACTCGACGGCAAATCACCAAGGATTTGCAGCGCAAGCAGACGTTGTTTCGTCGAACTCGAATGAACCCCGGCGCGTGCCCAACTCAGGCTCGCCGTCGTGAGCAGTCCCGGATCGCCGCTCGCCAAACGAAGAATTGCCGTCGCTGCCTCTTGCCGCACCTCGGCCACCGTTTTCTCGTCGAGCAACGGGCCCAACTCTCGCACATGCGGCACGTCTCCGCTTTTTCCAAATCCTTCCGCCGCAAGTTGTCGAGCGACGGGAATGCCAAACTCATTGACCAACACCGGTCGAAACACCGAGACAAGCTGCGGCTCGTCGGGCCCCGCCAGTCGATGCGCCGTCAAAAGTTGTTCAGGGTTGCGTTTTTCCGCCAGTTTTCGCAGTTCCGTTCTGGTTGGTTCGTCCCCCAGCGTGGACAACCAAAACATCGCCTCGAGTTTCTGTCGTCGGTCTGGTGAGGCCTCTTTTTTCGCCTGCAATTCGACTCTCGCCGCCTCGTCGCCCAAGCGAACCAAACAACCGAGCGCAGCAAAGTCCTCTTCATGTTTGATCGCGCCCCGATTGTGCAAAGCCGACAGCGTCTCACGCGCCGTCTCATCGCCCAAATCGCACAAATACAGCGCCGCTTGTTTCGCGAGCAGCGGCTCCTTTGATTTCAGCGCCCCGACCAAAATCCCATGACCTTCGTCGTCTGAAAATCGAGCCAAGGCTGTCGCTGCTGCCAGTCGCACCGTCGGTGGACCCGCAAGCGCCGCTTTCAGAGCCCCGATTGCTTGCCGTTCGCCCAGGGTCCCAAGTGCCAGCGCCGCGTGGATTTGAACAGCCGGTTCCGCATCTTTGAGCAGGGTCTCTAGCGCGGGACGCAAACTCGCTTCCCGTGTCAGTCCTATCGCATTTGCCGACGAGGCTCGCAACGTCGGATTGTCCCCTTTCGCATGGGTCAACACCACGTTCAGAGCCTTCCCCCTCAGCTCCGCCAGCTCCTCCCTGGTCAATGCAGGGGGCTCCGAACGCTGACGCCACATCAACAGGCTGAGGGCCCCGCCACCGACGAGAAAAACCAGCAAAAGTGGCAAGAGCACCCACACCGGAACCTTCTTCCCCGCGACCCGAATGTGTGTCCCTTGCTGCGTCCGGTTGAGCGCCTCGGCAATATGCGCGGGCAGCGACGAATCTCCTCGCGCCAGCAGCCTGAGCTCGATTTCCTTTTCCAGCGCATCAGCAACCGCGCGCATCGTCGGAAATCGCTCAGCCGGTGTTTTGGCCAGCAGCCGACCCACAATCGCGTCGAGCGACGGACTGCTTCCCGTGGCCTTCTTGCTGAGCGCCGGTGGTCGCGTCGAAATGTGATGCTGGAGCATTTGTCCGATCGTCGTCGCATCAAACGGGAGCTGCCCCGTGGCCATCTCAAACAGAATGACCCCCAACGAGTATTGATCGACCCGGAAATCCACCTCGTGGCCCAGCGCCATCTCGGGTGCCAAATAGGCCGGGGTTCCCATCAATGTCCCCGGCATGGTTTGCGAAGAAATCCGTTGGTCTGTGACCTGTTGCAAATTCTCTTGTGAATTGCGACTCCGCACCATCGGCGCATCATTTGTCGCCTTCGCAATCCCAAAATCCACAATCTTTACGTTGTCCTTCTTCCCATCCTGCTCCAACAAAAACACATTCTCGGGCTTGAGGTC
>DAOLIT010000061.1:0-30502 GCA_035328405.1 Pseudomonadota bacterium | reverse complement strand
GATCTAAAGCCCGCGAATTTGATGGTGGTGCCGGACCCGGCGGGGCCGGGGGGAGAGCGGATCAAAGTGTTGGATTTTGGGATTGCGAAGCTGGCGAACTCAGCGGTTCAGACACGAACGGGGCAGATCATGGGAACACTGGCCTACATGTCGCCGGAGCAAATCTCAACGCCGAGCAGAGTGAGTGGACCGAGCGATGTCTATTCGCTGGGGGCGATGCTCTACCATGTGCTGGCTGGGACACCGCCGTTTGTTTCAAAGGGCAATGAACTCGCGCTGCTCAGCATGCACCTTTCGGAGGAGCCGCCGCCGTTGCGAAGTCTTGTGCCGGGAATTTCCACGGAAATGGAAACGCTGCTGGCCAGAACACTCAGCAAAGAACCAGAGGCGCGACCGACGATGGTTCAGCTCGCGGAGCAATGGGAGCGCTGGGACACAAAGGCCACGGCGCGTTTCACGTCGCAACAGGCCGTTCCTCGGCGTCCCGAGCTGGACGAGGCAAAAACGGCCCCGGTCGGGCCCATCGCGGCGAATGCGAGTTGGAAGATTCTGCGGATGCCGGAGGGCAACGCGACGCAGATGCTCTCTTTCGGAACACATGGGGGCCTGCACATTGAGTTTCTGTCGTTTGTTTCAAGCGAGGCACACGAACTGATTTCCCTGCCGTTTGATTTGTCCGGTCTGACACCCGTCACGAATCATCCATTGATGTTGTCTGTAACGAACCACCGTCTCGAACTTCGGGTGGCCAAGGCAGTAGGGAATACGGTTCGCTTTTACTCGGAACTGACGAGCGCAGCAGCGCGCAGCAGCTATGCGCTTCCTGCGGAGGTTTCAGGGGTTCCGTTGTTTATCGGACACCATAGGGGCCCTCATTATGGGTTCACGTTGACCAGCAGAACGCGCTCTGTTTCTTGGACAGATCGGCTCCATGCAGAGGTGTCTCCCTTTGATCTGGATGTGGAAGCGCCACAGACCGCAAACCGCTTGCTTTTACTCCATCGAGTCGGCGAGAAAAACAGCGAATCTCATCTTGTCTGCGTAGCAATCAAGGAAACGTGAAAAGGAAGGATGCGCATGGCTGATCCCCCGGACCCTTTGCGAGCAGATCAACCGACCGTGTTGCGCCCCGTTCCAGCGTCGGTGGCCGAGGTTGCACAGCGCCTGGCTCGCGGTACCGGCCCGCAGGTCGCATCGAACACCGTGCGGATGAGGTCCGATATCATCTACAAATTCCTCCCCCTTTCAGAGAAGGAGGGACAGCCGAGGGTGCCGCATCTGCTCGGTGAGGGGCGATTCGCGAAGGTCTACAAAGCTTGGCAGAACAGTGATGGGCAGAACATCCGCCCGGTAGCGATCAAGATCTTGCACAACACCGGTCGCTATTCAGACCAACATCTGCTTGAACAGGAGATCGATCTCCTCAAAGAACTTTCGATCGCTTCGACGGCGAACATCGTCCGAATCCTTGATGTCATCCAGATGGAGCCACTGATCATGTGCGGGTGTGGACAGGTGTACCACCCCCTTTGTCCGCAGTGTGGTCGTCATCCGTTGGAGCGTCGCGATCTCAACAAAAAAGAAAGCCCCTCTCTTGCATGTCCAGATTCACGATGTGGCTATGAAGTGTCAGCCGCAGACATCGAGATGCAGTACAAACGGCTGACCAGTCCACCGACGAAAAATTGTTGTCGGGAGGGCCCCTATGTTCAAGAAGGAACGATCATCAATTTCGTCGATCGGCCCGCTGTTGTGATGGAACTGGAGGAGACACGGCTCGATCAGGTAGCGGAAGCGCGTTTGCACTACTTTGACACGCGCTGTCAGGAATTCGTGGCATCAAGCACGGGGTCGTCGGAACGATCTTCTATGAAGATCAACAAGTTGCTCGATGACGTGCGACTCCAGCGCGCGATGGCGCTGGACAAGATGATGCTTATGGTCCAGATCGCGGAAGCGGTGTTCTGGCTGCATCACGAGATGCGGATCGTTCACAAAGACCTCACTCCCGACAACGTGATGGTCAACTTCATGAGCACCAAAGGCAGACAGGGGCCGCTCAAGCGGAAGAAGCCCCTCAAACTTCAGGAACTCCTGGATGACCTTGTGAGCTATCCGAGATTCGGTGTGAAAATCATCGACTTTGGCCTCGCGGACCGCGAACAACTGTCGCGGAAATGGTACGAGGACAAGGACATGAGCAACGCCGGCATGGACAAGGCCCCCTATTTCTCGCTGGAGGCGAAGCAGCGGTCACAAACAATTCAGCGCCTGACCATCGACATTGAGCAGAAGCGTTTTCTGATCCCGAAGGAACAAAAGGACTCCGTAAACTCTGTGCATGAAGGGGACATCCTCACCTTCCAATGGGACCTTCAACACCAGCACGATTTGGTCATCCAGAAGATCGAACCCGCATTGGAACGGGGCCGGTATTACGCCTACTTTGAAGGCCAACCGCCACCTGCGGAACAGCAACGACAGATCCAGATGGTGCTACCGCTTGGCGAGGCACACGACATCTATTCTGTGGGTGCGCTGTTTTATTTCATCATGACCGGGAATCACCTCAAAGTGAACGACCTGTCCGGGTTTGTGAACGTACTTCAGCGCCAACGCTGCGAGCTCACAGCGCGGGAAATCTTGCGCGACCACGGACATACCTATCTGGACCACAAGAGCGCGATTCCCATTCCCAATCCGTTTTGGCAAGACCGTGTCATGGAACTCATCCTTCGTGCGATGGTCAGGGGGCGAAACCTCAGCTTCAACGATTCCCGCAGCCAACGCGGATCGGCGGCGGCACACGAGCTTCTGTGGGCGACCAAGCGGATTTATCACGGTTTCCAGCAGGAGGTTTTGGGGGAAGTACGTGTGAAGTCTCTTCGGCGTCTTACCGTCGGTGCCGCGACTCTGGCCGTGCTGTTATCGGGGGCTGCGGCGTACATGATAGGAGGCCAAAGGAGTCTGTATCGGCAGCAGCAAAGTCAGCATGTAGAGAAACCTGCGCCGCCCGTTGCCGCCACGGTGGAACCCGAAAAGATCCACGCCTCACAAACCGATACCAGTTCGTCAGAGGCTTCGGGCGATACCAAGAACCCAAAGCGCGGCAAGACGACCCCTCGACGCCATTAAAGAGTGCCCGTTTTCAACGGCTGCTGTCGGCACAGGGACTGCGTTTTTTCCGTGACCTGTTTTTCGCAAGGCGTGCGAGAGTAAGAGCCACAATGAAGGTCCACACGATTCTGCTGGTGGATGACGACGTACACAACCAGAGGATTTTCGAGACGGTGCTTCGGCACGCGGGTTTTGCTGTGCGGCAAGCGGCCAACGGAGAAGAGGCGCTGCGCGAGGCCAGACTTCATTTGCCGGACCTGATTTTGATGGATTTGTCGATCCCGGTCGTGGATGGATGGGAGTGTTCGCGGCAGCTCAAGGCCGACGAGAAAACGCGACACATCATCATTTTGGCGCTGACGGCGCATGCGATGCACGGCGATCAGGAGCGAGCGTTGGCGGCGGGTTGCGACGGGTATCTTTCCAAACCGATTTCTCCGCGCAAACTGGTTGAGGAAGTGAAAACGCGACTTGCGTAGTCGCAAAAGAACTGCTTTGGGGGGATTTGAGACGATGAAGTGGTTGATGCGATGGTTCGCCGTGGGGGCGGTGGGACTGCTTGGGGGAATGCCAGGTCCTGCTTTGGGCGACGATTCTTCGGCGCACGAACCGTTGGGCAACTCTTTGCGGACAGCGGTCAACAGCCGGGCAGGGCAAAAACGCGAAGGCGTGGAAACCAACATCGGCGTCAAGCGTGGAAAAAGTGCAGCCGAGGGGAAAGAGAGACGGCTAGGTCGAACCAGCAAGGCCGTGAAACCAACCGCAACACCAAGCGAGGCACCGGCCTCGGGAGTCGACAAACCGCCGACCGAAACGTCTGTGCTGGGAACTGCGGAGACGAAAACAGAAGAAAAACCGTCAACAACGCAAAAAACAGAGGCCTTGGGCACAAAAAGCGAGGAAACCAGTACGAAATCTGCCGAAACTGCTGAAAAGAAGGACACTCCGGCGGAAAAGGGCGGGGATCGCTTTCTGGATCGGTTGTTTGAAGGGGGGCCTCAAAACGACCGGCTGGCGAAAATGCACGAGGCGCGCGAAGACTTGCTCGCGGCGTTGAAAAAGGACGGTCACTTTTCGGAATTCCTGAAGCTGCTGGAAGCGACGGGGTTTGACAAAACGCTGCGCGGGCGTGGGCCGTTCACCGTGTTCGCACCGTCGGACGAGGCGTTCGCAAAACTCCCATCGGCTTGGCGCGAAACGGTCGCACACGATCCAAGTCGGGCCAAAACCTTGGTCGCGCATCACGTTGTGCGCGGCCTTGTGTCGAAAAACGTGCTGGACCATTTGCGCAACGTGAAAACGATGAGCAGCGGCGTCGTCAACATCGACTACACCAGCGGCATTCGCATCGAACGCGGGCACCTGTTTTTCTTGGACCACTTCGGTTCCAACGGCATGTTCCACGGCATCGACGAGGTGCTGCTGCCGCCGGAACGTCCCTCAAGCCCCGCCAAACCCCCCAAGTCCCCCAAACCCAACCGCACCCCGGCCCCAACCACCTGAAAAAACAGTGCCTCTGTTCAACGGACAGAGGTCGTCATCAGGCCAATTGGTCGGCGTTTTGGATGTTGAGGACGACTCGGCCACGGGGGCGGCCTTCTTCGACGCGGCGGTGGGCATCGGCTGCTTGTTCGAGCGGAAACACGCGGTCCACGACCGGACGCAATTTGCCTTGGCTGGCCAAATCACACAGCCATTCCAAATCGGCTCGGCTGGGCTGCGAAAGCGGAGGCGGCACAGTTTTGGGCCCATCCGAAAAGCGCCCGACAAAACTGTCCCACAGTGTGCGCACGGAAGGAACGACGGGGACAAAAATGCCCTTTGGGCCAAGCATTTTGCGGCATTTTTCGAGTGTCAACTGCCCCGACGTGTCGAGGACCACATCGAAATTCCCAGTCAGCGACGCGAGGTCTTCCTTTTCAAAGTCGATCGCTTTGTCCGCGCCCAAAGACGCGACCAAATCACAGCTATCGCCGGAACAAACGCCGATGACTGCGGCCCCCATCGCTTTTCCGATCTGAACGGCCAGGCATCCGATGCCTCCTGCGGCCCCGTTGACAAGCAGGGCTTGTCCGCTTTGCAACCGACCTCGATCGCGCAGAGCCTTGAGGGCGACGGTGCCCGACAACGGCAAGGTCGCTGCGGCGGAAAACGACAACGCAGCGGGTTTGGGCGTCACCGCGTCGGCAGGCAAAAGGACATATTCGGCGTACGTTCCGGGGTGTTGCAGCGCCCGCAGACCGATGACACAGGTGCCGACCGTCGGTTTGGTGACACCTTCCCCGACGGCTTCGATGATTCCGGCCACGTCGTGCCCCAAAAAATCCGGTCGGCTCACGGGAAGCAAGCGGCTCACTTTTCCCGACCGGGCCTCGCAATCCAGCGGACTGACCGTCGTCGCGCGCATGTTGACGAGCACTTGCCCTCGCCCCGGAACAGGTCGCGGCTTGTCTACGATTTGCAACACTTCCGGCGGACCCGCTTTGGCGATCACAACCGCTCTCATCGTGAGAGGGGGCTCCTGTTTCGGGCTTTGCGAAGAACGTGTTGCCATGAAAAACCTGTTTTCGGTTCGGGGTCGGCTGCGTCTATCTGGGGGAATCTTCTTTTCGCAGCGCCCAGAGCACTTTGCGATACACATCCTCGCTGACCACCAGCGACGAGTGACCGAGGGGCACAGTCACACCATGCGCACCTTCGAGTTGCGTCGCCGACGGTGGACAGAGCCAATCCCGTTCTGCGGCAATCGTGAAAAATTCGACCTCGTTCGGGAGCGGCCCTTTGTGCAAATCGTCCAAAAAGTCGCTGCCGGGCAAGAGCTGCCAGCTCGACGCCGACCAAAGCCCCAGCGTCGCTACTCCGAGCGCGGCCACCCAGGTCCCGCGTGCCGGCGTTCCCAGCATCACCATCCGACGGACCTGATCTTTTCCGCCCAGCCGCTTGACGTAATACAAGCCGATCAGGCCTCCCATCGAGTGTCCCACGATGTCAATCCGACGGATGCCCGTCTGTTGACAAATCGTTTCGACCTTTCGATGGATCAGAAACGCCGATGTTCGGATGTCGCGGACGTTGAGCATTCCCAAATTGAACGAAAACACCTGAAACCCGTCTCGCAGCAGCCGTTGTTCCAGCACAAACATCGAACCGCGTGTTCCCAAAAAACCGTGAATGAGCAGGACCGGCGGACGGTGTGTCGAAACCTGTTCGGGAAAACGCCGCAGCGTCACTTCGTTGCCGCGTACCAAATGGCGCAGATACGAAACCGTATGTTGTCCGCTGATGAAGTCCTGCTTCAGTGGATCACCATCGAGACGCCGCACCTTTCGATGATCTGTGACCAAACGGCGAACGCGGGAAAGAATGCCCGAGGATTCTTTGTCTTTTGTGTCTTCCATCGCTTCCGTTGCAAAGCTGTCGAAACACGAGGCCCGACGGATCAAGTATCTCTCATTGTCCAAGGTTTCGTCGGGTCGGTTCGCAAGGCGGCGAAGGTACAGCAACTTTGCCTCGCACGTTTGCTTTCTTCGTACAAAAGCGCGGTTTGCCGAATACGCTGCGCCCGTTCTCGGCGGTTTTTTGCGAGCTTGCTTGTCTTATTTTGCAGCGTTAGGCTCGAATATGGACCGACCAATAAACCAGTGAGGCAGCCATGAACGCACTTTCTCCATGCCAAAAACCACAGGGTGAAGAACGGGTCGCACTTCGCATCGAGCGACCACGGCCATTGGCGACGATTCTGTCGAGTGAAGAACGACAAGCGGCGCTGGCACTTGCGCGGGCGGTGATGCCCCAAACGGGTGTGCTCCCGGAGGCGTCTGCGGGGGCGGTCTTGCGAGCCGAGGATTGGCTGCACGACGTTCCCATGGCTGCAGGCGGGTATCGAAGTTTGCTGAAAGCGTTTGGTGTGTATGTCCGTGTGGTTACGGGGAAGCGCCTCGACGCTGTGGACCCGGAGCGGCTTTCGGATTTGTGTCGGCGTTTCACATCAGGAGACATCGGGAGCAGGTATTTTTTCTATACGCTGACGGCCCCCCTCAAGAGCGCGTATTTCGATGACCGAGAGGTCTATCGCCGCCTGGGTTTGTTGCACAGAAGCCCCCCTTCCCAAGCCCAGCCTGTTTCCAAAGTTCCCGATGAACTCCCCCGGTGGGCCGACGCCCGAACATCGGAAGCGTGGAACATTCCCGAGGGGGAAGTCTTGGAATGTGATGCGGTGGTGGTGGGTTCTGGCGCGGGCGGCGCGGTCGCGGCCTACGAACTCGCCAAAGCCGGTCACAGCGTCGTTCTGTTGGAAGAGGGGCTGTACTACGGTCGAAAGGACTTCACGCACGGCGCGTTCCATTTGCAAAAGTACCTGTACCGCGAACTTGGCGCGTCGCTCGCGATCGGCAATTCCTTCATTCCCATTCCCGTGGGTCGCACTGTGGGCGGCAGCACCACCGTCAATTCCGGGACCTGTTATCGCCTGCCCGACCGCGTCTTTGCGGCTTGGCAAAAGGATCACGGGCTTGATGCGCTCACACCGGAAAGCATGGACCCCTTTTTCTCGCGTGTTGAAGAGGTGCTCGGTGTTGCGCAGGCGCGGCGGTCTCTGCTCGCTGGCAGCGAACCCATCGCCACCGGTTGTGAGCGGTTGGGCATCCAACAACACGGCCCCCTTTTTCGGAATGCCCCGGATTGCGATGGACAGGGTCTGTGTTGCTTCGGCTGTCCGACGGATGCCAAGCGTTCCACCAATGTGTCCTTTGTTCCCATGGCCCTCCAAGCCGGCATGCAACTTCTGGTGGGTGCCCACGTCGATCGCGTCCTGCTCGCACAGGGTCGCGCCGTGGGGGTTGCGGTCACAGCCGTTTCTGCTCCGCCGTCTTTGAAAAAACGTCCGCAATTCACGGTGCGCGCCAAGGCGGTCGTCGTTGCGGGCGGCACACTCATGACCCCTGTTTTGCTGTTGCAAGATGCCGAGACCCGACGTGCCCTTGGTCGATCGGGGGCTCTTGGGGACCACATGACCATCCATCCGGCGTTGTGTTTGCGCGCGGTCATGCCGACGGTCCAAAACGCGCACACGGGCATTCCGCAAGGCTACGCCGTCGAGGCATTTCACGACGAAGGCATTCTGATGGAAGGTGCCTTTGTTCCCCCTGAATTGTCTGCGGCGGCCATCACCTTGGTCGGAAAACCGTTTATGGACATCATGGGCTCGTTCAATCGCCACAGTTGTTTCGGTTTCCTGGTCGAAGACAAGGGTCAGGGTCGTGTGCGCCCCGGTCCTTTGGGACGACCTCTTATCGAATACAACTTGTCCCAGCACGACGTGGATCGCTTGCAACGCGGCGCGGGCCTTGTGTCCCGCATGTTTTTGGCCGCCGGGGCCGAGCAGGTGTTGACCTGCATTCCCTCGATGCCCGTCGTGCGTCGGCAAGACGAGGTGGATCGCTTGGTCGGTCTGGCGCTGCGCCCCCGCGACTTTGAACTGACGGCCTACCACCCGCTTGGAACCGCTCGAATGGGTCGTGATTCCCGCAGCAGCGTGGTCAACCAAGACCTCCGCGCGCATGACGTGAGCGGTCTTTACATTTGCGACGGCAGCGTGCTCCCGACCTCGCCTGCGGTGAACCCCCAAGTCACCATCATGGCGTTGGCGATGCGGGCGGCGCGGCGACTGGCGGCGGATCTGTAGGCAGAATTGCAGGTGGAGTTTCGGGCGCTTTTTCGGCTGCGTTTTCCTCGGAAGCCTTCAGCGCATTCTCCAAAACCGCCCGGCTCGCGTATTCCTTTGTCGCGATGGCTGACAGACGCTGCAAACCCCGTTCGTAATCGTCCCCCACCATCTTGTCCATGTTCATGAACAACGTCATCGCCTTCATCATGAAGTTGTTTTCGCCTCGCATCGACCAAGTGACTTGCGTCCCCTGATCCACCGGAGACAACACAAAGTCCGTCGTGTAGTTCTCCTTCCAAGGTCGGTAGAACTCGAGCTTGATGTCCACACGACTCCCCGGTTCTACCGCCGTGATCGTCATTTTCCCGGCCCCTGCCTTGTCGTTTCCATCCCACGCATAGCTCGCTCCGACTTGCCCTGCCTCGCCGCCGAATTGCTTTTTCATCGCCGGGTCCAGGCCTTCCCACGGCGACCAGGCCGGCCATGCCCGGAAGTCGCCCACCTGTGCGAACACCACGTTTGCCGGAACGCGAATGAGAAGGCTCCGCGTGACCACGAACGCCGTTGGGCGGCTTGCGACAAACGCCACCATCGCCGCAATCGTCAAAGCCAAAGCCAGAAGCACTTTCTTGAGCGTGAACATGGGAAACTCCTTTTCAAAAAGCGCCCCGACCATACCCACACCAAACCACCAAAAGAAAGAAGTATTCGTGATGTCTCTGTTTCAGCCGGTGCCTTGCAGATAGGTGGTTCCTACCGAGAAACTACTGCGGTGGGCGCGGGCTGTGTCGGCGACAGTCCCCGGCACGAAGTGCGGCGGGGCGTGCTCACACAGCCAGTAGCCTGCTGCGCTCGTCCGCCTACGCGCTCTCCCGACAGGAATTTCGGGCTACGTTTCCTTGCGGGAACCAGTCATTCCCGGCAAGAAAGGTAGCCCGGATTGGGGTCGGGCGAAGGAGGTTGTTTGGAAGACGGGGGAGACCAGAGGGGAGACTAAATGCGGGCGAAGGCGGCGTCGGGGATTTCGACGGGGCTTTTGTCTTCTCGGGAGAGGAAGTCCGCTTTGTCCATGACTCCGGGAAGGACGTTGCGTGCAAAGTATCGGGCCGCATGCAATTTGCCGACGTAAAAGGCCTGATCGGGATGGTCTTCCGACAGCGCGGCAAGTTTCTGTTTGGCGAGCACCGCTTGCTGCAAAAGGAGCCACGCGATGGTGTTCTCGGCGGCCATTTCCAAGAAGCGGTTGGCGTACAGGGGAACCAATTCAAGCTGCCCACCGTGGAACCAAGACAGAAGCCGCATGGTGGAACCTTGCAGCGCGGTCGTGGCCTCTCCCAGCAGCGCGACTTCTTTTCCCAGGTCGGGGTCGGCGCTGTGCGCGGTCACAAACGTCTGCACATCAGACAAGTACGCTTGCAGGTTCGCCCCGCCCGCCATGCCAAGTTTGCGCCCGATGAGGTCCATGGCCTGGATGTGGTTTGTGCCTTCATAAATCGAGAAAATTTTGGCGTCGCGGCAGTACTGCTCGATTCCGTAGTCGCAGGTGTATCCGACGCCACCCATGGTCTGGATCGCGGTCTCGCAAATGCGGAACGACTGGTCGCTGCCATACGCTTTGACAAGCGGCGTCAGAAGCTCGACCTGTCCCAAGTGGTAGCTGACTTGGGCGAGATCGCCTGCGCGTTGCGCAACGATGGCCCGGTCGTGATGCGACGAGACCTTTGCGATAAGGGCGCGCAGACCCTCGACGCGAGCCTTCATGTCGAGGAGCATTCGGCGAACGTCGGCGTGCTCGATGATGGACACGCGGGGTGCCATCGGATCTTTGAACTTGTGAATCGAGCTGCCCTGCTTGCGTTCCTTGGCATAGCGCAGTGCGTTAAGGTAGGCCGCCGAAGCGACGGCCAGACTCTGGATGCCGACGCCGATGCGGGCAAAGTTCATCATGGCGAACATCTGCTTCATGCCCTGATGCTCGCTTTTGGGCCCGCCGACCATTTCGCCAACACACGCCCCGTTTTCGCCAAAGTTGAGCACGGCGGTCGAGGAGGCGCGGATGCCCATTTTGTGCTCGATGCCACCGAGCGCCACGTCGTTGGATTCACCGCTGCTGCCATCGGCATTGAAACGGTGCTTGGGCACGATGAACAGAGACAGACCTTTGGTGCCTGCGGGGGCATTTTCGGTGCGAGCCAAGACCAAGTGAATGATGTTGTCGGCCAAGTCGTGATCGCCGCCGGAAATGAAAATTTTGGTTCCGGTGATCAAGTAGCGACCGTCGGGCTGTCTGACGGCCTGCGACCGGGCTGAACCAACATCGGAGCCGGCCTGCGGTTCGGTCAGACACATGGTTCCGCCGCACGACCCGCCGTAGAGTTTCGGCAGATAAAACGCTTTTTGTTCCGGTGTTCCGAACTTCGCGATGACCTCTGCGGCCCCAATCGCCAAACCGGGATACATCCCAAACGCAGTGTTGGCTCCTGAGATCAATTCCTCGACGGCCACACCCAAAAGCGAAGGTGCCCCCGAACCACCCCATTCGGTCTCGATCGACACCAAACGCAAGCCCGAGTCATAGACCCTTTTCCACGCTTCAGAAAAACCTGCGGGCGTTTTCACCTGGCCGTTTTCGATCCGGCAACCCTCGGCATCGGCGGCCCCGTTCAACGGACCGACAACGGTGGTGGCAAATTGATACGCCTCGTCGAGCACCATGTCCACGCCGCTTTGATCGAAGGCCCCCGAAAACGGCGCTTGCGTAAGAAGTTCAGAAAGACCGCACTGCTCGAACAGCACGAACTGGATCTCTCGAAGATCGGCAAGGTAGTGATTTTGTTGTTGCGCCATGGTCGTTCCCTCCGTGTTGGATACTGATACTATCTAGTCAGATACCTTCACTATCCAATTGCCGCACCGCGTTGTCAATTGCCACACACGGACTTCTTTTCAAACCGATGTGTTGCCCAGCGCCTGCGACCGAAAAACTCGAAAACGTGAGATGTCTTTGCCATGGCCACCGAAACTCCACCCCGCCGTTTTTCTTTGCGTTCGTCGCACATGCCGATTGGAACGACCCAAACGATCGAAAAAGCGCCGACCGAGCTGACCATTTCCGAAGTGGCGGAACGCAGCGGCGTGCCGATCGCGACGATCAAGTTCTACATTCGCGAGGGTCTTTTGCCGCGTCCGCGAACGGCGGGGCGCACGGTGGGGAGATACGACGGAATGTTTGTGGCTCGCCTCGAGGTGATTCGAGAGCTGCGCAACCGCTGGCACCTGTCGCTGCGCGAAATCGCCGAGCTGCTCAAGGCGGTGGGTCCGCAAGCGACGCTCAACGAAATTGAACTGACGTTGGCATCGCGAGATCGGCTGGACGAAGCGATCGATCCGACCAACGCCGAGCCGCCCATTTCCGAACAGCGTTTGCAAGAGCGTTCGGGTTTGCCGATCGAGGACATCAAAGACCTGACTCGGCACGGTCTTCTGACGCCGATCAAGGTGGATGGTGCGACGGTGTACGCGGAACGAGACGCTCGCATTGCCGAAGTGGTCGGCGCACTTCGCAGCTCGGGATATCACGATCGCCTGGGTTTCGGTGTGGGGGATTTGCAGCGGTACGTCAAAGCACTGCGAGGTTTGGTCGTGCGAGAAGTCGAACAATTTGACAGTCCGGCGCTGCGGGTTTTGGGAAAAGACGAAATGCTGCGGCTCATCGGACAGGGCGTTGCGCAGGTCGATGTGCTGCTGGGTCTTTTGCACAAAAAACTGCTTTTGGCTGCCGTTCACGATCGACTCGATGCGGCGGCATCGCGACGCCATCCCGAGACCCAGACCGAGCCCAAGACGCGCTCAAAAACGTAGCCCCAAACCACACATCGCCCGAATCGAACCAAAAGCAGGGCAAAAAAAATGCCCCGACGGGCAGCCTGTTGTTTGGGGGGGCTAACGAACAAGCTGAACGGCGGGGCGAGTGGGAACCTATCACATCATTTTGGGTTCGCAAGAAAAAAATTTTGGCGACGGAAAAGGGCGCGGACGCTAACATGGAAAGCAATTGCTTGGGGGGAGCTTATGACTGCTTTACGCGCAGCTCGAAGAACGTCCTTGGTTCGGCTTTTGGCTTCTGGTTTGGCTTTCTTGCAGTCTCGTGCGAAGTCTCGCCGTGGGGATTCGTGGGGTGGGTTGGCGGCGGTTGTGGTTGCGATGTGCGCACTTGTGCCAGGGTGCCAAAACGAAGATGCGGTGCTTCTGCAAATCAGACCGCCTGAAGGTGTGTCGTTGCAGGAGTACGCAATTGCGGTGCAAGACCACGACAAGCGGGTCATTGTCTACCAGTCAGGCATTCAACCGGTCGAGGCGGTCAGCAAAGGTCGCGACTTGTATGCGTCGCCACTTCGATTGGGTTTGAAGATGTCGGCCAAGGCGAACTATCTGATCCACGTTCGCGCGGCGGCGGGAAAACTTGTCCCTGACGGTGTGATTCCCAAAACTCGCGACGATGAGTATTTCTTCGCAGGCCTTGTGAATGTGACCGGCACGCAACAGGTCGATGCGAATCTGCTGGCGGTTGACCCGACGCTGGATGTGGATTTTGACCACTTCCCGGACGCGCAAAAATGGACCGCGAAAGTGGCCGAAGCCAAGGCGGCGTACGAGAACAAAATGGACATGCTCGACTGTGTGGACAAAGACCCAAGTCCCACCGAGCCGAAGTTGCCAACCGGGCTTTTTGCAGCAGGCATAAACCCCTTGGCCAAGCCGATTTGTGGTTTGCCGTTCGACGTGGCTTGCGGAGGCAGCGTTCCTCCGTGCCAGGACAAAGATGGAGACGGCGATCCCGAAAGTACGGATTGCAACGACAACGATCCGAATGTGTTTCATGGCAACGCTCGCCCGCGCAATTGCTGCGCGTGTACGGACAAAAAGAGCTGCGCGACAAACCACGCGAAAATGGCGGACTTGTCCAAATGCGAACCAGCGCGCTGCAACAGCGACACGGACTACGACTGTTCGGGCCAGCGCGTGCCTTGTTTTGTGGATGACGACTGCGACGGCTATTCGCCCAGCGATCCGAATCCTTCGCAGCGCGATTGCGACGACCAAAATCCGAACATCTACCCAGGTGCTCCGAAAAACTGCGCTGACACGAGCAAAGACTGGGCCTGCGACGGCAATCCATCGGGAGGCTGCGTAGACTGCGACTTGGACGGCGACGGCTACCAGCGCGACGACAAAGCAAAGGGAGGCATCTGTCCCACGGCGGCGTATGTCACTTCCGGCAAGAAAATCGACTGCGATGACGACGATCGCGGCGTGTTCCCGGATTCGACCCTATACAACGGGCCGAGCCAAATCATGGGCCTCACGATCAACACGGGCCAGGAAGGCGGAGGCAACAAACTCGCGGCGATGCGACGCCTGTGCTTTCTGACCGAAGTGGATGGCTCGACGCCGCAAGACGCCGACTGCGACAAAAGCCCCCGCAAGGGCTGCCCGGCCAACCCGACGACTTGCGACAAAGACGGAGACGGTTTTCCCACATCCGGCGCGTGCAATCCAAACGGGCTGCCCGTGGACAACAACGACAGCGATTATCAAAGTTTCCCCGGTGCTCCCGACAAGTGCGGAGACGGCAAGGCCCAGAACGGTTTGGCGGATACGTCTTGCTCAAACGACGCAGACAAAGACGGCTACAACGCCGATGCGGATTGCGATGACAGCGATCCGAACACGCACCCGTGGGCAACCGAGCTGTGCGATGGCAAAGACAACGACTGCGACGGCCTGGTGGACGAGCAAAACCCGGATCATCTGGGCAATCGCATGACGGAAAACAGCACGAAACTCGGCAAAAAAGTCATTTTGTCCTGTACGGACTACTACCAAGGCGAATGCAATCGGGACGATGCAACCACGGGCCTCAAAACGGGTCGGTGTGTGTGCAGCGGCGTGGTTCCCGGCCTCCACGACCCCAACGCCTCGCGCAAAGCCTGTCCCGGCACCGTGGACACGGGCGCGATCGCGCCCAAGTGTTTTGGCGCGCAACAACCGGCCAAACAAACGTGCGAAGCCGTCGTGGCCAACCGCAAAGACCAAGACTGTGACGGGCGGCTCGAGGCCCCAGACGGCAAAAACCTGCTCGAGTACGGCCAAAAGTGCGGAGAAGACACGGGCGCTTGTGTCGCAGGCACGGTCAGCGGGTGTGATTACGGCAAGATCAACCCGTTCTCGATCACTTCTGGATACGCGATTTCGCCGCCGTTTGACGAAAGCCGCATCTACTTGACCTGTACGGGCCACACGCCACCCAGCAAACAGCTTTGCGCGGGCGACGATGAAAACTGCAACGGCGTGGTGGACGACTGCTCGGACCATGGAGCGGGCAACTCTGCGTGCTGCGCCGCCGTGGCGATGTGCGTGAACGTGGCCACCGATTTTTCGCACTGCGGCGACTGTTCGACGGCGTGTGACATCGTGACGGCCAACGCCTGCGTGGCCAAACAGTGCCAGTGCGGCACAAACCCCGCCTGTTCCGGCGTGCGCGGCATGTGCAAATCCGGCACGACCTGCGTCGAGTGCTTGGCCCAAAGCGATTGCAAAGACGCCGCCAAACCTGTGTGCAAGGGCACCGACCACTGCGTCGAATGTGCGGCAGACGGCGATTGCGCCTCGATGACTGGAAAGCCCGCGTGCGATGGCACGATCGAACAGTGCGTCCCCTGCACGTCGAGCTTTGGCTGCGGCGGCGCGACGCCCAAGTGCAAAGTCAACGCGGACGCCAAACTCAACGCCTGCGTGCAGTGTTTGTCGCACTCCGATTGCCCCGGTGCGTGCGATTTGGCCACGAACACCTGCGTGCCGTGCGTCACCGGCGTTGGCTGCTCTGCGCCGAACGCACAATGCAAACTCGGCGCGACGCCTGCCCTGAACCAATGCGTCCAGTGCTTGAGCGATTCAAACTGCTCGGGCAGCACGCCCGCCTGCGACACGACGGTCAACAAGTGCGTGACCTGCACGAGCACCAACAAAACCCGCTGCACAGGTTCGACGCAGCAATGCCTGGAAAACGCCGGAGACCCCACGCTGAACCAATGCGTCGGCTGTCTTATCGATGGAAACTGCTCGGGCACAAAACCTGCCTGCGCGACCTCGACCCACGAATGCGTGACGTGTACGGGCACGAACACCAGCCAGTGCACGGGCAGCACGCAACAGTGTTTGGAAAACGCCACCCCCTCGCTCAACAAATGCGTCGAATGCACCGCAAGCTCGCAGTGCGTGACGGCCCCCAAAATCGTGTGCGATAGCACCGGCACGAACAAATGCACCGGTTGTTTGACCAACGGAGACTGCTCGGCCCCAACCGCGTTTTGCGCCACCAACGCCGACATCACCAAGAACGTCTGCGCGGCCTGTACGCAGGATAGTGACTGCGGCGGAGGCAAGTTCTGCGTCACCAATCCAAACCCGACCCTCAACAAGTGCGTGAGCTGTCGCAACGACACGGACTGCTCAGGGGCCACGCCCGCCTGTGACCCGACTCAACAAATCTGCGTGCCGTGCCGGGACAGTGGCACGCTGCCTCATGTGGGCTGCTCAAACCCCACGGAGGCGTGCAAAGTCGATGCAAACCCGACGGCAAACACCTGTGTCCGATGCACCTCGGACGCGCACTGCTCTCCAAAAACCTGCCAAGCCGACAACACCTGTAGCCCGTAAGCGCCGATCGCAGTGAAAGACGCACCTCATCGCAGTGAAAGACGCACCTCATCGCAGTGAAAGACTCACCTCATCGAAGTCCAACACGGACTTGATCGAGGTCAGGGACAAAGAGGGGAAAAGGGGAAGGAGCGGCGGGGCGAAGGGACGAGGACCGAGGGGCGGAGCGAGGCGGCTACCGGGTGGCCACCGAACACATGAAGTTGACCACTTTGTCCGACGGCGTTTGGTGCGGCGGGGTGGTCATCCACACACCTGCAAGCGTGGCATCACCCACTTCGCTCTTGCATGCATAGATCGAGGTCTTGTTCGACACCACGCAGTAGCAATTGGATGTTTCGGGCAAGCATTCTTGCTGGATGTAGGGGTCTGTCGGGCTGGGCTTGGCGGTTTTTCCGATGGCAACTGGATTGTTGGGATCGCCGGCCATCGCCCACGCGGTACAGCATTTTGAGCTGCACTGCGGAAGCGTCCCGTTCGGATCGGGCGCAGCACCGGGCGTCGTCGCATCGACCAAACCAACGACGCACGCCGGTTTGCCCGCCGAGTCGGTTTTGACCAAACCGCTCAAGCAGTTCGCCGAAACCGCATTGGTGATTCGCTCGGCCACGAAGTCGAGGACCGCCGTGTAGTTCGTCGGATCGCAGATGCTCTTTTCCGTGACGTACTTCGCATCGAAGCTTCGGATGAAGCTGGACAAACGAATTTGGGCTTGTCCAAAGAAGTTCGGGTCTGTGCCGTTGATGCAAGCGGCCTTTGCGCCCGAGCCTCGGTTGAGCTTTTCCGATCCGCAAGGTGGCGTCGAGCAGTTTTCAAAATCGACTTCCAGTTTGCCGGGCTTGGTGTCCGAGGCCGCCAAGTTGTCCAGCATGGTCGGCGTCCAAATGCCAGCGAGCACCAGCTTGTTTTGCGCCCGCAAGTTGCTGAAGAACCGCACGTACTTCGAAACGGGGTCCAGGTAGCCGTTGCCGTTTTCCTTGCAGTTGGTCTTTTTGCCTGCGGACGTGAGCGGCTGATCGCACGTCAGGTTGTGCGCGAGGCACCGGAAGTCGTTGTTCCAGCAGTTGTACGTAGATTGACCGTTTTTGCTGCAATCAATGAAGTTCGGGTTGTTGCTCGACCGCGAAGCGAGCGCCACAGAGCAGTCGTCCTCGTCTGTCACGAAGATCACGGCCAGCACCGAGTTCGACCGCAGGAAGCCTTCGTTCACCACCGCGCCTTTGTCATCCCGGTGCCCATCGAGCGCCCGGCGCGCAGCTTCAAAGGGAGACTCCAGACCACAACCCGAGTCACCGATGGGTGCGATGCACTTGAAGGTCTCGATCAGCTTGTCGCCCGCGTTGTTGGCACCGTCCTTCTTCCACAGATAGCCTTTCCCATCGGTCGTCTGGTACTTGGTGGGGCACAGACTGTTGCAGTTTGCTACGGCATCGGCGGACCACCTCGTCTTGTCTCGATCAGTACAGGCTTTCCCCGAAAGCACGCCGTCGTCGCCTTTGTACGACTCACACAGCGTGATGTTCTGGTTGCCCGGTTGGAACGTGATGTTCGGCTGCACCTGCGCGCCAATGTCCGTGCTGACCACGCCGACGTGGTAGTTCGACCCCGTTGCATCGATCTTGTTGATGAAGTTGCCGATCGCGTCCGCAAGTGCCTTTTGCTTCGGCGACATCGATCGTGAGCTATCCACCACGAACAGAATGTCCACATCCTGCTTGGCTCGGGTGTTGACCGGAAGAGGGTCCATCTTGCCGAAGCACTTTGAAAGGAGGTCGATTTGCTCGGCAGCGGTACTTCCCGGAGGAATCGGACACGATGCAGTGAGGTCCGGCGCAGTACATCCTGAGACAGAAAGTGTCAGTACTGACGTAGCCAAAGCGCGTGACAGCGTAGAACGGTTCATTGGTTTCTCCTTGCCCCTTGAAAACACTGAAAACATCGCGGAAGCGTTCTCTGTGACATCCTCCAGATGCCCCAGATCATGCTCCGTATGGTCTGTGTACTTTGTCCCGATCGTTACAAAGACCTTACAACGTCCTTTAGATGCGAATCCAGATTTTCCGACAGGCCGCAAAGATTATTTTTTCGCATACTTAGGAACAGTCATTTTTTACGCCCAGCGCGTGATGTTCGTCGGAGAATTCCGAAGTCTTCGGACGAATTCTTTGCAGTCAAACAGACATCCCCTTTTCTCCCCCTTTTCGGCACATGGGTACCGAACATCCGGCTTTGTGCAACACAAAAGGGATTACCAAAAACGCCCCTTTTTCCTCCCGTTCTGGCGCCCCTGTTTCCAATGACAAAAATCAGCGGTTTCGCAGTTTTGTCTGTACGCTGAAGCGTTCGGCATGAGATGATGCGCGGCCTGGGAGTTGTAAACCTTGCTTCCCAAGACTTCCCGAAGCATCGCTTCACCCGTCAGGAAAAAGGACATCTGGAGAGAACCATGAGTGAGGACACTGCGACCCCGACCGAGCCTACGACACCTCCTCCCTTTGTGCTGGAAGAGGGCAAGCGCTTTTCGCAGTCGATCATGTGGAAGCTCACAAGAGACTTCTATGAACAGCGCGGCATCAGTGCTTGGGATTCCGGCATCGTGCCGTCCTATGTAACCAGCAATCCCTTCATTGCGCAGACCTACGCACAGGTCGCATGGCAGTATCTCCGCGATTGTCTGAGCGATCACGGACACTGCAAAATCGACCCCACGCAGCCGATATACATCATCGAGCTGGCTGCCGGACATGGGCGCTTCTCCTACTTGTTCCTCAAGAAATTCTTGGCGCTCAAGAATGGTTCTTCGCTCAAACACCTGGACATCCGCTTCGTGATGACAGACTTCACAGAGACCAATGTGAAGTCCTGGGCCAAGCAAAAACTTTTTTCCGATTTCATGGATGAGGGTGTGCTCCAACTGGCTCTCTTCGACCTGGAAACGGACGACTACTTGCGGCTTTATCCGTCGGGAAAAGTTCTCTCCCAGGATTCCATCAAGAATCCGATGATCGTGTTTGCAAACTACATCTTTGATTCTCTGCTTCAGGACTTTTTCCGGTTCGAGGGTGGGAAGATCCAAGAATGTCTGCTCACCACACGGCACACCGAACCGTTGGGAGAGGAGCCGATCAATCCAGAAGCCATGTCGAATTTTCACATGGATTGGGAACTGAATCCGATCGCACCGAATGGCTACTACGGAGATTCCCTGATCGAACAGGTACTGAGTGGGTATGAAGGCCGACTCAGCGATACCACGCTGGTTTTTCCCGTCGGTGCCATGCGTACCATCCGTCGTTTGTCCCACATGTCCGGCCTAAGACTCCTGATCCTTTCGTCCGACAAGGGATACACCCACGAAGACGAGCTGTTTTACATTGGTGGCCAATACGTCCAATTCCATGGCGCACTGTCCACCATGACCAATTACCATGCCATGGGACAGCTTGTGCAAAAGTTGGGTGGCCACTATTTGGCTACAAATCAACGGCAAATGAGCCTAAAAACAGTGGCCTATTTGGTTGGTGGAACCGCAGAAATTTTTGCAGATACCATCACCGCGTTCCGCAATACAATGGATGTGTTCGGCCCGTATGATTTTTATACGCTTTTGAACAGCGTAAGAAATGCCTCATCGAACCTATCCATCGACGGTGTAATGGAGCTTATGCGGATATCGCAATACGATCCGCAAGTCTTTTTCGACTATGAAAAGGTCTTGCTGGATAATGCTCATAATCTGAGTGAAACACAGCGTGTCGAACTCATGATGAACTTGGATCGAACTTGGCACAATTTCTATCCGCTCGGACGCGATTTGCCGTTTGAACTTGGGCGCGTATACCTATCGCTCAAACGACCGCGAGAGGCGCTGCGGTATAACCAGATTTCCATGGATATGTTCGGCGAACACCCGGTCACGTTTTGCAACATGGGAATCTGTTACTACCAAGCCGAGGACATGGCCAACGCACTTCTGTGTTTTGAAAAGTCGCTGGAACGGAACCCGGATTACGGTCTTCCCAAAGCCTGGCTCGCCCGAATCCAAGCCGAACAACAACGCCACACCGGATAGCGGGTTCCCAAGCCTCTGCGTTGTGGATGTTAGGGGCCGGGTTCCCCCATCACCCACTGCCCAGATGTTGTTTGCATCGACCCCGAACACCGCATGGAGCGGGTTTCCTTGCGGCAACGGATTTTGCCAGCAGAAGTTGTCCGGGCTACACACCGGTACTCGAGCAGACACCCCCCCGTCTTGGGCTCCCAAAGCTTGGTTTGGGTCTGCCGACAAATCCATGCAGGCATTCGGATCGGCTTGGCACGGATCGCTCGGCGGGTCTTGAGGACACGCGGCAAACCAAAAGAGCGGCAACAGCCACAGAACCAGACCCTTCCCCTGAACCAACATGAGCAGAGTGGAGTTCTTCATGTTGCTTGGGTCTCACCCTCGCGCTGACCCAAACAAGCCTCGCGGAAATCCGCGCGGAAGTCTGCGCAGCAGCGGAGCATTTCGAGCGACTCAGCTAGCTGTTGTGCCCGGCGGGGTGAAAGTGATATGCGAGTGCCCGCATGAAAAAGTCAGTGTTTTTTGCAGCAAGTTTTCTCGGTGCCGCTTTGTCTGTTTCGGGCCTTTTCGCGTTCGTGAACCCAGCCCATGCCAACACGAGCGAAAAAAAGATCGCAAAAACCGACGCCAGCCCGCGAGAAATCAAAAGCCGCGAGTACATCGCCGAGCGCGAAGGAATCAAGCTGAAGCTGTACGAAAAATGGCGCGTCGGAAACGAAGAAAGCTGGAAACAAAACGGCAAAGTGATCCTGTTGGTTCACGGCGCGACGTGGGCCAGCCGTTGCACGTTCGACCCCGACCCCGAGCACGGCTATTCGATGATGGAAATGCTCGCGGATGCTGGGTACGACGTGTTCGCGGTGGATTTGCACGGCTATGGGCGTTCGGAACGCAGCGACGCAGATTGGACCGACACGCACAGCGCCGCCAAAGACATCGAAGCCGCGATTGAGTTCATTCGCGCGTTCCGGTGGGTCGAACGGGTACATGTGTTCGGGTATCAGTGGGGCGCGCAACCGGTGGCGCTGTTCGCGACGCAAAAACCACACAAAGTCGGTCGCATCGTTCTTTTGGGCATGCGGTACAAGCTCACCGACAAAGGCTCACATGTTCCGCCGGGGCCGGTGCGAACGCTTGGGCAGCAGGCTTCTTTGCTCAAACCCGAGGACGGCGACCTGGACCCCGAGTTTGTCCGGCGACGAGCGCAAGTCTGCCGAGCCGAGTCTTCGATGGCACCGAATGGCGCGATTTTGGATTTGACCAAACCCAGTCCGGTGGACCCCGCGAAAGTGAAAGTGCCGACGCTGTTGGTTCAGGGTGAACGGGATGCGTCGCCCGAAACCGTGCATGACCGCATGTCGTTTTTTCAGCAATTGGCGAGTCCGGGCAAGTGGTTCACGTTTGTGCCGGGCGTCGGAAAATACGCGCCCATCGAACGCACCCGCAGTCGGTTTGACCAAGCGTTGCTGAGTTTTTTAGAGCAATCGCAGTAATCAAACGACAAGCGCGCTACACACGATCAAGCACCGCGACGCATTCGACCTCTGCTGTGTGTGGCATGAGGTCTATCGGCTGCACCGTTTTCACGGCAAAACCGCGCCGAGACAGGTCGCGCAAATCCCTCCCCAACGTCGCTGTGTCGCACGAAACGTACACGATGCGCCGGGTGGCCACATCGGCCAGAAGCGGAAGCTCATCTTTTGCGCCGCCGCGCGGCGGGTCCAGCACGACCACCTCGAACCGTTTTTGTGCTGCCGCGAGTGTTCGCAACGCCTGCGAAACAGACAACGCCAGCGTTTCCGCATGCGGAACGTGCGCGCAAAGTTCTGCAAGCCGACGGGCCGCTCGCGTTCCGCCTTCGACGGCGACCACACGTTTTGCCGACACACACAACGCCCGAGTCAAATTGCCGCTGCCCGCAAACAGCTCCAGCACCGAGCCGTCGTCCGCAAACCCCTCTTCCGTCGCGCACCGCACCAGTTCCGGCAACAGCGTGTGTCCGGCCTCGCTCGCTTGCGCAAAACCATCCGCGCTCGCAAAAAGCGGCGCGTGCGCTGCATCCAGCAGAACCGCCTGCGACCCAATCTCGGTGTCATCCAACATCGCACCTGCGAGTACCCCGGCCTCCACCGCCTCTTCCAGTGTTTTGCGCAATGCGGCGGATTTTTCCGTCGGGACCGCTCGCATTAGCTCGATCGCGACGTGGACTGCCGCCAGATGGCTTGCCTGTCCGCTTGCCCGTCCGCTCAGCGCACACACTGTACTCCCCACGCCTGCAAGCTCCCACACCGGGGACAACCGCCCGAGCACGGTTTCGTTTAGCGCATCGACCAACACCGGGCAAACATCGATTTTTTGCCGCGCCGAGGATTGCGCGCTCGAAAACGACAGACCCGACGGCACGACTTGCCACTTCGCCCGCAACCGATAGCCCAGCGACGGCACAGGAGACAAGATCGGCAACACCTCGCCCGAGCTGTGTCGGCACGCTTGAGAGACAAAATCCTGTTTTGCCGCTCGCTGCGCCGCAAGCGAAACGTGCATGAGCGGACAACCTCCGCACAAGGGCGGCGCGGCCAACGGGCACACCGGTGCAACCCGCACGGGCGACGGAACCAGCAACGTGTGCAAACGGCCTCGAGCATAGGTTCTGTGCGTTTTTTGGATGGCGATCAGGGCTTCATCGCCCGGCGCACCAAAAGGCACAAACACAGCGCGTCCATCGGGAAGGTGGCCCAGCGCATCGCCTCCCGTCGCCCATTTGGTCAACGTCACGCGGGCGAGCGGCGTGTCCCGATTCGATTCGGGCGATGCGGGGAACGGGGGATCAAAAACAGCGGAATGTGTGGACAAAGCGCACCAGTGTAGAGGAACCGACCATCAATCGGTGCGGGTTGCTCTGGTTCTGTGTTGCGTGATACGAGCGACGCATGCGTGCTGCCGTGCTGGTGTTCGGTTTTTTGTGTTGCGCGCCTGCGGCGTGGGCCGAGCGACGCGAACTCGCCATGGGTGTGCAGCCCATGTTCGCCGCTGCGTATTTGCCCAAACAGGCCGCGCAAGGGGGTGGGGGAATCGCCCACATGCAGTACGGCGTCACCGATGCGGTGTCGATTTTGGTGTTCGGTGGCGCGTCGTATCACGTCGTCTCTGCCCTTCCCGACGACAAGCAACCCGAGGGGAGTTTGCTTTCGTGGCACGCAAACGTCGGTGTGTCCTATGCCCTCGATATCGTGCGCATCCAGCCGTTTTTCGAGGCAGCCGTCGGCTTGTTTGCACAAAACACCCAGATCGGCAAAGACCGTGCGACTCGTCTGGATGCGGGGGTGTCGGTGGGTGTGGGTGCGGACTACTTGCTCTCGCGGCGGGTCTCTTTTGGCTTTGTTTTCCGGTATCACGGAATCGTGACCGATTTGGGCAACATTCCGCTGTATTTGACCGTCGGGCCGCGCATCCAACTTCGGTTTTGGCCCTGACGAATGGATGGTTCCACCGTGGATGTGCAGCGACGGAAATTGCGGCGGCTCATGACGCTGGTCGCGATTTTTGCGCTCGGGCCGAGTGCGTTGCTCATCACCATCGGCGTGCTGATTTTGGTGTTCGGCCACGCGACCAAAGATGTCGTGTTTGGTGTGATGACGTTGAGCCTGACGGTGACGTTGCTTGGCGGCGTTGCGTTGACCATTGTGTATGTGCGACGAGAAACGAGCGTCGCGCAGCTTCAAACCGAGTTTGTAAGCAAAGTTTCACATGATTTGAGGACACCGCTTACGTCGATCCGGTTGTTTGTCGAGACGCTGCAAGCCGGGCGTTTGCAAGACCCCGAGAAAATCAAGCAAGCCCTCGACATTTTGGGCACCGAGACGAAACGGCTGTCCGAAATGGTCGAGCGGCTGCTCGGTTGGGCACGCATGGAGGCGGGCCGTCGTGAATATCACCTGACGGTCCAAAAACCCGCCGATATCGTCGAGACCGCCCTTCGCGCGTTCGAGCCTCGGCTTCTGACGTATGACCCGCAAAAAATACGCCTTGAAAAACAAATTGCCGACGATTTGCCGACGGTGGATGCCGATCCAGCGGCGATGAGCGAGGCGCTGCTCAATCTTTTGCAAAATGCGTTTCTTTACACCGCCGACGACAAACACATCGTGGTGCAGGCCGCTCGACGCGGGGCGTTTTTGGCGATCAGCGTGTCGGACAACGGGCCGGGGATTCCCAAACACGAACAGCGACGCATTTTCGAGAAATTTTACCGCCTCACGTTGCCCGAAAAACCCTTCCATCCGCCCGGCACGGGTTTGGGCCTGTCGATCGTGCAACACATCGTCGCAGCACACGACGGCACGGTGACGGTGGACAGCGAACCCGGCCACGGCGCGACGTTTACCGTGCATTTGCCCGTGCTTGCCGAGTAAAAACACAAAGCGACCATGCGAGAAACGATCCTGTTGGTTGAAGACGACGTGTCGATTCGGAAAGCCCTCCAACTCAATTTGCAGCTCGAGGGATACGAACTTCTAACCGCCGAGGACGGTGAGACGGGGCGAAAGTTGACGCAAACCGAACAACTGGATCTCATCGTCGTGGATTTGATGCTCCCGAGGCTGTCGGGCCTGGATTTGATACGCGATTTGCGGCAACGGCGCGCGGATTTGCCGATTTTGGTGCTCTCGGCGAAGGACCAAGAAGCGGACAAGGTGATGGCGCTGTCTTTGGGCGCAGACGACTACATGACCAAGCCGTTCGGGCTCGCGGAACTTTTGGCTCGAGTCCGGGCTCTTTTGCGACGAGGACGGCTGAATCGGTCGCTGTCGAGTTCTCCGAACCTGAGCGCAGGAAAAGAATCGGCGAGGATTTTTTTGGATGTGCCTGGGCGACGGCTTTTGGTGGACGGCGAAGACGTGGAAACAACCGCGAAAGAGTTTGATTTGCTGCGGCTTTTTATGTCTCACCCTGGGCAAGTGCTGACGCGCGAACAAATCATGCAGCGCATTTGGGGCAGTGAGCACTTCACGTTGCGGACGATCGACAATTTCGTCGTGCGTTTGCGAAACAAAATCGAGCCGAATCCAGACACGCCGCAACATTTGGAGACGGTGCGCGGCGTTGGATATCGCTTCAATCCTTGACGTGCAAGGTTGGATGTGGGGCAGCCTGGTTCACTTTCGAGAGAATTTCGTCGGAGAGCCGTTCTTCACAGGCTGGAAAAAACTCACGCTCCTCGAAACGAACGTGCTCGTGGAGTCGTTTTCCCAACGAAACCGCGCTGTCCGCGTCACCAACCCGAGCGAGCGAAATCAGGCGGCGCAGATCCGCGTGGTCTTTTGCAAAACGGTCACAAAGTGCGGTCAAACCTGCCTCGCGAAGAGGCGGCAAAAGCCACTTGTCCTCGACGAGAAAATGCGGTTCCAATTCAACATCGAAACGGTGGCCCAACTCGTGTGGGTCGATGTGCGAAAATGGCCCCTGTTTTTCAAGCAGCGTCCGTGCAAGAACGAGTGCCTGGTGGTGATCGGACGACAAACCTTGCAAACGCGGGTCTCTTTTCATGGGCCCAAGTTGAAACATTCGTGGCAAGACCACAAGATGCGGTGACATCGAAGCGAAGCGTCTGCTCGACTGAATGAACGCGAGAAATCGACGCAGAAAAAAACAGAACACTGAGGTTCAAACACATGGTGAATCCGTCGGAACAAGTTGCAAAAGTGGTGCTGGAACATTCGGAATGCGCAGAGGTGTTTCAACGACACCGCATCGATTTTTGCTGCCGAGGCGACATGAGCATCGAACAAGCCGCCAGCGAACGAAGCGTGAATGTGCCCGTGCTCATCGAGGAACTGGACAAAGCGATTGCGGCGCGCACGCAAAAAACCGAAAACCCCGCCAAAGACCTTTCGACCGAGGCGCTCATTCAATACATCGTCGAAAAACACCACGGTTATTTGCTCAAAACCTTTCCGTTTTTGTTGCCGCTTGCCGCGAAAGTCGCTCGCGTCCATGGCGATCACAATCCCAAGCTCAAAGAACTGTTTGAGGCGGTCAGCGAGTTGGTCGAAACGCTGACCGAGCACCTTGCCGACGAGGAAAACAACTTGTTTCCGATGCTGCGTCGGGCCGAAACCCCGCTGGAAACGAAAACGAAAGAGCTTGGGAAGATGCACCAGGAGCATCTTTCCGTCGCAAAACAGCTCGAACGAATCCGGGCAGCCGCAGACGATTTTTCGCTGCCTTCATGGGCCTGCAACAGCTACCGCACGCTCTTTTCCGAGCTGGCCGTGATGGAAAAAGACATCTTCACGCACGTGCATTTGGAAAATCACGTCCTCATGCCTCGGTTTGTGACTCAAGCCAGCGGAAGCGCGTCGTGACGAACAGCCCTGGGTCGTCGAGGCCAACGCATGGACAATGAATCGCTTGACGAACAGGTCCGCGCGGCGCTGTTTTCCGTCATCGATCCCGAACTCGGCATGAACATCGTCGAGCTGGGCTTGGTCTACCGAATCGACGTTCTGGGCGACTCGGTGGAGGTCGATTTGACGATGACGACGCCCGCGTGTCCGCTCGGGGAACACATCGCAAACGAAGCCAAACACGCCATTGAGGCGATTCCCGGTGTCGTTCTGGCGGAAGTGAATTTGGTGTGGGACCCGCCGTGGACGCCATCGAGAATGTCCCCGCAAGCCAAAGAAGCACTCGGATGGACCGATTGACGATTTGGCTGCGCAGAGGGCTTTTGCTGTGCGTCGTGGTCTTGATGCTCACGGGCGTGCTGGCGGGGCTGGCCCGTTTGGGCGTGGATGTAGGTCCTGCCGGGCACCACGCGGCTCAACACGGCCCGCTGATGGTGCTCGGAGTGTTCGGCGCGGTGATCGCGTTGGAACGCGCCGTGGCGCTGGGCTCAGTGTGGGCGCTTTCCGTACCCCTCATCGGTGTGGTCGGAGCGGGGTGGATGCAGGGCAGTATCCGCACAGGTGCGCTGGTGGAGGCCGTGTCTGTGTTCGGCATGGTTTTGGTAAACGCAGCGCTTGTGCGTCGGCAAACCTCGGCCATTACCGGCATCCTGTTGCTCGGCTCGGTGGTGTTGTGGGTTGGGACGGTTCTTTTTGCGCTCGGCCAGCCGGTGTTTGCGGTGGTGCCGACGTGGATCGCGTTTTTCGTGCTCACGATCGTCGCCGAGCGGCTGGAATTGTCACGGCTGGCGAAGACGCCGCGTTTTGCGCAAACCGCACTGCTGGTGCTGCTGACGCTGGTTTCAGCGTGTGCTTGTGCTGCGCCGTTTTGGCCCGACGTGTTTGTGCGTCTGCTCGGTGTGCTGCTGTCGCTGTGTGGTGTGTGGCAACTCCGTTTTGACATTGCGAGGACGCTTGTCAAAAAGAGCGCGCTGCCTCGGTACGCAGCGACGGGTGTCTTGCTGGGGGCGATGTGGTTGGTCGTGGCCGGGATGTTTTTTGCGTCCGTTCCGCCGCAAAGCAACGGTCCCCTGTACGACGCCGCCCTTCACTGTGTGTTTGTGGGCTACGTGCTGTCGATGGTGTTCGCGCATGCGCCGATCATTTTTCCGGCAGTCGCGCAGGGTTCGTTTCCGTTTTCGCGTGCGCTGTATGTTCCCCTGTTCCTTTTGTCTTTCGGCCTTGTGCTCAGAGTGCTGGGCGACGGATTTGGGGTCTACGAACTGCGGTCGATGGGGGCCGTGGGAAGTTCGATTGCGTTGCCCCTGTTTGTCCTGGCCGCCCTGTTTGGTGCGGTGCGGAAGAAACTGCGCCGAGAGAAAACCACGTAGGACGACATTCCGGTCTTTTTTTGCGAGATGCGGGGCGTGGTGTGCGCAAAAATGCCGACGTGCGCAAAAGCCTTTGGTTTTTTTGCTATTTTTTGGGTTGCGTCGTGTACGAGGACGAGGTGCTTACCTCAAGGGACCTTCGACCCGCAGAAGACGCCAGGTCGGATGGGCAGGGTGGTTCTCCCGGCTGCGTCGTCGAAGATGTGAATGCGGCGATGTGTCAGGAGGCATGGCGGTGGGTGGATTGGGCCGCGCAAACATGTTGTCGATCCACGTCCCCGATTCTGCGAGCCGTGTCGTTTGCATCGGTCTGCCCAGCCGAGACGGATTTTTCGACGCGCGGAATCACCTATGAATGTTGTCGGCGCACAGAACCGGTGCCGCCTCCGCTGTGTCAGCCCGACAAGTTCGGTGGGGATTGTTTGAGTGAAGAGGAATGGAAACTTCGCGCGATGAAGCAGTGCGCGAGCAAAGGCCGTTTGCCGACTCCTGTTCGATTCCCACCGCTTCCTTGCAAACCGAAACACTATCCCGGCGTGTCGTTTGAGTGCTGCATTCTGCCGTGCCGTGTCCCGACTACGTTCCGAAGTCTGGCCGCCGACGGGGAAGGCCCCGCTCCCGAGCCGTCTTTGCGTGTTCCCCCATCGTGACCACACAAAAGCGTTCCGCCAGCATCGAGAGCACTTCCACCACCAAATCTTCCTTTTTGTGCGACGGAAGACTCATCGCCGGAAAAAACCGCAGTTCGGGACATTCCGCTTCCGACACCACGTCGAGCGGATGAAGCAAAAACGAAGGCTCGATGCGCAGACGTACACACAGCGAAAGCGCCAACTCCACATACCGCCGCATCAAAAAAGGCGACTTTTGCGCCAAAAAAAGCAGATACGACATGTGAAACGGGGCGCGCAACAGGGGCATCGTCGTGACCGGAATTTCCACAAGGTCTGTGGTTGGATTCCCATGGTGTTGAGAATCCAGCGCCCAGCAGTACAGAGACAGTGGTCTGAGTCCGTCCGACACACCCCCGAACAAGTCTTTCCGTTCGTCTGCTTCCTTCGCCGAAAATCTCCGCGACGAAAAGAAATAATAGGCTCGTGCGATTGGCCCAAGAAACGTCGGAAACGTCGAGCCATCGTAGTCGTAACCGTTCTCTGCCAGGATGCGCAAAAGCGACTCGCTGCACGCAAAACCCGGCCCCCGAAACCCACGCGGTTTGCAACCCGTCGCCTCGTGGATCAGCCGGTCTGATTCGACGATTTCTCGTCTCAATTCCGCATGCGGCAGTTTGTGAAGCCACTGCAAATGATGCAGAGAGTGGTTTCCCACCTCGTGCCCCTCTTTCGGAATCCTCTGCAAAAGCGATCGGTGCTGTTCTGTTTCCGCGTCCTTTCCCACCACAAACACCGTCATGTGCAGGCCCACCTTCCTGACCACCGACAACATGCGCGGCAGCACCACATCCAGATAGGACGGATACGCCTCCCAACCTGGATCTCCGTGTGTACGCAGATAACTCCACAGGTTGTCCAAATCAAAAGACAGAGAAGCCATCGGGCGATTCTGCATCATCGGGAGTCCTTCCCTGATTCCTTGTACAGGTCGGTGCGTGTGTTCAAACGTGTGGTTTGGGCCAAGACATGAGGTTGTCCTCAAAACCACGCCCGTTTGTCAAGCGATCGCCGTTTGCCCTGTTTGACCCAGGTTTGCCAAGCCGGTCGCCCAAGAATTTGTTATCTTCATTACATTGGGTGGAAAGCATGACCGGACAGACTATCGGCCCCTATCACATCGTTCGCGAGGTCGGAAAAGGGGGGATGGGCGCGGTTTTCGAGGCCGTCAATCCTCAGATCGAGCGTCGCGTCGCGATCAAAGTCCTGCACCCCGAGTACGCCGTAAACCAGCAAGTCGTCCAGCGTTTCTTCAACGAAGCGCGGGCCGTCAACATCGTCAATCACCCGAGCGTTGTCCAGATCTCCGAATTCGGCCAACAGCCCGACGGGACCGCCTACATCGTGATGGAGTTTCTCGACGGCGAATCCCTCGGCAGCCGAATGAAACGCATGGGCGGCAAACTGTCCGTCGCCGACACCCTTAGACTGACCCGACAAGTCGCCTCCGCCCTATCCGCCGCCCACGCCAAAAACATCATTCACAGGGA
>DAOLIT010000060.1:0-30988 GCA_035328405.1 Pseudomonadota bacterium | reverse complement strand
TCTCTGTGAATGACGCCTCGGTTGTGGGCGTGTTCTATGGCGTGGCTGACTTGGAGGAGGAGGGCGAGGGCTCGCTCGACGGGGAGATTGCCGGTGGGGCTGTTCTGGATGGCTTGGTGGAGGGTCTCGCCGCTGACAAACTCCATGACCAAGTAGGGGAGGCCGGTGGTGTCGTCGTGGCCGAAATCGTAGAGGTAGACGATGTTGGGGTGATCGACGGCGCTGCACGTCTTGGCCTCTCGGAAGAAGCGGAGAAGCGACCGCTCGTCCCACAACAGTTCGCGCTTGAGGAGTTTGACGGCCATCTCGCGCTCGAGGGCTTTGTGAACGGCGCGATAGACCAAACCGGTGGCCCCGGAACCGATGTATTCGGTCAAGACGAAGCGACGCGCGATGGTGCGACCGAGCAATTGATCGCGACTGAGCCGCAGTTTGGGCTGCGACGAAAGGCCCTCGCTGGGATCGCCAAGCTGGCACCCATCGGCGCGACAATAGAGCACCTTGGCCGGATACGTCCGGCCACACTCGGGACACTTGCGAACACGCTCGGCGGTCATCGTGCGCAGCCTTGCTTCCCCCGCATTTGTCCCAAATGGGACACCCTGCCTATCGGAACATCTTGCCGCGAATCGGGGGCGTTGCGTCGGCCTTTTGAAGCCGCGCACGACCCGCAGGAGGAGCGACACAAGACACTTGTGGGGTCGCGGGTGTCGCTTGTGATACAGGAGCAGGCGATGAAATCCCTTTGGAAAGTGTGTACGGGCTTGGTCGTGCTGGCGTCGTTGGGAATCGTGTTGTCGCAGCGGTTTTTGCCGATGAATGACGCGCCGAGTCACATTGCAACGGCGGTGATCGCGCAGAAACTCCTTTCGCACGACCCCTTTTTCGTTGCGCACTACCGTTTTGATTGGGTGCCGGTGCCGTATTGGACGACGACGGGTTTCCTGCTGTTTTTTCAGACGGTGTTGTCGCCGCTGACGGCCTGGAAACTTCTGATCGCGTTGTATGTGGGGCTGTTCCCCTTTTCGCTTTGGGTGTTGTGGCGATCGGTGGTCAATTCTCGACGGGAAACAGAGGAGGGACCGCTGCTGATGCCGCTGTGTGCGGTGTCTGTGTTTCACTTTGGTTACTTCATGGGGGAATCGAATTACTTGCTGGGGCAACCGTTTGCGCTGCTCGCGCTGGCGCTGTGGATCAGGAGCAAAAAGGTGGTCTCGCTGACGTTTGCGGGGTTTGTAACACTGTCGGTGGTGTCCTATTTTTGTCACATTTACGCACTTGCGGTGTGGCTGGCTGGGGCGAGTGCTTGGTCGTGTTGGGCTCTGTTTGCCCAAAAGTGGGGAACGGGAACACAGAGCGTGCGTCTTTCGCGTTCCCATGCGGTGGGCTTTGCCTGGATGTGTGTCTTGTTTGCGATGGCGGTGTATTTCGTGCTTCACGCAGATGGCAGCGATCGCAATGTCGGCGCGCTCGGCTTTGATCGGTCTCTGTATCGGCTGGCGCACTTGTTTGTGGACCCCTTTGATATGCCGTCACCGCCGAGCCGTGTGTTTGTCGCGATGTTATATGCGGGGCTTTTGGGAATCTATGTGGTTGGGCATAGAGAGCTTGTTTCGCAGTTCCTTCGGGGGCAGAAAAGGGGTGTTGAAACGCTGTGTGAATTGTGTGAACCGGGGCTCCTTGTGCCGGGCCTGGTGCTGTTTTTTTGTGCGTACCTGGGGCCCGTTGCAATCCTTGCTCCCGATGGTTCGGTGAAAGAAGGAGAGATCGCGATTCGCTTTGTGCTGAGTGGTTTTGTCCTGGCAGCACTGTCTCTGAAATGGCCCAAATTGCCGTCGAGACCAAGCAATGCAGCGTGTTCTTGGACGCGCGGGATGGTGCTTGGTTTGACGATGGGTTTTGCGTGTTTGCAGCTTCAGAGCGTTTTCAGTTTGCACAAACAGACTGCACAAAAGACAGAGGACCTTTCGCAAACGATTCTGTCGCGGATTCCTCCTCATCATCGGGTGTTGCCTCTGCTTTCTATGCCGCGCGCGGTATGGACGGACTATCTGCTTCACAGGTTTGGGAACTACGTGGTGTTGCGCGGAAGTTACAGTCCGCATGTGTTTGCGGCGAAGGGTCAACAGGCCTTGCGACACGTTCCGCAAGGCGACCATCGGGAGGTGAGTTTGCTGACGGTGACGCCGTTGGAATGGGAACGGTATGACTATGTGCTGTTGCAAACCTCAGAGCCGCTGCCCAAGGAGTGGGAAAACCGCTTGTCGTTGGATGCGGAACAGAATGAATGGAAGCTGTATCGGATAAACAGACTCTCGAAAAACGGTAAGGAGCACTCTGCAAACTGAGCAGCGCGTTTTCTTCCAAAAAAGTGCTTCCTTCAAGGAGCGCACATGGAGTTACGATGTGCGCAAAAAGAGGTGCCACTTGGAACGCGCGAATTCGTCGGTATTGGCCGGTTTTCGTCGGAAACAGGGCCACGCAAAAAAGGCATGGGTGCTGTGTTTTTGGTCCTTTTGGGCCGTGGGCTGTGCGAGCAAAGTGGTCCCAGGCCCAGACACGACAGCGGACTTGGCTGAGCCTCCGGTAGAGGTTTGGGATTTTTCGTCTCCGCAACGGGACCTGGCAGAACCGCGTGATCTTTCACCTCCGGTGGATTTGGGAAAGCCGACGGGGTGGCCTTGTGCGACGGACGCAGAATGCGCAAGCGGGGTCTGTCGGAAAATCCCCCCATCGGGAAGTGGAATGTGTGTGGGAACGTGCAAAACGCAGGCAGATTGCGACGGGCTGCCCGGCGCAACATCGTGTCAACCGGAACGAGTAGGGGACAAGACGGGTTTGTGCATTCCGCAAAGTCCGAATCACTGCGCAAGCTGTGACAAGGACAAAGACTGTGGGAACTTTTCGGAACGCTGTCTGACAGCACCGGGGGATGTTGCTGCGGCCTGTCACCTGGATTGTTCTCTGTCTGCTTCAGTATGTCCGACAGACTACGATTGCCAGGAGTTTTCCGACGGGGGAACGAATCGGAAACTGTGCGTTCCCAAAACAAAATTGTGTTTGGATTCCTTGGGTGGATACTGCGATCGAGTTGCGTTGCCCCAATAC
This sequence comes from Pseudomonadota bacterium, assembly GCA_035328405.1. Taxonomy (GTDB): domain Bacteria; phylum Myxococcota_A; class Polyangia; order Palsa-1104; family JAEUJZ01; genus JAEUKA01. The sequence goes on along the minus strand of DAOLIT010000060.1, from coordinate 27,880 downwards.
TGCTTCCGAAAAAATTCGGCAGGCCAATGTTTGGGACAAAGAACTTGTTTGGGAGGAGGTCGGTACGACCGTTGCTCTGCGCAGGTTCCGCAATTCAAACAGTGTGGGGACGCTGATCCTCCGGGCTGTGTTCTTGCGCTCGCAGCGGATGCGATCGGAACGAAAAAGAACTGTGCAAGCTGCGGAAATGCGTGCGGCAGTGACGAGGATTGTTGCGCGAAAGTCTGCACGAAAGTAACTACGGTGACAGATTGCGGGGCGTGTGGGAAAAGTTGTGCGGCCGGAACCGGTTGTTGTTCGGGAAGTTGTACGCCGTTGGATACGGTGACAAATTGCGGAAGTTGCGGAAATGTCTGTCCGGGTTTGGGAGTGTCCACGAGCGAAGTATTTTGTGATGGGAAAGCGACTCCGGTTGCATGCGGGATGAGTTGCAGAGGAGACAACTACGATGTCGATACAAACCTCTCAAATGGATGCGAGGTTTTGGATGTGACACCGCCCGGACATACACAATCCACGGCTTCTCCCAGAGGTTCCAAAGATTGTTCAGATGGCACGAGTCGAGATACGTTGTCCTCGGGAACACCGTCGGACAAGCGGGAACACAAGAATCCTCCGGTGGCGGGTTTTTCGGGTCTTGTCGGTGCCGCTCCAGACTACTGGGTGGTCCACGCGGATGGTGGAATGTTCTGTGTGAATGACATTGCGGCTACGTTTCAGACCGATGGAGGGAGTCCCACTTCCTGCTATCGCCTGACGATCATCACGAACAAACGAACAGAGACTTTGGATACAAGCGGAAAAGGAAGTGTCTCGATGAGTACGGGAAGTGGCGCGTACTCGGGAGGCTCTGATATTTACTTCGTCGTCCAAAAGACCTGTTCGACGCCAAATCCAGAGAACGTCAGTTACACTGTGGAGTACCACCTATGATGCGTTTGTTGCTTGTCCTTTTCCTGTGTGGGGGACTCAGTTGCGCCAAAATGGACAATGCGGGGGAACTGATTGAAGAAACTGAAAAGCCTTGCATAGAACCGGATTGTCCAAAGATACAGTGTCCTCCTGGCGAGAACAGAATTCTGCGCGGAAAAACCACGTATCCCAATGGGAGAGATCCGCTGGGGAATGCGTTTGTGTACATCCCCCTATCTGATACGTTGCCGCAGATTCCATCCGGGGTCTCGTGCGATCTGTGCAGCGGGATGGGAGTCGGAAGAACCGTTGCAACGACGATTTCCTCTACGGATGGAAGTTTTGAGCTGCGCGGCGTTCCGTCAGGGGATGCGATTCCGTTGGTGGTACAAAAAGGTCGTTTCCGTCGGTTGGTCCATGTTCGCGTTCCGCCGTGCGGTGTGACGACGTTGGATACGGAACAGACTCGGTTGCCACGCAACAGATCAGAGGGGAATCTGCCCCGGATGGCCGTATCATTGGGAAGGTACGACGCGATCGAGTGCGTGTTGCGGAACATCGGGATTTCTGATGAGGAATTTGGGACTCCCAACTTGAATCGGTCGATACACTTATACGAAAACGATTCATCCCCTGCGTATCCGGGAAAAACACCACTGCCAGACCTGATGGAATCTCTGAATCGGCTGTCAGACTACCAAATGCTGTTTATCAATTGCGCAGGGGGAACTTATACCAGGCGGCTGCTTGCCGACGCTCAGGTTCGCCAAAACTTGGTGGAATACCTAAAAAAAGGGGGTCGTATGTATGCCACGGACTGGTCGTATGATTTCATTGGACAACTCCCTGAATTGTCCCCCTTTATTTGCTTCAAGGATGACCAGGACTGCTCTGTGACGACACCGCACGGATTGGGAACCGCTGGTTTTTCGGCCTATGGTGGCGCGATGGGGAATTACCTGCTCGACGTGCTGCCTGCCGAGAAGGGGTTGTCTGACTTTTTGTCTCTGCTCAAGCCTCCCGTTCCGAGCAAAGGAATCTCTGCATTTTTGTCGTTCCAATGGGCACAGGTGGCTCAGTTGTCCCCGGATCAAAAGCGGTATCCGTCGAAAGCCCTTTTGCAAACCGGCCCAGAATGGGCACGTCAGCCCATGACGGTCACGTTTGATTATCCGCCGGGCGCCGGATGTGGGCGCGTGTTGTTTAGCTCGTACCATACGCGAGAGCGGATCTCGCACGGACTGTTTCCCTCGTATTGTCCGACAGACGGAATGGTTCCACAGGAGTGGATTTTGGAGTATCTGCTGCTGGACTTGGCGGACTGTATCGGTCCTCCCGGATAGCGTAGTGGTTCTTGGGGGATGCGTTGGGAGCGACACTCTGAGTTGTCTGTGTCGATAATCCAGACAATCTTTTGTGGAGAACGAACGTGTCTGCTCCCCAACACGAAACGCAAAAACAGAACGCGAATCAAAAACCAGCGCAAACTCCCTATACACCAGCGAAAACGCCAGCCGCAGTTTCGCCTCCGACGGTGGGTCCGCAGAATGTTCCAGCAGCAAATGCGCCCAAGCAGCCGTCTTTCCTTGCCGATCCGTGGGGGTTGGGTTCAGGGTTTGGGGGTCTGTTAAAACCGTTTGGTTTGCCATTCCCAGGGGTTGGAAAGCAGCCGGCGGCTTTGCCAAATCCGCTGTCGTCCGGCCCAGTGATGGGACCCACACCTGTGCCGAGCGTGGGACCAGCGCCTGTGCCGAGCATCGGACCCACGCCTGTGCCGAACATGGGACCAGCAGTTGTGATGTATGGGGGACCGGGATCTGTACCGAATGTGGGGCCGACACCTGTGCCGAGCCTTACACCACAGACTGGGACGGGTCCGATTCCCTATCCTACCATTGCACCAGGAGTAACACCTGGCACCACACCTGGGACGACCCCTGCAACGACCCCTGCAACGACCCCTGCAACCGATCCGAATCAACCGGTGAATCCGGCAAATCCGGCGAATCCGGCAACGCAGGCAGCACAGCCGAAACCGGTTGATCCGAAAGAGATTTCTCAACTGGCTGCGGACATTCGGAAGGAAACGGACGGACATTGGTTTGCGAATCCCGCGAGTACGCTCCAAGTGTTGCGGGGCAGGACTCCTGAAGAAGTTGCGGCGATCAAAGCGGAATACAAGGCGCACTACGGAACGGATTTGGATCAGGCATTGGGAGGACAACTCAGCGACAAGGACAAAGCGGAATATCAAGCGCTGATGGCGCAGAATTCCAAAGATCCGGCAAGTGTCGCAAAGGCCGCGATTGCGGGTCTGCAAAACGCGGAAGAGGACAACTTTTTGGGAATCGGGGGCAAGCACGCAGACAAAGCTGCCGTCGAAAAAATCCTGAAGGGTCTCGATCCAGCAGCGCGAGCAGAGTTGCAAAAACAGGGGTTCGATCTCAATGGGTACTTGAAGCAGTACTACAACGGAGATGAACTGAAAAAAGTAGAAGCGCAAGCGTCGGGGGACAAGGCGGCAGAGATGGCCGCAGACTTGAAAATGGCGACGCACACGGGTTGGTTTGGCGCGAGCACGGACAAAGACAAAATTCTGGACACGCTTGCACAATGCAAAACAGAGGAAGAACGCAAAGCGGTTTCGGATGCCTACAAACAGATCAGCAATGGTCAGGATTTGTCGGCGATGGTGGGCGACAAACTGAAGAACGAGGATCAAAAGGCGGCGCAGGCTCTGTTGGATGGAAAGCCGGAGGTCGCGGCGGCGTATCAGATCGAAGCGGCGAGCAAACCACAGGGACTCCTTTCGTTTGTGGGAATCGGGGGCCCGGACAAAGACCGACTGAACAAGCAATTTGAAGGGAAGAGTCCAGAGGAGTGCGCAGCGATTCGGGATGCGTACAACGCAACGATGACGCCTGCGGACAAGAAGGGCGATCCGAATTTCAATGCGCTCGACAGCAAGCTTGCTTCAACGCTGAGTGGCGATGATTTGGCCAAAGCGCAACAGCTTGCGAAAGACGGGAAAGTCTCGGACGAGCTGGCGATCAAAATGTCGATGAACACAGGTATGCTCGGTTTGTTCACCGACGACAAAGCGATCAACAAAGTCCTCGACGGGAAGACGAAAACAGAGATCGAGGAACTGAAAAAGAAGTATGCGGAGCTGACTGGAAAGGACTTGGAACAGGAACTCACGTCACGAACAGGAGGGGACGCGGGTTTTGAAGTCCAAATGAACTTGAAAGGGAAGCCGGAAACACCAGAGGAAATGGTTGCTCGCGCCAATGAACGGTACGAACACCAACGGAGCAATCCGGTTCGCAACTTCTTTGTGGACACGTTCGGCGGAGAAGCGGGGAAGGATCTGGACAGGCAGAATCAGCGGCTCAATGCTTCTTACGACAAAGCGAAAGAGGGGGATGGGAAGGTCGATGGGGGGGAAATGGCCGAGATCAACCAGCTCGCAGATTGGAACAAAATCGACGCAAAAGCATGTCAGGAACGGACCGACTCGATCGCGAATGCGGCAGGGACGGTTGCGAGTGTGACTGCGGGAGTGGCGTTGACGATTGCGACGGCGGGCGCGGCATCTCCAGTGCTTGCGGCGGCGTTGGTGGCGGGCGGAAGCGGGGCAGCGATGATGGCAACGAAGGCGCTGGTCAAAGGGGGCGGATACGGAGGCGATGAACTGAAGGGGGACCTCATTGACACGGGGTTGAGCATGGCTGGCGGAATGGCGACGGCGGGGATCGGTCAGTTCATGCAGGGGGCGAAGATGGATGCGTGGATGCGCAACGTCTTGAAAATCGACCCGACGAAGGCTGTTGGCCAACTGTCTGCCGTCGAAAAAATGAAAATGAGCGTGCTGTCCAAAGCCTTGGAAGGGGGAATGGGCGGCATGGTTTCAGGAGCGACAAAACGGGAAAATTGGGAAGGGGGCGCGGGGGATCTGTTTGGGAACATTGCAAAGGATGGTTTGATGGGGTTTGGGAAGGGGGCGTTCGGGGGCTTGATGGGGTCGCTCCCATCCACGTTGGCGGACAAGGATTTCGCAAAAGAACATCCAGGCATGATGTGGATGCAAAAGATTCCGGGAATGGGAGATCCATCGAAAAAAGACCAAGATTTTGGGATGGGGAAATCGCTGCTGAATGGCTTGATCTCGGGTACGGGGAAAGCGGCGATGAATTATGGCTCGGAAACCATGATGGAGACGCTGAAAGACGGGAATACGTGGAGCGGCGGGAACTTCTTGAACAGCTTGGTCGAACATGGCGAGGAGAACCTGAACGAAGGCAAGTGGGCCAAGGACATCGCTGGGGGTGTGAAAGACGGTTTCATGTCGAATCGAGCGGTGCAGAACCAGATTCGATCGTTGGTGGGCGCGCCGGAGATCAAAGCAGGAGACAAGCCGTCTACGTGGGGAAACAATCTTGCAACCATGCAAGACAAATACAATGTGGCAGGGGTGAGCGGGGGTTTGAGCGGAATGCTTGGGGGATTCCTCAATTCGTCGGTGGATGCACTGACTCCGGCCAATGAAGGAAAGCAGGACACGGGTCTTTCATTCCTGTACAACATGTTCTCGGGGACTGCGAAAGGGGTGCAAGGTGGTGTGGCAGGGGTGGATGCGGACAAACGCAAAAAAGAAGCGAATCTGGAAAAAGAGATTCTGCGCAGAATGTGGACCAATTGGAAGGGGAGCGATGCGCCGACCGGGGACGATCCACTGACGCAAAAACGGCTGGATTTGCGCGATCGGTTGGAGGATTTGTACGGGCCGCTGAAACCGCCCACCAAAGATGCGGGGACACCGGCTGTGACTGCGCCTGCGGCCAACACTGCGACCGATTTGGGGACGAGTGCGGATGCGGGACCGGAGGTTTCTCCGTATTTGACCATGGACCATCGGGACCAGATTGCTGCGCAGTCCTCGGACCATGAAGTTTTTCCGAACGCTCCGGCTGGGCTTGACGATCAAGATGTTTTCGAGCACTTGAGCCGCTAAAATCGACCGGATGGCTGACGATCCGTCCTCCCCACTTTTTCCTCTACCTGCTGCGCCGCTGATTCTTCTGGCGGAACTCCTGACCTCCAAGTTGGCTGTTTTGATCGATCCAGGGCGCGAGGCCGAACGAGGGCCGTTTCTGCGGTCGCTGAGACCGATCGAGTCGGATTATTCGCGTGTGTTTGTCGCGGATGCCGTGGAAAGGGCGCGAGCGTTTTATGATGCGATGTGGTCGAAGGACGCAGGGCCGGCAACCTTTGACCCTCGTCGGACAGTGCTCAAGTTTCACGTCGCGGTGCCGGAAGATTTTTTGTCCTCTCATCCACGTGCAGCCGCGTTTCCGCGCGGATATCGCAGCGTGGCAAACAAGCTTTTGCCTGGTGTTCCGTGGGCCTGTTTTGAACTGCTCGAACCGGGCGAGACGCTGGGCTTGTCCACGGATGGACTGGTGTTGGTGGATGATCGTCTGTTGTGGTTCCCTCGTCCGTTTTTGGCGCTGGGTTTTTCGTAGGGCGTGGGCGGAAGAGGGGTCCGCAAATGGCGTGGTAAGGAGTATGAATAGGGGTATAGGAGTATGAACAGAGACATGAATTCCAAAAAGCAAGGCAAAAACATGTGGTTGTTGATTGTGTTGTCGGTGATTTTGGTTGTGGTCGGATTCGCCATTTTGGGACGGTCGAAAAGGCAGAAGGAAGCAGCGGCGCAACAGGCACGATCGGAGGCACTGCAAAAGCAAACGCGGTACACGGCTGCGAGCTTTCCCTGTTCGGTGGAATTTCCGTCTGGATACGCGCATCGGATGACGGCCTACGAACCATTTGTGTTCCATGGAAGGAACGCGGAAGTTGCATCGTGCAACGATTCGATAGACGGTGAAACGTGGGCCGAGTTCTATGTACTTTCGGGGCAGGATTCGGGGGATGCTTTTTTGAAGGATTGGTTTGCGGACACGACGCACAAACGGATTCGCGAACGGCTCCGGTATTTGTTTGATTACGCATTCCTGGAAGAGGTCGATGCGCTCAAAGACAAAATCCAGGTGTTGAGCGAAGGCGAAAAAGAGGGTTGGAAAGTGCGGCTTGCGTACATTCCTACTCCGCACGGCGTCGGAGAAGTTCGTCCGCTGCAAGTTCCGCGAAACACAGTGCGCCCCGAGGACATCATCGCGGAATTGCCCAAATACGGCATTCCTTCCAACAGCAACGAAACACTCAGTTTGTGGATTTGGGTGGGAATCGACGATTTTCGCAATCAAGCGGACCGAGATGCTTTTCGACGGGCGGAACGCGCTGCGCTCGAAAGACTCAAAGACCAACAGAGTGAATACAGAAAACAGAAAGAACGCTTCGCGCGGATGCACCGGCATTTCTACATCGCGGAAGCCGCGAAAGTTCTGTCGCCCACGCAAGCAATTGTGGTTCGCCGGTTCGGGTCGATCCTGAGCTCAAGTACACCGAGTTATGCGGTGGACGTGTTGTCCAAGATGATGGGCGAGGTGCGGTGCGAACCAGCCGCCTCGTCTTCGCAAACCGTCGTTCGGTAGGGTCGGTTGGGTTTGTGTCTTCGCAAAGACCACAGGTAGCTTTTTGTGTGATTTCGGTTTAGGTTGCCGCGCATGCTGGTTGCCGAGACGGATGTGGGCACAGCGTTTGTTTTTTGGAAACAAGGGAAACCGACACATGGATCGCAACCTGGCTTTGGAGATGGTTCGCGTGACCGAAGCAGCGGCGCTGTCTTCGTCGCGCATGATGGGTCGAGGCGATCGCAAAGCTGCCGATCAAGCGGCGGTGGATGCGATGCGCCGAGCGTTCGATTCGGTTGAGATTCGGGGCACGGTGGTCATCGGGGAAGGCGAACGCGACGAAGCGCCGATGCTGTACATCGGAGAGCGCGTGGGCAGTGGGTGGAATCGGGCGGACTCTCACGCGCCAAAAGTGGACATTGCGGTTGATCCGCTCGAGGGAACCAACCTGTGTGCGACGGGTCAGCCGGATTCGATCGCCGTGATTGCGGTGGCCGATGATGGGCAATTTTTGAACGCGCCCGATACGTACATGAACAAGATCGTCGTGGGTCCGTGGGCGCGCGGTGCGATTGATTTGAAACAGAGTCCATCGTGGAATTTGTCGGCGGTGGCTGAGGCAAAACGCTGTTCTGTTTCGGATTTGACGGTGGTCATTTTGGAACGCGACCGGCACACGCAGCTCATTGATGAGGTGCGAAAATCGGGCGCGCGGATTCGGCTGATCAGCGACGGAGACGTGGCTCCTGCGGTGGCGGCAACTCAGCCGGACAGCGGCATCGATCTGCTGATGGGAATCGGTGGGGCACCCGAAGGGGTTTTGGCCGCAGCGGCGGTGCGCTGCATGGGTGGAGACATGCAGGGCGAGCTTCGCTTTCGGAATGACGACGAAGTGCGGCGTGCCGAACGCATGGGCATCAAGGACAAACATCGCGTGTATCACCTGGAGGATTTGGCGCAAGGCCAGGTCATGTTTGCCGCAACAGGTGTCACCGACGGGAGTTTGCTGCGAGGTGTGCGCTTTTTGGGAGGCGCGGCCTCGACGCATTCGGTCGTCATGCGCAGCAAAAGCGGCACGATTCGTTTCATTGAAGCGCGGCATCACATTGGAACAAAGCCGGGCCTCGAGTTTTTGCGCCAAAGGGCCTCGTGACTTTGGACACAAAGACTTTTTCCGCAGGACAACGAAAATCCTGCAAAATCCACAGAGGGGAAGGGCGGCAACCGTTGGCTGTTCCTTTCGACGCAAGGGAAACGGGGAGGGTGTCTTGGAGAAATTGAAAGTTGGAGGCGAGACCACTGCGTATTGCACATCGTGCAAGGACATGCGACACCACGTTATCGTCGCACTTTCCGGTGACGTGCCCGCCAAGGTCGAGTGTCTGAGCTGTCACAAACAGCACAAGTACAAAGGGGCGCCGCCGGGTCAAAAAGGTAGCAAGCCGTCGTCAGGCAAGACCGTGCGATCGTCTGCGGCTCGGAGCACAACGCCCGTTTCTGTTGTCTCGACCGGGCCGCATCCGCTCGACACGCTGTTGCAAAACAAAGGGACAGATAGCGCACGGCTGTATTCGCCAGCAGATCGATACGCAGTCGGAGAGCTTGTGTCTCATCCAAACTTCGGTTTGGGGGCTGTCACGGCCATACCGTCGCCCGGCAAGATCTCCGTTCTTTTTCGGGACACAACGCGGTTGCTTCTGCACGAACGGGCGCTGGCACCTGCCGTCCTCGGGAGCAAGCTGAATCCACCACCCCGCCGCGAAGAAGCCCCTCACGGCCCAGCAGATCGCCCGCCAAAAGTCAAGTCAATTTTATAGACTCCAGTCTTCCTCGGTTTAGCCGCTGGACGGCCCGTGGGCTGCCGTTGTGCAAAACAGGATGAATTCCTGGTTGCCTGCGGGGCCGCGAATGGGGGAGGGCGTAACGCCGCGCACCGTGCAACCCGCGCTTTCTGCCGCTTTCACACAACGAAAAATCGCCGCATCGTGCAGTGCTGGGTCTTTGACCACGCCACCGTCGCCAACTTGGCCTTTTTGGACCTCGAACTGAGGTTTCACAAGAGACAGAACCGGGCTGTTTGGGGCGAGCAGGCTCGCGAGCACCGGCAAAAGCAACGTCTGCGAGATGAACGACGCATCGCACGTCGCCAAATCGGGCACATACGGCAAATCGTGCGGTTGCAAATGCCTTGCATTCGTTCGGTCGAGCACTGTCACGCGCACATCGACCCGCAATTTGTGCGCAAGCTGCCCATATCCCACATCCACCGCCACGACGTGCGCGGCCCCTTTTTGCAGCAAACAATCGACGAAACCGCCCGTGGACGCGCCCACATCCACCGCTTTCCGCCCCACGACATCCAGCGAAAAATACGACAGCGCGTGCGAAAGCTTCAGACCTCCCCGCGACACGAACGGGCACGGGTCTTTTTCAAGAGCCACCACGGCCTCGGGGCGCACTTTCTGACCCGCTTTGTCTACCTTTCTTCCATCGACCGACACCGCGCCCGCCATGATCAGCGCCTGCGCCTTTTGTCGACTCTCGCACAGCCCCATCGCCACCAGTTTTTCATCGAGTCGCATTCCCGAAACGGACCCCATCCCCATCGCAGTTTCCTTTTTCCCTTTTTTCCCTGGCCGCACTTTTTGAGTAGACTGCCGCCACCATGACAAATTTTCTAGAGACATACCAAAGAACACATTTTGCTTCCGATCTGCGCGCCCAAGACGCCGGGCGGGAAGTGGTTTTGCTGGGGTGGGTCCAGGTGCGACGGAATTTGGGCGGGCGCATTTTCGTCGATTTGCGCGACCGCAGCGGTTTGTGCCAGGTCGTGTTCGGTCCCGAACTCGACGAAGCCGCGTATCGCGCTGGCGAGGATTTGCGCCAAGAAGACTGCATCGGCGTCGTCGGTACCGTCAAACTCCGCGCCCAGTCTGGCGGTCAAGTCAACCCCAACCTGCCGTCTGGGGAAGTCGAGATCGAATGCCGCAAGCTCGAGGTCTTTTCGCGTTCCGATACGCCCCCCTTTTCGACCGATGAAAAGGCCGAAGTTCGCGAGGAATTGCGTCTCCGCTATCGCTACCTCGACCTACGCCGCCCGTCGCTGCAACAAAAACTCCGCCTCCGCAGCAAGTTGTACCAATCCATTCGGGAATACCTGCACAAAAGCGACTTTTGCGAAGTCGAAACCCCCTTCATGGTCAAGTACACGCCCGGAGGAGCGCGCAACTTTTTGGTTCCGTCGCGGCTCAACCCTGGCAAGTTTTACGCGCTTGCAGAATCGCCGCAGATTTTCAAACAGCTTCTGATGGTCGGCGGTTTCGATCGGTATTTCCAAATCGTCCGCTGTTTTCGCGACGAGGATTTGCGCCAAGACCGCCAGCCTGAATTTACTCAAATCGACATCGAGATGTCCTTTCCCACAGAAGAACGCCTCCAGACCATCATGGAAGGTTTGATGGCCAAGGTCTTTTCCGACACCCTCTCTGCCAAGATCAGCACTCCGTTTCTGCGTCTGCCCTATGCCACCGCGATGGCCGAATACGGCGAGGACAAACCCGATCTCCGCAATCCCCTCAAATTGCACGACATCACCGACGTGGTTCGCAGCCACGACGGAGGCGGCGTACCCCTGTTCAAAACCGCGTGTGACGAACGCCTCACCCTCAAATTGCTGCGCATTCCCGGAGAGCTTGCCAAAGCCATTTCCGCCAGCGAAGCCCGCAAGTTCGACGACCTTGTGAAAGAGCTGGGCGGCAAGGGTTTGGCGTCCGCGCGTCTGGACCCCGCAGCCGAAAATGGCCTCGTCGCTGCGTGGACCCAATCTCCGTTCGGCAAAACCATCAGCGAGGCGCTGCGACAAGCCATCGCCAAAGACTTGGGCGCGACCCCCGGTGACTTGCTTCTGTTCCAAATCGGCAGCCGCAAAGCCGTCAACGCCATGCTTGCAGAGCTTCGGCGCAAAATGGGCAAACGCCTCAATGTGATACGTGAGGGGTTCTCCTTTTTGTGGGTCACAGACTTCCCCCTTTTCGAGCAAACCGAGCAAGGTGCCTTCGTCGCTGCGCACCACCCCTTTACCTCTCCAAAAGTCGAACACGTCCACTTGCTCGGAAAGGACAACGGTGCTGTCCTTGCCCGTGCCTACGACTTGGTGCTCAACGGCAATGAAATCGCCGGCGGTTCCATCCGCATCCACCAGCGCGAAGTTCAAGCCAAAGTCTTCGAGTCCCTCGGCTTATCCGAAGAAGAAATCCGCGCGAAATTCAGCTTCCTGTTGGAAGCTTTCCGCTACGGCCCTCCTCCTCACGGAGGCATCGCTTTTGGGCTCGACAGGCTCGCCATGTTGCTGTCCGGGGCCGATTCCCTGCGCGAGGTCATTGCGTTCCCCAAAACCCAGCACGGCACTTGCCTCATGAGCGATTGCCCCACTCCCGTGTCCGACCCCCAACTCAAAGAACTCTACATCCAATCCGTCCCCCCAAAAGACCCCCAATAACCCCTGAACGCAGTCCCCCTGCATCACACGCAAGCCGTTCTGGCCCTCCACTGGTCTCAGCAGTCTGTATCCAAAAAGTGCCAAAGATCCTCGCAAAAGAAACAATCGATTGTGCGAATCCGGTCGCGCAAAAACGCATCCGTTTTCATGTTCTTCCGAATATCACAATAATAAACACCATTGAGAGAATCCAACAGAATACTATATGCTTTAAAATGTCCAGGAAGAAAGGTTGAGTTTATCTCAAATCTGCTGGGCTGATTCCTTTTCGTCTTTCGCTGTACATCGTTCAAAAATATCGCCACGTACGGGATATTGTTTCCAGATATCCGTTTATGCAAAAGACGATCAAGAAATATCTTTCCAATACGATCTTTGCTCGAAGTCTTGACGCTCCCAATAATTCGTGTCTGGTTGTTTTTCTCAACAATAAGATCATGCTGAAACGACATCTTAACGTCCTTCCCATCGATATTCACGGGGATACGTATGGTCCCAGATCTGCAAGAAAGACCCAACAATTCTATCATCAAACGAATCAATTTCTCAAATAGATCACCATGTAACTTCCTCGCAGTGTTTGACTGTCCAGCGGGAAGTGCATCCAGGGCAGAACCAATGCACTGTTGCATCGTATAGATCGACCTTTGCAAGAGCACTCGTTCTTTTGATTCGACTGACAAATCTCCGGCACCGGCTACTGTTTCGAGGAAAGAGTTTTTCAACCAATCTAGATCATCGCAAGCAAGGAACAATCTCGAATTGATAGGTCTAGTTACATTGAAATGACCGTCCTCCTTATATTGAAAGAATAGATATTCATTTTCGTTTTGACAAACAATTCTTGCTTGAAGTTGGCCTTCCGTATTCAGAAAATCAAGATACCGACAAGCGAAATCGACATATGAATCCAAAGAGGAAAAATTACCTTTTTGTGAAACGTGATCCACTAGTTTGGACAAAGGTGTTTTCATCGGATGCTTTCTCTGCGTTCGGCAGTTTTCCGATCGAACTCGATCCACTCCAGCACCGACTTTGGTTTGATTGTTTCGATTCTTTCGATAGCCCACAGATTATGTTCAGGATTCAAGTCACAACCCATCCAGCGTCTCCCAAGTTGCTCGGCGACAACCAGTGTTGTTCCCGATCCAGAAAACGGGTCAATGACTACACTACCTTCAAATGACGAAGCCAAAACCAATCTTCGCACCAATTCCTCGGGCTTTTGTGTGGGATGGGGCGTTTTTTCCCCCATACCGTTGCAAGTCGTGGGCAATTCCATCACGTCTTTGGGTTTCGCGCCGAGCGGATTTGGCACCCACGCTGCGCGATTTTTTCCGCCTCCATATTGACTGGTCTCTGCTTGTATGCGACCAGGATATTTCAAGGTGTGTGCCCCATATGGAATCCTGACATCATCGATATTTAGTTTGAAAGTTGTGCTCTTACGCAGATGCAAAATACTTTCATGCGACCGACCCCAGTCGTTTCCCAAGTTTGCTTTGTTTTTGTAATGCCATACCAACCAACGGCACGATTGAAAATAACGAGAGGATGGTCGTTTAAGATCAGCAAGGATCTCAGAAAATCCACAGATATAAAGAGAACCTGTTTTCTTTAAGATTCGTGAAGCTTGCTCAATCCATCGCAAAGACCAATCGATGTAACTTTGTTGGTCCTGAAAATTGTCCCATTCTGCTTTGTTGATGTTGTACGGTGGATCGGAAAAGATCAGATCTGCGGACTCAGTTTCGAGCGACTCCAGCCAAGCAATGGAATCGCCCTGATATAGTTCGCCGTGTGGGTGTCGATATTGCAGGCGAAAGAGTTTTTCGCCCTGTGCTGGAGAAACCACATTGGCAAGCTCAATTTTGGAAGGCTCAAAAAAAAGCTCTGTTTGTGGGCATTTGCGTCTCGGCGGCATGTGGCTAGACAAGCCCAAGTGTGTTCAGCCTGTCAAGGTGGAATTTGGCGGAGGCGGGGAGGTTTGGGTGGCGTGGAAGAGAGCGCAGTCGTTGCGGTTGGGGCGGGTTAGGGAGTTCCCATCCCGAAACTACTGCGGTGGGCGCTGGCTATGTCGGTGGCAGTCCCCGGCGCAACGTGCGGGGGGACGAGCTCACCGCCAGCAGGCTGCTCTCCTCCACACTTCGGGTCGGGGGTTGTCGCGCTCGTCCGCTTGCGCCCTCGCCCATCCTCGCTACGTTTCTGGATGGGGGCTAGGGAGCTGGGTTTTGGCAGGTTTTTATGAATTGGGTGAGTAGGTTTTGGGCGACTTTTCGCCGATAGGCGGCGGTTGAACGGATGTCGTCGATGGGGGAGATTTCCCGTGCGAGGGTGGCTTGGGCTTTTTGCAAAGTTTGTAAAGAGAGTTGGGACAGAGGGACAGAGGCCAAGAAAGACTCGGTGAGGGGACAGCGCACAGGGGTCGGTGCGACGCTTCCGAGCGCGATCCGTACATGGCTTAGGGTGTCCCCCTGTTTGCGCGCAAAACCAGCAAAACAGACTTTGGAAATGGCTTGCGCTGCGCGCGTTCCGACTTTTCGATAGTAGTGAACGGGGTGGCCGTCTGTTCCCTTCACACAACGCGGAAGGAGGATTTTCGAGATGAGTTCGCCGGGTTGCAAAGCAAGCCGTTTGTAGCCCACATGAAACGCAGAATACGGAACGGTACGGATGCCCCGTTGCGAACAGAGCTGGAGTTCCGCATCGTACACAAGCAACGCAGGCGGAGTGTCTGCCGCTGGAGACGCGTTCGCGATGTTTCCACCCAGGGTTCCGCGATTTTGGATCGCAAGGGCACCGGTCATGCGCGCTGCTTCCGCCAGGAGTGGAAACTCGCGAGCCAACTCCTGATGCTTCCGAATGTCGGAATACGTCGTCAGCGCGCCGATCTGAATGCAAGTCTCTTGCATTTCGATTCCGCGCAATTCGGGAAGGGAAAACAGATCCACATAACGGCCTGCGGGGAGTCTGCCTTCTCCCATTTGGACCATCAAATCGGTTCCTCCGGCCAGGGGTTTCCAAGGTCCGGTTTGCGGATGTGGAGGCTCGGACAGAAGCGCGAGTGCATCGGCAAGGGAGGTTGCGGTATGAGCAACAAAATCAGACAACACAGGGTTCATCGCGCGTCCTCCGTTTGTTTTGCTGCGGCCAGGACAGACTCAAAAATCCGCGTGTATCCAGTGCAGCGACACAGATTTCCAGCGAGCCCCTCGCGGACTTGTTCTTCCGTCGGAGAAGTGTTCGCATTCAACACGCTTTTGGCTGCCATGATCATACCGGGCGTACAGATTCCGCACTGGGCCCCACCGTGTTCCAAAAACGCTTTCTGAACTTTGTCCAGAAGTTCAGCAGAGGGTGCAACGCCTTCGATGGTTTGAATGTGTTTTCCTGCGGCTTGCAGGGCCGGAACAAGACAACTGTTCACAAGCTGTCCATCGATAAGAACGGCGCACGCACCGCATTCCCCCTCTCCGCACCCCTCTTTGGTTCCCAGGAGTTGCAAATCGCGGCGCAACACATCCAGAAGCCGTGCCAAGGGGTGGACTTCGCACGTTCTTTCAATGCCATTCACAGTCAGTGTGAGTCTCATCGAGCACCCTCCACGGCCAGCATCAAATCCTCACTTGCAAAGGGCGCAACACAAACAGGGACAGAGGCCGCAAAGGACACCGCAGCAGCGACGGCAGGAGCCGTTCCGTCTAGCGGCAATTCCCCAATTCCCTTTGCCCCTTTTGGACCATAAGGACAGGGCGTTCCCATCTCCCCTGCTCGGTCTTTCCATACGACCGTAATGTCGGGGACATCTTGTGCGGTCGCCATGATGTAGTTTGTCATTTGTGCGTTTTCCATCCGCCCGTTTTTCCAGACGACTTTTTCGTACAGAGCAAACCCGATTCCCTGCGCGACACCGCCCTCAATCTGTCCCGATGCGAGCACGGGATGAATGATGGTTCCCGCATCTTGCACGGCCCAAAAACGATCGACTCGGGTTTCATACGTACACAGATCCACAGTCACTTCAGCGACGTACACGGCCCAGGCATACGTGGCGTACGCATCCCCTTTGTGTTGTTTGTCGTCCCACACAATGTCTTTGGGGGGCTCGTATTGGCTTTGTGCGCGCAGCACACCCCCAAGCGCGTGGAATTGTTGGCAGGCCGTTGCAAATTCTTCAGCGGAATAGGTAGGAGGCAACACACCCGCATCCTGAAGTTTTTGACGCAGCGCGAGACAAGCCTTGTGAACCAAATTCCCAACGATCATCGCAGTGCGCGACGCGACGGTGGGGCCGCTGTCGGGCACTTCCGCTGTATCGGGCCGGACAATCTCGATGAAGTGCGTGGGCAAACCGAGGGCATCTTGCGCGATTTGCGTAAAAACGGTGTCCTTCCCTTGGCCGATTTCCGTCGAGGAAGCGCGAACCCTCACGATTCCCTGCGGAGTCGCATCCACCACAACCACGGACGCAAGCCAGGACTCCCCCGAACCAGTAAAACCGGCACCGTGATAGAAACTCGCAAGGCCGATTCCTCGACGAAGGGCTGAGCCGGTTTGCACTGCGTCCTGGTTGAAACGCGCAAATTCCGAACGCTTCTGTTCGTATTCGGAAACCGTCTGCGCGGTCTTGAGTAAATCCTCCAAATCGATCACGTCGCGCAGGACTTGCCCCGTCGCCATCGTCTGTCCGGGATGCAGAAAGTTACGCCTCCTGAGTTCCGCCGGGTCCATGCCAAGTTTTGTCGCCACTTGGTCCATATGGCGCTCAATGGCAAACACACTTTGCGGTGCGCCAAACCCCCGGAACGCGCCAAACGGAGGGTGATTCGTCGCGACACACCGAGCGAGAATGTGAATGTTGTCGCAGACATACGGCCCCGAAACGTGCAACGCGCCGCGCGACAACACGACTGGGGAAAGTGTCATGTACGCGCCACCGTCGAGACGAAAATCCACTTCGAGTGCGACCAACTTCCCATCCGCAGCGTGACCCGACCGAATCCGCGTGCGGGACGGATGCCGTTTGGTGGTCGCCCGCATGTCCTCGTTCCGTTCATAGATGAGTTTGACGGGCCGTCGCGCTTTCCACGAAAGCAGAGCCGCGTGCGCCGCAATCATCGACGGATATTCCTCTTTTCCGCCAAAACCGCCGCCGGTTTCACACTGAATCACGCGCACTCGATTCGACGGAAAACCAAACAACTTCATCAGGGCTTTGTGAATGTAGTACGGACACTGAAGAGAGCCCCAAATGGTGATTCCGTGTTTGGGCGTGGCCAACGCGACCATGCCTTGTGGTTCGATGTAAAGCTGCTCTTGCGCACCCGTTTCGTATTCACCCTCGACGACGAGGTGGCCGGACGCCATCGCAGATGCCGCGTCGCCTTTTTCGATGGTGAAATTCGTAAACAGGTTGTCCTCGCCATAGACGCGCACATCCCCCGAGATCGCTTCGTCGATGTCGAACACCGTCGGCAATTCGTCGATGGCCAACTCGACCAACCGGCGCGCCCGTTCCACGATTTCGCGATCTGGATGAGCAAGCAGCACCACGGCCTCGTCGGCATGATGAATCCGTTTGTCCACAAGAGCGGGCTGGTCATCCTGAAGCAGCGTGATCGTGTTTTGACCCGGAATGTCTGCCGCAGTCACGACGTGGATTTCTTCCCACGGCACGCCTTTGTGGTACGTGATGCCGCGCAAAACGCCTCGCGGCACGGGACTGCGCACCGTCGCGCCGTGGATCGCGCCCGCAATCGGCAAATCGTCCACGTACCCGGCCTGTCCGGTCACTTTTGCGGCACCTTCCTTTCGCAAAGGCGTCGCGCCAAACGGAGAAAACTCGGTGTGTGTGTTCACGCGCCAGACTGTCCGAAAACCCACCCCACTCTGTCAACAACAGAGAACGGAACGGACCTGAAGGATGATCGCAAATGCCTTCGCCGAGGAAATACGGGTGTTCGAACTGAGCCAAGTAGGCGTGGGCCGACCGGAGACCTTTTTTTGGCGGGCCGTGTCCAAAACGGTTCCCAGAAAGGGAGAGAAGGCACGACAGAAAAAGTGTCGCAGGGAAGGGGGACCCGCGCCGTGCGATACGCTGAAAGGATCGCGCCGTGCGATACGTCGGATTGGGCAAGGGTGCGACGGTCGAATCAGGGCAAAGAGGGTGCATCCCAACGACAGGATACAGCGACGGGGGTTTGCGAAGGGGAGGGCGGAAGTTCTGCCGGTTTGAGCGGTTTTTGGGGGCGCGGTTGCGAGTGGTAATGGAACGAGAATGAAACAAGGGTGGCGAGGGCCGCGACACCCGTGGACGCCAAGAAGGCCGAAGTCTTGGGGGAACTCCAGTCCCAGACTTCCCCGACCAAGAGAGAACCAAAGATGAGTGTCGTCACCGCGCCGGCAGTGGCGAGAACCATGCTGCCGTAAAGCCACCCTCGGGACATGGGTTTGCGGGCGGCGTCTTTCATTTCTATCGTCGGCTTCGCCGGCAGGATTCGCGTGTCTATGACTTTTCTTTGGACGGGCACAAATTGCGGTTCGCAGTACGCCGGCCTGGGCGTGTTTTCGCACTCGGGTGCCGAAAATTGATGCAGGTTCGTCAGCGATTTGGCCACGTCGGGGGCTCGAGCGACGTGTCGCACAAGACAGTCTTTCCGCTCTTTCGGATCGACGCTGTCGCACACCTTGTCCGAAAAAAACAGGCGCGGTTCCGTGTCTGCGAGCTGTTTTCGCCACGCCCGGACGCGAATGATGCTGGGACCGTTCGGTTTTTGCACCTCGTCCCACTGACCACCGACGACGATTCCCCGCGCCGATTGGCAGGCAGGTTCCCTTTCAAACAGCGCAATGCAGCGCGGACCCTCGCAGCTTCGTGACAACTCGACAGGAGTTTGCAGGCGTCGAGCATCTTTGCGCGCCACACTCAACCATTCAAACGTCTGTCGGCTGGCCAGCTCGTCTCCGTCGATTCCCAGAAAATAGGTCGTCGGTTCATAGGACAAAGGCGGGCCCGCTTCATCCGCGTTTGCGTGTTTGGAAACAGAAACACTCGTCGCACACGCAAGAACCACCATCCATCCTATACATGAGGTCTTTCGCAACATGACGGTTTACCTTGACGGATTCAGAGACCGGTTGTCAGTGAATGCAGAATTCAACTCGTGGATCGATTCAAGCAGATCCATTCTGTTGTTTCTTATACTTCCTATAAACGCGGATCGAGTTCTTAATTCTGAATCCAATACCAATGTCATAGGGAGTGCCATGCTACATTTCACACGTTTGGCCAGTTTCTTCTGTAGAATTCCTCCATTGTCCATATAGTGTTCAAACAATGGAATACCGTCAATTTCTTGCATCATCTTGTCCATCGATTCCGATGAGACGCTTTCCGCAAGATAAATAAACTGCACCGGAATAACTTTGCCAAAGAGAGCCCGCCGATTCAGATTGTGTTGCATTGTTCCATAGATATTAAAATCTTCTCGACATGGCCGACACCAGTCGGCCCAAAAATGCAATACATAAATCTGTTTGCTGGCCTGAAATGGAGTGATTTTTGAATTCTGCTTCCATGCATATTCTGCGGTAATCCTATCCTTTTCCCACGACAATGTGTCAATAAACCAGTCGATGAGTAGTTGTTGTCCAATCAACTGTTCGGGCTTACAATCTTCCAGCGTTTTCTCTTGGGGACCCGATTGTTTTGAAATGGATTTTTTTGTATGACGATTTTGATTTGCCTTGTGTTTTTCCTCTGCATATCCAATCTGTGCAAGGATTGCAGACAAGAAAAGCCATGTTTTGAGGTATTGTGTGAACCGCATGGTTTAGCAACCCAGCAGGAAGGCCCAGATGATCGTTCGAGGCTGACCAGCCTTGGGTTCGTGGCCTTTGGGTGGGTCATTTCTTACCTTGGAATACTGTCGGATGATGTCCTGGCTTCGGTTGCAACCCATCATGGTCGGCGGCAAAAAGCGCAAGCCCGTTGCGGCCCATTTGGCCTGCGTCTGGATTTGGAGCTTTAGAAATTGCTCGAATTCCTTCAGAACGCGCTCAGCTTCTTGGTAATCAGCAGGCGATGAACTATTTGGCAAGACGACAAGCAGGAGTTTTGTGTTGATTGTTTGTGGATGACTATCCAGCATATTCATCAACAATGTGATCCGTTCTGGGGCTGGCTGTCCGCCGTTTTGGCCAGATGAAAAATAGAGCATAGTGTGCGCATATTTGGTCATTCTTGTGACTGTTTGTTCGGGATCATCCTTTTTGCATTCTCGATCTCCCATGGCACAAGAATGCACGAGTTGCCGGACCTTTTCGTCTGGGCATTCCATTTTTGTGACGATGCCTCGCATGGTTCCTTCCATCTCGCGCACTTTTTCCTCTAGTGAGGAATTCCTTCTGATAAGCTCGCCTATTTTTTCATCTAATGTTGGTTGTTTGTGATCGCGTTTTGTCGCACTGTCGATTTCAACACAACCGTTCTGATACAGGAACAAGCAGGATGTGAACGCGAGAAAGAAACGTGTATTGCAACATGTCATGGGTCGCACCAAATGTGAACTTGCGTGATTTCAGAGTCGAGGGAACCACTGATGTTTAAGAGGAAGTCATTCCAATTTTTTCGTTCTGGACCACTATCCTTGGATAGGGCTTTTAAGTCCATTTTATTAACCTCAAAAACAGTTGAAGTTCTCACGAATTGGACGGATTCATTTTGAAGAATGTGAAACTTGTAGTGTTTGACAGCATCTTTTATTTTCTTTATTTCATAAAGAGAGGATTCGCCCGGTATGCCGATTGAATAGCGAAGCTCTTCGTATCGACATACGGGTTTTGCCGGGGGCCTGGACTTGGGTGGTTTCGGTGGTTTCGGCGGTTTGGCCAGGTCTGGCTCGGGGTCCGCACTGTCAGCGTCTTCGGGCGCACCGCTATTGGGGGGCGCAAGACCACCATCTGAAACCGGATCGGGTTGGAAGTTTTCGGAAACGGGGTTCGAGAGTTTTGAAAGCATCAACAACAACAGGGCACCGGCGGACATGCCAGAAAGAATGGCGACGGCCAACCTGGCTTTCCGGGGCTTGGGCAGGGCGTTGTTTTCAGCCGTGGAGACGTGTATTGCGTCGCTGGAGGCCTTTGGGGAAGGATTGAAGTGCTGTCCGCTGATATCGGCGGGGCTTCGGTTGCTCGCACTCTCTATCACGTTGGGAATGTTGTCTTCGAGTCGTGGCTGTCGTGTGGTTTCCTGTTCAAGATCATTGACCTCGAGCTTGACGATGGTGGTTTCCTCAATGGGGGGCAGCGTCGTCCCGGTTTCCTGGATGGGCTCTTGGCCGGACGTTTTCGGCGCTGGCAAGGGCGTGTGGAAGGGCGGAGGGCTGGCCGGATTCAGCACATTCGACAGACTCGACGGGGGAGTAGGCGGAATGGGGGGTCTCGACGGCGTTGTGGCTTTGGTGGCCTTGGGGAGCACCGCGCGAAGCCAAGACACGCCGTTGCTGGGCGCCGAAATCGGAGGTCGCGATGGATTCGGCCTGCCGACGGGAGGAAACGAGGGGCGGCTGGAGTGAGCGGACCACAGCTCGTGTTCCAGGTTGGCGAGCTGCTCGTACACCTGAGAAGTCGTCGGTCGCTTGCTGACGGCACGGCTGAGCATCGACGAAATGAGCCTGACAAGCTGCTCGGGGACGGTCGCACGAAATTCGACGAGGGAAGGCGGTTCCTCGCTGATCGCCTTCAACAACAAATCGGTCTGATTCGCCGCGATGTGTGGCGTCCGCCCCGCGAGGAGCTGAAACAACACCGCGCCCAGGCTGTACACGTCGCTTTTGGTGGTGACGTTGCGCGCGTTCAAAATTTGTTCGGGGGCCATGTAACCGGGCGTACCCATGCCCTGGTTGATGACGGTGATGTCCAAACTGGGACCGGTCGGTCGCGCGACTTTGGCGATGCCAAAATCCAGGATTTTGACGCGTTCGCCACCGGGCACGGCGTGGTCTTGCACCAGCATGATGTTGGCTGGTTTCAGATCACGGTGGATGATGCCTTTTTCGTGGGCGGCGCACAGGATGCTGGCGATTTGTGTGCCGATGCGCACGGTGTCCAAAATCGGCAACTGTCCACCCGACGCGCGCAGCCGCTCGCTGAGGGTGGGCCCAATCAGCAAATCCATCACCAGATATCCCGAACCATCGGGCAACGAGCCGGCTTCGGTCACTTGCACCACACCGGGGTGCCCGATGCGGTTGGCGGCTTTGGCTTCGTTCCACAACCGCTGGAGAAGCTCGGGTTGACTGGCCAGCACGGCGCTCGGGATGACCTTGATAGCGACGCGCCGCTCCAGGTCGCGGTTTTCGGCTTCGTAGACAGAACCGAAACCTCCCTTCCCAATCTCCCTCAGCACGGTGTAGTGACCAATCGACCTGGGCATAGACATGGCAAGTGCAGAATATCGCGTGAAAAAGCATTCTGGCAAACGATTCTTCACGGCGTTTGTCTGGGCCGAACTTGGGAGGCTGACTTCTCGCTGTTTACGAAACGGGCCAAGACGTACTACATCCCTCGCGTCATGAAAAAAGGTGCTTGTTTGTGGCGGCTTCTGTTTCGTCGGTGGATCGCGCTGCTCGTGTTGCTTTTGGCGTCGCTGCTGGTTGCTCAAAAGCTTTTTTTTCGTTTCACGCTGGCACGTTCGCCGACCACGGGAACGCAGCCGCCGCAGCTTGTGCAAACGGTAAAACCGAACGGCGACGTCCACGTCGGGCCAAGTTGGCAAAGCCGCGAGCGCGGAATCTTGGAGCTGCACCTTATGGGCGACCCTCTGACGCTCGGATACAGCCACGGTCGGCTTGGCTCACCGCAGCTTGTAAAAACCGAGGACTACTTGTTTGGAGAAATGCGTCGGTATGTGCCGTCGTCGCTGGCGATGAGTTTCATCAAAACCGGCGTGTTGTACAGGCAACGACATTTGCTTTCGGCGGTGCCTGCACGCCTCCAGCTGGAGCTTGCGGGGCTTGCGGACGGACAGCCGGACGGACAAGGCGACTTTCTGCCCGCGTTTCAGCGGGTGGTATTTTATCACGCCCTGCACGACATCACGCAGACGCTGGAACACTCTCCGCTTTTGGGGTGCACGGCGATTGCGGCTTCGGGCACAGCCACGGTGGATGGCCATTTGTACGTGGGCCGCAATTTTGATTTTGAGGGGCCGCCGCTGTTTGACACGGACAAGGCGATCCTCTTTTTCCAGCCCGAGGGGAAACTCGCGTTTGCGTCGGTCGCGTGGGCGGGCATGGCGGGTGTGGTCACGGGGCTGAACCAAGAGGGAATCTATGCGTCGGTGAACGCGCTGCGGACGGACGACAGAAGCGATCGGGGTTTGCCTGTGGAGCTTCTGCTGCGTGACGTGTTGGAACGGGCGCACACGCTGGAGGAAGCGATTGCGGTGGCCCAAGAACACCCGGCGCTCGTGCCCGATTTGTACTTGTTTGCGGACGGAAAAAGCGGAGAAGCGGCGGTCATCGAACGATCGCCGACGCGGTTTTCCGTGACGCGCAGCCGCGACGTGCTTGCGGTGGCAAACCACGCGCGCACAGCCCCGTTTGCAAACGACCAAGCGAACGAGCGTTTGCGGACGTACCTGACTTCGGGGGCCCGGCAAACCCGTGCGGATGAATTGCTCAAGCGGTATCGGGGCAGTTTGGATGCGGCGGGAATGTTGCAAATCCTGCGCGACAAACGGGGTGTGAATGACAAGGAACTTGGTTTGGGGAACCGGAACGCGCTCGATGCGCTCATTGCGACGCATTCGGTCGTGGTGGATGTGACCGACCGCGTGATTTGGGTCGGCAAAGGGCCGCATGCGCTTGGGGAATATGTGGGTTTCGATGTGCGCAGGGAACTCGGCGACGTGTCGCGTCCCGAAGCCCGGCCTTTGCCGTTGCCGGAAGATCCGACGCTGCACACGCCGGAATACCGCAGTTTCCTGGCGGCGGGTTTGTCGTTGCACGCCGTGCAGGTCGCGCAAAAGCGCGAGCAATGGGACTTGGCCGTGCTCGAGGCCGAGCGGGCGCAAGGTCTTGTGCCGTTGTCCGCCGAGGCTGCGCTTGCCCTGGCCGACGCGCTGTTTCTACGTGGAGACCAGCACAAGGACCGCCGCGCCACCGATTGGCCGCTCGCTCGCGCCGCGTATGAGCGTTTCCTGACCCTGTCCCCGCCGCACAAGGTCGATGTCGAACACGCGCAGGCTCGGCTTACCCGGCTTGCTGCATTTTCGCCATGACGAGCAGAATCGACACCGCCGCCGGAGTGACACCCGGAATCCGGCTCGCTTGCCCTACTGATGGAGGCCGCGTTTTCGTCAGTTTTTCGACGATTTCGCGCGAAAGCCCCGGAATGCCCAGATAATTCAGGTCGGCAGGCAGCGGTGTTTCTTCCATCGCCCGAAAGCGCCGCGCTTCTTCCTCTTGCCGGTCCAGATAGCCTTCATATTTGATGGTCGTTTCGATGCGTTCGGCCAGGCTGTCCGCAAGCGGCGGAAGACCAAACGCCTCACACAGCGCCGCGTATCGCACCTCTGGTCTGCGCAACACCTCAAACAGCTTGGAGGGACGCCCGAGCGGCGTGGTCCCCATCGCCAACAGCCGGTCGTTCGTTCCCGCGTCCGGGTACGCCGTTTTGTCGCGCAGAACCGCCACCGCGTCGTACACCTGTTTCTGCCGCGCCGAAAACGCTTGCCACCTCGCATCCGACACAAGCCCCAACTTCCGCCCCAGCGGCAACAGACGTTCGTCCGCGTTGTCTTCCCGCAGAAGCAGCCTGTATTCCGCTCGCGCCGTCATCATCCGATACGGTTCGTCCACGCCCTTCGTCGTCAAGTCATCCACCATCACACCCAGATACGCCTGGTCCCGCCCCAGCAGCAGCGCCTCTCCATCGCCTTGCAGCGACAGTGCCGCATTCGCGCCCGCCCACAAGCCTTGCGCCGCCGCTTCCTCGTACCCCGACGTACCGTTGATTTGGCCCGCCAGGTACAGACCCGCCACCTCGCGCGCCTCGAGCGTCGGCAAAAGTTGCGTTGGGTCCGCGAAGTCGTATTCCACCGCATACCCAAAGCGCAACAGCGTCGCTCGTTCAAGTCCCGGAATGCTCGCGATGACCGCCAGTTGCACATCCGCCGGCAGCGAGGTCGAAATCCCATTCGGATACACCTCACACGTCGAAAGACCCTCCGGTTCCAGAAAAATCCCGTGCCGCGTCCGGTCCGCAAACCGCACCACTTTGTCTTCAATCGACGGGCAATAGCGCGGCCCCACCCCCGTAATCCGTCCCGCAAACAGCGGCGATCTGTGCAAGTTCGCCAAAATCAGTTCGTGCGTCCGCGGCGTCGTGCCCGTCAAATAGCACGGTCGTTGCGGCAAAGGCGGCGCAGGTCCGTCCTCGCAAAAGCGCGGCAGAGGTTCGTCCCCCGGCTGTTTTTCGAGCCCCGCCCAATCAATCGTCCGCCCATCCAGCCGACACGGCGTCCCCGTTTTCAGCCGCCCCATCCGAAAACCCAGCTCTTTCAGACTGTGCGACAGACCCCGCGCCGGGGGTTCCCCCATCCGTCCCCCTTCGAGCTGCTGTTCCCCCACATGCAGTTTCCCGTGCAAGAACGTCCCCGTCGTCAAAACCACCGCTCGCCCCACATACCCGATTCCCATCGACGTGACCACCCCCGACACCCGAAACCGCCGCCCCCCTTGTCCCGCTTCCTCTTTGTAAAGGAGCCGCTGGCCTTCCCCCTGTTGCAGACACAGGTTCGGTTCTGCTTCCAGCGCGCTGCGCACAAAAGACCGGTACAGCGCCTTGTCGCTTTGCACCCGTGTCGAGCGCACCGCCGCCCCTTTGCTTTGGTTCAGCCGCCGAAACTGAATCCCCGTCGCGTCCGCCGCCCGTCCCATCGCTCCGCCCAGCGCCTCGACTTCTTTGACAAGCTGCCCTTTTCCCACGCCGCCGACCGCAGGATTGCAGGACATGTGCGCGATCGTGTCCAAATTCCCCGACAAAAGCAGCGTCTTGCACCCAAGCCTCGCCGCCGCGAGCGCCGCCTCACAGCCTGCGTGGCCGCCGCCCACCACAATCACATCAAACTCGCTGGGATAGGAAAGCATGAAGCCGCGAACTTGCCCCCACCGCCCCGCCGCTGTCAACCGCCCCCGCACCTTTTGAGCGATCACGGGTAGGTTTTCCTGCCCGACCGGTATATACACAACCAACCCAACAGGAGATCCCCATGCAGCAAGTCCGTTTTGATGATGCCGCCGCGCTCAAAGCCCGGATTGGCGAACCCTGGAGTCCGTTTGGTCGGCAAGTCACCCTCACACAGGACATGGTGAACCACTTTGCCGAGCTGACCCACGACCCCCAATGGATTCACATTGATGTCGAGCGCGCCCAGAAAGAAAGCCCACTCGGAACCACCATCGTCCACGGCTTTTTCGTCCTGAGTCTTCTGCCCTACCTGCGCGAGCGCCCCGACCTTCAAATCGTCGGCTACCGCAACATCCTGAACTACGGCGCGGACAAGCTCCGTTTCCTATCGCCCGTCAAGACCGGCAGCACCGTCCACGCGCGATGCCGCATTGTGTCCGTCGAGCCCAAGCCCAAGGGCACCCTCATCGCTGAGGAATGCGAGGTCTCTGTCGTGGGTGCCGACCGCCCCGCCCTCTCTTACACCATGCTCCTTCTGTTCCAACCCTAAGACCCCCGCTGTTTCCTCTCAAACAACCCTGTTTGACTCCGCCCCTGTTTGACCCCACCCGGCGGAAACAAAAAAGGCCACATTCCGTCGTGGGATGTGGCCTCTTGTTTCTTCGTGCGAAGGGGGGGACTTGAACCCCCATGGTGTTACCCGCTAGCACCTCAAGCTAGTGCGTCTACCAGTTCCGCCACCTTCGCAGCGTAAGCGCCTTTTTGGGGAAAAGCGCGAGCAGGACGCTACTTAGCCGCAAGCCCACCCGCTTTGTCAAGGCTGCTTTTTTCAAAAAAAGCCTCGCGCGATGCGGATCGCACCCCCTCGTCACTTTCGCGACGGGGAAGCAGCCGCCTTGTGCGACAAGCGACCGCCAAGCGCCTTGTGTTGAGGTCTGTGAAACGCATGGCAAAGGGCTATCGCAACGGCATCGGCTGCATCCGCAGGCGGAGGCGAAGCCAACTTGCACAACCACGAAACCACTTTTTGCACCTCTTGTTTGGTGGCGCGTCCATGCCCGCACACCGTTTTTTTGATCGTCGCTGGCGGATATTCCGCACACCCAAGACCCGCCTCGGCACCAACCAGAAGAATCACTCCCCGCGCCTGTCCCAAAAGCAGCGCCGAACGCACGTTGACGCCAGAGAAAGCGCTCTCGATCGAAAGTTCGCTCGGATGAAACTCCTCGATGACCTCGCGCAGGTCCGCCGCGAGCAGCCGCAACCGGGTTTCGATGGATTCCTGGCTCGGCAATTCGATGACTCCGCACTCGATGTATTGGGGTTTGGCCAGCCGATCCGAAACCTGTTGTTCGATCACCGCATACCCACACCGCAGCGTGCCCGGGTCCACACCCAAAATCCGCAACATGCTGACATCATCCACACGACCTCGCGACAGCGCAATCAGGATGACCTGCGATCGGCCAGACTCCCACCCGCCCTGGGATTTCCCTTCATTTGCCTGTGTCTCCTCAAGGCAGGTTGAAATCGGACCTGTACCCGCCGCCCCCGAAATTCAGCGAAATTCCCCGAAGGTCCCCGAAACTCCCCGAAGCTCCCCGAAGCTCCCCAAAACTCCCCAAAACTCAGTGAAACTCCGCGATTCGCCGCTGAACGAACGCGGTGACGATCCGCTTGTAGGCACCGGTCATGAGGATGGTGAGGATGACCACTTTCTCCTTCGTGACGGCTTTCACCA
>DAOLIT010000059.1:0-31586 GCA_035328405.1 Pseudomonadota bacterium | reverse complement strand
CCCGCTGGGGTTGGCCGCAGGAGTCCGGGAAGTGAGCAAGTCGTACTAGGAGCGTCGGTCTATTTTTCGGGGATGGCGAGGGTGAGGATCATGCCTCCCAAGAGGAGGCCGGAGACTGCGTAGCCAGGGGCCCAGAGGCCGATGGTGGTCAATACGCAGTTTTGGCCGGCGTTGCTGGGGGCGGAACAGGGCGTGCCGGCGGGATTTTGTGCAAGGGCCGGGTCGAGTTTTCGATCGAAATAGTGCGCGGCAATGCTGCCTCCGAGCGTGGCAAAACCGAGTGTACCGAGCACCGCAGCGACGGCTTTTCGTTTTGTTGATAGTCCTTTTCGGGGCGCGCGGTCAGTTGCACGAATCGACTCCGACACAGCAGTCGGTGGCAATGGTTGCAAGCGCGGTGGTGACAAGGGCAAAGAAGGTGATGGATAGACAGGCTCGGCTGCAACCGGAGCCACCTGAAGGGGCGTCGGAGCGATGGAGACTTGAGGAGCAGGCGCTTGTGGCACTGGTGTCGGTGCCAAAGGCAACGTGGGCGGCGGCGCCACCGGAAGGGGAGGAACCATCACCGGATCACTCGTCGGGGCCGGGATTTCGGGCGGGCCTGTTCGCGCCGATTTGTCGAACAGATCGTTCAGTTGAGCATCGGCGTCTTGGCCTTTTTGGTATCGCGAGAGGATCTCGGTCACGGTGGTCTGCACGAGCAAACCGAGCTTTGTTTCGTCACAGTCGCCGCACAGGTTTTCGACATCGAACACCTGTCGGTGACGACCGTCGTACAAATGCAGCACGACGCGCTGACTTTTCTTGCTCCCAAGCTGAAAAATGTCGCCGCTGAGCACGATGTTTGCGCTGTGCTTTCGCGCGAGCGCGGACAGACAAGGCGACGTGCGACAACGCCGATCCTCGTCGGTCAGCGAGGCTTCGACCACGCGCAACTCGGTTCGGCCTGCCAGTTGTTCCCTGACCTGCTCGCTTGCCACACGATCGAGCGTCGCGCCACGGACAATCGCAAGCCACAAAAGCGGTTCTTCACCGCTGGCGAGTGCAAACCGAGGCACAGCCAACCCAAGAACCACCAGCAGGCCGCAGAACCACGATGAAAAAGTGCGCGGCTCACACAGGAAGCGCCGCTTCGCAAAAGGGGAGGACATGCGGGGTATCGTCTCGCAAAAGTTTCGGTCTCAGCATAAACCGAAACGGCGCATGCGAAGCAAACGGTTTGGGCGCGCGGCTTCTCCCGAAACCTGAGTGCGTGTCCGACCAGCACGGAAGCGGGGCACATTGACGGTGAAATGGGTCAGGCGTAAAACGCGGGTTATGTCTGACGAAAATGCCATGTTGACGCACGAACCGGACCTGTTGCTCATCGAACGCGAGCATGCCGCCGGACACTTTGCGTCCGCTCGACGGATGCTTCGCAAGGCCATCGCGAAGATGGAGCAGGAAAAAGGGGCCGAGCAATCGGCGAGTCTGGATGCACTCCGGCAGTGGGAAAAGCGGTTTCACGCAGACTGGTTGGGGTGGGTGTTTTTTGTGGGAGGACTTCTGCTGCTTGCTCTGGTCGCGTCGAGGTAGTTTCGCGCAGATCCGTGCGCTATTTTTCCAATTCAGCCGCCAGCTCGGGACGATGGTTGCTCGCGGTGCCAAAACGGGTTTTCTTCCACTGGTTCTGGTAGGCCATCCACAAACCCATCGCGTCCGCGACGAAACGCAGCGCGAGCGGCTGTTCCTGGGTGAGTTCTTTTTGTTCCGCAGGATCATCTTGTCCGTCGTGCAGCTTGATTTGTCCAGAACCCCCAACCCACAGCTTGTACCGACCAAGCCGCATCACATGGGCCAATTCGTATTGGCTGGCAATGGCCGGACGGGGGTATCCGCCGCCCACACCCTGCGCAATCGGAATGAGCGATTCACCCTGCACATCCTTGGGAATGGGCACACCGAAGGCGTCGGCCAGCGTGGGCAACAAATCCACCAGTTCTGTGCCCTCTTCGACCACTTTTCCGCCTGGAAACAGCGGCGGGAAATAAATCCACAGCGGAATATGAACCAGTTCCTGTCGCAAAGACTGCCCATGTCCGATGCGACCATGGTCCCAAAATTCCTCACCGTGGTCCGAGGTGTAGACAACCATCGTATCGTCCTCGTGACCTGTCCGTTTCAACAAGTCGAGCAGTTTCCCAAAATGGTGATCGTTGTACGAAATGTCGCAGTCATACAGCGCGATTACACGCTGTCTGTCTCTGGCCGTCACCGTCAGTTGCCCTGCCACGATCTTGTCAAGCTGTGGGTCCATACAACCTTTGACAAAGGGGCCGTTATAGGGCGTCGGATCGTATTTCGAGATCCATGGTTCATAAGCTCGCCAGGAAACGTGCGCATCGATCGTGCCCAAGTACAAAAAGAAGGGCTTGGTTTTGCCCGGACCCTTTTCAAGGAAATTCGCGGCGTCTCCGACGAGTTCCACAGCTTTGAGACCGCCGCCCTCGTGAATGTGGTTTTTCAGCACGTCCCAGCCATCGCCAAAACCCCACCGTTTGGTGATGTACCCGTTGGCGATGTGCCCGATGGTGAACAGCCCCGCTTGTTTCATGACCTCGGGAATGATCACGAAACTGTCCGAGAGAACGGCTTTGTCCGCGATGAACTTATGTTGTGCCGGATAAAGCCCGGTAAACAGCGAGGCGTGGCTCACACGCGATTCGTTGCCTTGTGAGTACGTGACGGCAAACCGCGTGGCCCGTTTGGAAAACTCATCGAGAATCGGCGTTTCAACACGGGAACTTCTATTCCAAAGTCGGAATCTGTCGGCGCGAGTGTCATCAGCCAGCCAAAACACGATGTTTTTCGGCTTCTCCGCTTTGCGAATCTGTGGCGGATTTCCTGGGGCCAAAAGCTGCGCTTTTTCGAGCGCAATTTTGTCGCAAGAACCATCTGCGCGCAGACCCAGCCGACGAACTTCACCCCCGTGGCTGTACAGCGCAACGGGTGAACCGTCTAGCGTCACCGTTTGCGGAGCACCGCGCTTTTCGGGTTGGGGTCCCTCCACCGTCAGCTTGAACGAGCAACCCGCTGCGTCCCCTTTGAGGGACAGAGAACCCCCTTTCGGGATGAATACGTAGTAGTGAAGCGCACCTCCGCCTGGAATCAGCAGCTTGCTTCCGTCCGAAAGCTTCGGGAGCGCGACTTTTTGTGGCGGCGGCGTGCCTCCAACTTGAATCCACTCGACGGCAGCCGCAGCTTTGTGAGACGCACCACCTTCCAGCGAAAACATCCCACTTTGTGCAAACGTGAAGTTGAGTGTGTTTTCACCCGCATGTAGCGTATCCGCAGGCAAAGTCACACTCACGACTTGCCAGCCCGGTTCCAACGAAACCGCCGCGCTGGATTTGGAACCGCTGCTGACTCTGACCGAAGAGCGGCTCGGGCTTTTCAGTGCAACATAAACGACTTGGTTTGCGGCCTGCGCGCTTGTCAGGGGCACCTGCAACTTCGCCGCCGTCGCAGCCAGCGCGACCTTCCGTCCGTCCACTTCCACGCGCGTCTTCCAGGTGGGTGTAGGTCGTCCGAAATGAGTGTATCGGGCGAATCCCCCACTTCCACACGCGAGCACAAGCCCCTGCCTCTGCTCGACATGTGCGAGTGAGCGATTGGCCCACAAATCAAACACCGCATGCGTCGCGCCCGCTCCCGCGCCCTGCGCGTGTATCACCGACGGCACAAGGAGCTGCAAAACGCCGATCCCAATCCACAAAAAGGCCCAACCCCTGCCGGGTCTGTGGCGATGGATGCTCATCGCTGTTGTTCGTTCCTTCAACTTGGTTTGTCCTTCCCGAAAAAACTCGCGGCAAAAATGCACGGGGCGCGAACATACACGGAGCGGGGGCCGAAAACCAAGATCGGGTACGCATGGGAATCGCCGAACCGCGAAACCGAAAACCCACGATGCGAACCACAAGCCGCTTGTACGTGACCAACACAGGAACCGGAACGTGCTAGACACGCGGCAACCCAAATATCGCGGGTGGTCGAAGGTTGGCGAGGTCTCGAGACAGCAATGAGTGAAAAAAAGTGAAACCCTAGATGTCTTAGCCCTTTACAAGACACGTTCGACTCGTGCCAAATGAGAGGTACTTAAATGGCAAGCAAGCACCCCCGCGGCCTTTACGTACTTTTCTTCACAGAGATGTGGGAGCGGTTCGGTTTCTACCTCATGGTGGCGCTCTTCTCTCTCTATCTCATCGAACGCCTCAAGCTTTCCAAAGCAGAGGCAGGCTCGGTGTACAGCACCTACAAGGCGCTGATTTACCTGGCCCCTCTCGTCGGCGGCTATTTGGCCGATCGAGTTCTTGGGTACACACGAGCCATCTTGCTCGGTGCGGTCTTTTTGGGTTCGGGATATTTTATGTTTTCTTTCCCGTCCACTGTGACCTTCTACTGCTCGATTGGCTTGTTGGTGATTGGAAACGGCTTGTTCAAGCCAAACATCTCAACCCTGGTCGGCAATCTCTATCCACAAGGAGATCCCAGACGAGATTCGGCGTTTTCCATTTTCTATATGGGAATTAACTTAGGCGCATTGTTCGCCGGACCTGTCGGAGAAACGATGCGCGGTTGGCTTGGCTGGCCTGTCGCGTTTGCCACCGCAGGTTGTGGCATGGTGGCTTCGTTTTTGATTTTTTCCACTTTCTTGAAATACGTCTCATTGGGTGATACACGCTCATCGGTTGCAGCAGTCCTGGATGTTCCACTGCCTGCGGAATACGAAGACAAACCTGATCCTCCTGAACTTGAACGGAAGCGTATCATCGCGCTTGGGATCATGTGCTTGATTGTCGTCTTCTTCTGGATGGCCTTTGAACAAAACGGAACGACGTTGACCTTCTGGGCGAAAGAAAACACGGATCGGGTGCTTCATCTTGGTTCCTTCACATGGGAAGTTCCGGTCGGCTGGTTTCAATCCTTCAATCCCCTTTTCATCATTTGTCTGACGCCGCTCATGGTTGCGTTGATGTCGTATCTGCGTACCAAAAACTTGGAACCCAGCACACCCGCAAAAATCGGTCTCGGGATGGGTTTGACTGCGGCATCTTACGGAATCATGGTGGTGGCGTCTCGGATGGGTGGCGATACGGGCAAGGTTCATATGGCTTGGCTCGTTGCCTGCTATTTCGTGATCACCATCGCTGAGCTTTTCCTGTCGCCGATGGGTCTCTCGATGGTGACGAAGCTGTCTCCACGTCGAATGACCTCGCTCATGATGGGCGTGTGGTTTCTCGCAAACGCGACTGGAAACAAGCTCTCAGGTTTCTATTCAAAATACTGGGACAGTTGGAAGCACTCTGAAGTGTTCATGCTCCTCGTGGTTTCTTCACTTGTGGCTGCGGCTCTTTTGATTTCGCAATATCGCAGACTTCTTGAAGCCATGCCGCCCGAGGGTCCACAAGACGAAAAGAAAGCCTCTGTCGAACCAGAACCAGCCGTTGCCGCAGCGGCAGAATCTGGCGCGTAATCCTGGACCGGCCTAAACCCGCTGTCGCTTGACTTTCCTCCCATATCTGTTTTCGTTTTTCAGATCTTTCACATGAAATCGCCGATGGTGTTCACAAGAACGGCTATGAGGATGGTTGGTTGCGATGGCGAGAAACGCAAAAGCGGAAAAGTCGGGCTCTTGTGCATGTAAGGACCCACAATGAGGCAGGCACGACCCGCTGAGGGTTCTTTCGAGCACAGTCGTTTTGAGATAGCCACCTCAGAAACGATTTCGTCTGCGCCATCCGTAGATGTCCTTTCCACAAGTCTACGATCAAAATCGCTGTCTTCGTCTGCCCAGTACCTCATCGGTCCCTTTTTGAATCAGGGCGGGATGGCATCTGTGTTTCTGGGCAAGCGGCTTGGAAGTGCTGGTTTTGTCTCGCAAGTGGTTTTGAAGCGGCTGCGTTCGGAATTGGCACACGTTCCCGAACTGCACGCGCTGCTTCAAACAGAAGCCGAGATTCAATCGCAGCTTGTGCATCCCAACATTGTTTGCACGACGGATTGGGTGGTTCTCGATGGCGAGCACTATTTGGTGATGGAATATGTGCGGGGCGGCGACTTGCAGCTTCTGCTGAAACGTGCGCGTCGGCGAAATCAGCGTTTCTCGATTTCCGCGTCCCTGTTCATCATCCGCGAGCTTTTGCAGGGACTCGCCTATGCACACGAACTTCGCGATGAGCGGGGCAATCCTAGGCATCTTCTGCACCGTGATATTTCGCCAGCGAATGTGCTGCTGTCGTGCGAAGGCGAAGTAAAGTTGTCGGACTTTGGCATCGCTGCGACCACCACAACCCACGATCTGCTCGGTGGGCTCAGGTTGCGCGGCAAAATTGGATACATGTCGCCCGAGCACGCCCGGCAGGAAGAACTCGACCCGCGCGCCGACTTGTTTTCTGTCTCGACGGTGCTTTACGAGATGTTGACGATGAAACGCCTGTTCGTCGGCCAAGAGGAAGAAAGTCCCTCACGGGTGTATGCAACACCCATTTTGCCTCCCTCGCTGTGCTGCGACGGCTTGCCGAAGGAAATGGACGCAGTGGTGCTGGCGGCGCTGTCTTTGGACAAGCGAGACCGTCCAGAATCGGCCCAGAAGTTCTATTCGCAGCTCCTTGACCTGTCGCGTCGGCATGATTTGCTCATCGATCGGTCTGAACTCAAAGACGAGCTTCGGGCCAAGCTGGGAGACGAACCAGACTCGTGGCGTATCGTCGAGGAACGCTCTGGTACGGCCCAGATTCCATCTCTGCTGGAGTGCGTCGAGGTGTGGGACGACCCGATGGGCGAGGAGTCGATGCCCATTTCATTCGCGCGCACCGAGAAATTCGTTCCGTTCAAGCCTGCCGACGCGCTGCATTCCGAAGTCACCGCACCTGTTCCCACGCAAATGGCCGAAACTCAGCCAAGCAGCACGACCTCGGCGCTTCCACACGTACATCCCCCCACAAGGATCATCCTGAAAAGCCCGCTCCGCTTCGCAGATCGACTCCCGCGAGATCTGCGAAAGCTGGGTGTCTTTTCATTGCTGACCTTGCTGGCCGCGCTCCTCTTGCTGTGGCTGTGGCGATAGCCGAAAAGGGGTCCCAGGGAACGACAGGAAGGAACCGCAGGAGAGTGGAATACGAAAGGGGCGAAGGGCAGGGATGGAGGAAAAATCAGTGCAGGTTGTGAACTTGGTCAGGCTTCTGTCCGAGGGCTTCCTTGCGGGACAATCGGATTTTCCCCGTACGGTCAATGCCAACCACCTTGACCATCAGCTCCTCACCTTCCTTGACGATATCGGCCACGTTTTGCACGCGTTCGCTGGATAGCTCGCTGATGTGAACCAAGCCATCGGTCCCAGGAAGGATTTCGACGAACGCGCCAAACTCGACGATTCGCCGAACCGTGCCCATGTAAAACGCCCCGACCTCTGGCTCGGCGGTAAGACCTTTCACGATGTCGATGGCTTTTTGGGCGGACGGCCCGTCCGGCGACGCGATGTTGACGGTTCCGTCGTCCTCGATGTCGATGGCAACGCCCGTTTGCTCGATGATCGCGCGAATCATCTTGCCTCCCGGCCCGATGATGTCTCGAACGCGGTCGGGTTTGACTTGCAGACGATAAATCCGGG
Organism: Pseudomonadota bacterium; assembly: GCA_035328405.1. Taxonomy (GTDB): domain Bacteria; phylum Myxococcota_A; class Polyangia; order Palsa-1104; family JAEUJZ01; genus JAEUKA01. The sequence continues at coordinate 23,938 of DAOLIT010000059.1, read as the reverse complement.
GCGCGTACTTGGACATTTCTTGGTTCGGTGCCGCAATGGTCTGCGACATTTTGTCCAAGATGTAGAGTCGCCCGTCGCGAGCCTGCTTCAGCGCACGCTTTAACACCTCTTTGGAAAGGCCCGGGATCTTGATGTCCATTTGCACGCTGGTAATGCCTTTGCGTGTGCCGCACACCTTGAAATCCATGTCGCCCAGGTGATCTTCGTCGCCCAAGATGTCCGACAAAATCGCAATTCGGTCCGCAGAACCGTCGAGGCCTTTTTCGTAAATCAGACCCATCGCGATCCCGGAAACCGGTGCGACGATCGGGACGCCCGCGTCCATGAGAGACAACGTCCCACCGCACACCGCCGCCATCGATGAACTCCCGTTGGACTCAAGTGTTTCAGACACGATGCGCACAACGTACGGAAAGTCCTTCTCTGTCGGCATGACTTTCGCGAGAGCCCGTTCGGCAAGTGCACCGTGTCCCACTTCCCGACGAGACTGCCGCATCGGCTTGGTCTCCCCCGTCGAAAACGGCGGAAAGTTGTAGTGCAACATAAAACGCTTCGTGACATCCCCGAGCAGCGTGTCGATGCGCTGTTCATCCTGGCTGGTCCCGAGCGTCGTCGTCACAAGCGCCTGGGTTTCCCCTCGAGTGAACAGCGCCGAACCATGTACGCGCGGCAAAACGCCCACTTCTGTTGAAATCTGTCGGATGTCCGTGGTGCGGCGACCATCGATGCGCACCTGCTCGGTCAGCACCATTTCCCGCACAGTTTTTTTGTGCAGCGCACGAACCGCCTCAGCGACTTCCTTGTTGCGACCCGCGTACACCATTGCTTCGCTGCACAACTCGAACAAAAGTTGCTGCTCGACCAGAGATTCCTGATCGTGCCGCTTGTGTTTCTCGCGAACCGTAACTGCGGCGCGCATGCGCTCGGCCCCAAGTTCCTTGACCTTGTTGTGCAACGCCTCGTCTTTTTGAGGCGGCACAAACACTCGCTTGGGCTTCCCGATCGCCGCACGCAGTTTCTCGAGCAAATCGAGCACCGGCTGCGACTCTTTGTGCGCAAAAAAGAGCGCATCGACAACGACTTCTTCAGACACTTGGTCCGCGCCGCCCTCGACCATCACGATCGCGTCTCGGCTGACGGCAACCAGAAGTTCCAAGTCGGATTGGTCACGCTGCGAAAAGGTCGGATTCACGACAAACTGTCCGTCCACCCGACACACACGCACACCGACATACGGCCCTTGCCACGGAATATCCGACAGGTGCAAGGCCGCCGCTGCGCCGGTCATCGCCAACACGTCAGTCGGATTCTCTCGGTCATAGGAAAGAGAGAACGCGATGACCTGTGTATCGCAGCGATACCCTTTGGGAAACAGGGGACGCGACGGTCGATCCATCAGCCGAGCAACCAGCGTTTCGGCATCCGTAGGCCGACCCTCGCGCTTGAAGTAGCCGCCCGGGATTTTGCCACCTGCGTAGGTTTTCTCGACGTACTCACAAGTCAGCGGCAAGAAGTCCACGCCGTCTTTGGCGTTTTTAGCACCGCAAGCAGTGACCAACACCATGCTGTCGCCGTAGCGAACGATGACGGCACCGTCCGCCTGTTTGGCCATCTTGCCGGTTTCGATGGACAGCTCTTTGCCACCTAGAAAAACACTTTCTTTGATGTGCATTTTTGCTCGATATGGTCTGGCTCTCTCACGAAGGCCAGAGATGGAAGGTCAGCGTGGAGAGATTCTGCGGAGGTTACTTGCGGATACCCAGCGAATCAATCAACTGACGGTAGCGTTCCTCGCTGCTGTTTCGCAGGTAGTCCAGCATGCGACGACGCTGACCAACCAGTTTGAGCAGGCCGCGACGCGAATGGTGATCTTTCGTGTGCGTCTTGAAATGTTCGGTCAGATAGGAAATCCGCTCGCTGAGGATGGCGATCTGGACCTCGGGAGAACCGGTGTCCGACGGATGTTTGGCAAATTTTTTGACGATTTCCTCTTTGCGCTGCGTGGCGAGACTCATGACAACTCCGCAAACCTTTGGATTTATTTTTGGGACAGTCTCTTCCCAAATCCGTTGCCGTGTCAACACATGTTCGCACCCGCCCGTGCATGTGGTTCGCGCGTCAGCGTTTTTTGGAATGCGCAGCCAGTTGCACAAGCAGCGCCTTGTCTTGGGGCGTGTGAAATGCGCGCAAACAATCGACCGTTTGCAGACGGACTGCAATCGGTTGCGTTCCTTGAGCGATGGCTCGAACGCGCGCCACGACCGGCGCGGGAAGTTGCGTTTGTGCGACGGGCGTCTTTTTCGGAATAAGCAAAAGTGGCCAACACAGCTCTTGGGCCGCAGCCGCAGAAAGCACGTCATCAGGCTTGAGCAAAAGGTCCACGAGTTCGGGCCGCGAGGCTCGTTCGGACAACAAAGACAACGCGGCAAGTGCAGTCGTCCTCAGCGATCCAGTTTCCTTTTGCGCGATCGCCGAGAGCCTGGGCGCAAATTGCTGCCACGTCACAACCGGAAGCGACTGAAGCGCTGACAGTGCGACATTTCGAGACGAAGCCGGCGACGAAACCCGTTCCGAAAGCACCAGCAACCGACGCGGCAGGTTTCCAAGTTCGCCGCCGCAGCCCAGATCATCAGCCTCCTGGCATGCCAGGGACCGTCCCAAGTTTTGGCAAGATCGAAGCAGCACATCGTGCAGCGCCGCACGGATTCTCTCGTCGGTGGTCTGCTCAAGAATTTCCAGCAACGGCACGGCGGTTTGCGCGGCGAAGTCAGGAGATTTTTCGACGACCAACGACAAGCCTCGCAGCACCGAACCCGTCAGCTTTTTTCTCTCGGAAACTGGCTTTTCCAGCAGTTTGAGCAACCGGCCCGGACCCATGCGGCGCGTTTGCCGCTCGAGTTCAACGGGGTCGTTTTCGTGCGTCAGAAAATCGGCTGGACGCGGCATCACCACGTCGGGCAAAAGCCAAAGCAAAACAACCAGTACAGTCGCCATTCCAAGTGCCTTACAAGTTCCCAAAAAGAGCGCGCTGTCATCATCGCACAAGCCGAATCCAGACGGACACACTGTAGGGTCTTGTAAGGAGAACTGCGCGACGGTTTCAACGGGCCAGTTTGCCGTCATGCCGGGCTAGTTCCCGTCCAGAAACCTTGTGAGGATGGGAACGGGCTATTCGAGGCGCAAGTCGCAGGTTTGCCAGGTTTCGGACAGGACGCGGCGCGTGACCTCGTGTTCGGGAAACGAAAGGTCCGGGTCGCGCGACAACAACGATGCTGCTTCTCGTCGAGCAATCGTCAGCAGGTCGATGTCGCGCAGCAAATCGGCAAAACGCAAAGGCGGCAGACCGGATTGCCGCGTGCCCAACACCTCGCCGGGACCGCGAAAACGCAAGTCCATTTCGGCCAATCGAAAGCCATCCGTCGTGGAAGCGACCGCAGCCAAACGGTGCCCAGCCGACGGCAAAACATTTTTTTGCCCTCCCGTCGCGACGCGGGCCGTTTCGCCGCTTGGCCCTGAGGACTTTGTTTCGTTTTCGTCTTCCATTTCCAGTTCAGAAAGGCCTGCCAAATCGTCGTTTGGCTCGACGGACGCCGCACCCCCTTTTGATGTGGTGCTACCCCGCAGAAGCAAGCACAAACTCGCATTGTTTCCTCGGCCAATTCGACCACGCAATTGATGAAGCTGAGAGAGACCGAATCGCTCTGCACTCTCGATCACCATGAGGGACGCATTGGGAACATCGACCCCGACTTCGATCACCGTCGTCGCAACCAGCACCTCGATTTCATTTTTGCGAAACGCTTCCATGACTTGGTCGCGCTCGTCGGTGTTGAGGCGTCCATGGACCAAACCGACGCGCAAATCGGACAGCGTTTCGCACAGCGCCACATGTCGAGCCGTGGCGCTCGCAAGATCTAACTTCTCGCTCTCCTCGATGAGAGGACACACCCAATACGCCTGCTGTCCGACGGAAACGGTCTTCCGTATGGCCTTGATCGCATCACGTTCGCCTTTTTTTCCAAAAACCACTTTTGTGACTGGCGGCGTGCGACCTTTGGGCAACTCGTCGAGTTGGCTCACGTCGAGATCGCCATACAGCGTGAGCGCCAAAGTGCGCGGAATTGGCGTCGCGGTCATCACCAAAATGTGCGGTTCCAGCCCTTTTTTTCGCAGCGCCGCACGTTGATGCACTCCAAAACGATGTTGCTCGTCGATGATCACGAGGGCCAAGTCTCGAAACTCAACTTTTTCAGCGATGAGCGCGTGGGTTCCAACGACCACATCCAAAAAGCCCGCTGCGAGCATCGCCAAAATCGTCTCCCGATCGAGCGGCTGCCCCATCGTTTCGGCCACACGAAAAACCTCGCCAAAACGACCCGCTTGAAGCTGAGCGAGCGTGGTTTTTCTTGCGTTTTTTGGGGTGGTCGCGGTCAGCAACGCCAACTTGCGCCCAGTCGCTTTGGCCCACACGCGCAGCGTCTTGTAGTGCTGTTCCGCGAGAATTTCCGTCGGTGCCATAAAGGCCGCTTGATGGCCGGATTCAGCGACGCATTCGCAAGCCGCCCACGCGACGAGCGTCTTGCCAGAACCGACATCGCCGTGCAAAAGGCGCTGCATCGGGTGAGGCTGCGCCAAATCGCGCGCAATTTCGGCCATGGCACGTTCCTGGGCACCCGTCGGAACAAACGGCAGCACAGCACGAAGTTTTGCGAGGACACCATCACCCGCTCGGCACACGGGTGCATTTTCCCGCGAGAGGTTTTTTCGACGCTGCAAAAGACCTAGCTGAAGAAAAAACAGTTCCTCGAAAATCAGCCGACGCTGCGCTGGGGAAAGCCCTGCGTTCAAACGCGACAAATACGCGGTCGTGGCATCGCTCGAAACCAGATGGAGATCTCGCAATGTCTGGGACAGCGACGGAAACCCCAATTTCGTCAGCAGCATATTCGGAATGCCGTCGGGCACAAATTCGGCGTAGTGAGCGCACAGGTATTGGCACAAACGCTCAACGGTTTTTGCGGGCACTCCCTCGACATCGGGATAACGGGCGCGAATCTGGCCGGTCCCATCGGCAAAACGCGGGCAATCTGCGTCTTGAACCGGCGCAAGTTCGGTCAATTCTGGATGAGTGGCCTGCATCACACCGCGAAATTGGACGGGCGTCGCCGTCAGCAAAAAGCGCTTTCCGGGCAAAAGCCGCTTTTGATAGCCGCCGTGAAAATAAAACCAACGTGCGACCAGAATCGCTCCGTCTTCACCCCGAAACGTCGCTTCCAGAAAACGCTTGCGCGCCCAGACCACGCGCGTCCTCTCGACCAAAACAACCGTCGTCTGCAAAACCCCCGGTTCAAGTGCTCCAACAGCAACGACTTGTCGGAGGTCATCGTACCGTTTGGGAAGCAAATAGAGCGCGTCGAAGACTCGACAAAGGCCCTTGGCTTGCAGTTTTTCAGCGGTCACTTTTCCAACGCCAGGCATTCCCAAAAGAGGCCGGTCAAGCGGTGCCGTTTGCTCGGGTGATGTAAACGCATCTGACACTCCATCCGACAGGTCGTTGCCAGAAGCAGGCCGCGCGGAGGGCACAGAAGACGCCGCCGAAACCGCTCGGGCTGGGTTTTCCGACGGCACGGGACCGGGCTCGGATCGCCTTCCCATCGGCACGGACACGAGGCTTTTGGATGGTTTTTCGGTTTGAGCAGGCAAGTGCATGGAAACCGCTGCGCACAGCCTCATTCCGAGGGCAACCAACCGCTGCCGTTCTCCCAACGCAAGTTTTTCAAACGAGGTCACTTGCGCAGCCAAATCCGCAAGTTCTTGCGCCGTTCGTTTGCGCCTGGCCCGTTCGTCATCCGAGCCGACCCGCGCGCAACTGGCCAAAAACGCTTCAGAAAGCGCACCAGCGGCCCGCGAAACCAGTTCTGCCTGCGCAATGACCCGGTCTTGGTATTCGGGCTCAGACAGCCTTGCAAGCCCCACAGCGCACAAGTCGTCAATTGGGCGGCGGAGCACCCAAAGAGCCTCCCGCATGGCCCTCACAGAGGGTGTGGCTGCGTCTTTTTGCCACACTGCGCCACCGTGTCCGTTTTCCGACGCTGAAACGTCCGCCATGGCGCTGTCTATTAACACAATCGGGCGACCATTTTCCTCAACGGAAGTCGTGTACTATGAATCGGATTGTCCTTCTGCAACGGGCACCACCCATGACCATGGACCGCGTCATCGGCATCGACCTGGGAACGACCAATTCATGCGTTGCCCTCGTCGAGGGCGGCGTTCCAATCGTGCTGACCCACCCAAGCGGTCAGCGCCATGTGCCCGTGGTCTTTGCGATCGACGAAAACGACCAGCGGCTGCTCGGCCAAAGTGCTCGACGGCAAGCTGTGTCAAACGCCGAACACACGGCCACGTCGCTCAAAAGACTTTTGGGGCTGCGCCACGGCCATCCTGTGGTGCGCCAAGTGGCCGACACGGTTTCGTATCGAATCGTGCAAGGCCCGGCGGACGATTTGCGAATCGCGCTGCGAAACGAGACGTTTTTGGTCGCCGAAGTCATCGCAAAAATCCTGCTCGAGCTTCGGCGCACGGCGGAACAGTACTTGGGACAGCCCGTCACCAAAGCCGTGATGACCGCACCGCTCTCGTTTTCGGACGCGCAGCGGATGGCGCTTCGAGACGCCGCCAAATTGGCGGGTTTGGAGACGCTGCGAATCATCGCCGATCCGATCGCCGCTGCGCTCGCCCACGGTTTGGGCACGAGCGAAAAACGCGCACAACGTGTGGCGGTGTACGACCTGGGTGGTGGGTCGTTCGATTTTGCGCTGCTCGAAATGAAAGGCGGTGTTCACGAAATTCGTGCGCACGCCAGCGACGCTTTTTTGGGAGGGCAGGACTTTGACCGTCGTCTGCTCGACTATTTGGTTTTCGGTTTCGCCAAAGACCACAAAATCGACCTGCGACAAGACCGAACGGCGCTTCAACGTTTGCGCGATGCCGTGGAAAAAGCGAAATGCGACCTTTCTGTCGATGAAGTTGTGTCGATCGAGCTTCCTTTCATCATTTCGACTGGGACATCCGAGCCGCTGCACCTCAAACGCACCATCGACCGGGCCAAACTCGAGGAACTGACCGAGGATCTCGTCGAGCGCACGATCCGAATTGCCCGAGAGGCTATGTCAGAGGCTGGCGTAGAACCTGCGACAGTGGATGCAGTCGTTTTGGTTGGCGGCATGGGACGTGTCCCGCGAATCCAGCGTGCGCTGTTCAACCTGTTTGGTCGCCTGCCTTTGGGCGGAGTCATTCCAGAAGAAGCTCTGGCGATGGGAGCAGCGCTTCAAGGGGCCGCGCTGTCTCAATCTCCGTCAGCAAGCACGACTTTTGAGTTGTGCCCAAGTCATTTGGGATTGCTCGTCGGTGGCAACAAGATCTTTCGCTTGATCCCCGCAGGCGCTCAGCTTCCCTTCGAGTCCGCTCACGTTTTCACGACGGAACAAGACCAGCAAACCGCGTTGCGAATCATGGTGCTGGAAGGCGACAGCGAACAGGCCTCGGACTGCCGCAGTTTGGGTGAATTTGTGTTTTCCGGAATCGTGCCAACGGCCCGGGAAAACACCGAGGTCGAAATCCGCTTTTCGGCGGCTCAGACAGGGGAATTGACCGTGTTCGCGACCGATTTGCGAGAACAACGGCGGGAACAACATGTGTTCAGGCTGTCTTCGCGACTCTTGAGCGCAGACACAGATGGAAACAAGACAGTTCTTTCTTCGTTTGAACTCGAAGGGCAGCGCACCGACGAAATTTCGCGCAACCAAACGCGCACGGAACAGCTCATCAACGACATTTTGGGAATGCTCCCGAAAGCAGAACAGGCCGTCGCAGGCAGCGAACTGGGTTTGGATGCCATGCGACGCGCCCGAGCAGCCGTGGAACGCGCGCGGATCGCGATCATTCGTGGCGAAACCAGCGCACTCGGCGATGCGAAACAGCTTTTGGAACGCACCGCAGCGATGTTGCGAGGAGTCACCGCCAGCCTCAGATGAGCCTCCGATGATCGGAACATGCGTAGCGCGCTATGCAGTGGCACCCTCACGACGCAGAAAAAAACGCTCCAAACCGGGTCCGCACTGAATTCTCCGACAGAGGTGGCTGCCGCTTTTCCTTGACACGGTTGGCCCAGGAAATGCTTGGGACTTCCCGCCATGCAGGTGCAAGACGTTTCAGTGGGATTTGGCCACTCTGGAAAAAGCCAAACCCGCCAGCCCCAAGTTTCTGAAGGTGTTGCCGTCGTACTCAACAGCCGCGCTCGGGCGGTAACGCCACGCATGGTTCGCAAACTCAAAGCGATCCATCCGCAAGACCACTTGTTTCTGTCTGAGAGTTTTGAACACAGTAAAGAGATCGCAAGTGAGCTGGCGAAACGGGCCTATCACACCGTGCTCTTTGGCGGCGGCGACGGCACATTCGTGTGTTGCTTAAACGATCTGAAAGATTTTTGTACGCAGTTGGGTCGATCTTTGCCACGCATCGGCGTGCTTCCCCTCGGAACAGGAAATGCGATTGGCCATTACCAGGGCATTCGTTCGGGTCTGAGAGGTCTTGTGGAACAGCTCGAACGGGCCAATCGTCTGCCGGGTTCCGTCCGCGACCTGCCACTTTTGCGCGTCAATGGCCGTTTGACGCCGTTTTCTGGGACGGGCCTCGATTCGCAAATCCTCGAGGATTACAGCGCCACCACAAAGGCCCTCGATGCGGTTGGGCTGGGTCGTTTCATTGGATCGCCGCTGCGGTATGCGTTGGCCGTCGCGTTGCGCTCGGTGCCTCGCTTTGTCCTTCGGAAATTGCCCGAGGTCGAGGTCATCAACGTCGGTGGTCCTGCTTTTGCGATCGGCCCGGACGGGCAGCCCGAAACCACTCCGCTTCCTCGGGGAACCGTGCTGTATCGAGGCCGCTGCACGCTGGCCGGTGCTTCGACGGTGCCTTGTTACGGTTTTGGCGTACGCATTTTTCCATTTGCGGACGCTCGACCCGACAAATTTCATCTGCGTTGCACCGACGCAAGCGCAGGAGAAACAATCGCCAATCTTCCGGCAGTGTTGCGCGGGGATTATCGCAGTCCGTCGATACACGATTTTCTGTGTGATGCGGTCGAAATGCGCATCTCCGAACCTGTCCCGATGCAAAGCGGCGGAGATTTGCTGCCCGGTCGAAGCGACTTTTTGCGCCTCGATTTGGCCCCGCCCATCTCGCTGCTAACGCCGTAGGTCCGAAAGAACGCTCAGAGCGGACGAGCCGGATTGCCTGCGACTTTTGTTTTCGGCGGAACGGAGCGCGTCACCACCGCGCCAGCCCCGACTTGTGCGCCGGACCCAATCGTCACGCCCGGAAGCAAAATCGCACCCACACCGATGTCGCAACCGTCCTCGAGCGTGACCTGCGCGAACCGAAGAGGGCGATGCAAAATGGGCTCGGACAAATCGGACAGCGACGCGGGCAAATCGTGAGCACTGGTCAAAATGATGACTTTGGGCCCGATTCCCACCTCACTTCCGATAACCAGCCCGCCCGCCGCGTGAAAAAACACATCTTGCCCAATCCAAGTTCCGTCCCCGACGCGCAGTTCGTTTTTGTAATACCCCTTCAAAATCGTGCGGTGGCCGACGTAAACCCGTTCGCCGAGAAAAACATGTTCGGGATGAAAAACCAACACGCCCGGTTCAAACACGACGCTCGTCGGGCAAGCACCAAAATCTTGCCTGCAAAACTCGCCGCTTCCGTGGCTCGACGGAGCCGGTCGCATCAGTACTGATACCGAATGCCAAACTGCGCGCGAAAGGGCGTCTGCCGACTGAGCACTGTGCCAAACGTCGTCGCGTCTCGGCTTTCAAACCCGGCCTGATTCCCCCCACCAATCGGCGTCGAAAGATCGAGGACGTTGAACAAATCGACGATCAACGACAGGTGCTGGCGAATCAGTGCGTGCATGTCGTATTGCACCCGCAGATTGATTTCCACCAAGTCTGGGTTCCTGAGTTCGGTCCATTTGCGGATGTCGTTCGGGTCCGACGCTGGATCGAGCCCCCGGTAGCTGTACCGACCCAAATATCCCGCGCTCGTTGGTTTGCTTTGCCGGTAAATGCGCGTCGCCGGTGCTCCTGACAGGTACGTCATGTTCACACCGCCCGTCAGACCATGGAACGAATAGCTGGATTGCAGTTTGACTTGGTGTCGATGGTCGTCGGACAAATACCCGAAAAAGCGGAAGTCACGCGGCACATCGTTGCGAAACTGAGACATTTGATCGTCAAGCGTCCCGTCGAGAAAAGACAGCGTATACGCCACAAACACAGACCAGTTCGGGCTCGGGTTGCCAGAAACCATGAAATCGACGCCGTGGTAGCGACGAAATGCCTCTTGCGTCGGACGGTACACAAACACGTTTCCGCGCGTTGGGTCAGCAAACCGGACAAACCGCCCACCATCGAGAGAACTCAGCGCATTCACCTCGACGTTTTCCCACAGAAACTGCGTCAGACGGTAGGAGTAGGTAATCCCCCCCATCACATTTGCGTACAGTTCCCGCTCCAACGAAACCGTCACCGAATCGGCGCGCGGCGGCGTCAGGCTCAGTTTTGCATTTCCACATTCGGGCGTAAGGGAACCGTCCGTGCAACGGCCTCGCAGGTCGTAACCATCGCTGCCGCCCGTCGAGGTATTCCACTTGTCGAACTCGCCCGTCGTTCGATTGAAATTCCAGGTCGTCGAGCGATACGTTGCGTCCGCGTAAAAACCAGGCAAAAGACTAACGACTTCGTTGGCTCGCCCATACGCCGCCTTGAGCAGGGTTTTTCCGTCGCGGGTTAGATCGATCGTCGCGCCAAGCCTGGGGCCAAAACCGAGCAAATTCTGCACGATTTCCCCAAGCGAGTTTTGCGCCATTCCGTAGTCCAACCGCAAACCCGGCACCACTGTCAGCCACGAGGTCGGTTTCCACGTATCCTGCACGAACACGCCGACGCCAAACCCGTATCGCACTTGAGCCAACGCCGGATCGACCGTCGTCAATTGATAGCAACTTGTCGCCGTCTGTCCGGCATTTGGAAACGGTTGCGCCTGAACACAACCCGCCGGGCGTTCCGTCGAAGTGGTGTCGCGCGCAAACACCGATCCATCCGCCGACGTGTCATCGACATAACTCGAGTTGCCTGGCGTCGCGGTGTACAGGTAGTGACGAATGAACTGCGCTTGCACACCGGCTTTGAAGGTATGTTGGCCAATCCAGCCCTTTTTCACCCAGGTCAGATTGGGATCAAACTGGATGCGCCACCGTCGGTCATCGACGTAGCGCCCCAATCCAGCGTTGTTCCAAACCACCGTCGAGGCAGCGTCTTGGTGCTGCGGCGAAATCCGGTCTCCCGACATCGGCTCGACGGAAATGTTGCTGTGCAGAACACCGGCCTGTAGGTTAAAGAGCACATTGTCCGACACAAACCAATCATAGTTTGCCGACGCCAGTTGCCCACCCTGCTTTTGGAGCGTCTCGGCCTCGTTGGTGTAGGTGTTCGACTGGGCCGTGTTGTAAATCCACGCCGGGTCCGTATTAAACGAAAGCGACAGCCTGTGCCTCGGGGCCGGGGCCCAAGTCAACTTCAAGCGGGGATACGCGCCGTAAAATTCGCGCGTCGCGTGCTGCGTGTTGAGCGGCGCACCCGGCACAATGGCCGCCGCCGAGTAACGCAACTCCGTCGAAAGATAGAACCACAAACGCTGCTTAACGATGGGCCCGCTGACGTTCAAGTTGAACTGATAGCCAGCGTTCGGTGGCCTCGGGTCGCTTTGGTCGAGCAAACGGCCTTCATAAAGTTGCGTTCCCGCTCGAGCGCCCGACGAGAGTTTCTGGTGATTGAAATAAAAACTCGTATCGACGGAAAACTTGTCGGAGCCTGTCTTCGTCACCAAGTTGATGACACCGCCGAGAGAGTTGTACTGCGCGTCGATAGACAGAAGCTGAGCATCGACTTGGCCGATCGCGTCGAAGTTGAAATTTGCCGAAAACGTGTTCGAAACCGGATCAGTGATGTCCAAACCATCGACGAGATACCGGTTGTGCCGCATCGAGCCGCCCGCCATCACAGGATTTCCGCCACCGACGACGCCAGGTAGTTGTTGCACGATGCTTTGATAACTGCGGCCCGTCGCAATCGTCGCCTGTTGCTCGGCGGTAAGGACTCGACCTGTCGATACTTTTTCTTGGTCGAGGCGAGCGCGTTCTTCAACGATTTTGGTGACCTCGGCTTGCGCCAACTCAGCCGTGTATTCGAGCCGCAGGTTGCGCGTTTCGCCGAGTGTCAATCCGACGCGTCGAACCAGCGGTCGCAGACCTTCGTATTCGACTGTCACTTCATAGGTACCGGGCGGAACCGACAAAAAATCGAAACGGCCCTCATCGTCGGTCAGCGCGGTTTTGCTGCCCCCGATCATCGTCGCGGAACGAATCGTCACTTTCGCTCCCGGAAAAGGAACAGCCGTCCCTGCCTCGACGACGACGCCGCTCAGGCGAGCGTTCTGCTGTCCGACTGAAAATGCGTCCTGCGGACACAAAAACGGCACCGCAAACCCTGCGGCCACACCCAAAAAACCGAGCGTTCTCATAACCCGGCTGCGCATTTACTTTTCCGCGCCCGGGCTTTGCGAAATCGGACATTCCACCTCGAGTGCGACATTCTTTGCATCGACGGTGATGGTCCGGCAGGGCAAACAACTTGCCAGCTCAAGCGGCGCGTTTTGCGCGGGTTTGTACACCGGATCTTTGAGGTCGGGCGGAGGCGGCGCGCTCTGTCCGTTCAGTGCATAAATCTGGCAAATCGGCGAATACGTGCTGACCTCGACAGAGACTCCAGGAATCACAACCTGCATCGGCGTGTTCTTTTCCGTCGGAGCCGCCTCTTTGTAGACTTTCCAAAGCGGCATAGTTTTGAAGCGCCGCTTGCTCATGTCTGCATTGTCATCGTCGGGAACCTTGCCCATGTCGATGTAGGGCACGACAAGCTGGTTGTAAAAACCGAGTTGCACAGGAAGCGGCGCGGGCGGTGCCGTCGAAGGAGTCAGCGCCGGATCAACAATTTGGAGCAGTCGGTATTCGTGCTCTTTCTCCGTCAGGTCTTTGCCAATGCGTCCCGTCGCTGTATCAAACCGCTTGATGGACTGACAGGGCATGTCGCTCGGCCCGGAAAGGTGAATGACCTCGACGACAGCACTGTAATTTTGTTTGCGACCTGGTTTCCCGCCCGCCGTCGAGAGAACCTCGGGAATGTCCTCGAAAAGCGGATACTGGCGATCCCAACGAATCAAGTCGAGCCGTTCGTCAAATTCTGTGTCGGATGACTTCGCACAGGGGCCGTCAAACACGTACACCCTGCCCGCGTTCGACACGAGCAAAGGATCGCGTTTTTTCTTGGAGTCCGTCCAAAAGGGCGTCGTCGCTGTGATCAAAGCGCCGTCGCGATTGGTGGTACCAACCTCGGCCTGGGTATCCGCCGACCTGGTTGTGAGAAACACGGTGTATGGCATTTGGGGCCAATTCCCGCGCCCATTTCCGACGGCACCCAGACGATCGATCGCTTTTGTGCCGGCGATGAAATTTTGCGCGTAAACAACGCCAGCCAAAAACTCGCCGTCATCGGGGTAGGGACTGCACGCACCCGAAAGCGACGCGACCGCCACCGTCGCAAACAAACGAGCGCCAAACGCGAAACGAGACGAGAAACCAGGACGCAAAGACGACACAGAAGCCCTCTTACCTTGCATGGCCGCGCATCTTCCTGAAAGCGTTGGCCAGTTGCAAGATGTTCGCGCGGTTGCGACAGTTCGACCCGCGTTTACGCGGAACCCAGTTGTTCGAGCGCGAGCCGAATGGACAGCGCCGAAAACTGCGCGACGTAAATGCCACCTTGTCCGTAACCGCCCGATTCGCCGCAATGCAGCCTGTGGAGCGCACGCACGTCCCGATCCGCAAACAGAATGCCAGTCACCCGCACTCGAGTTCCCGTGGGAAGGGGCAAGCCTTTTCTGCGTCGCAAAAGTTCGATGCTGCGATCCACCCAAACCCGACCGAGTGCAGCCGTATGAAAACGGCTCTCTTGCCAACTGATGTTGCCGATTGTCGTCACAAAATGTCCGTGCCAGCGTTCGGGGTCGAGTTCCAAATCGATGAGACTCACATCAACGGGTCCGCCGACTGCCCGACGGACATCGCGTTCTGGATCGAGAAGTCGCAGCCGATCGCCGTCTACATCAACCCATCCCATCGTCATCAAACGTCTGCGCCCGCCTGGCGACACCGCTTGTAAAACACGCGCCAACTCCGTTTCTGCCGCCACGAACATTCACCCCGATCTGTTCATTGGCTCCCTTGTTGAAACGTCCTCGGAAAATGACGCATCAACAAAGGAACCAGTGAATCCTAAAGCAACTTGGCTTGTTCTCGAACGAGAGCCGCGCAGCCTCGGAAGTTTTTGCTGTGTTGCCGGTGCGCGACATTTGCCGACTTTGCTCAGAAGCGATGTAGTGTGGGCCGTCGTCCATGGCGTTTTTGCGTGTTCACAGTGCCCGCGAGGCCGCATTTCCCACAGATTTGGAGCGCCGCGTTTTTGACTTGATCGTCGTCGGAAGCGGTGCGGGTGGGTCGATGTGCGCAAGGCGAGCCGCGCAAGCCGGGCTCTCGGTTTTGGTGCTCGAAGCGGGCAGTCACCATCTGCCAAGCGACATGACGCAAAAAGAAGGCGACATGATGCCTCGGCTGTTCTACGACGCCGGAGGCCGTGCGACGAGTGATGGAGCTGTCACGGTTTTGCACGGTCGCGGCATCGGGGGCTCGACGCTCCACAACACGAATCTGTGCAAACGCGCGCCCGAGGCTGTGCTGAAAAAATGGGCCGACGATTTGCACTGTCCCGCTTGGCATCCTGACCGTGTGTCGAAAGACTACGATTTCGTCGAGAAAGAACTGCACGTTTCGGTGCTGACGCAGGAAGACACGAATCGAAACAACGATGTCATGCGTCGTGGCGTCGAGAAACTCGGTTGGCGGGGCGGTTTTCTGAAGCACAATCGCGTCGGCTGTCAGCGGTCTGGGTTTTGTGACTTGGGCTGTGCCTACGACGCGAAGGAAAATGCTGCGAAAATCGTGTTGCCCGCCGCGCAGTCGTTTGGTGCGGTCGTGTGCGCTGATGTGCGGGTTTCTACCCTGCTCCACGATGGGAAACGCGTGCAAGGCGTCGTCGCGCGAGCGGTCCAGCGCGATGGAACCGATGGCAAGACGTACCGTTTTTTGTCGCGAGCGGTTTGTGTGGCCGCAAGTGCCGTGCTTTCTCCGGTGTTGCTGCTGGATAGCCAAGTTCCCGATCCGCACCGACAAATCGGCCAGCGTTTGCGCCTGCATCCAGGCGTCGCGGTGGGAGGCTGTTTTCCCGAAAAAATCGAGGCCTGGAAGGGCATTCCCCAAACGTATGAATGCACGGAAAAACTCGACTTTTCCGACGGTGCGGTCGATCGATGTTGGTTGATTCCGGTGTTTGCTCATCCGGGTGGTTTGGCTGGCTTGCAGCCGGGTTTTGGGACCACGCACGCCAAGGCGATGCGGTCGTATCCGCACATGGCCGCCGTCGCTGCAATGCTGCACGACGAGACGAAGGGAACGGTGCGGTCTGCGGGACACGGAAGACCCACACTCGATTACGCGCTGACTCCGGCGGATGCGTTTGCGCTGTTGCGAGGGATTCGGGCCGCAGCACAGATTCTGCTTGCCGCAGGTGCCGAGGAAATCACCGTTCCGTTTGCGCGTCCTCTGTTGGTGCGGACAGAGAAGGATTTGGAGGACATCGAACGACATCGAGTTAGGCCGCTCGATCCGGTGTTGACCTCGGTGCATCCGATGGGAAGTTTGCCGATGGGAAACGACGCACGACAGGCTGTCGTCGATGAACACGGTCGGCACCATCAACTTGGGGGTTTGTACGTAGCCGATGGGAGTGTGTTTCCCACATCGATTGGGGGACCTCCGCAAATCACGATTTACACGGTCGGTCTTCGGGTGGGACATGCAGTGGTTTCCGATGCAAAACGCGGTTGAAATCGTGCGAACCAAGCAAACCGGTGTCCGCACGCATCCGGGCAGTGCGGAAAGGGTGTGTGGGCTTGGAAAGCCGGTGGGGTCGTTCCTTGGGTTGTTTCTTTTGTTGTTTCTGGGGCTCGCGCCGCTTTTGTCGGGTTGCGCGGCGTGGCATGACCTGTTTCAACGGGACAAATCGAACGCTGCGGTGCTGGCTCGTGCCATGGCGGCACCTCGACCGCCGCAAACGGATGTGGCGATTGCGCTCGGTTGTCCGGCCAGGGAAGACGGAAAACCGTCGGAATGCCTGATGTGTCGCGTGAATGCCTCGTGGGCGGCGTACAAAATGGGTCTGGTCCGCGCGGTCATTTTTGCGGGCGGGGCGGCTCACAATCGCTACATCGAAGCGGCGGTCATGGCCAAAGAAGCAGCGCGTTTGGGTCTTCCCAAAGAAGCGATTTTTTTGGAACCGGAATCGCTGACCACTTGGCAGAATTTGCGGTTTTCTCGACGGATCATGGAGAAACAGGGGTTTCGGACTGCGCTGCTGATTTCGACTCGTGATCACCTTCCGCGCGCCCGCCGTTTTGCGGATTACTACGACATGTCCACGGCGCTTTTGGGTTGTGAAGACACGCTGTCAGAAAACAAGTGAGCATGGGTCCGCGTAGTCAGTCGCAAGAAGGTTCACGGTGATGGGCCGCGCAGAGGCGGCAGGTGGTGCCAGGGAACGGGAATGGGATTCGGCAGTTCCCCCAACCAGGACAGCCCACGCAGACCGGGGCGTTTGGCTTTGGCCATGTCGGGCACAAGGTCCTGAACGCGCCGCAGCTTGCGAACGGGACTGTCCATGCGAGCAATAAATTCGTCGAGGGACTGGATGGAAAAGTGCCAGCGGTCTTCGTCGGGGGCGGGCACGTCTCCTCGGGCAAGGGTGCGCAGAACGAGGGTTCGGCGGTCGTGGGGAAGTTGCACCAAATTGCGTCGAAACTGCGGCGAATACCGAAACCACTGCTCGACGTTGGACAGATAGACCGCACGGACGTTGCTGTCGAGCGCCCTCGCGGCCTGCCCGATGGCCAAGAGCGTTTTTTCGCCGTGCAGGTCGCCGACGCGCGCCACCACCCGACGGGTCAGCATGAGTTTGCGAACGTGCTCAAAAAAGGCGGGATTGGACATCCAGGTCACGCCTCGACCGTTGCGCAGAACGGTTTGCTCGACACTGAGGTGCAAAAACAGCATGTGGCGACGCGCGCGATAGGACTTGAACAGTTCTGGCGCTTCCCTTGGCCAGCGGTGGAACAAAGCGTCTTTGGCGATGGTTTCGGCGCGTGGTTTCAAAAGCGCCAACAAGTCCTGCGGGGTTTGGCACAGCGGGATCAGCGCGGCGTAGATTTTGTGCCAGCGAATGACCTCGGCGTCGATGTCCACCAGAAACACAAACTCCGCCGAGGCCGCCGCAGCCAACGTGTAGTTCTGATCGGCCCCGACGCCCAAATAACTTCCCCCCAACCGGGCCAGCGCCGAGAAAAACAAGTCGTGGCGGCGCTCGTTGGATTTCAAAAAATGCCAGCGGACGGCGTAGGGACTCTCCTCGCTGGTCAACCGCAGGGCTTGTTCCTGCACGTTGGTCAAATCGGGCATTTCATGCGCGACGACTCTTTCCGAGACCAGCAGCCCCCAAAGCAAAACAAACCGCGCAAACCGCAGGCGGCCCAAAGACCCTGGCCTGTGTAGCCCTTCGCGAAAGCGCATGGCTCCCCCCAACTCCAATTATTTGAAAACTTGGGGGGTTTGAACACTCGTTTTTTCACAGACCGCGAGCGGCTACGGATCGGGTGTCGATTCGGGCGGTGTTTCTGGTGTCGATTCGGGCGGTGTTTCTGGTGTCGATTCTGGTGCTGGTGTCGGTTCTGGTGCTGGTGTCGGTTCTGGTTCTGGTTGGCGTCCCAAGGCAGCCAGCGCGGACGCCCGCAGCTCACGGATGCGCAGAAATGGGTCCCACGCCTCGGACGCGCGGTCTTGTTCGGTCAGGGTCGCCTGCGCCAAATCCAGCGCCGCGAGGGCTTCCTCAAAACGCCGCAAAGCAACACAGAGCACGGCTTGCGA
This sequence comes from Pseudomonadota bacterium, assembly GCA_035328405.1. GTDB lineage: Bacteria > Myxococcota_A > Polyangia > Palsa-1104 > JAEUJZ01 > JAEUKA01. The sequence continues at coordinate 5,727 of DAOLIT010000059.1, read as the reverse complement.
CAGGTATGCATCCGCCGCGTCTTTTTCCTGCTCGGTCCAGTTCCGCAAAACGGACAGCGCCTCGTCATTGCGCCCGAGTTCCGACAGCAGCGCGGCCCAGGAAAACACATGCGACCGCCACGAAAACCGCTCGCCGGACACAAACGCCAGCGCATCTTCGGCTTCCGAAATCATGTACGTGTTTTCTGCTTTTGCCCGTTCGGTGTCCGCGAACGCGAACGCACGCGACGCGCCTTCTTTGTCATCGAGTTTCAAGAGCGCCAAACCGCACGCGACCGCTGCTGGCCACAAGTTCGGCGCCGCAACCACGGCCTGTTCAAAATCCGCAACCGCTCGCTCATTCCGACCCCGACGCATGCGGCAAACGCCCGCAAAAAAAGCGAACACGGGCGCGTACGAGCCAAACTGCGGGGACAGACAATCGCAGATTTCCTCTGCCGCGCGGTCGTTGTGCAGCGAAAGCAGCCAGCGCAGCGTCCTGCAAGCGCGCGACACCGCAACCAAAGACACATCCTTGGCCACCTGCGGCAAAAGCGAATCGGAGAGCCCCGACAGTGCCTGGAGCGGAAGCCCAAGCCTGCGGGCCAACGCGAGCGCCGTTCGTACATCCACAAAAGCCGCCGCGTGCGCCTGTTGTTGAACCGACGCCAACGCGCGCAATTCATAGATCGCGGGTGCAAGCGGACCTGCCTCTTGCAGCTTGTCGCACAACCCCATCGCTTCTTCTGTTTTGCCTTCCGCAAGGCACCGCTTCGCCAGCGCATACCCTTGCGCAAGCGCATCGGCAGACAGTTCTTGCAAGCCCGTTCGGTCACTCATGCGCAACCCCCGCACTACTTATGTAAATACATACGGGCGCAGCTCGGTCGGCCAAGCCGCGTCGGTTCCTCCGGGCGGTGTGGCACAGGCGACGACCGGAATTTGCCGAAGCAGCAACGCCAGAAGGGCCATGCGCGGCGGCGTCAGCTCGGCATCCACCAACAACATCGCGCCGTCTCGAGCCGCCAAATAGGCCGCCTTGGCATAAGACTCTGCGTTGGCCGACGGACCCACGGCAAACACCGCCCGCCGATCGCTCTGTTGCGGAAGCTGAAGCTGACCCGTCGCGCGCGGACTGACCGCCGCTTTGGACGCCGGGCCTGGCGGACGAAACAGGACGCCTGGCGGCAGACTCGCCGATGGCAACGCCGGGGCTGTTCCTTCCCGCACAAGGCTTACGTCCAGAAGTTTTCTGCCGAAAAGGCCCGCTGCTGCCGGTGCATCGGCCATCGCCCACAGCACCACCGGCACCTGAAGTTTCTGAAGCAGCCCATGCAGCACCGCGACCTGAGATTTGCCGCCAAAATCCGGGAACGACAGCCCCGAAAAACCATCCAGCGACACCGCCGCGTCCTGCAAAAGAGCCCGCCTGAGCAGCGCGGGCAACACCTTCGGCAGCGCCGGTTCCGCAAGCCCGTCGAGCCGCAGCATCGGACGCGAAAACAGCCGCGCCGGTTTGGCCACCGCTGGGCCATCCAATAGATAAAGACCCGGCTTGAGCGTCTCTTTCGACGTGGTGGGCGGCCACTGCACGTCCGGGTCCATCGTGCCCGACAGCCGCAAAAGCACTTCTTGTCGCAGCATCACCCGCCCGTCTTTTCGCCTGCACAAAAGGTCCAGCGCGCACAGCGGAGACGATGGCAACACTTCAGCCAGCACATCCGGTTCTTCGCACGACCCCGATAGTGCCCGCGCAAGCTCAAGCGGTCGCATTCCGTGCGGCCTTGTGCCCAGCAACATCCCCGCCGCGTACAAAAGCCCAAGCACCTTCTGCCCAACTGCCGACAACTTGAGCCGCAACGCCAGCTCGGACAGCGGCCCTGCTGGCGGAGGCGACACCGCCTCTTGCCCCGAAAGCGCCGCGTGTGCCCACCGCAAAAGCTCCCACTGCCAGCTCGCCGGGTTGCGGTGCGCGTCATACGCACGCAGCGGAGCGACTGCGGCCTTGTGCGACCATGCCGACGCCGTGTGTTCCAGGTTCTGCACCGGCCCACCCAGCGAAATCTCCGGCAGAAACGGCTCGGTGGGAAGCAGCGAGACGCCATCCTCTGGCGGTTCCGCCCCGCCGATTGCCTCGACCGGACTTCGCCGGCTCTCAGCGGCTTGGGACCCAGCATCGGGTCGGTCGCCACCGGTCTTGTTTCCTTCTGCGGTCGTTCCGTCCGTCTTCGTCTCATCGCTGTCCGGCGAATCCGAGGAACTCGCTCTTGGCCCCGATCGCAGCGTTTCCGCCTCCGCCAAGCGTCGTATCAGGCGCGTTTCCGGTCGCCCCTCGCGCGCCTCACGAATGGACCGCGCCGGTTTGGGTACACTCTCGTCGTTCGAGGTCCGCGACCTTGCCCCACTTGCCCCAGCCACCGTTCGCGCATCCGTCTGGGTTTTCGTTTGGGCCGCGCGTGGCAGCGGCAACCGGCACAGCGACCCTTCCTCACCGTCAAGACGCAGCAGAAGTTCCGGGTACTTTGCGTGCTGGGTCACGACGAAGGCCAACGGCTGCTTTGTGTCTTCTGGCAGCGTCACTTTCCGCAACACCCGAAGACCCACGTCGAAATCCAAGAAACTCGGTACGTCCTCATCCTCGAACGCGACCACCAGCCGACCTGGCGCGCTTTCCACCGTCAGCGCCCGACCAGGCCGTTCCAGTTCAAAGAAGCGCAGCCCATCGGACGCCCGAAACACCTCGACCCGCATCGGCATCGCGCTCGTCAGCGCCCAGATCATCCGTCCATCGCTCAAGAAACCCATTTCCAACGGAGGCTGGCGCGTGTTCAGCGCCAGACGCACCACCGCGCGCCGCGTCTGCGGGTCCCAAATCTCGAAACCGCTGCGTTGTTCCAGCAGCAAACGCTTGTCCGGTGTGTGACCACACGACAGAACCTCGCCCCGCACGAACAACTTGAACACCACCAAGTCCGTGTCCCGAGGAACCAAAAGTTCCGCCCCCGCCCCGCTTGGTGCCACCACGATCCCCGCCGCGCCGCCGCCCAAAATGCGCGCTGCTCCCGGGATGCGGATGCCCCGCCCGATGCGCCGGAAGGACGGCACTTCCAGAAGCTCGGCCAGCACCGCTTTGGGGCCCTGTTCGCTTTTTTCTTCCGCGCCCTCCCCCGCTTGCACCGTCAAGCTGACCAGGCGGTCGTTCTGCACGAAAAACACCCGGCCAGGGCCCGCGTCCTTGCGCAGCGTTTCTTTCGATTCGCACCGGGTCATTTGGTCTATGGGCGAATCAAGCGCGTAGAGCCGGAGTTCATCTGCCAGCCGCTCTACGGCCCATTTGCCATCGGGGCTTGCCACAAGGTCGGGTGCCTCGGGCCTAAGGTTTGGCATGCGCCCAGCGTATCACGCCCCACGCTCCATCCGCGTGTTTCCAAAGGGCCCGTGTCAGTGCGACAGCGGGTCTTCTTCTTTGTCTTTTTTGTCTTTCTCGTTCTCTTTGAGCAAGAGCGCGAGAAGCTGCGCTCGGGCGGCGGAATTCAGACCAAAAAGCCGTTCCTGGGGGTCCAAGCCGCGCAGCCGTTCCTGGGGGTCCAGACCGCGCAACCGTTCCTGGGGGCCCAGGCCGCGCAGGCGGTCTTCGGGGGTGAAGCCTTGCAGAACTTGTTCCGGGGAGAGCCCGCGCAACCGTTCTTCTACTGTTGCGTTGGCTATGAGGTACCTTTTCAGGGCTTCCACGTCGCCTTCCAGTTCTTGCGTTCCGGGGATGTGTGCGTTGCGCATGCAGGACAGCTCCTTCAAAAACAATTGTTCGTATAGCACAGCAAACGGGCCCAGCGTGGGTGGATGCTCAGATGAACCGAATTGGCGCCTTCGCGCAGACAGAAGGTTGATCGGGTGTTCGGGCTCCTCCCTCCCGATCGTCACAAGGTCTACTGCGTAATAGTGCAGTGCTGACCGCACGCACTCCTTCACTCCCGCCTGGAGATCCTCAAACCGAAACCCCTGCGCCTCGCATCCTTCAAAAAAGTCCGACGACGTTCTCGAATACAGCATCGCCACCGCAACCTCTTTGTCCAGCCGAATGCCGTAGTTTCTCTTGCACAGCATCGCGTACGCTCTCACCGTGTCGAAGTCTTCAAGCGTCAGCCGGTCATTCGGAGACTTGTATTCCAATATCAAATACGGCCTCAAACACGGCTCAAGGAAACTGAAATACCTCCGAAACACCGCTATGTCCGCCTCTGGGTCCATGTGCAATAGGATGATGTCCGCCTCCAGCGGCAACGACCCAAGCTTCACGAAGCAGCGCACCTCAAACCCTGGCACCTGCGTCTTCTGAAGCACCTGCGCCAGAAAAAAATGCCACGCCGTATACGGTGCCGAAACTGACTCCTCTGTATGCTCGGGGACCACGGAAGCGGCTGTTTTGGGGTCCTTTTGGGGGTCGGGCTCGGGGCGCATGGTTAGGGGGCTGGTTAGGGGGCTGGTTTTGGGGGTTCTGGTTTTTTGCTTGGGTTTGGGTGTCTGCCGGCGGTGTGCAGGGAGGGGCAAAGGGCTTCTCCGCCTTCGTGGCGCAGGACGAAACGGACGGCGGCGGCGACCTCGGCGTAGACCTCTTCGAGCAGGGCGAACGCGCGCCAGCACAGCTCGCGGCTGTCTTGGGTCCGCGCGGCCTTGCGCACCCGTCCGTCGGCTTTGACCGAACCGGCCTCGGGCACCTCGCCCAGCTCGGCGCGCAATTGCTTGGCCAGGTCAGCGGCGCGGCGGGCGTCGTCGGCCTGATACAGATGCGTGTCGCGGCTCACCGTCGTCGTTTCGCGGGTGTAGAGCGCGGCCAGCCGGTCCAAATCCTCGGCCAGGTCCAGGTAGCCTCGGCCCAGGCGGATGCCGGCGACCTCCTGCCCCGCGACGGTCTCGGGCGCAAAATAGTAGTCGAGCAGCCGCAGCATCCGTTCCCGCTGCGCGCTCGCATCGTGCGCCAACGCAAGCGACACCTTGGTGCTCGGCGCGGTCGCCGTGGTCGTCGCGCGCTGCTGAGCCGCCTCGAGCGCCGCCTGCGCACAGGGCCGCAAATCGTCGAGGTACGCCGGGTCAAACTCCGCCTTGGGCAAACTCCGCAGCCGTTTGTCCAAAGCGGGTGCCGCCAGCTTGCCAGCCACCCCCAGCGCAAACGTCGCCGCCGCCGAGACATCGGTGCTGGGTCGCCGCACCCGTTCGTCGGGGAGCGCCAAAAGTCGGGTCATGAGTTTTTCGAGGTCTGTCTTGGGAACCAGTGTTTTCGCCATGGCCGCAACCAAAGCCCAGGTGCCTGACCCGCGCAAGCTTTTTCGTCTACCCCCTGACGCAACCAGGCCCCTCCTGACACAACCCGCAGGCTGCAAGAGACCACGCGGTCTCTTTTTTTGAGGAAACCTGGGTTGCAAGAGACCACGCGGTCTCTTTTTTGGAGGAAACCTGGGTTGCAAGAGACCACGCGGTCTCTTTTTTGGAGGAAACCTGGGTTGCAAGAGGCCACGCGGTCTCTTTTTTCAAGGAGACCCAGGCTGCAAGAGACCACGCGGTCTCTTTTTTTGAGGAAACCTGGGCTGCAAGAGACCACGCGGTCTCTTTTGGCCTGGTTTATTGGTTGTGCAAGGGGCCGTTTCGCGGGTATTTGCCGAAGGGGTAGCGAATGATCGAACGGAGTCAGGGCAGATTACGCGACGGCGATCATCACGTCCGACACTGAGGTTGCCGTCACAGCGCGGGTGA
>DAOLIT010000058.1:0-32525 GCA_035328405.1 Pseudomonadota bacterium | reverse complement strand
TGCTCCGCCGGGTTTGGTCCTCGTCACGTCCAGGAAGTGAGCAAGTCGTACTAGTGGAGGCGGGTGCGGGAGAGGAGGAAGTGGTCTTGTTCGTTTTTCAGGAGGGCACCGAGCAGCGGGGGCAGGATTTTTCCGGGGTCTTTGCTGCGCAGGGCTTCGGGAGGCAGATCCTCGCAGACCAAAAGCTTCAGCCAGTCGAGCAATTCGGACGTGCTCGGGCGCTTTTTCAGGCCCGGAACCTCGCGCAGTTTGTAGAAGACGGACAGCGCCTCGCGCAAAAGCGTCTCTTTGAGAAAAGGAAAGTGAACCGCGACGATCTTCGTCATGGTTTCGGGGTCTGGGAAACGGATGTAGTGGAAAAAACAGCGGCGCAAAAAAGCGTCCGGGAGTTCCTTTTCGTTGTTCGACGTGATGATCACCACAGGGCGCACGGTGGCGGCGACGGTTTGCCGAGTTTCGTACACGTAGAACTCCATCCGGTCGAGTTCGGTCAGCAAGTCGTTGGGAAACTCGATGTCGGCTTTGTCGATTTCATCGATCAGGAGCACGGGCGCAACGTCGGACACGAACGCCTCCCACAGTTTGCCGCGCACGATGTAGTTGGAAATGTCGTGAACCCGCGCGTCACCGAGTTGGGAATCGCGCAACCGGGCCACGGCGTCGTATTCATATAGACCGTGCTGCGCTTTGGTCGTCGATTTGATGTGCCAGCGAATCAGGGGTTTCCGCAACGCTTTGGCAATCTCCTCGGCGAGCACCGTTTTGCCCGTGCCAGGCTCCCCTTTCACCAAAAGGGGGCGACCCAGCTGCACCGCCGCGTTCACGGCCACCATCAAATCGGGCGTCGCCACATACGTGTCGGTCCCGGAAAAACGCTCTGTCGGTTGTGTCATACGCCGAAACATACCCCAATCGAGCGACCGACGCGCACAAGCTCTCCGTCTGGATCGACGACTTTTTGTTTGGAGACGGCTTCTTCGAGCGGCACAGAAATGATCTCCTCGCCTCGCACCGCCGCCATGTACCCGAATTTCTCCTGCGCAATCATATCGACGGCAGCGACGCCAAAGCGCGTGGACAACACCCGATCGAACGGCGACGGCGTGCCACCCCGTTGCGTGTGCCCCAGCACCGTGACCCGGACCTCTCGTCCGATCAAGCGGCTGATGGCTTCCCCGATCAAGTGACTGACGGCACCCCGCCGTGGCGTGCGGTTCCATTCCTCGACCAGATCGACGGGCAAATCCTTGGGAATGTGGATGCCCTCGGCCACCATGATGATCGTTGCGCGCCGCCCCGAGAACTCGCGCTTGCGGATGTGCTCGGCCACGCGCTCGACCGTGAACGGAATTTCGGGCAGCAAAATCACGTTCGAGCCGCCCGCAATCCCCGAGTGCAGCGCAATCCAACCGGCATCGCGGCCCATCACCTCGACCAGCATGATCCGCTTGTGCGATTCAGCCGTCGTGTGCAGCCGATCCATGGCTTCGGTGGCCACGTGGACCGCCGTGTCAAAGCCGAACGTCGTCTCGGTCGCAGACAGGTCGTTGTCGATGGTTTTGGGGACGCCCACGACCGGCAGACCTTTGTGGTGCAACTTCAGGCCGATGGTTTGGGTGCCGTCGCCTCCGATGTTGATGATCGCGTCAATGCCCAAGGACCGCGCGTTCTGGATCACCGTGTCGGACATGTCCCGCACGACCTCTTGACCGTTTTCGTTCATTTTGATCGAGAACGGATTGGACCGATTGGTCGTGCCCAGGAGGGTTCCTCCGCGAGGCAAAATCCCGCGAATGTTCCACATCGTGAGTTCCTTGATGCGGTCAGGCCACAGAAGGCCGTTGTAGCCCTCCTCGATGCCCAGCACGCGCCAGCCGTGTTGCAAAATGGCGGATTTGGTGGCCGCGCGAATCACCGCATTCAGGCCCGGACAATCGCCCCCACCGGTCGAGATCGCAATCGTTCTTACTCGCGTCATGAGTCGGCATTCTAGCGTCGGCAGCCTGCAAAAGTCCCGTGATATCATGTCCCGTCGCAGTTGTTTGCGACTTCACACGGGGGGACTCATGGCTGGCAAACCCATCGAAATGAATCTGGATTTGAACAAACTATTCGGCCTAAACCGGCCCAAGCAGACGGGGCCCGATCCCAAGGCGCTCGAACAAGCAATGACCTTGGTCAATGCGGAACGCGGCAAGCTGGGGCTGCATCCTCTGCAAGGCGTCCCGATGCTGTTTCAGGTCGCGCAGGCGCATTCCGAAGACATGGAAAAGCGCGGTTTCATGGGCGATGCGACCCCGGAAGGCGATCCGGTGGCGCAGAAAGCGCGGCGTTCGGGATATGAGGGCACATGCGAAGTCCTGGTCGCGGCGGGGGCCGAACAACCCGATGGCGTGATTCGGGAATGGCTCGAGCACGCGCAGTACCAAAAGCACCTTCTTTCCGAACGGTATCAACACGTCGGCGTGGGAGCGAGCGATGGGCTGTGGACGTTCATTTTGGGCACACCGCCGTCGTTGCAAATGAACGATGTCAAGGAGCTGCGGTTTGCGGTCCAGAAGCTCCTGAACGAACAACGACGGCGCGCGAATGTGCCTCTTCTGGAACTGTCCGATGCCCTCTGTTCGGCGGCGCAGGAACACTCGGCGGACATGGCTCAAAAGGACTACTTTGCAACGGTCAGCCCGACCGGCGACAACATCCCGGCGCGCGTCGCAAAAGCCGGTTTCAAAGGCCGCAGCGTCGCGTGTTTGTCCAAAGGCCCCGCGTCTCCCGATGAAGCCGTAGAAGCGATGTTGCGAACCAGCCGAGGCAACATCCTGCACCCCGAAGTGTGTTTCGTCGGCATAGCCACCACCGCCGCCCGCTGGACCGTCATCCTCGGAACCCGCTCCTAGTGCCCACACGGAAACGTGGCTTGCCATGACCGCGAAGTCTGGTGTGCGGAGCGGCGGGCCGCTTTTACGTCAGGCGGCAGGTCAGGCGGCGATGGACGCCGAACAGCAACAGGCCGCTCCCAAACAGCACCAGCGTGAGCCAGCGCAGCAGCGTGTTTTTGCGTTTTTCCGACAACGCTCCCCGCGACAGCAGCGTTTGGGCCTCGTGGCAATCCGGGTCCGCTGAAAGCGCCGCCGCAAAATCGCTGCGCCCATCCCCTCCCTTGCGCAACGCCAGCACACCATCCAACAAGTGAATCTGCGCCAGGAGTTTTCCGTGCTCCGGGCCCGCACCCGCCAGCAACGCCGCCTGCCGCAACCAACCCACCGCCTGGCTGCGCAGCGCGTCGTCGTCCCGCTTTTCCGCCTGGTGCCCCAGGTCTTCCCCATATCGGCGAAACGCGAGCGCCATCTCGGAACGGCGCGGATGATCGGGTTGATTGGCCAGAATAAAGTCGTATTCCGAGACCGCTTCTTTGAATCGCCCTGCCGCTGCATGCGCGCTCGCTGTTTCAAACAACTTGGCAAATTGCGCTTCTTCCTCTTTGTCGTAATGCGCAAACAATTCGTCCGTCATTTGTTTCGCAGTTACGGTTTCCGCAGGTTCTCGGCCCATCACTTTTTTGATGTGCTCGCGCAATTTCAACGTCGCCAAATCGCGATAGGACAAATAGTCCTCTTTTTCTTCCGCTTCTTCTTTTCCACCGGGCAATTTGCGTTTTCGTTTGGGCGGCGGGGGCGGCGGCGGCCCGTCTACGTACCGCAGGAACGCCCATCTTGCCTCGCGGCGCACCCGCCGAGAACGAGCCGACACTTGTTCGAGCACCGCCTCAACTGCGTCAATCGCCAACACTTCCCCATAGGTATGCAAAATGTCCGCTCGCAGCGAATCCACTTGCGCAGAAGCAATTGCTTTCCCCGGTCGCAACCGATCCATTCGGTCCAATTGATAAGACGCATAACGACGCATTTTGTAATTTGACCGGGCGCGGTTGTAATAGATGCGCAAAAGCGCCGGTATCGCGAAGCTGCCCATCGCTCGAATTTGCCGACCACACTCATCACGCAAAATGCCTTCGCGCACAAACGCCAAATCGAATACGGGCAAAACCGCTTTTTGGGAACCTTTTTGGCCAGACAAAGACAGTGCGCGCAAAAGCGCCACTTTGAACAATAGCTCCGCACGGGCCTTGTGAAGTTCCGCGCTTGGGAAGTCCGCCAAAAACGGATCTTGCGGAATCGACAAGTCGGCCAGCGCAGACAGCCAATCCACCGCCTCGGGGTCGTGCGGTTTTGGGCGATTTTTTTTCGGCGTGCCCGGCGGAATCGGAGGTTCGGGACGGACCAGCCACATGGGCGGATCTTTGCCCGGCCCGCGTGGATATTCGGGGTTCGGGTATTGCCCCCAAATCGCGTGGATGAGCTTTTGGTAATGCGTCTGCGAACCGGACAGTTCTTGGCGCAGCGCCGCCGCAAGCCGAGCCTCGCCGTCTTCGTCGCTGACCTCGGTTTGGGCCAGCGCCTGCGCAGCTTTTTGTCGCACCGCGGCCTGTTCGGACAAAAAGGCAGAAAACGTGCCGGTCCATGCGTCCGAAAGCATCGCGGGCCGGGCCTCTGGCGCGGGTCCTTTCGTGGGCCCGATTTGCGCCGTTGGTTCGACTTTCTGCGCAAACGCCGAGGCCGCCCAGCAGAACAAACACAACGCAAAACAAAAACGACTCATGTGGTTTGCCGTCGATCGTGTGTGCAAACCGGTCACAAGCCGGGGGCCGGGAAACGCACCAAAAACTCCCGCACCTGGCCCGCGATGGTGTGGAGCGTCTGCTCGTCTTCCGATTTTGCTGCGCCAATCGCCAAGTCAAACCAGGCCGCAATCTGCGCCATGTCGTCTTCGAGCATGCCTCGCGACGTGACCGACGGCGTTCCGATGCGAATCCCCGACGGATCGAACGGTTTGCGCGGGTCAAACGGCACGCTGTTGTAATTCGTTTCAAGTCCGGCTTTGTCGAGCGCCTGCGCGGCCCGCTTGCCCGGAATCCCTTTGTTCGTCAAATCGATGAGGATCAGGTGGTTGTCCGTCCCACCCGAAACCAAGTCATATCCGCGAGACAGCAGCGCCTGGGCCAACGCTTTTGCGTTTTTGACGATTTGGTGCGCGTACCGGCGAAAATCCTCGGTCGCGGCTTCCCGGAGCGCGACACACAGCGCCGCCACCGTTGCGTTGTGCGGCCCGCCTTGCAACCCCGGAAACACCGCTTTGTCGATGGCCTGCGCGTGTTTCGCGTCGCACAAAATCATTCCACCTCGTGGCCCTCGCAGCGTTTTGTGCGTCGTCGTCGTGACCACTTCGGCATGACCCACGGGCGACGGGTGCGCGCCTCCGGCCACAAGACCGCAAATGTGCGCGATGTCAGCCACGAGCACCGCGCCGACCTCTTTGGCGATCTGCGCAAAACCCGCAAAATCAATCGTGCGCGGCACCGCCGTCCCGCCGCAAAACAACACTTTCGGTTTGTGCTTCCGCGCCAAATCGGCGACCTCCCCAAGATCCACCCGCCCCGTGTCTTTGCGCACGCCGTAGGGCACCGACGCAAAATACTTTCCCGAAATGCTGACGTTCCAGCCGTGCGTCAAGTGGCCTCCCGCTGGCAAACCCAGGCCCATGATCGTGTCGCCCGGTTTGCAAAACGCCAAATACACCGCCAAGTTCGCGGGCGAACCCGAGTACGGCTGCACGTTCGCGTGGTCGGCCCCAAACAGGGCTTTCGCTCGACCGATGCAGAGTTTTTCCACCTCGTCGATGAATTGCTGGCCTTCGTAGTACCGCTTGCCCGGATAACCCTCGCTGTACTTGTTCGAGAGCGCGGAACTCAGCGCCTCTAGCACCGCTGCCGACGTGTAGTTTTCGCTAGGTATCAGTCGGATTTTTTCGCGTTGGCGTTGGTCTTCTTGTTCGAGGAGGGAAAAAAGGTCGGGATCGACGCGGCGGAGTGTGTCACGAATCATGCGCCATTTAGATTCGCGTTTTTCGCCGCTGTCAATGCCCGCGATCGGTCCCCAAAAGGCCTGTTTGGGCCACGACGCGAGGAAACTCGGTCAGCGGAGGATCGACACTTGATCGGTTCCGTTTTTCCGCTCGATCACCAGGCAGGACGGCGCACCCCCGAGCGTCCAGCGCGACATTCCGACATCAATCAGCGCGATTTTTCCGTCCGCCCGCAGCGTGATTCCTTTTTCCTGAATCGTGTGTCCCATCACAATCCGTTCGATTCCCTGCGACGCGGTGAGCTCGCGGAGAAAAGCGGCGAGGACTTGTTCTTGTTGCGGTTCCGCAAGTCCTCGAAACCACAGCGGGCCCTCTGGATCGGTGCCGACCCCGAACGTGCGCGGAGACGGTGTTTGCAGTTCCGTTCGCACCGCTCGGTTTAAGTCGGACACCTTCCTGTGGACATAGCGTGCCGACATTCCGCCGTGCAGAAACAGCGTGCCGTTCACTTTCACAATCGCGTTGTGCGTGAGCAGCCAAGAACCATACTTTCCCGACGGAGCAAACGCGGCTCGGTAGCGTTCCACGCTGCATGTGGGTTCGCGTCCGACAGGGGTTTGCCGTGGTCCGTCTCCGAAAGCCGCGAGTTCACCGTCGGACACGTACCGAAGATCGCCCATCATCGTCATGTATTCGTGGTTTCCGATGAGCGCGTGGACTTTCCCGCCTGCTTTTTGCGCCGAAACCTCAAGCTGCATCAGCACATCCATCACTTTTTTGGAATCCGGTCCACGATCGAGCACGTCGCCGGTTTGGACCAAGTGAGTTTTTCCGGCGATCCAATTCTGTTTGTCGTCGGTAATCCGGCACAGTTTGAGCACCGTCAGGAAACGGTCGTGATCGCCGTGAATGTCGCCGACCGCAACGATTCGCTCGACACCAGAAAAAGCATCGACCGGCTCGCTTGCTTTCGGCGCTGTTTTCTGAGGAGAAACCGTCTGGGCGTTTCCGACGGAAAGTCCGAGCAAACCCACCAGCAGCGCGGCCAAAACACGAACAACACGGAGGCCGAAAAAACGAGAAGCAGACCCGAGGGACAAGAACAAACAGCGAAAGAAGGCCATGGTTTTTCCGAAAACGAGTTAGAAACCCCAACCCATCGCAATCGTCAGCGACAGGGCCAGGCCGACTCCAGCGAGCACAAGGTCGGTGATGGTGGTGAAAAGAACGCGGCTGCGGGCCTCGGCAAGCAAATCGCCGACGACAAGAACGCCTCCTTTGCGAAGGCGCAGGGTTTCGGTGCCTCGGAACGTCGCGTCTTTGCGGTGTTCCACATCGCCCGAAACAGCCGCGCGAAGACCCTCGACGGCCATTGCGTCGCCGACTTGGGCCGCACCTTTGATTCCGACGGAAAGTACTTCACCGTCCTCGACAAAAACCGTCACTCGACGGTCGCCTGAACGAATCGTGAGCGAACCTTTGTCCGTTTCTTCCATGATTCCTTCGAGAACCGGCTGACCCCGCAACAGGGAAGCCCGCTTGTGGCTTCGATACGCACCGACAAAAAGCGGTCCCATCGCCATCGCCCCAAGCAGAAACAAAAGTGGATGGCTGGGTGCCGTTTCTCGACGGTGAATCTGGTTGATGATGCGATCGGGCTCGGCCCAGGTCAGCGGCAGAACACTCATGAGCGTCGGTGGTCGATTTTCCGGCCCAAGTCCGGGAATGCTCTGTCCCGACGCTGTGAGCCGCAGCGCCGCTTGCCCTGGACAGTGCGCGACTGCTTGCAACACGTCCGGCCCCTCTTCGAGCCAAAGCCGACAATCGAGCCAATCTTTCGGCAGCGTCAGGCTGGAAAACCGAGTGATTTTCCCCTCGATGTTCGTATCGGCAATCATCAAACGGCCATGGACCTGATCGGGGTTGCCTCGCCACGGCACCGTGCCTTGCAACCAAGCCACCGTCGCTTGCATCCCTTTTTGCCCGCCCGTCAGCGTCGAAATGAACACCTGTGGTTTCCGCATGTCGTACAAACGCACACCAAACGCCAGCACCAACCACACAAACGCGAAGCCAAACGCCATTTTTCGCATCGTCAATCCTTTCTGCATGTAAAAAGTGCCTCGGGTTTGCTCGGGGTCACTCGTCTGTGGCCCGTTCTTCTATATGCTGCCGCCAAACGAGGCTCCATGCTACCGCGCACTGCACCAACTGTTTCATTCCCCAAACACCACGCTGTTTCCAAGGTCCATCCCAAGCCTGCTGACGTTTCGACGCCGCAGGGTCTCACGGGTTTGCAAAGAAATGTTTCCGTCGGAGACTGGCTGTGGCTTTGCCGCTCGGGGGCTGAGCGGGATGTTTGTGAAGAGCTGGCGCTGCAAAAAATCAACGCGCGACCGATCGCCCAAGCCATCGTGGTTTCGTCTGGGCTTTCGGCGGGCAAGCCGCTCGTGTTTGTGCGCCAATCCTTGCGTGTGAAAAAAGTGCTTCCGCCGGATGCGCAGGCGATCGTGTCCGCCATGCGTGCAGAATTGCGTCTCCCCGTCGCTGTTCATGCGTTTGCACCTGATTCTGACGAGGGGAATTTGTGGTCCGCCGAATGCGACAAGTTGCACCGCAAGTTGACTGAACTGCTTTTGCAGACGGGCACTACGGTTTTGGAAAGCGGACAAGCGGCGCTTCAGGCGCAAGGCCTTTTGCTGCAAGTTTGTTTTTTGGATGCGCGCAACGTCGCGGTGGGTTTGGACTTGGCGTCGAAAGCCCTCAGCGTATTTCCGGGCGGGCGACAGCGGTTTCGCAAACACAAAGACGCTCCGTCGCGTTCGGCGCGCAAACTCGAGGAAGCTCTCTCGATGTGCGGCCACACGCCGGGTGCTGAGGAAGTGTGTGTGGATTTGGGCGCAGCGCCGGGCGGATGGAGCCAGGTTCTGGTCGAAAGAGGCTGTCACGTCGTGGCCATCGATCCGGGTGCGTTGGCACCTTTGATTGCGCGCCGCGTCGAACATTTGCGCCAAAATGCGTTTGAGTTTTTTCCCGAAATTCCCGCCGATTGGGTCGTCTGCGACATGGCGTATCGTCCGCTCGAGGTTGCGGCGCTGCTGGCTCGGTGGGGACGGCGCAGGTGGGCTCGTTTTTTGGTCGCAAACTTTAAACTCCCGATGAAAAAGCGCGTCGAGATGGTCGGACGGATTCGAGAAATCCTCGTCTCGGGCGGCTGGACAGGCCTAAAAATGCGCCAGCTTTACCACGATCGAGAGGAAATCACCGTCGTGGGCTGGCGAGGATTCGGCTTGGATACGCGGGTCGAAAACAAGGCACCGGAAACAACTGCGCACAAAACCGCGCACAAAACCCGAAGCCGCACGAGTGAAACGGCTGAAACTCCGCGCGGAGCCAAGCCCAAGAAAGCGGCGCGTGCGTCGGTGGGCCGAGGAAAGCGAAGCGACGGAAGCCAAACGAGCGACAAAACCAAGAGCAAAAGCCAAGCCAGCCAAGGAGGCCGGCGCGGTCGGCCCTCCGGTCGAGATGAACGAGGCGCTCGCCCCACCGGAAAAGCGAAAAACCATGGCCGTCGAACCTAAGGGCATTGCAAAGGAACCGGAGGAACCCCTTTCTCCTACACTGCTGGCCAAGTGGGTCCACCTGCGACAAGTGGTTGCCGGTTATGGACCGTCGCTGGTTGCCTTTTCTGGCGGTGTGGATTCTGCGCTTGTTTTGAAAGTGGCTGCGATGGAAACAGCGGGGCAAAGTGTGGCGTTTACCGCTGTGTCCGAGACGATGGCCGAACGAGAAGTGGCGTCGGCGGCTGCACTGGCGCAATCGATGGGCGTCGCCCACATCGCGGAGCGGGCTCACGAACTCACGCGACCCGGTTTTGCGCAAAATCCTGCCGACCGTTGCTATCACTGCAAAAGTGAATTGTTCGATCTGGCGGAACCTGTGCGGGTTCGGTTGGGTTTGTCGTCGGTGCTTTTGGGTACCAACCTGGACGATTTGGACGATCACCGGCCTGGTTTGGTTGCGGCTCGGGAACGGGGTGCGAAACAGCCTTTGTGCGAGGCGGGTCTTTCCAAAGACGAGGTTCGCGCGTTGGCTCGGCACGTCGGTCTTTCCGTTTGGGACAAACCGCAGCTTGCTTGTTTGTCGTCGCGCTTTCCGTATGGCACGACGCTGACCGAGCGGCGTTTGAGGCAGGTCGATCGGTTCGAGCAGGCATTGTTCGATCTGGGTTTTTCTCAGGTGCGCGTTCGATTTCACGAGCTGCCGAACTTGCCGGGTTCGACGACGGAAACGGACGCAGCGATGGCGCGTGTCGAGCTTCTTCCGAGTGAATTTTCCCAAGCCCTTTCCAAACGAGGAGACCTCGCAAAGGCGGGGAAAGATGCGGGTTTTGTGTACGTGGCGCTGGATGTGGAGGGGTTTCGGTCTGGCTCGGGAAATGCGGTGCTCAAACGGTTGCCGGTTCTGTCTTCGCAGACACCGCACCCGGCGGAAAAACCCATCGGGACATCGGGGAAGAAAATCGACAAACCACGCAAGATTGTCGTCGCTGCGTTGGTGACTTCGGTTTCCGGTTCGGACATCCTTTTGAGTCTGCGCGGCCCCGATCAATCGATGCCTTCGCTTTGGGAATTGCCGGGCGGAAAAATCGAACCAGGGGAAACCCCCGAGGCCGCTCTTGCCCGCGAATTGAAGGAGGAGTTGGACGTTGACAGTTCTGTGCTCGGGATTTTCGATGTGGTGTCGTTTGCGTATCCAGAGTTTGATTTGCTGATGCTCGTGTACAGGTGTCGTTTGCTCGGCGAACCGCGTGCCAGACAGGTCGCGGATGTTCGTTTTGTGCCCAAACAGGATGTGCTTTCGTTGCCGCTACTGCCTGCGGATGTGGACCTGCTCCGCAAAGTCGCGACAGGTGGTTCCAGGTAGAACATGGTGCGCGGGTGTGCGTCCTTTCGCGTGGGCTTCGCGCTGCTCCTGTCGTGTTTGGGAGAGTGGGGTTGCGCGGCGGAACACGTCATCGGTTCGATGGGTTTCGGAAAGCCGCACAAACAAACGATCGCGAAAGCGGACCAACTGGCCGTCGGCGATTTTGACGGAGACGGCCACGGGGATTTGGTCACGCAAGCGAAGGACGGTGTTTCGTCGTGCTTCTATCGGGGAACAGAGGACGGCGCGTTTTCCCCCGGCCCCTGTCAGCCGTTTCCAGAACAGGGGGAGGCGATATTTGGACACAAACCAGCGTCGGGTCCGGCCAAACTTCTGCGCGGAAATCACGAGTTGGCGGTGTACGGGCTGGACGGGACAGGCGTGTTTCAGAAAGAGCACGGTCAGCTGCTGAACCGCCGTGCGTCGGAAAGCAGCTTCTTTTCCCTAGACCTCGATCAGGACGGTCTGGCCGATCTCGTCGTCGGGGAACACCCACCCTATCAGATCGAGTTGTTTCTTTCGTCGCCTTCAAAACCGGGGGATTTTTCGCGCGGCGGAGTCTATCCAGTCTCGACGGGAGTGCGGTCTGTGGTGTACCGCGACCTGAACGGAGACAACCAACCCGAGCTGGCGGTGCTGGTTCCCCCCTTTTTGGAAATCTGGACGCCGAAAGGCATCGCGGACTTTCCAGAAAACGCCGGGGAAGCGCGTTTTTCTGGGCCGCGCGGACTGTGGCCGGTTCAGCATTTTCGCAACGGTCTTCCGGCGCTGTTGATTTTCGACTCGGCGGGCTTTTATGTGGCGATTGTGGAAGTGGTGCAGAAGGCGGGCCTTGCGTACCGTTTTCACGAGCACATCGTGCTTCCGGCGCTGCCGACTGAACCCTCGACGGATTGGAAACAGGCAACGGCGGATTTCGATGGAGATGGGGAACAGGAGCTTGTTCTGGCTTCACCCATGGGGGTACTTTCCCTGTTCCGGGCTCGTGACGGGCAGATTTCCAAAGTCGCGGAAACACGCATGGATTCACCTGTGCAGAACTTGTTCGTTGCCGATTTGAATCAGGATTCCTTTCCTGAATTGCTCGCGCTGTCCGCCTCGGGCGACGCGGTGTGGGTGTTTCCCAATGTTTTTGCGATGCGGTGAGACGCGCGGCACCAGGCTGGCGCTTCTTGCCGGGGTGCTTTTTTTCGCAGGCTGTGACTCGGCAGCCTCGGTCGTAAGCTGCATCGAGCGACCAGACATCTGCGGTTCTGCGGGTGAATGCGACCCCGAAACCAGACAATGCCGACGAAAAAGTGGCGCTCCCTGCGTCTCGTCCGAGCAGTGCAACCTGCCGGAACGACCGGTGTGCAACGGTGCGTTTTGCGTTCCGTGTGACATGCTGCAAACTCCCGAGGCTGCGGACGAAGCTTGTTTGTCCAAAAACCGGAAAGGCGTGTCCGCCTGTGTGCGGCAAGGTGTGAAAAAGGGGATGTGTTCCGAATGCCGCCTGGACGAACAATGCGGGCGGGACAAGCCCGTTTGTGACACGGCTTCGTCGGCGTGCCGAGCCTGCCAAAAGCACAGCGAGTGCGCGAAATCCGGGGTCTGCAACTTGGGCGGCGGTTTGGTCGATTTGCCCGATGTGAGCCTCGGAACCTGCGTTCCGTCCGAGCGCGTGGTCTTCGTTGATGCAGACCACTGCCCACCGTCGGGAAGCGCCACGGGAAGCCGAGACAAACCGTTCTGTGAAATCGTCTCGGCGCTCGGCAAAGCGGATTTTGTCGTCGCCAAGCCTCGGACGAGCGGGCTTTACCAAGGCCTCAGGGTCAGCGACGGAAAACGATACGCGGTCGTCGGAAACGAACGCGACAGCCAAACGCCTGTACAACTGGCTTCCTCGTCGGTGAGCGGCGCAAAAACCGTTTTGCTCTTGAGTGACGTGACGATTCGAGGAGACACCGTCGGTGCAAAATGCCAAAGCGACGGCAACCTGTCTCTCTTGCGCAGCGTCGCACAAGACGCTCTCGTCGGCGTGGATTCCACCGGTTGCAACAAATTGGTCGTCGAACAATCCGTCCTCAGCAGCAATCGAACCGTCGGTTTGCGCATCGGAACCGGCACGCGCAGTTTCCGCCTCGTGAACAGCCTTTTTATCGGCAACGGCCAAACAGCGGCAGGTGTAGGTGTGTTCATTGCGTCTGGGACAACCGGTTTGTTTGCATTCAACACCCTTTTGTCGAACGGGGAACCAGGCCAAGACGGCGGGGCCGTGCGCTGCGAAACAGGAGGAACGGTGCGCCGCATCCTCCTCAATTCCATTGTGTTGCAAAACGGGATGAGCAGCCGCGTGGACGGAAGCGGACAACCCCTGGGCACGCAGTTTGGGGGTGACTGTGTGTTGTCTCACCTTGTGGTGGGAATCGATGGAACGGTCGTCGTCCCCCCAAGCGAAGCCCTCATCCGTGCCATTCCCGATCTGGATTCCAACTTTCGCTTGCTCAACACACCCAACAACAGGATGTATGTCATCGACAAAGGGGTCGTCAGCGAATCCGTGTGGAACGATCACTTCGGGAGTGTGCGACCCAAAGGGGATGGATACGACATCGGGGTACACGAGCTACGGTGAACAAAGAGTGCGGAGCACTTTGCCCAGGGCAGATTGGCCGTGCCCAGCCAAAACAGCGCGAACGTTCAAATCACTGCTTTTTCAAAACATAGGAATTTCACGGACTTAGCACAGGAGGATGCTTGGCATGGTTATTGGAACGTAGGGAGGTCATCGCCTTGATGCGAAAGGAGACCTGCCATGAGTTCCGTACAGTCGCTGATTGCCTCCCTGAAATCAAACCCACCCTCTGCTCGGGAGCGCCCTCTGGAAGGAGTGCCCACTCGCCAGTTTGATTGCCAACACCTTCTGGCCATGTGCAAAGAGGAGGAAGCAAACCACACGGCGAATGTGCCGGAACCGCTCCACATCAGCGATGGCATTCCTGAGCCGACCATCGACGAACAGATCACTCGTCCCTACCCCAGCGAAGATCAGGTTCCGTTGATGGTTCATGCGGAACGAGCGAGCCGACAAGATGCACCGCGTGTGGCGCAAGCCGCGTTGCCAGACCGGACTACGTTGCCCGGTGTGCGGAGTGCACATGCAAGTCGCATGGAAGCCGTGTTGGTGCTGGCTGGCGCAGTGGTGTTGCCCATCTTGACCTTTGGGAGTCTGCATGCCCTGGGGTCCTGTCAGGCTCGGCAAGCGGAGCATGCTCCGGCGCAGATCGCGGCCCCCATTGCGGCGTCGAAGGCTGCATTGCAGCAAAAAGCCGGTCACTCTGCCGCACCCCTGAAACCTGGAAGTCAGTAAACGTACATTTACCTGGCGGGCAAACTTCAAGAAGCGAAAGGAATGCCCGCCCGTGTTGACAGTAGGAGTACCCACCATGTCGATTGAACGCAAACAGTTTGGTGCATATGAAGTTATACGCACTCTTGGTGTGGGCGGAATGGGGGTTGTCTATGAAGCGAGGCACCGAAGGCTGAACAAACGGGTTGCAGTGAAGGTGCTTCATCAAGAGAGAGCGGAAAATCGAGATTTGGTTGAGCGTTTTTTGAATGAAGCGCGAGCGACAAATGAGATTCGACATTCGGGTGTTGTGAAGATTTTTGATGCAGACAGACTTAAAGACGGAACGCCATTCCTCATCATGGAGTACGTGTCTGGACACACGCTGGCAGAGTATCTGCTTCACAAGAAAATCGTCGATTTGGCGGATCTGCTCAGTTTCGGAGAACAACTTGCAGATACCTTGGATGCGGCCCATCGGCACTCTGTGATTCACCGGGATTTGAAACCAGAGAACATCATGTTGGTTCCCAAAGGTGAACCAGTACCGATGCTGACAACGAAAATTCTGGACTTTGGGATTGCAAAACTCACGCGGGCTCTGGGAGGCGGAAAAACCCAGGCGGAGTTTCTGGGAACTCCAAGATATGCGAGTCCAGAACAGATACAGAGTGCGGCGGATGTCACACACAAGAGTGATGTGTACTCCCTTGGGTGCATCCTGTACGAGTGTGCTTGCGGAGAAGTCCCATTCGATGCACCGACAGCACTGCCCATCATGATGGCTCACATTTCCAAACAGCCACAACGCCTGAATGAGCGAACTTCTGCGATTGGTGTGGAATTTGCGGACCTGATCGATCAGATGTTGGAAAAAAATCCCAATGATCGACCTTCCGTGGCGACGGTGGCTAGAATTCTGCGGGAAATTCGCGAACGAGCGGCTGAAAAAACGCGCATCTACGTTGGAGACATCCCGCAGGTCCAGACGAATCCCGCTGTTGGGAGCAGGAATTTGATTCTTCCGAATGAGTTTTCCGTCGGCTTCACGATTCCGGATTCTGGAGGAACTTCGCGATCTTCTCCTTCAAAAGAGTACCCGGTTGCGGTGTTCCAGCGATTGAGGAAGCGCATCGGCCTGTTGGGTTTGGGAGGCTCTGCAATCGCATTGCTGTTCCTATTGATTCTTCCGTTCGCGTTGATCAAGAAAAAGGGGGCCCAACAGAGCGCCACAAATCCGATTTCGCTTCCGACGGTGACATCGCCCCCGCTTCTGTGGGAAACCTGTACCGTGGTCGCAAGTCCGGCTGATGCGAGTCTCACTTTGCAAGATGGGACTGTCCTGGGATTGGGAACGGGGGCCGTCCTTCGTCCAAAGGGGTCTCCTCCGGTTCGTGTTCGCATCGCAGCGGAACACCATGCAGAGCAGGTTGTGGAAGTCGATGACACTTGCCAGGGAATGTTGTCTGTCTCGCTCGCTCAAAACGAGCCGATTCCCCCTCCGTCCACCCCGAAAAGGACGCGCTCCAGACCGGTTGTTTTTTAAGAACGTCCAGCGTCGAGATTTTCGTTTTGCAAGTGACCGTTTTGTCCGCTCCGTCATACGATGGGCGCCATGACAAAAATGGCAGTTGGTTTCCACGCGGATGTGCTTTCGGTCGGTCTTTCTTCGGACGATTCCCAAACCAGAGCAGAATTTTTGCTGGATACAACGGACATGGGTTTGCCGAACGATTGGCTTGCCATGTATGCGGAACGGCTTGCGCGAGCCCATGCGGCGATGGTGGCGCTCGAGGCGGGCGCAATCGCGAACGCAGACGAACAGCGAATGGTGGGTCACTATTGGTTGCGGAATGCGTCGAAAGCACCGACGAAAACCCTGGCTGAAACGATCGAAACGACGAATGCGCAAATCGAACAATTTGCAAAGGCAGTGCATCAAGGCGAGGTGTTGTCCTCGACGAACCAGCGTTTTCGGAAGTTCTTGCTGATCGGAATTGGGGGCTCTGCACTTGGCCCGCAATTTGTCGCGTCGGCACTCGGACAGCCGACCCCTTCCCCCGATTCGCTTGCGCCGTTTTTTTTGGACAACACCGATCCAGACGGTTTTGCGCGAGTCCTCACCCAACTGGCTTCGACGGGAGGAGGTTTGGGGGAAACGCTGGTCCTCGTTGTGTCGAAGTCGGGGGGAACGCGCGAAACGACGAACGGAATGCACGTCACGCGGGCGGCGTTTGCGTCGGTGGGCCTGCCGTTTGCGAGGCATGCGATTGCGATCACCCAAGCGGGGAGTGCGCTGTCCCGTCTTGCACAACAGGAGGGCTTTTTGGCGGTGTTCCCCATGTGGGATTTTGTCGGAGGACGCACGTCGGAACTCTCTGCGGTGGGGCTTTTGCCGGCGGCTCTGCAAGGTTTTGATATCCGGGCACTCCTATCGGGCGCAAAAGCCATGGACGAGGCCACGCGGGACCCCGATCCGTTGCGCAATCCGGCGATGAAAATGGCTGTCTGTTGGCACCATGCTTCGGGAGGCCGAGGCGAACGCGCGTTGGTCGTTCTTCCGTACAAAGACCGTCTGGAACTGTTTGCGCGGTACTTGCAACAGCTCGTCATGGAATCGCTTGGGAAGGAGCTGGATCGGAATGGGAATGTCGTGCATCAGGGGCTGTCAGTCTACGGCAACAAAGGAGCAACAGACCAGCATGCGTACGTGCAGCAACTTCGAGATGGCCCGGACAACTTTTTTGTGACTTTCATCGAAGTGTTGACGGACATTACGTCCCAAAATCCGTTCGTAGGAAAACCCCTGTTTGTGGAAGAAGGGGTCACGTCGGGGGACTATCTGCTCGGCTTTTTGTTGGGGACACGGCAGGCGCTCGCTGAAAAAGGGAGGCGCAGTTTGACCCTCACAATGACCGAGGTATCTGCGCACTCGATCGGAGCACTGCTCGCGCTGTTTGAACGAACGGTGGGCTATTACGCAGAGATGATCTGTGTGAATGCGTACCATCAGCCCGGTGTCGAGGCTGGAAAGCGCGCAGCAGAGCGCGTGTTGAACCTTCAAAAGAACCTTCTTTTGGCCCTCTGTGACACACCAAGAACAGCGCAGGAATTGGCACAGGAAGCGGGTTTCCCAAACGAAGGACTCTGGGCCTTCAAAATCCTGGAACACCTGTCCCAAAACCACCGAATAAGGCGTCTCCGAACCCCCCAAGAACCCCTCACAGAAACCCGATACCACAAGTAACTGCACGTATCTCCCTTCCCGCGCGGGTTTGTGGTATGGGTCGGGATGATGCGAACGGTTGTTTTGATTTTGTGGGTCTTGTTTTGGTGTGCTTGCGTTTCCACGCAAAAGACACAGTTGTCGGCTGTATCACAGAGCGCAGCACCATCAGGACATGTGTTCTCTGTTTCAAAAGCAGATACCCCCGACAAACAGACTCCCGAAAAGCAGAACCGCGAAAAACAGTCGTCAGAAATAGCAACGACTGGGACTGTTTCACATCGGCCTGTGGCTGATGAATGGAATGGAGAGAAGGTTCGGACGCTTCGGAATGGGGCACGCCTTGTGCTGTTGCCCGATGGACTTTCGTGGACGGTGGCCGTGCAGGTGATTGCAGCAGGAGGAGTGGCGGAAGATGGCGCTTTGGGAATGCCAAAAGGGGGAATGCACCTGCTGGAGCGGATGTTGTTTCAAGAAATCGGAAGAAAGGAGGTGGAGCAAATCCGCGCACTCGGGGGGGAAGCCAGCAGTTATACGTCCCTTGATGAAATGGTGTTCACCGTGCATGTTCCCAAAACGGGACTCGAGCTTGCGCGGAACTTTTTGGAACGGTTGTTTTCGGCTGATCGGGCGATGGAACAAGCGGGACTTTTGCGGCAGGCAGAGGAAATCGGTCAGGAGCGGAAGCGGGCGCTTGCAGGGGCCGGTCTCGCCGTCGAGAAACTGCGGGGAATCGTGTTTGCGGGGCATCCGTATGGGGAACCTCTGTTGGGGGAAGGAGCGGTGCTTTCGCGGATGACAGAAGAGCAATTAAAGTCTTTGTGGCGGAAGCACTTTTCGGTGGATCGGCTGTCGGTGGTGGTGTCAGGGGGGTTTGACGAACGGTTTGCAGAGAAGATCGAAACGCTGCTGGACTCGCAGCAGAATCACACGGACCACGAAAAGATTGGGGGGTTGGCAAAAGAGATCGAAACAAAACTGGGGAAGGGGACGCACCTTTCGGTGGAACTTTGGGGGGAACGGGATGCCGTGTTGGCTGTGGGTTTTCAGACGGCAGGAATAGGAACGGGGGCAAAGGAGGCAGCAGCGGGGGCCCTGCTTGCACAAATCCTTTCACAAAGGCTTTCGCGGATTCGGGGGATGTGGGAAGCCACAGCGTCGCACTATTCAGGGCAGTTGGCTGGGTTTTGTTTTGCACAGGGGAAGACGAAACCGGACAAGCTAGAAGCGGCAACGCGGCAGGTGGCAGAGGAACTTGCGCGGATGGCTGATTCGAGGGTGGAATTCGATGGGGCAGAGGTCGATCGGGGGAGGGCGACGCTGCTGGTCCAACACGAAAAAAACCAAACCACACCGCTTTCGCGTGGGAAGCAGGCAGGGCTGTTGTGGGCAGCAGGGTATTCGCCAAAGGAGTATGCGCAGGCGCTTTCTGTGGTGGATGGAACAGACGCAAAACGGGTGCTTGCGGGGAAAGGTCGGGATGCGTTGTCGGTGTTGTGGCTTTTGCCGAGCGTTGGGAATGCGAGAGCGGATGAACAAGCGGTCAATGCAGCTCGCGGGCGGCTTGCGGGGTGTCTGCCTCGTGTGTCGCAACAGAAGGAACCGACGTTTGACGAAGTGCAAAACGGAGTCTGGAAAAAGAAACTCACGCGGGGTCCTGTGTTGTGGATAAAACCGGATCATTCGGTGCGTCGAGTAGGCGCAGCAGCGACGTGGCGTGGCGGTCTGTCTTTGGAGGACGAGACAACGGCAGGTACACATGCTCTTCTGGCGCGGCTGTGGTTCGCTGGCCGTTCTGCAAACGGAACGGTACAGGTGGACATGGATGCGTTCTCGGTAGCAGGAGAATGGGCGAGTGCGAAAAAGGATGCGGGCAAATATGCAGGCAAAAACAGTGAATTGGCGTTGCGGAATTTCTTAGGGGGTCTGACGCCACCGACGCCTGCGGACCTAGAATTTGAGCAGAAGCGGCGAGAACTGGTGTCTGTCGTCTCGCAACGGACAGATGGGGAATTGCTGTTGCAAAGGCTCCTGCGGCAGAGGTTGTATGGGGGCCATCCGTATGGCTTTTCGCCGTCAGTTCAGCAAATTCAGGGGTTGTCGAAGAAACGACTTTTGGATCTGGCTCGGCGAGCGTATTCGACGCACGATCTGACGCTTGCTGTGGTCGGGGACGTGGACCCCAAACAGGTTCTTTCGCAAGTAGAGGCGTTTTTTGCCTGGGCAGAGGCGGGGCAAAAGGGGTCGTCTGTTGAAGCGCCCCTGTTGCCAGCGTTGGGGGTGCCGCAAGAGCACATCGCACATGGTGGGACACAGCCGGCATGGTTGGGGGTCGGATTTCGGACGCCAGGACTCAAGAGCAAGCGAAGATTTGCCCTGGCGGTGTTGGCGGAGTGTCTTTTGGGGGTGCCGGGGCCGTTGCGGCGAGAACTTGTGGATGAACAGGGGGTGTTGTTGTCGTTTGAGGGGCAGCTCGAAGTTCATCGGCAGGGAGGCGCGCTGTTTTTTTTCGGGCGGACGACCCAGAACAAGCTGGAGGCGGCGGAGAGAGCGATCAAGCTTGCGCTGTTTCGGCGGTTGGAAACGCCCCTTTCAAAGGATGAAGTTGCGGCGGCACGCACGAGGCTTTTGTCGCAGCAAATGATGGGTCAGCAACACCGTTTTGAAGCCGCGCTGGCTCTGTCTCGCAGCGGGGCGCTTCTGCAAAACGCGAACGGCCCCGACGACGAAATCGAACAGATCACGGCGGTTACGAGCGAGGACGTTCAAGCAGTGGGGCAAGATGTATTGCAAAAGGATCAGGAGGCCGTGCAAGCGATCGTGCAAGCCGTCGTTCCCAAAACGCATTTTTCCGTCAAACGAAAAGAGGCCGCGCCGCAAAAAAACAAGCGGCTGGCACACGCGGGAACGGGGTCGTTGCGATCGAGCGGTTCATTTGGGAAACATCGTCGCATTCGGTAGGGCATCGGGCAGCAAGAATTGAACGCGACCTTTGCTGTCGGTGAACGCCTCGGCGCGCACTTTGGCGGCCTTCGAGCACGGCAAATCCTTGTGACACGCAACCCCGATGCGAGGCGTCACATCGGGGATTTCGAGCACGCGGACTTTGACTTGAGGCGCAGGCTGCATCGTCGGGCCCATGACCAGGACTTTGGCCAAAGACAGTTGAGGGAGCCGCACGTCTCCGACTTCCACATCGGTGGTTTGGATGCGCACATTGTCGAGGGATGTGCGCGGAGCAGTGCCGAGCACTGGAATGAAATCCAAATCCCAATCGCCGGGGTCGAGCCACAAACCAAAACGGCCTTGATCGTCGGTGGTGGTCAGCGGCTTGGTCGGTTCCAACACCCGTTCGAGGGGATCTCTGCTGGTTGTGTCCGGCAGAATCGGCTGTGCGACGACTTGCGCGCTCGAGACGGGTTCTCCGTTGGTCGAAAGAAGTCGGCCCAACAGACGAGCCCGCGTCGGCAACGTCAAGGAGGGAAGCACGCCCTCTGTCGGTCCCACCTGCACGTCGCGCACGGTCGAGGCATACGACGCACCGGGCGGACTCGCCACCGACACGCGATACGTCAGGTCTTTGCCTCCGCTCGGCGCGGGCACGAGCCACAATTTGGCCACGCCCTGTGCATCCGCATCGGCCTGCGCGGTGTACGTTACCTGCACACCTGCGGGCGTCGTCGCGTCCTCCAAGTGGATTTGAGCCAGCACGCGCGCCGATTTGGCTTCCTCGGTGGCCCCGCTCGGAGACAGCCCACGCAGCGGCAACATAAACGGCACAGGCGTGCGCTGCGCTGGCATCACAAAATGGACCTGTCTATTCGTCCCCACATCGGGCACCGGCACAGTCGCCATCATCGATGGCAAAAGCGCCTGCGCCGAGCTTGGTCTGACGACGACGCGCAACTGGCTGCTCGTTTTGGGGGACAATGTAGGATCGATCCACACACGATACGTGCCTCCCGTGCCGTCCGTCGCGGTCAACGACTGCGCCGAAGTCGAGACAATCTGGTTGGTTTCATCGAACACCTGGATGGTCATTCCGCCGACGCCTTCCCCGAGCGCGTTCACGATGCGCCCGGAAAACGAGGCCAGTTGATTTTGCGCACGCAGTTTCAGCGGAACCTCGACATCGCTTGCGACGATCTGTGAAAACCAAAGCGGCGGATATTGAGCAGCCTGCGCCACGTCATCGAAGCCGACCCACAATTTGTAGGGTTGTTCCTTGGGTTTGGCCGGCGTGGGCACGCGCAGAAGGTACGTTCCGGCGGTTTTCTCGGCGGTCTGCGTGTCAAAACGATAGTCGTCTTGGCCTGGGATCGCGCTCGGCAAACTCGCTTGGACCCGCGCTCGCGGAATCGCTCGATTGTCCGCCGTCGTCAGCAAACCCGACAGAAGCGACACCGCCCGGAACCTGAGCACCGCCGAACCGGTCCCGTCAAAATCGAGCGACTGTCCTTCCTGGGGCATAAGCAGGTAGTGCGGATCGACGCCGGGCCGGTCGCCGCTGTCTTTGGGCCAAAGCTGCACGGCCCAAAACGGAGAACTGTGCGCAGGCGGACAGGAATGCTCCCCCGAGCAAGCGATGGGGACCGAAGCCGCTTCCTCGCCACAGCCGGAAAGAAGCCACGGCCCGACGCACAGCAGGCGTTTGAGTGTTTCGATAAGCATAAGAAGCCCTCACAAAAGAGAACAAAAAACAGTCTAAGGGGGACAGAGTATCGTCCAATAGTGGTTTTGGTCCACTTCGCCCAAACCCTCGGGCCGCACGCCGCCACGATCGCGAAAACCGCCAGACGCAACGACCGGAACCGCGTACACAATCGCGCCCGCCGGAACCATCGTGCAAGGCAGAACCGGCTGCGAAAATTGAAGCGTGAAACTGCCTCGCAAAGCGTCCGCGGCCTGGGCTGTTGCTTGTTGCGACCAGCGTGTGACGTTCGGATTTTCCAGATTCAGCTCGCAACACGTTCCGTTGATTTGCAGATAGAGCCTCGCCGCCACTTCGGGATTGCCCGAAATCACATCCACCTGAAACGTGTACTTTTCCAAAAGCGACGTGGCTCGCTGCGCGCCGAAAGGCGGAATCGCCGCCTGCAGGACCAGTCGGTTGTCTGGTTCTTGCGTCGGTTCCTGTTCCAATGGCAGGGGGATGAGACATCCCGACAGCAACCCACATGCCAAAAAACCGAGCAGACCCCTCATGAACCCACTCCGACACACCCTCGTCCGGTGCGCTGCCATTTGGATCGGCTGGTTGGGTTGGTCAGGGCTCATGTTCTTTCAGCCTATCACTACCAAATCTAGGCCCCTGTTCGCCCTGGGTTTTGCTGGTTTTGGGAGTTTGTGGTTCAGCGGCAGAGTGAAGACCGGGGAATCAGCCGCGTTTTGGGAACGCAAGCAGCTCGTGGACCGCAACGCATACCGACTTCTGACCGTGCCGCTCTCGGCTTTTGACGTTGTGGAGCGCGTGCAAAAGCTGCGTCGCACGGTGGACGATGCGCGCAAGCGGCACAAAATCGAGCGCCTGCGCCGGCTCGGGCGGATCAGCCACGCAGCGCGCGTTCGTATCCAGCGCGTGCGCATTTCGGCAACCGATGGGCCGCACCGGATAAATGCTGCACACCCCGTCCACAAGAAACGCGCACGGAATGGCCCGCCGAAAGTGGTTTTGGTGCAGTTCGTCATACCCCGCCTGATCACCCTCCACAAACGCGCGCTGCGCCCGTTCCGGCACGTCGCCCGCTTGCGCTTTCCAGGGTCCGTAAGCTGACAGGAATGCGGCCAGAGTCTGTGCTTGTTCCGGCTTGCGCAAAAACTCGACGATGCGAAGCGCCTCTGGCTGGTAGCAGACCACGAGCACGTTGCAACAGGAATTGCACCCCTTTTGACAAACCACGCGAAAACCTTGCCGTTCGGCTTGCGCATCGCGCGCTGCAACACCCTCTTCGACTTCTTCGGCCAAGGCTTGCGCAATCGCGATCGTTTCCTCTGTTGAAACTGGCGTGGCGTAGCGTTTCTTGCCTCGCGCATACGCCGGGTCAGTTATCAGTTCGTCACAAATCCGCGCCAATCTTTCCGTATCCAACATCGCTCCCGAGTATACGAGCCAGACTCCTTAAAAAACGAGGACACATTCAGTACGCATGAGGAGTCCCCCTTTTCAAATTCACCCTTTCGCCGGAACAAAAATCCCAAGCCTCGTCCGTCCCGCTCGGGGGTCGTTTTCTGCGGCGAGTTGGCCACACGCGGCGGCGATATCGTCTCCGCGCGTTTTGCGCACATAGGTCGTAAAACCCAAGCGCATGCACTCGGCTTGAAAAGCAGCGACCGTCTGAGAAAGGGGCCGTTCGTACCGCGAAAGAGGATGCGGATTCCAAGGAATCAGATTCAACTTCACTGGAATGCCGGACAGGAGTTTGGGCAACCGGCGTGCGTCGTCGAGGCTGTCGTTGAGACCCCGCAAAAGCACGTACTCGATGGTGATCCTTTGCCGTTTGTCAAGAGGAAATCGACGCAGCGCGGACAGCAGGACGGACAAAGGATATTTCCGGTTGATCGGCATGATCTGGTCGCGCACAGCGTCGGTCGTAGCGTTCAAGGAAACCGCCAAATTCACACCGAGTCCTGCCGCGCCGAAGCGTTCAATCGCCGGAACCAAGCCCGCCGTGGATACGGTGATGCGCCGACGGGAAAAACTCCGGCCCAGCGGGTGAAGCAAAATGCGGAGCGCAGCCACGACCGGTTCCAGATTGTGCAAAGGCTCTCCCATTCCCATCAGCACCAGATTCGTCACCACGTCGCCACCGGCCAGCCTCGTTGGATCGTCTGACGGCAAGCTTCGCAACAGTGCTTCCGCCTGATAGACCTGCGAGACGATTTCTCCCGCCGAGAGATTGCGACCGAAACCCAGCTTTGCCGTCGCGCAAAAATCGCAGTCCATCGCACAACCCACTTGCGACGAAATGCACTGCGTCATTTTCTTGCGCTCCCAAGGCGTTTCTTCGTCGGAATCCTCGTCGTCTTCGCTTTCGAGATCGCACCCGGACAAACCGATCGGTTCGTTCGTTTGCTCCGTCGGAAGAAGTCGCGCGTCGTCGTCGGGAATGAGCACACTTTCGATCAAACGACCATCCGTCGTGCGAAACCGAAGTTTTCGCGTCCCGTCGGCTGCAAGCTGCACTTTATCGACGAAAAGCGAACGGACTTGAAGCTGATTTTCCGCCGACAAACGCGCTCGCAGTTTCGCGCTCACGTCGGTCATTTCCGAAAAATCCGTCGCGCCGCGCGCATGAACCCATCGAAAAATTTGTTCGCCTCGATATCGCTTTTCGCCGATCTGCTGCATGAACGCCGTCAGGTCGTCGTAGGTTTGACCTCGCAAATCGAGCCCGCTTGTCGGCGAAGGCGTTTTTTCAAGCGATGGAGTGTGCGTTTCCGGGGAAGGACCAGTCATCGTGCGCGCAGTCTACAAGACCGCGCGTCAACGAAGAAGCAGGGCGGCGGCGATTCCAACCAAGGACAAGATCATCACGGCGATCGACACCACAACCACCATCGACTTGTTTCCGCTTGTGATTTGCGGTGGGGGCAACTCCGGTTCGGGTTCGGGCGGAAGTTGCGCAAACGGTGACATCCCCGCTGCGCCCGGTGCGCGAATCAGGGTTTGCGCCAAGCGCGGCGGAATCGCGTTCCCTTTCGAGGGCGTCAGCGTCGGTGATACCTGCGCCGCTGCCGAACCGGAAGGAGGGGTTTTCGAGGGTGTCACACCCGATGTAGGAGGCGGACTCCCATTGCTTTTGGATGCCGACCCCGCTGCGCCCCCAGAGGTCGTCGGCCACTTCGAGGAATCCTGAGCCATGTCCACGGCACCGGTCACATCGAATTGACCTCCGGGCTGCCCCTTGAACACCGGCGCTTCCGCAGCTTTTTCGTCGCCAAATGCAGGCCGGAGCGAAATCCGAAACGTGCCCTCGGTCCACGTTCCCAGTTTCGACATCGCCGAAATCGCGCTCTCGCTTTGACCGGCGATGAGCGCACTTTCCGCTTTCCCCAACGTGAAGCGCACTTGCGCACGCTCTCCCTTCATGTTCAGAAGTTCGACATCCGCCGAAAGATGGTTGTCCGAACAGAGCGAATAGATCGAGGTCACTTGTCCAGCGCGCAGCGAACCAGACAGCTCGACGCCCTGCGTCAGGCGGCCCTTCCAGTCTGGAATGCGTTGCTCGACGACAAACTGGCCATCGTTCCAAAGCGGAAGCGATCGTGTGCCCTGATCGCCTTCGTTCTCGATCGGTTCGCCCCCAATCCAGGTCAGATCGAGCGACTGCGCGCCCTGCGTGAGGCGCATGTTTCCCGTCAGCCGCAGGCGTTGACAACGCTCGTAAAGCTGCCGAATAGACGTTTCTTTTAAGGTACCGGCCCAGCGAAATGCGCTGTCCTTGCTAAGAGCTTGCGACATGGAAAGAAAACCCCGCAAAATCGTACCGCGCGAGCGACGGAGCGGTCAATCTCGGCAAATGCGTAGCCAGCGTTTTATGGTTTTTTTTGGCACACGCCATGACCCGAATCGAGGCGCGCGGCTGGGTCCACAGGAATGAACAGCCAGTCGTAGGAATCCTCCCACAGGGCGAACCTGAGCACCCCGAACGCGGACTCGATGCGCACTTCGCTGTTGGGTCTGGGTGGCAAAAAACCATACATACCCGCTCCCCCCGTTCCCACCACAAATTCGCGCGGTCCAAGTGGGTCTGCCGTCCCATCGTGCCTCTGCCGTGCAAAGCGTTCATACCCGTGGTCATGGCCCGAAAGCACCACGTCCGCGCCGTGTTCAAACAGCGTTTTCCACAGGTCCGCCATTTTCGGATCGTTGCCATGTCCCGCCGAGCTGGAAAACACCGGATGGTGCCAATACGCGAGCACACAACGACTGCTTTTGTGCGCCTGCAAGTCCAATCGCAACCAACGGTCTTGCTCGCTTCCTGTTTGCGCATCTACGTTGCTGTTCAGCGACACCATGTGCCAGGTTCCCACATCGTAGGAGTAGTACCCCTTTCGACCACCCCCAGCCCGGCCCCCGTAATATCCAAAGTACCCCGCCGCATCCGGCGTCCCGTAATCGTGGTTCCCAGGACACGGATAGGTCCTGTCCAAAAAGGTCCCCCACGTTGGTGCGTAGCAGTTTGAAAATTCGGTCTCTGTGCCGGAATCGTAGACATTGTCCCCGAGGGTGTAGACGGTGGCCTCTGGGTTGGCGCGGATGAGTTTGGCGGTTTGTTCTGCGGCAGTGTTTTGCGGGGCTTCTGCACCACACTGTGCGATGTCTCCGGCCCCGATGAAGTAGAAGGGTGTTTTGGGAAGCGTTTGGGAGGACGACGAGCCGCAACCTGCGCACAACACCGCTGCGACACCCCCCAACGCGCGAAACGAAAACATCAACGCGACGCGATTCAATCACCAACCTTTGAAAAGCTTTTTCGCTCCGTTCAATGCGCCGGAGGCCATATTCCCGACGGATTTACCGACTTTGCTGACGGCTCCGCCAATGGCTTTGCCTGCGCCTTTTGCGAATTGTCCGACGGGGCTGTCTCCGATGGCTTTCAAACCGCCGCCGACTGCGCTGCCTATGCCCGAGGCTGCTTTGCTCGCAAATTCGCCGATTTTCTTCGCGCCACCGTCTTTGAGCCAGTGCGCCGCGCCCGCCATGATGTCGCCGCCGACGCTGATGAGACCTGCGCCCGGAATCGGCAAGCCACCGACGATGTTTGTCACCGTGTGCAAGCCTTCGATCACCGCGCCGCCCATGTCGCCCTTTTTCAACGCTTCATACGTCGCTTTGCCGCTTTGGAACGCCGAAATCGCCGCCGACGCCATGTTCAAGCCCGGAACGATTTTTCCGGCGAACTTGGTCGCGATCTTGGTTGCGCCGTCTTTTGCGCCTTCCACAGCGACTTTTTCGAGCAGTTTCGAGCCGACGCCGCTGCTCAGCAGTTTTTCGCCGCCTTTTTCCAAAAACCCATGCAGCGGTTTCAAAACCGATGCTGCCTTGCTCCCGAGCATCGATTCTTTGAGCATCCCGCCCGACAGTTTTTCGATCATGCCTGCGCCGGGGACACCCTCGGTGATGACCTTGCCGATCGTGTTGGAAAAGCCCGAAATTTTCTCGGGCAGAGACACCAAATTCTTGATGCCTCCCACGCCCGACTTGAGCATGTCCATGCCCTTGTCCAGACCGTCCTTTTCTTCCTGTTTTTCGTGTCCGCCCGGCCCCTCTTCCCCTTCGGCCCCCTCTTTGTCCCCACCGCCGCCAAACAACGACTTGATCGCCTTCAGTCCGTGTTCCCCCGCCGACATCAGCGGATTTTTCAGTTCTTTGGCATCCCCCTTGCCGTGCAGCAAATCCCATCCGGCTTTCAGGTCTTTGAACATCCCGAAACCCGTTTTGAGCGGCGACAACCCCTTCCCGATTTCCTTTCCACCGGCCAAAAGGTGCTGGACCATTCCTTTTTCACCTTTGAAGAAACTCGCAGCCCCATCCAGCATCCCGCCACCAACGTGTGCGGCTCCATCCATCAGGCCATGCAGAATGTCTCCCCCTGCGTGGGCCATGCCGTGCACCGCGCCACCCGCAAGATCGCCCGCAGCCGCGCCCATTTCGCCGTGCTGCGCGTGACCCCACGCATCGTGCGCCCCGTCTGCAACGTCGTGTGCGAGGCCATGCGCCCCATGCATCACACCTCCGGCCACGTCTCCCACGCCATGACCGATTCCACCCATCACATCTCCAGCCGCCTCCCCCATTCCTCCGAAATGACTGCCCGCCGCAGAACCCAATTCGCCCATCCCGTGCATCAAGTGACCTGGCGCTTCGACGATCGAAGAGAAGAACGACATGGAAAACCCCTTCTAAAAATGAACTCCTTTCGATTATCGGAGCACGGGCTTTTTGAGTTTCCCCTCTTCGCGGTCTGTCCCCAAAAACAGCCTGCTATCCCCCGGTTTCCGCAAGTTTGTCTACCGCTCTGCGAGCAAAGAACACCATGCCGCACGCCGTCGCTGCATCCAGCAGAAACACCGCCAAAAAGCCGCGATACGGCAACACGAACAGAAACACCCCCAAATATCCCAGTGCGCTAAATCCCTTCAAAAACAGAAGCGGCACCAGCACCACAAAGTACTTCCGCACGTTCCACAAAATCAGACCACACATGAACGCCAGCGTCATCACATTTCCCGACGCCAGCACCCGCCAAACCAGCCCTAGTTCTGCCGCGCGCAAAGGATATGGGCCATCCCCCAACATGCGCCCCACTTCCTCGAACCGATCGATCGCAAAGTCTGGCGCAAACAGATAGCAGGTAGCCGGAAACGCGAAATTCAGCACCAACACCAAATAGAACAGCCGAAAGGGGCCCCAAGGTTTTTGTGTGTCATCCATTCGCACCACATACCCCGTTTCCTTTCCTGTGAAAAGACAGAGTTTTGGCATTCTGCCGCTGGTATGCAGACATGCCTTTCCCGCAGCTTGGTGCGCTGCATCATGTGGGAGTGATATAGGGGTCGCTTATGGATCGTCTGGGATTCGTTTGGGAATGATGGAGAAATCTCTTGGAATTACGGGGCCGGAGTAGATAGGAATTTCTTGTTGTTCACGTCGATGCTCCACACTTCATAAAGACCCGTCTCGCGGTCTCCGTGCGGTGTGAATGAGACGACTCCGGTGGTTCCCTGGATTGCCAGGCTGCTTTGCGAAGAGAGCCGGTTGCAGGAATTCAGAAAGTTGTCCTGTCCAATTTTCAAACGCTCTTGCGGAGGACATTGGGAATTGTTCATGCGCAGCAAGTACTCCGATACACGTGCCGGAGTGACCGTTCCCGCTGCACAAACAGCCGCGCCCACCGCGTATGCAGCGTCATAAGCGTAAAAGGAGTACACCGTGGTTGTTGGATCGGTGGCGCCTTGCCAACGCTGGTTGAATTTGGCGACAAAGGTGGTGTATGCGGCACTCCCAGAATCGACGGCAGGCGCAGTTCCCTTCACCCGCTGTAGATTCGTACCCATCGACGGAATCCCTTTGTTCAATAGATCCAATACTTTGCTGTTTTTTGCTGCGTCCCCCATCAAAATGGGCATCGTGGGAGACACCGTTCCATACCCATCCATTTGCGCAAGGAATTTGTCCGAAAACAGGTTTGTCACCGCTACCAACGCTTTTGGTGCGACCCCACCTCGAAGTGTCCCAACCGCTGCAGTGAGCGTCGTTTCTGCCGCCGCTTGATCGGTACCCACAGATTCCTTGTATGTCAAAGACGGTTTTGCAACCAAACCGGCTTTCGATCCAAGCACGGATGACAACATCCCCTGTCCATAGGGGTCATCCACCACAATCATTCCGGTTGAGGTTTCAGACCCAGGAGGAATCAACCCCGCGAGCACTCTGCCTTGCAGAATATCGGAAGGAACCGTGCGGAAAAACAAACCCTGGCCCGGAAGGTCTCCGATCGATTTTGCAGAGGCAGACCAAGACATGATGGGAACCTTCTGTTCCAACACCTCCGCAGACAAAAGGGTCACATTTCCCGATCCACTGGGTCCCACGACTGCGGCCACCTTTCGATCGTGAACCAGTACCTGATAGGACTTCAACATGTCCGCAGGGGTTGCGCTGGTTTCGCACACATGCAGCGCAATCGGAGGCTTTCCCGAAGCCACCAAACCGACGTTCATTTCCTCGATCGCTAGCTTCACAGATTGGAGCCGAATCAGGTCGTTTCCGGTCACCGTGTTCACAAGCGTTCCGATGGGAGTCGCCGACGCTGGTGAGTTGTTGGGAAAGACCTCTTGGCACAATTTCGCGCGTGGCGATCCGACAACGCACATGTTGTCACTGCAAGACAGCGCTTGCCCGGTTGATTCTGCGCGCCCCGCGCAGTCCGAATCCTGCTGGCACTCGGCGAAATTTTTGCAGCCTCCTGCGGACAGGAGGACTCCCAATGCCACAAAAAGGGATGACATCGTGTTCATCAAAAACCTCCTCGTACCGATCCCAGAAAACCCCTATCGCTGACAGAAAAGGACGGAACGATGCGAAACGTGCTGGCAGTTTTCGTCTTCTTTGCGTCGTATTCTTTCAATGCTTCGCGATTCTTCAAAATACCGAGCACGATCAGCGTGCCTCCAGCTCCTGCAAGAGCGGCCCCCGCGATTCCAGAGACCGTTGCACCGATTTCGTAGCTGCGTGTCCGGTCGCGATACGCGAGCTTGTCAAATTCGTCCACAGTTCCCCCGAAGTCCGAAAACGAACTGGAAGTGAGGCCTCCTAACGCTGCTCCTACCACAATTCCCGCAACGCCCACACCGGCCAGAATGCCCCCAGTCACAAGAAGTGCCTTTCCTGGTTTTGGAGGAGGCGGAGGCGGTCCATTCGCGGCAACAGGCGCATCGTCGATCAGAGCCCGACACTCACCAATGTATTGCTGTACTTTTTTCCCCGTTTCGGGGTCGAGTTTCGTTTCTGCTTTTTGGAATCGTTCGTAGTACGCGACGGCTTCTCTTGGACGCCCGAGCTTTTGCAAAGTACGCCCTATGTTGACGAGCAGAATCGACATCTGTCGCGAATCGTAGGCCGCTTTGAACTCTGTAAGCGCCTCGTCAAAGGACTCCTGTTTGTACGCCGAAATCGCTTTTTGATAGTGTTCCCTGCAAGCATCATCCCGGTGGCAAGCGTCGTCGGGAGCAGCCTGCGCAAAAACAACGCCCGGTGCTGCACCCCCAAAAAGCAAGAAGCCCCAAAACAGTGTCCGTTGGGAAACGGACGATTTAGTCAACCATTTGAATGCGACCATGTTTGGCTGGTTCCTTAGAAGGCTGAGAAGGAGTCGGTGTGGGTGTCGGTGTCGGTGTCGGATGCGATGGCGAAGAATCACCGGCGGACTGCGTAGTTGCCACTGCACCGGTTGCAGACCCGCCGTGTTTCTTTCCCTTGCCTGTCTTTTTCCCGGAAATCGGCGGGGGAACCGGGGTGGAAACGACAGGTATGGATTCCGTTGTCGCGGTTTGTCCCATCGACTTGAGCGTTTCGGAGTGGTTCGCGTTTTCCGATTGATCGATCGAGACCACTTTGTCCGCATACCCGTCAAGTCTCAGAATCACGATCAGGTGTCCCGACGCTGCAAGCTGGCTGAGGGTCCACGGCGTTTTGCCCAATTCCTGCTTGTCCGCAGCGCGAATCACTTTGGCCCCTGAAGGCTCGGAATCCACGGAAAAGCGGACCATTTTTGCAACAGGAGTCGTGACAACCGGTTTCTGCAACGCCCGCGTCCCAAACACACCAGCCGCCGCCAGAACAAGACCAAAAACCAACAGTCCTGCCCACAATGCACCTCGGCCTTTTTGCGGACCTACTTGTGCAGCAGACTGCCCCAGTGTCGTCGCTGCCGAATTGCTCAAGCCCGGATGGCTCGACCCTGGCGCAGGCGCTCCCACCTGCGATTGACCGACCATTCCCACTTGCGATTGGCCGACCATTCCCACTTGCGATCTCGCGATGGCCCCCACCTGCGATTGGCCGATGCCGGGGATGAGGCCCGTTTGCCCTCCTACACCACCCGAAACATAGGGAATGGGGGTCTGTCCCTGCGTAATCGGCCCAACCGCACCCGAATGAATCGACCGCAGTTGTTCAAGTGCCTGAACCACCTGCGCCATGGGTGGACGTTCCTGCGCGTCTTTCGCCAACAGCGCATGAATCAAGTTCGCCAGCTCGTCAGGGACCGAGGGGTCCAGTTCTTTGATGAACGTCGGTTTTTCATAAATGTGCATCGCCATGATCGCCCCCGACCCGTCCGCCAAAAACGGCGGTCGCCCCGCGAGCATTCGATACAACATCACCCCCAACGAATACACGTCCGCCTTGTCCGTAATGACGCCCGACCCCTTGCACTGTTCGGGAGACATATACAGCGGCGTGCCCACCATCATCCCCGTACTCGTCTGCGAGGCCACCGCCTCCCCGTTCTTGCTCTGAGACGCTAGCTTCGCAATCCCGAAATCCAGAATCTTCGCCCGCTCCCCCCCAGGCGCCTCCGGGTCCGAAACAATCATCACATTGTCCGGCTTCAAATC
>DAOLIT010000057.1:0-32765 GCA_035328405.1 Pseudomonadota bacterium | reverse complement strand
CGCATGCTGGCCAAGGATGGGGATGCGGGGGTTCGGGCTCGGGTTTGGAGTTTGCTTTGGAGGTTGGAATTGGGGGGCCAAGAGATGGAGGAAGCGGTGAAGAGACCGATTCCTGCCACGACGGAACTGCGGACGCCGGCGGCACCGAAAACGCCTCAGGATGTGGCACCCGTCGGGTTGACAGAGGAACCAGCGGGGAAAAGAGGAAAACTGCTGGTCGACGCGAAAAGCGGGACGCTGTTGCAAATCGACGATCGGCCTTGGCAAAACGCGAGCACAGGGCACATCACGTTGCCGGCGGGAAAACACACGCTGCGGGCACTCTCCGGGGAACGATCGCTCGAGATCATTGCGACGCAAACCCTGACGGTGAAACTGCCGCAATCCGAAGCGGAAGAACAGGTCGAAGCGGGCATCGAACTGCTCGGAAAAGGCGACTATCGACGGGCACAAAAGTTGTTCGATCGTGCGCACGGACGGTGCAAACACGACAAGGCTTTGGCGACGCCGTGCGATCTGCTCGAATTTGAGGGGACGTTCCATTTGGCGGCGGCGCTGGAAAGCGGCCATCACCTGACCGAGGCGATGGTCCAGTATCAAAAACTGCTCAAAATCAGCGGACGCAGCAAAACACGCGGTGACAAACGCGGTGAAATCCAGACGGCGGTGCAGCGGCTCTCGACGCAACTTGGCGAGATCGTGATTTCGGAAGCGAAAAAGGGCAAATGCCAGCAGTCGAGCCTGTGGGTCTTGCCGGGCACGCACATCGTCTCGGTCGGCGGCAAAAGCCAGCAGGTTCAGGTGAGCGCACAGCAAAAACTCGTGGTCGGGAGCTGTTCGTGATCGATGCGCTGCGTCGCATGCTGTGGGTCTTGTGGTTGACCGTGGTCATATGTGGTTTTTGTGACGACAACACCGCCTGGGCTCGTCGAGGCAAAGAGCGTCACAAAAAGGAACGAAAGCACCGACGGGAAAAAGGCAAGAAACCGGCAACGAAACCGACGAAACCCGATGAACCGCACACGTCGGAAACGCCGGACGCAGCAGCAGAACATGGCAATCGGGTTTCTCGACTCCTGCGCGAGGCGAAAGCGGCGCTCGACGAAGGGAATGTGGATGCTGCGCTGAAAAAGGCCGAGGCGGCATTCAAGAAGGAACGAACCGGCGACATCTTGTGCTTGCTGGGCCAGATTGCGGCAATTCAGTCACGCGCCGTCGATGCACATGACCTGTTTCGACGGTGTTTGGCCGATCCGACGGTGACAATCGACGCCGCTGTGCGCACCGACGCGCAAAAGCACACAGCCCGTCCGGTTCTGCCGACGGGAGAACTGCATGTTTTGGGCGAAAAAGATGCACTGTTGCTGGTCGATGACGGCGTGCGAGGAAGCCTGCCCTTGGTCCTGCCGCTCCGGTTGGCAGCGGGTTCGCACTCGGTCGCGGTGGTTGCGTCGGGACACACGTCGCGTGGCACCGTCGAAGTGCTGGCAGGCCAAGCGCGCGAAATGCGTTTTGATGCGCTGACGTCGGCAGTGCTCCTGTCGGTGCCGCCGCCGCTTGTGCTGGTGAAGCAGCCAGGCCCCACGCCCCCGGATGCGTTTTTGGGGGCGATCGAGCGTGGCACCCAAATTGCGGGTTATTCGCTGCTGCTCCAGACGGGAAAAATCGACGAATGCGACGCAAACGAAACAGTTTGTCTGCAAAAAACCGCGACTCACCACAAGGCGTCGCTGATTCTGGCGTTGGCGTTTCGTCGAGAAGATGCGGCGTGCGTGGTGAATCTGTCGGCGTGGAATGCGCAAATCGGTGAAGTGTCCGCGAGTGAGTCGGTGAAGCTCCTACCTTGTGTGGATGGAGCGCAGCTTGTGCGTCTTGCGGATGCCGTCGCAAGCACGCTGCTGAAGGAACGCGCGCGGCCTCGAGGAGAACTTGCTGTGCAGGGAATTCCGAAAGATGCGCAGGTCAAGGTTGACGAACACGCCGTTGGAATCCTCCCGTGGCAGGGGTCGTTGCTCGCGGGGCCGCACAAGGTGGTTGTTTTTCAGCCTGGCTACGAGCCGTTTTCGTCACAAACAACCGTTTTTCCGGGCAAAAAGGCAACGGTGTCTGTGCTGCTGTCTCCGGTTCTGGGTTCCGAACCTTCGCCGGGAAACACACTGTTTGCTTCTGTACAGATTCGGAGGCCTCTGTGGCGTGTGATTGGGGGTGCTGCAGCAGTGGGCGTCGGAATTTTGCTGATTGGGATCGGCGGATCAGGGCTGGCTGCAAACGGAACCTGCGTGCCCCCTTTGCAACCCCCTGCGGTGGTGTGTCGAGAAACCCTACAAACAACGACAGTAGGGGGTTCTCTGTTGGGCGTTGGCCTAGGCCTCACCATCGGCGGCGCAGTTCTCGTGGCGATTCCCTAAAACCAAGACAGCGAGTCTCTGCACGGGCCCAGAAAGACGATCTCACCGACGGAGTTGGGAGACCTTTTGGACATCCGTATCCACCTGCATTTTTTCGGGCAAATGCAGAAGGAATTGGTCTTTGGGAACCATAATCGTCGCCTCTCTGTGCGAGCCAGCATCATCGCTGTCCGAATCGAGTGTCTGGTGCTGAATGAAACTCGAAAGGTGCGACGGAATCGGTTGGTTTGGTTGGTCGTAGGCCCGCTGTCGCCCAATCAATCGCTCGACAAGAAGATCCGACGGCGCGCGAGCAAAATCGTGGGGTTTTTCGACGTAGGTAACGCCCATCGATTCGAGCCATTTGACTGGAGGCTCACCACCGATCAGCACGAAGGCCGCTTGGATGGGAATGTTTCGCTCGCGGCCCTCGACGAGTTTCAGGGTGACGCTGCCCGCGTCGAATTGCTTGACGTGCGAGCCGAACAACACGAGGACTCGTTTTTCGGCGATGGCGCGCTCGATGGCCTGGCGGTTCTTGGCTTTGACTCGGGAAAACACTTTGCCGCGATAACTGAGGATGACTTTGTTGCGCAGGTGCGGCGCGGCGAGGGAAAGGGCCGCTTCGACGGCGCTGTCTCCACCACCGACGACGAGCAGCGTTTTGCCATTGTACAAATCGGGGTCGTCGAGCAGCGTGTGAACCAGGGCCTGTTGTTCTCCGGGGACGGAAAGCCGACGGGGCTTCCCCCGCGTCCCAATGCACAAAAGCACTTTCTGCGACAGATACATTCCCTTGTCGGAGCGAACCTGAAAAATGCCATTTTGTTGCGGGACGATCGCCTCGACGACTTCGCGCAGCCGGATGTCGAGGCCGACTTGCGTCAAAATCCGGTTCCAGTCGCGGATCAAGCGATCCTTGGGCGCATCGTAGACGGGCAAAAGACCGACGCAGCGCACGTCCGCAGGCTCGGCCATGACATGTTTTCCTTTGGGATAACGCGCAATCGTCGAGGCCACGAACGCATCTTTTTCGAGGATCACATACGAGAGCTTGCGTTCTTTGCAAGACAACCCCGCAGACAAGCCGGCTGGGCCGCTACCGACGATCAACACGTCCACGCAAGTGACGCCAGGCTGCGCAAATGACGCGAGTGCCGCCGGACGAAGCCCGTTTCGCAGGCTGTGCTCGACGGCGGCGCGTCCCAAGTTGATCGCATTTTTGACGAGCGGTTTTCCCGCAGCCTCACCGAGAAGGTAAAGGCCCGGCACCCGTGTTTGGTAGTAGTCGTCGAGGTCCGGCATCAGCACCCGAGGCGGCTGTGTGCCTTCTCGGAACATGACAAGAGCTTGCGTCGGACACACGACGGCACATTGTTCGCACTGGATGCAATCGTCGAAGCGAATCACCTTCGCCTTGTTTCCGTGAAGTTCGAGCACAGCGGTCGGACATACGAGCACGCAGGCCTCGCAGCCGGTGCATCGCTCGTCGCTGATTTGGTGAACAAGCAGCTTGGTCTTGTTTTCATTCGCAGCCGGTTTCTTCGCAGTAGCGACGCGATACACCACCAGCAACGCGATGAAACCAAGGGCCAAAAGAGGGCCGATGATGACAGGGTCCATGACCGGACAGTGTATCAAAACTGGGCCTTCTTCGACTGGCACCGACGAGAATCCGCTCTCACGATGGTTCTGGTTCGCCCTGCCCTGTCGAGTTGGCTCCCGGCTGGCTCCAGGTTTGATTTTCTCTTTGTCGCAGAAAGAAAACCGCCTAAAGTCGCCCCGTGTTTTGCCCCGAATCCGCGAGGCACAAGACACAATGCAAGGGCTTTTTCACGCAGAACCCCACCTGGAAAAAGAAGGAATGCGCGTATGAAATTGCTACAACCACCGGAATGGGCTCGTCCGACGGGCTACTCAAATGGCATCGCGGCAAAGGGCACGCTGGTTTTTGTCGCGGGCCAAGTCGGTTGGAATGCCAACAAAGTGTTTGAAAGCACCGATTTTGTCGCGCAAGCCGAGCAAGCCTTGCGAAACATCGTCGCTGTCTTGTCGCAGGCGCAAGCGACCCCCGAAAACCTTGTCCGCATGACTTGGTACGTCGTGGACAAAGACGAATACAACGCGCGCCAAAAAGAACTCGGGGCCGTCTATCGCAAAGTCATCGGTCGGGTGTTCCCAGCCATGTCCTGTGTTCAGGT
Organism: Pseudomonadota bacterium; assembly: GCA_035328405.1. GTDB lineage: Bacteria > Myxococcota_A > Polyangia > Palsa-1104 > JAEUJZ01 > JAEUKA01. Next base: position 28,177 of record DAOLIT010000057.1, on the reverse strand, counting down.
GGCCGGTCTCATCGAGGAAGGCGCGCGGCTGGAAATCGAGGCGACTGCCGTGATACCGGATTGACGCGACCAACGAAGGCACCCCGAGCGCAAAAAACATGACGTTGCCGACGCACAAATACGAACCCCTGCTGGAGGCACCTGGCTCGGCCCATTGCGTCCTCGGCAACGAGGCCATTTGCAGAGGCGCCATCGAGGCAGGCGTCGGTTTTGTCTCGGGGTATCCGGGCACACCGTCGAGCGAAATCACCGATACGATGGCGCGGCTCGCCAGTCGCGTGGGCTGTTTGTTTCAGTACGCCGTCAACGAAAAGACTGCGCTCGAAATGGCGTTTGCGGCATCGCTGGCTGGGGCCCGATCGCTCGTCGCGATGAAGCATCTCGGGCTTTTGGTTGCGGGCGATCCCCTCTCGACGATTCCCTACATCGGGGTACGCGGTGGGATGGTGGTGGTCAGTGCAGGTGATCCGTCCTGCCACACGAGCCCAAATGAGCAAGACCAGCGGTATCTCGGGCCGATGCTGCACCTGCCTGTCCTCGATCCGCATTCGCCAGAAGAAGCCCGACGGATGGCGCGCGTAGCCTTTCACTTGTCCGAAACGTCGCAGCTTCCCGTGCTCTTGCGAATCACAACTCGTGTTGCACACGGGCGAGCGACGATCGTTTTGTCCGACATCGAACCGAAAAAGCCCGTTGGTTTCCGTCGAGAACCTGGCGCACTCGTGCCAGTGCCGTCGAACGCGCGCGTCATGCGAACCAAAATTCCGGCTCGGCTTGCGGCTGCGTTGCGCGAAGGCCGGGTTTTTCAGACGAGACACGGTTTGGGCCCGACGGGGCTTGTGACACAAGGTGCCGTCACTGCCGTGGCGCTCGATTTGCTGAAATCACCCGAATATGCGGCACATTTGTCCGTATTTTCCGTCGGTATGGCGCATCCCCTCGACGAGAATTTTCTTGCTCACATGCTTCGTTCTCTCGATCGCGTTTTGATCGTCGAGGAGATGTCGCCCTTTTTGGAACACGCGCTGCATTCGCTATCGTCGCGGCTAGGTATTCGGACGCCGATCTTCGGTAAACTCACCGGCCATTTGCCGGTTCCGTTTGAAATCGAACCGCCCACTCTCGAGGCAGCCGTCCGAACCCTTCTTGGTTTTTCGCCAAAACCCGCCCGCGTTGCATTGCCTCTGTCAGTCGAGCCGCGCCCCCCGATCCTATGTGCAGGCTGCCCACATCGTGCGACCTTTGTCGCTGCCCGCGCCGCCTTTTCCGACGACCAACTCTTTTTCAATGACATTGGTTGTTACACGCTCGGTTTTTCGCCTCCGCACCACGTCGGAGACGCGCTGCTCTGCATGGGCGCGGGTTTTACGCTCGCCGCAGGCGTCGCAAGAGTGACCGGCCAGCGCACCGTCGGAGTTATGGGCGATTCGACGTTTTTTCACGCTGGCATGCCCGCTCTTCTCGAAGCCATCAAAGAGAACATCGAGCTCGTCGCCGTTGTCCTCGACAACCAAGTCACTGCGATGACCGGTTTTCAGGAAAGTCCGTCGCAGCAAGAAACGAGCCCAGCATCCATCGAAGCCGTCGCACGAGCCCTCGGTGCCACGCAAGTCCAAGTCATCGATCCCTATCAACTGGCCCACGCCGCAGCAGCCTTTCGCCGGGCTCGCGACGAAAAAGGCGTCAGCGTTATCGTCGCACGTCAGGGCTGCCCCGTTCACGAGGCGCGCCACCGCTCCCTGCCGATGGTTCCCGTCTCGCACCTCGTCGAGCAAAACCAATGTCGCAAGTGCGGAAAAGAGGCTCTGGGCATGCGTTGCAGCGTGCCTGCGACGACCGCCTTTTCCCGAAATTTGGTACGTGTGACGGGACAGCGACAACGGGATTTCGACCCGGAGGTCGCACCTTGTGCGGCGCTGTGCCCCTTGGGCCTGTGTATTCAAGGGTACGCTGGGCACATTGCCGTCGGGGAATACAAAGAGGCTCTCGCACATATCGTCGAGCGTTTGCCGTTGCCCGAAAGCGTTTGTCGCGTCTGCGATAGACCCTGCGAGTCTGGCTGCGTGCGAGCAGACATCGACGAAACCGTCGGAATCAACGACCTCAAACGCTTTGTCGTCGATTGGGCGAAAAACGAACCCGACGAGGCCTTTTCCATCCCCTGCGAACCCACGAGGATGCAGCAGATTGCCGTCGTCGGTGCGGGGCCGGCGGGACTCTCTGCCGCCCAAGAACTTCTGCGACGCGGATATCAGCCTGTGGTGTTTGATGCCCAACCCCGCATGGGAGGACTCCTTTCGCGAGGCATCCCAAACTATCGGCTGCCGCCCGATGCCGTCTCTCGGGACATTGAACGGCTCATCCGGCAAGGCGTGCAATTTCGGCCCAACGTCCGCCTGGGCCACAACGCGACCCTCGACGAGATTTTTTCAAGCGGTATGCTCGGCGTGATTTTGGCGACGGGCGCGAGCCTCGGAAAAACCCTGGATTTGCCCGGCAACCCCAAAACTCCTCTGCGCCGCACTGCCATCGATTTTTTGCGTTCGAGTGCTGATTCCCCGTCGGACGGCCCTCTCCATTCTGTCGTCGTGATCGGCGGAGGCAACGCCGCAATTGATGCGTCCCGAACCGCTCTCAGACGAGGTGCACGTTCGGTCATCGTCGTAAGTCTAGAAACCCGCGACGAACTGCCCGCGTTTGCCGAAGAAGTCCATGCAGCCGAACGGGAAGGTGTCGTGTTTCGGCCTGGCGCAAAGCCACGCTCGGCCAGCGACGGCATCGTCGAGATCGAGTTCCTCGCCGACGCACACCGCGAGGCGCTGCCCGCCGATTTGTTGCTTTTTGCCGTCGGACACGCCGTCGATCCTACCGGTTTGGAAGTCGGCGGAATGCCGCTCAGCCGGACGCAGGACGGTCTTTTGGAAACCGATCCTGTGACCCTCGCGACCAGCCACCCTCGTGTGTTTGCAGCGGGTGACATGGCCTCGCAGCGACGCACCGTCACGTGGGCTATGGCGATGGGAATCCGCGCGGCCTGGGGGCTCGATGTCGCGCTTCGCGGACCCGAACCAGCCAACGCGCGAAAACCGCCTCCTTCCACCGTGGACCCACCGCAGCGCGTACCGACACGAAGCCCCACACTCGACCGAAAAAAACCCTCCACGCTGGACCCCGCATTCGCCGTGAAATCGTTTGCAGAAACGTCTTCAGCGTTGTCGGAAGCCGACGCACGCACCGAAGCAAGTCGCTGCCTCCAATGCGGTCTGTGCGGCAATTGCCGCGCGTGCATCGAAGTCCTGGCGTGCCCGGCCTTTTCCGAACAGCAAGACCGCGCCTTCATCGAACCCACATTGTGTACCGCCTGCGGCGCGTGTGAGGCCGTGTGTTCCAACCACGCCATCGGGCCCGGAGTCCCACCATGACGTACACGGTGTGGCAACCGTCTACCCTTTTGCTGGTCGGCGTCGGAGGGCAAGGGCTTTTGACGTGCGCACAGATCCTGGGCGATGCGGCCCAGCGTGCCGGTTTTCCCGTTCGAGTTGGGCAGCTTCACGGGATGTCTCAACGGGGCGGCAGCGTCGAATGTACCGTCCTTCTGTCTGCCGGGTATGACAACCACATTTCGCTAGGGGAAGCCGATGTGGTCCTCGCATTCGAGCCGCTTGAGGGACTGCGCGCCGTCCCCCGAATGCACCCCCAAACCCGTGTCTTGCTCAACATGGACCCCGTTCCCCCTTTTGAACTTGTACGTACCAAACGCCCCTATCCCGACTGTGCGGACATTCAAAACACGATCTCTGCGCACTGCCACGTCGTGTTCCCCCTCAGCGCACAGGAGCTTGCCAAGGAGTCCGGTTTTTTGCGCTCGCAGAATCTTCTGCTCCTCGGTGCCGCGTTTGGCCTGGGCCTTTTGCCGTTTGGCCAATCCGTATTGGAAGAAGCGTTTTTGGCGCGCTTTTCGGCGGCCTTTGCGACACAGAACCATGACGCATTTTTGCTTGGCATCCGCGTGGGAAACAACTTGCTCGACCGAAGTGACAAAGGACAAGCATGACAGCGACGAGAGAAAGCACCTACAAACTGGGCATCGATGTTGGCGGCACATTCACAGACTTGTTTCTGTGGCCTTCCACCGGAAACGTCGAGTCCTACAAAGTCCTGTCCACTCCGTCCGACCCCTCCGAGGGAGTGTTGAACGGACTCCTCCACATCGCAGAAAAAAAGGGGCTCGACCTGGCGACCTTTGCCAAGCAAGTGGCCACCATCGTGCATGGGACCACGGTCACGACAAATGCCGTTCTTACGCGGAAAGGGGCAAAGACCGCACTCCTTACGACAAAGGGGTTGCGCGATGCTCTTGAAATGCGGCGCGGAATTCGCGAAGAGCAATACAACAACCGCTACCGAAACGTGTCCCCCATTGTTCCACGATATTTGCGACTTCCCGTCGGAGGACGCATCGATCGAGATGGCAACGAACTTTCCCCGATCGATGAAAACGAGGTCCGCCAAACCGTCCAGAAGCTTCGTGCAGAGGGCATCGAAGCCGTCGCGATTTGTCTCCTCAATTCCTTTGCACAGCCCCGCCACGAACAAGTCGTTGCCCGCATTGTGAAAGAGGAACTCCCCAATGTTTTCGTCAGTGTGTCGAGCGAACTTCTGCCCGTCATCCGCTTTTACAACCGAATTTCCACCACCGCACTCGACGCCTTTTGCGGTCCCGTTCTCGAAAAATACTTGAACAACTTGACCCTGCGGCTTGCCACAGCCGGCTTTTCAGGGGTTCTCCTGATCATGCAATCCAGCGGCGGTGTAGCGTTGCCCCAGGTTGTTCGCGCGCGACCTGCAACCACTCTCCTTTCCGGCCCCGCAGCCGGTCCCTGCGCCGGTTCTGCGTTTGCAAACAGCGCGCACAAACCCAGTTGCCTCGTCGTAGACATGGGCGGCACCAGTTTTGACGCCTCTTTGGTCCGCAAAGGACGCATTCCCCTCAAAACCGAAGGAGACATCGACCGCCTCCGCACCGCACTCCCCATGCTCGACATCGTAACCATCGGAGCAGGAGGCGGCAGCATCGGCTGGATCGATTCCGGGGGTCTACTGCGCATGGGCCCCCAATCCGCAGGAGCACAGCCCGGCCCCGCTTGTTACGGACGAGGGGGCCATCTCCCCACCTGTACCGACGCCAATGTCATCCTGGGTCTCCTCGACCCTGATACGTTTGCAGGAGGCGCGCTCACCCTTTCCAAAGAAAATGCGGAACGCGCCATCGACCAACACCTCGCCCGCCCGCTCGGCTTTTCCGTCGAGGCTGCCGCCATCGGTATGTATCGTGTTATCAACACGAACATGGCATACGGAGTCCGCGAAATCACGGTCAAAAGGGGCCTTGACCCCCGCGAATTTCCGCTCGTCATCGCAGGTGGCGCAGGTGGCGTTCATGCTTGCGAAATCGCGCGTGAACTGTCCATTGATACACTCATCGTTCCTGCGTTTGCTTCGACGCTGTGCGCGGTCGGAATGCTCCTCACAGACTTGGCCCACGACTTTGTACGTACCTTTGTCTGTACGTTGTCCGAAGCTTCCCTTTCCCAAGTCCTGTCTCTTGTCGAAGAAATGTCACAAGAGGGCGACCGACTGCTTGAAAAGGAGTCTGTTTCCGTCGAAAAGCGCCGTCACGAGATCTTCCTCGATGTTCGGTACGCAAAGCAGTATCACGAAGTCACTGTGCGCGTTCCCAAAGAAGCACTCCACCACAAGGACTTGTCCCAAATCGCGACCCCTTTTCACAAAGAACACAACCGCCTCTACGGATATGATTTGGTCGAACAGGGGACACCCATTCAACTCATCAATGTGCGCGTTCGCTCTGTCGGAACGTCTGACATTCCCACCCTTCCAACCGTCGAATTTGGTCCTCCTGATCCGTCCCACGCACGCATCGGAACGCGCCGCGCCTTCGTACCCGAACAGAGTGCCTTTTTGCCCGTCCCCGTTTTTTCGGGGCACAAACTCCTGGCTGGAAACCAAGTTTCGGGCCCTGCACTCGTCGATCGAACTGACACCACCATCTACGTAACTGAGAACTACGTTGCCACCATGGATGAGCGCGGAACTGCGATCATAGAAAAAAAGGGGAAACTCCCATGAGCGTTCAGACTGTCCCCCAAACAAACATTGATCCGGTGTATGTCAGCATTCTGTCCCGCGCCCTTCGCGCCATCACCGACGAAATGAGCATCAGCATCGAAAAGACCGCTCGGTCCCCCATTCTGTGTGAAGCACGCGATTTTGTGACCGGTCTGTATGATGCAGAAGGGCGAATGCTCGAACAAACAGAGAACCTCCCCATCCTGAGTTTTTCCTTGTCTCCGGTTTGCGAACATATCGCCAAGAAGTTCTCTGGAAACATTTTTCCGGGTGATGTTTTCTTTCACAACGATGTCTTTTCCTTGGGCAACCAAAACAACGACGTTGCCGTGTTTCGTCCCATTTTTTTCGACGGACAACTCATCGCTTGGTCCGCATGCAAAGGACACCAGGCAGACATAGGAGGTGCCGTTCGTGGGGGCTATAACCCAGCGGCCACAGAAGTCTGGCAAGAGGCGCTTCGCATTCCTGCCGTAAAAGTGGTCGAACGCGGCAAACTCCGCCAAGACGTGTGGGATTTGATCTTCGCAAACATCCGTCTGTCCATCGTGCAAGAAGATATGCGTGCACAAATGGGGGCTTGCACCGTCGGAGAGCGGCGTCTCCTAGAGCTTGTCGAAAAACACGGTTTGCCGCATTTTTTGGCGCACAAAGAGGCACTCTTTCTCGCGACACAAAAAATGATGGAGGCCGAAATCCAGCGCATTCCTAGCGGCGTCTACAACGGCGAAGCCAAGGTATATTACGACGGAAAATACCCAGGTTCGGAATACACCATCCGCGTTCGCATTGTGGTTGAAGATACACGCATCACCTTTGATTACTCCGAGACCGATCGACAAACACCGGGCTTTGTGAATGGGACCTTTACTTCCAGCGCCTCAGCGACGGTACTTACGTTCCTTCAGATGGTCGATCCAAACATTCCTCACAACCACGGAATGGTCGCCCCCATCCAGATTGTGATCCCCGAAGGAACACTCCTAAACGCCGCATATCCCGCAGCAACTACGTTTGGGAATCACCTGTGTCCACCCAATGCCGATGCCATCATCCGCGCGCTTGCGGGAATCGTCCCTGAGCGGGTCACAGCGGGCTGGAATCAACTTCTCTGTTCGCTATCAACGGGGTCCACCGGAACAAATCCCAAACAGAAGGACACGTATGTAGACATCTTTTTCATGGGCCTAAAAGGAGGGTCCGGGGCGACCAATGATTGTGATGGGTATGATCACATCGGCATGATCGATGCGTCGGGGGGAGTGCTTGATCAAGACTACGAAATGTTCGAGCAAATGACCCCTCATCTTCTCTTAGAACACGAGTTTCTGTGCGATTCCGCAGGCGTTGGACAATTCCGGGGTGGTTTGGGAGTCCGTTCGCGCTACATCGTCGGTGGTGATGACACCAAAGTCGTCGTTTTTGGCGATGGGGATGTAGAACCCGCGTTTGGTCTCGACGGTGGAGGGCCTGGTACGTTGAACAAGATCGAACTTCTGTATCCTGATGGGAAGCGGTACGTTGCGCTCAGCAAGGACCTCATTGAGGGAGTTCCCAAAGGCACAGAGTACGTTCAGGAGGCCGGCGGAGGTGGTGGTTATGGCTCTCCTCACAAACGCCCTGTCGAACTCGTCCGTCAGGAAGTCCGCGACGGAATCATTTCCATCGAAACCGCACGGAAACAATACGGCGTGGTCTTTGTGAATCCCGCAAACGGCACGTTCCAAGTAGACGAAACCGCGACCCTTTCTTTGCGGGAAGGACACGGCTAATGGACTTCTCGCTTTCCACAGAACAGGAACTCGTGCGCCGCACGTTTTTCGAGTTTGCGAAGGATGAAATTCGCCCCATCGCCCGCAAGCTCGATGAGGAACCGCAGTTCCCCATGGCCCTGTTTCAGCGGGTTGCGGGGCTTGGCTTTTTCGGAATGCGTTACCCCGAACCCTACGGCACACACACAGATCTTCAGACGTATCTTTTGGCCGTTGAGGAATTGGCTTGGGGGAGTCTTTCTGTTGCTGCCTCGTGTACGATGCAGTCGCTGATGGGAACGCACTTCTTGTTCCGTTTTGCTTCACAAGACATCAGGGAAAGACTCTTCCTTCCGGCCCTGCTCGGTCAAAAAATTGGCACCATCTGCATGACGGAGCCCGACGCTGGTAGTGATCTCCTTTCCATGAAAACCCGCGCCGAAGAAACAAACGGTACTTACCGGATTTCTGGCTCAAAGACGTGGATTACTTCCGCCCCTGTGGCTGACTTTTTCAGTGTCTTTGCCAGAACGGGGGAGAAGTCTTTGGGAGTCTTCCTGCTGGAAAGGAATACGCCCGGCGTGACGATCGGAAAACCGATTCACAAAAGCGGTGTTCGATCGTCCCTGACGAGTGAAGTTTTTTTCGATTCTGCGGAAGCCACTTGTGTGCTGGGAATGCCCGATCAGGGGATCTCCTATTTGCGAGAAATCCTGACTGAGGTACGCATCATGACGGCTGGCTTGGCGCTTGGAATTGCTCGCGCTGCGTATGAAGATGCGCGGGAATGGGCTCGGCAAAGACGACAGTTCGGAAAGCCCATTGAGCAACATCAATCCGTCGCTGCGCAGTTGACAGACATGGCCACCCAGCTTGAGGCGGCTCGGCATCTTGTGCAGTACGCCGCGTGGCGGAATACGCTGAAACTCCCATGCACAAAGGAAGCCTCGATGGCGAAACTCTTTGCGTCCGAAGCCGCGCACTTCATTTGCGACCATGCCACCCGCATTGTCGCGAGCCACGGTTTCTCGACGGAAAGTGCTGTGCAACGGTATCACCGCGATGTGCAGTTCTTGCTGTTTGGGGGTGGTACGTCAGAAGTCCTCCGTTTCAACATCGCCAGGGAATTGTGATGACAACGAACAGAGTAATTCGCGTGCTGATTGCGAAGCCCGGCCTCGACGGACACGACGTGGGTGCAAAACTCGTTTGCCGGGCACTTATGCAGGCAGGAATGGAGGTCATTTACACCGGCCTTCGCTTTTCCGCCCGCGCGATTGCGCTCACTGCGTTGCAAGAAGATGTCGATGTGATCGGTCTGTCTATCCTGTCCGGCGCGCACCTTCAACATGTACAAGCACTGAGGGAGCAACTCCTTGTAACCGGAATCGCAGACAAGCTCATTGTCGTCGGTGGAAACATTCCCAAACAGGACATAGAAGCCCTCTGTTCCATGGGCGTGCGTCGGGTCTTCCCAACCGGAACGCCGTTTGGTGACATCGTGGATTTCATTCGTCAAGAGGTACAAAAGTGAGCACCTCCCCCGTGCAAAAAGTGGTCTGGGAGTCCGGTCTGGAAGTATTGCCCCTGTATACGCAAGAACAGGTGGAACAGAGTCAGCTTGAAGATGGAATTGGCCTGCCCGGACAGTTTCCATTTACGCGCGGCATTCACTCCCTGATGTATCGGAAACAGCCGTGGACGATGCGTCAGTACTCTGGCTTTGGAACCGCAAAGGAGACGCGCGAACGATTCCTCTATTTGATCGCCAATGGCCAAACAGGATTAAATGTTGCGTTTGATTTGCCCACACAATGCGGTTTGGATTCAGACGATGAAATGGCCTGTGGGGAAGTGGGCCGTGTTGGTATGGCCGTTGACACGCTTTCTGATATGGAAGAGGCGTTTGATGGGATTGATTTGAAAAAAATCACTGTATCTTTAACGATCAACGGTGCAGCAGTTCCGATTATGGCTATGTATTTTGCTATGGCCGAAAAACGTGGGTATTCTCTGCATGAACTTCGCGGAACGGCACAAAATGATATATTGAAAGAATTTATTGGGCGTGGAACTTGGATTTTTCCAGTTGAGCCTTCTATGCGCTTGGTTGGAGACACGATCGAATTTTGCGCCAAGCACGTTCCACATTATAGCCCTGTGAGCGTATGCGGATATCATATCCGTGAATCAGGAGCAACTCCCGTCCAGGAAATGGCCTATGGATTGTCGATTGCCAAAGCGTACATCGATCATGTCAAGCATCGTGGCCTTTCCGTCGATGATTTTGCAGGGGGCCTTTCCTTTAATTTTAACATACACGGAAATATATGGGAACAAGTTGCGAAATTTCGTGCGGGTCGCAGACTCTGGGCCAAGATTCTGAAAAACGAGTATGGTGCCACAAGTCCCCGCTCGATGCAGTTGCGCATGATTGCCGGGGGCGGCGGCGGGGGCTTGACTATTCAACAACCTGAAAACAACATCGTGCGCGGAGCGTACTATGCACTCATCAGCGCGCTATCTGGCACGCAGACGATGGCGCTGTGTTCATATGATGAAGCATACACAATCCCGAGTGAACATGCCGCGCGCTTGTCCTTGCGCACCATGCAAATCTTGATGCACGAAATGGGCTTATGCGACACGGTTGATCCTTTGGGTGGTTCGTATTTTATTGAAACCATGACCAATGAAATGGAAAGCCACATTGTGAAAGCAATGGCGGAAGTGGCTGCACAGGGCGGCATTGTTCGGGCGATTTCCGATGGTCGCGTGCAAGCGGCGGTGAATCGACAGGCCTATGAAAGAGAAAGAAAGATCCAGTCTGGAGAGATTCCCAAGGTCGGCGTGAATTGCTTTGTGGAAGAGGAAGCCGAGCGACCGGTCGAGCTGCATCCGTACAGAGACGAAGAAGCGCGGCGGCAGGTAGAGCGGCTCCGCGCAATTCGGGAACGCCGTAACGAAGGGAGTGTTTTTGCGAGTCTGGATGCACTTAGGAGAGATGCGCAGGCCGGAAAGAACGTCATGCCCGCAACGATGAATGCAGTCAAACAATGTGCGTCTGTGGGGGAAATCTGCAACGTTCTCCGCGAAGTATTCGGCAGCTACCGCGAGCCCGTCCGGTTTTAGGGGAAAGAGTCCTTCATGCAGCCTAAAAAACGTCCTGTGGTGTTGAGCGTTGAGCAAGCGTTGAGCATGAGCTATGCGACGCTGCGTTTTGTTCAGTTGGGGTGGCGTGTGATTCGGATCGAAGCGACTCCTACAGGTGGTCGAGAAACGAGCGGAGATCCCAATCGCCACATCGGCCGCCCCGTCGCTCCGGGTGGACGAAACAGTTATTTTGTGGCCCCAAACGTCGGAAAGGAAGCGGTCGCGCTGAATTTGAAAGATCCGCGCGGTCAAGCATTGCTGAGAACGCTGATTTCTCGACTGTCTGTGGATGTATTTTGTACGAATACTCTGCCTGCTCGACACAAGGGTCTGGGTTTGGATGCAGAGACGCTACGAAAGGAACACCCCGAACTTGTCTGGTGCTGCATTTCAGCGCTGGGTCTTTCGCATCCTGATGTGCCTGGCTATGACCCTGTGTTGCAAGCGATGACGGGCTACATGGATCTAACTGGGGAAGCCGATGGTCCCCCCCTTTTGTGCGGTCCTCCCATCACAGATTTGAAGGCAGGGGATGAGGCATTCACCCAAGTCATTTTGGCACTGTATGAGCGCGGCCAAACCCAGCAAGGGAAGACGATCGACGTGTCGATGGCACAGGTGGCGACCAGTTGGTTGCTTACGTCGCTTCCCATGCTGGATATGGGAAGTCCGCCAAGCGAGATCAAGCGGAGTGGAAATCAACACAGGCAATTTATCCCAACCAATGCGTACCCGACGAAAGATGGCTTCATCTATTTGGCAGTAGGAAGCGATGCGCAGTGGGATCGGCTGGTCAAAAGTACTCTGTTCGGGACTCTGTCTGCATCCGAGTTTGCTCACAATGAGGGACGAAGACAGAAGAAGGATTTTTTGCATGCTGAAATTGCAAAAATTACTTCACACCATGAAACAAATGCGATCGCACAAGTTCTGAAAGGGGCAGGGATTCCGCATGCTCCGATTACACCGATTGAGCGCGTTGCAGAACTTCCTTCGATCAAAAACAGACTTCTTACAACGCAAGCTCCCGACGGGCGAGTAATTCGTTTGCCTCCACCTGCAGCGGACACCAGTTGGCTGTCCGACAGACATAACAGCATTCCGTTTGCCCCTGCATACGGCGAACATACTCGCTCTGTGCTGACGGAAGTAGGTCTAGAGAAACATGAAATTGATGCGCTCACGCAAGAAGGTGTGATTGCAGAGTGAAGCCAGAATGCAACCAGAACAAAAATGGACAAACCCATGAGTGAAGTGTTTTTTCGGACACCTCAGACAACGAAGGATGCCCTTCTCTGTTTGCAAGAAGGGCCTGGTTTTCGAGCCATAGCAGGGGGAACGGACCTCTTGCCACGAATCCGAAAAGGAACACTCAAGCCTGCGGGTCTTGTGTCGTTGCGGCACATTCCTGAGTTGCAAAGCGTCTCGCTCACCGACGGAATCCGTTTGGGCGCGACCGCTACGATCGGGGATCTTTTGGACAACACGGGACTGTGCCAACTCGCTCCGGTTCTTGCACAAGGGATGTCGAATTTGGGATGCGTACAGGTTCGCAATCTGGCAACGATTGGGGGGAACCTGATCAATGCGTCTCCATGCGCGGACACAGCCCCCCCATTGCTCGTGCTGGATGCCGGGGTTGAACTAACCAGTGAGGCGGGAGCGCGCATTCTGTCTTTGCAAGATCTGTTTGTCGCACCCGGTCAAACACGGCTCGGTCAAACAGAACTTCTGTCTGCGATTCTGCTACCGAAAAAAACAGGTGCGTTTTCGGCGACGTTTCACAAAGTGCGGCGCGTACACATGGATGTGAGCATCGCAAGTGTGGCGGTCGGCTTGACGCTATCAAAGGGGCACTGTGTCGAGGCAAAAATTGCGGCTGGTTCCGTTGGTCCGCGTCCGCTCCGTTTGCTCAATACAGAGTCGCTGCTGCGCGATCGCGAACTGTCCCCTGACTTGATCGAACACGCCGGACTGTGTGCCGCACAGGAGGTATCTCCCATCACAGATGTGCGCAGTACCGTCGAGTATAGACGGCACATTGTGTCGGTGTTGGTGAAGCGTTCGATTCGGGAATTGATTTCTGGAGCTGCACGATGAAGACCCTATGCACGTTGTCTGTGAATGGAAGGACAGAAGAGGCAGAGGTGACGCCCCTGGCGCGGCTTATTGACGTACTCAGGGGTCCTTTGGGTCTTTTGGGAACAAAAGAGGGGTGCGGAAACGGGGAATGTGGGGCCTGTACGGTGCTGTTGGATGGGAAGCCGGTTCATTCCTGCTTGATGCTCGCGCTCGACGCACAGGGACACGAGATCACGACGATTGAGGGGCTTTGCGGACCGGGTGGCGCACTGTCCCCTGTTCAACAGGCGTTTGTCGATCGCGGTGGAATCCAATGTGGCTTTTGCAGTCCAGGCATGATCGTGAGTGTGACTGCACTTCTGCGCAGACACCCCGATCCGACCGATGAACAGATCAAAGAAGCGTTGACTGGGAATCTGTGCCGTTGCACCGGGTACGTTCAGATCATCGAAGCGGTGCGACAGACAGCCGCAAAAATGCGACAGGGGGATGCCTCATGAAAACGCCGGATTTCGTTGGAAAGGAACATGCTCGTCCCGACGCTGCTGACAAGGCCACGGGCCGTGCGGTGTATGTCTCGGACTTGGTGCGGCCGGGAATGTTGTATGGGAAGATCAAGTTTTCGGAACATGCGCACGCGCGAATTGTTCGCATCGACACATCGCGCGCAGAGCGTCTTCCGGGGGTTCGTGCGGTGCTTACGGGGTACAACACACCGGAAGTCCGAATCGGCTTTTTGCGAGACAACTTCGCGCTCAAAAAGAACATCGTCCGCCAATATCGTGATGAAGTTGCAGCGGTCGCCGCAATCGATCCAGACATCGCACAGGAAGCCGTTGGCTTGATTCGGGTGGAGTATGAGCCCCTTCCTGCGGTGTTCACGCCTGAAGCGGCGATGGCGGAAGGCGCGGTGTTGGTCCACACGCACGACGCGACGGGAAAGCCACGCCAAGACAACCTTCTGTCTTTGCGAGTACATCACGAAACGGGGGATCTGGCGGCGGCAATTCGGAAGAGCAAGCATGTAGCGGAAGGGGAATACAGCACGCCCATCATTCAACAGAGTTGCATGGGAACAGCAGGCTGCATCGCGGAATTCGATGCACACGGAAATCTGACGATGTGGGCCAAGACACAGATTCCGTTTTTGGCGCAGCGTGACTTTCTGCGGGCACTTGAAGCGATGGGTTTGCGGGGCAAGCACGCGCGTGTCATCGTTCCGACGCTGGGCGGGGCATTTGGAACAGGTCTGGATACGCATGCATATGAGTACATTGCGATGCTCCTTTCGCATCAAACGGGGCGTCCAGTAAAGATCCTCTATTCGCGGGAGGAGGAGTTTGCAAACCTTTCCCCACGACAACCTGTGCGTGTGCGAATTTCTCAGGGGTGCGATGAGGAAGGAAGGCTCACGTTCCGCAAAATGGATGTGCTTCAAGACAACGGAGCATACACCTCGTGGGGGGCCACGTATCCGACGGTGATGTTGATTCCCGCGACCTCCCTTTATCGCGTGGGAGCAGTGTACTTTGATGCGAAGATTGTGTACACACACAACACCTACTGCCAGGCCATGCGGGGGTATGGGAATCCCGAACTGACTTGGCCGATTGAAAGTACGCTGGATGAACTTGCAGAGGCAGCAGGAATCGACCCCTTTGAGATGAGAATGCGCAACCGGAATGAACCGGGGGAAACGACTCCGATGGGTCTTTCGGTGACAACTTGCGGCTTGCGGGAGTGTCTGGAAAAGACGGCTGAAAAACTCAGTTGGGCGGAAAAGCGGGGGAGACAAAAACGGGTTCGCCGGGGTGTGGGCATGGCCTCTCTTATCCATGTAGGGGGTTCTGGTCGCATCTATCGTTCCGACGGTGGCGGCGTCATTCTGAAGATGGATGATTATGGAACTGTGAATGTGTCGTATGGCGGCGTAGAAATGGGTCAGGGGCTCCACTCTGCGCTGGTTTTGTCGGTTGCGGATGCGTTAGGGGTTAGACCGGAACGAGTGGTGGTGAATCAAACGGACACGAGCACCTGTCCGTGGGATGTAGGAACGCACGCAAGCCGGGGGGCATTTGTGGGCTGCAACGCTGCGATTCTGGCTGCCAAAAAGTTGCAACGAAAACTGCTAGCCGCAGCAGCCGAAGTCTATCCGGCTGAAGTGGCAGGGGCACTTGCGCAGTACAAGAAAAGGAACCCCTCATACGTGCCACAAGCCCTAGATATTCCGTCGCTGTGTACGCCCGATCGACTGGTGTTGCGCAAAGGAGAAGTGTCGCTTTGCGACGTGCCCGATGAGCCATGGTTGCGTGTGGACTTGGGAAAAATTCTGCGCGCGTTGCACTTTCGGGGCATGCAAGGGCAGGTTTTCACAGAGGAGGCCTATTACGAGCCCCCAAGCGAGTTGCCTGACTGGGACAAAGGGATTGGGAACATGTCTGCGACCTATGCGTATGGTGTGCAAGGCGCGGAAGTGGAAGTGGATGAAGAAACGGGGGAAGTACGTATTCTGCGAATGGTCTCAGCCCATGATGTGGGGCAAGTCCTGAATCCGCAGACGCTGCTGGGACAAGTGTATGGGGGGCTTGCGCAAGGAGTCGGCTTTGCGCTGTATGAGGAAGTGCATTCCGTCGAGGGACGCATCCGAAATCCAAGCTTCACGGACTACAAAATTCCGACACTTGCAGAGATGTCCTTTCCAATAGATGTGGTGTTTGTAGAAACGCAAGATCCAGCGGGCCCGTTTGGTTCCAAAGGAGTCGGCGAACCAGGGCTTGTTCCAACGGCTCCGGCGATTGCAAACGCCATTTTTGATGCGATTGGGGTGCGAATCCGCGACCTCCCGATCACGAAAGAAAAAATTGTCGCGGCGTTACGGAAAACAGACACATGAGACTCGAACGTGCATTCATTCCTTACGGAACGTACTACACAACCCCTTTCTGTCGTTGGCAGGGAGATTTTGCCCATGAACATGCGCTGGAATTTGCGGCAAATGTCACACGCGAATTTTTGAAAGATAGAGGTCTTTCAGCGACGGTATTTGATGGTCTCTTTTTAGGAACTACGGTTCCGCAAAAGAGTTCATTTTACGGTGCCCCTTGGTTGGCGGGAATGATTGGGAATCCGATCATCACTGGGCCGACTTTTTCGCAAGCGTGCGCAACTTCGGTGCGTGCTTTGTCCTCGGTTGCGCTGGAAGTGGAATTCGGGAGCAAGGCGTGTGTGCTCGGTGTGCTCGCAGACCGCACGAGCAACGGTCCCCACGTGTACTATCCAGCCCCGAACGCTCCAGGAGGCAGAGGCATTTCGGAGGATTGGGTGTGGGACAATTTTGGGCGGGACCCCTTTGCAAAAAATGCCATGATCGAAACGGCGGAACGGTCGGCGGCAGAAGAAAAAGTGAGCCGGGAAGAGCAAGATGAGGTCACTCTGATTCGCTATGAACAGTATGCGGAGGGACTTGCAAACGACCGGACTTTTCAACGAAAGTACATGCGCCCCGTAACGGTAGGAAAGAAGAAAGATGCAAAGACGATCGTTACGGATGAAGGTGTGTTTCCAACGAGCAAAGCAGGGCTTGCAGGGCTCAGACCGGTGATGGAAGGGGGAACGGTAACAAGCGGCTCGCAGACACACCCTGCGGATGGACATGCGGTGTTGGCAGTGTGTGACAAGGATTCCGCCAAACGGTTGTCTGCAAAGCCGGACACTACGATTCAGTTGGTGAGTTTTGCGGAGGCCCGGGCAGAAGTGGGAAGGATGCCGAAAGCAGTGGTCCCAGCGGCAGCAAAAGCACTGGAACGCGCGGGAATCAACAAGGATGATGTGGGGGCGTGGAAAACACACAACCCGTTTGCAGTGAATGACGTGCTGCTCGGGCGCGCGTTTGGACTCCCGCACGAACGGATCAATCGATTTGGTTCACCGCTCGTGTACGGACACCCTCAAGCACCAACAGGGGCCCGAGCAGTGATAGAACTCGTCGAAGAATTGGTGTTAAAAGGGGGAGGCTATGGTTTGTTTGCGGGGTGTGCAGCCGGAGACACAGCCATGTCTCTTGTCGTGCGTGTGGACTGTGGATAGGAGTCCCAATCAGAACATGGGAAAGGAGCACTTTCACTTCTTTGATTTTGAGAGTGTGACCACACGCAAGAGTCCAGAAAGAAAGAGCAAAAAGGGAAGCATGGGGGGCCTTCCGCCCTGCCCTGTTTGGCATGCACAACCGGCAGCCTCTTGGTTTTGTACACTGACCAAAACATCGTCGGATCGCTCCTTTCCGTCACTTCCGAACGCAGTCATCGTGATGCGGTGAAGGCCCGCCGAAAGGTGGACTTTCGGAGTCGCTCCAACGGCTTCTTTGGGACCACCATCGACCCAACTCCAGCGGTAGTCACGAATCGCACCGGCTGTGTGCACAGAGCGGCCAGCCTGAAGCACCACACTGGCCCCCTCTCCGGGTGCTTCTTCGGACAAACAGGCGTCCTCACCCGCATCTGCAATGAGCGTTGGCAAATGATCCAAAACAGGGAACTTTACGGGGAGTGGATTCTTCCAAACATAGCAGAGCGGTATAGGGGTCCTAACATAGCCCGGCTCTGTCCAATCGGCGTTCACTGTGTATACCCGTTCATCTTTCATGGCATTCACATATTCGTACAGTGGAATCACCTCTGCGGGTCGAGCTGTGCTGCCCGATGGGAATGCGTAAAAGAGCACTTCTGCCGGCTCTGCTGCCGATAGAAAACGGGGCTTGCAAGACGGACCTGACCAACCCACTGCAACAGTTCCGGGAATGGCACGATCGAGTGCAAGAAAGCTCGCTTCGAGGGCTCCGCTTGCATGCCAGGGACGCAAATCACGCTTCGTCCGCAGCTCCCCATTCGCCAACGCATACACGGGCACGGGCAACGCGAGTGCGGGGTCATCCAGCTTGAGCCGGTACATCATTTGGTTGTAGTCATAACGTGGCGTAAGTTCTTTGAGATTTGTAAAAATCGATGTGAATGAACACTCAAAAAAGATGCGGCGGCCCCCCTCTTGATCGAAAAAGGGATGGTGTCTGGGGTTGTAACAATTGTAGACATCGTGACTTACAACCTTCCGACCATATACAAAGGGGCCCATGGGGGTATCCCCTTCCGCGTAGTAAATCTCCCCCACCAATGAGGTCTTTCCAAAATTCTGGAGAAAAATTCCCGCGTATCTCCCACGAAATTCATTCCATTCCACGTCGCTGTTTTCATGGAATGACAGAGACTCTCCGGTAGCAGCATCCCAGCCCTTGTTCAGGAGTGCCTCCTCCGCACGGAGCAACCCAGCTTTCACATCGTCTTCAGTGATTCGAGGTACGCCGCGCCTCCACTCATATCGAATGGCCCCCTCTTGCGTGCGATCGATGTTGCCATCCGACTTGCGCGCAGTGAACGACTCATACACAGAGGGATCGGCCAATGCTGCGCCCTGGGCTGGAATTCTCACCTGATTTTGGTAGTAGACATAGCGCCGGGTATCATGCACGGCAAAAAATGGGTGTCCCGATGGTCGCACCAAGTCGCTCGAACCAAAAGCACGGAGTTTGACAAAGACCTCCTGTGCATCGTCATATTTGAGCATTCCCTCCTCAGCGGGTTTCAAATTCTCGTACTTCCCATAGGTCGCATACAGAGACTCCTTTCCCTCCTCCGAAAGTGCTAACAGACCCCCAAGCCAGGTAACTCCTTTTCCAGGAACCGTACGATCGGGGGCCATCTCTTTGGCAAATCCATCTGCGCCTACAAAGTAGCGCAGATCCACACCGATTGCGGGGTCAAGACCACCGGCAGATGGAAG
This sequence comes from Pseudomonadota bacterium, assembly GCA_035328405.1. Lineage (GTDB taxonomy): Bacteria > Myxococcota_A > Polyangia > Palsa-1104 > JAEUJZ01 > JAEUKA01. The sequence continues at coordinate 9,209 of DAOLIT010000057.1, read as the reverse complement.
GTCCGATCGCGCTCCGCTTGCTCGAAAATTGCCAAGCGGATAACTCGGGCGATTGGTGTCTCCCCAGATCCAAAAAATTTGGCCCCTATAGACCGTGGTCTGCACAGAGTCTTGCCCGAGCACCAAACCCGCAAGAAGCGGAGATTTCGTCGGTGTGGAAAGCCCTAGGAGTGTACTGTCCGCATAGATTCCGCCTCCGGTTACGCGGTAAAGACGTTCTGCGAAGTTGCGTGGTGTCAACCGCAGTACTGTGCTTTCACCCGCGCGAATCGTCATGCGAAGACCCTCTTGCGCCTCATATCCATGGGAGCGTAGCGAGAAGTCCGCCGTCTGACCAAGCAGAGAAAGATCGTGAAGCGCGATTCCCCCTGCGCTGTCTGTTACCCACACGTTGTTCCCATTCCGCAACTCTGCCAATGGAAGAGGGTTCCCTGTTCGGCCATCGAGCACAGTCACCCAGAACCGCTCATTCTTTTCTGGAACATAGCCCGATGCAAGCTGTGATTCATATGTGGTGGTGACATCAGGCCCCGTCGGACCGATAGACCTGGGCAACTTGATGATCCCAACTCCCCCTTCTGTGACATCGAAGGCCTGCCCCCTAAGTCCGAAACCGTCCGCAGGCATTTGGTAGCCCTGTTTTTCGACCGTAAAGTAGACTCGATTCGCCATCAAACCCGGTTCATAGAACGCGACTACGCCATTCGCATCCGTGACCATGCGCACTTTGTGAATTGTTTTTAGCAAGACCCCTGATATCGGTACTCCTGTGGCCGAATCTTGGACTGTGATCTTGAAGTACCGATGCGCGGCAGAAGCGTGTGGCACCGACGTGGAGAGAATCCAGGTAGCAGTGATGTAGGAAACAAGACGCGGCATGGCTCCATCATAGTCCAGACTTGTTTGCGACGTGTACTCCATCGCCAGCAATCCTCTCAATTGTTGTAAAATCAAAGGCAGCTGCTTATGAAGGGGGACGAGCCTGTGATCCAGCCTGACACCGCTAACGACCTTCACCCAACATCCGATGTACATGACACACAGGAACGCGAACAGACAAGCCTCCTGTGGAGCGAATCCCCCAGTTGGCAGGCATCTCTGCTCGCTCGCCGGTACGAAATCAAGTGCATGTTGGGCTCAGGGGGGGCCGGAACTGTTTTTCGGGCACGCGACTTGGTACTCGGCGAAGACGTTGCGCTGAAGGTTCCCAAGCGCCTCATTCCTTATCCGCCTGAAATTCTTGAGGGACTCCGCAACGAAGTTCGGCTGGCCCGCCGTGTCACTCATCGCTTCATGGCGCGCGTCTACGATCTTGTGGAACACGAGGGCTCCTACTTCCTGACCATGGAGTTTATCGACGGAATGTCCCTGGCCAAACGGCTCGGACGAGGAAGCCGCAAGCAAGAGATCCTGCCCCCTCACGAAGTCATCACCCTAGCCTCCCAAATCACTGAAGGTCTCTCCGCCGCCCACACCGCCGACGTCGTTCACTGCGACCTCAAGCCCGAAAACGTGATGCTCTCGCGGGGTGGGAGAACGATCATTATGGATTTTGGGATTGCTCAAACAAAGCACGGTGCCCGACAAAACGGAGAAATGAGCGGGACCCCCGCGTACTTGTCTCCTGAGCAGCTCGCAGCGGTGCCTCTGGATGGACGGGCGGATTTGTTTTCGTTGGGAGTGATGATGTTTGAGATGCTCAGCGGTGAATTTCCTTTTGTGGGAGAGACGCCGACAGCAATGGCTCTGGCCCGACAATATGAAGACGCGCGATCACTTGCAACGCTGCGACCGGATCTTCCCAGGGAGATGGTGGAGCTTGTGACTCGTCGCCTGAGCCGAAATCGTGACGACCGGTTTGCAAGTGCGGAGGCGTTGCGGAGGGCTCTGCTGAGCGTTCCCCTATCTGTAGATCATCAATCATTTGTCCCAGCGCACAGGTTGCAAACTGACCCTGATGCGACGCAAATCATCCGAGCAGATAAGCGTCTGCGAACCGTGGGAGTCTGTCGCCTAGACAATCATGGGACTGCGGAACATTCCTATCTAGCTACGGCACTTTCGGATTCGCTGGCGGATGCGATCGGAACAGCCAAAGATGTGCGCGTGGTTCCGCGTTCTGCGATCGAAAAGGAGTCCAAGAAAGCACCTGCGATTGAGGCCGCAAAAAGGCTGGGAGTGGAGGCCTTCCTCTGCGGTACCTATGTCATGCAAGAAGTGAGTCTCTGTGTGACGCTGAAACTGCTTGCGGTTGACAGCGGATTTCAGCTTTGGACGCAGCACTTTGAGATTCCTTTTGGCCAAGCCATCTCGCTTTGCCACAAGGCTGCGAAGTCGATTGCAGCGGCACTGACCACAGAAGTTTCTGCGCACCAAACAGAGAGCGTGCTCGACCCGGAAACGATCAGTCTGTACTTGAAAGCCAGACAACTTTACACAGGAAGTGACCCAGCCTTTTTTCATCACAGCGTCGAGCTGCTCGAACAGGCTCTTGCGATGCAACCAGACAGTCCGCTTCTGCGCATTGGGTACGCAAAAGCCTGTGCGCGGGTGTGGTTTTGGGGCTCGGAGGGAGATCGCAACAGAGCGATCGAAGCCGCAGAACACGCGGTGGCAGTGGCACCAAAACAGGGGGCTGCATACGCCGCGTTGGCAGCGGTTCGACATGGAACAGGGGAGCTTCCAGGGGCCGTTCGCGCTCTGCGCAAAGGACTCCTTTTTTCCCCCCAATTTGCGGAGTTGCATGAATTGCTCGGGCGCATTTTGTGCGAATGTGGGCCCCTGTCAGAGGCAGTTGCATACATTGATGCAGCATGCAGACTCGATCCCCTGAATCTTCGACCTCTGGCTGATTTGGTCCGTGTTTTTGCCCTGACAGGCGCGTGGAAGCACGTCGAAACGCTGTGTGAGGGTGATGCTCATGATCCACGCGACATACCGGGACAGTGGGTGATCCGGGGTCGGATGGCACTGTGGCGAAAAGATCCGGTGTGGGCACGTCACTTGCTCTCTCTCCCAGCGGACGACTCCTTTTTGTGTCTGCGTGGCCGTCGGCTGCTGGAGCGAGTCGCGAATCCAACGGAGGCAACGCAATTCACAAAGGACGAATTCGATCGGTACTTTGGCGTGCGTGATAGAGACAATCCCCGGCGAAGAATCGTGCTCTTGCAAGTGAAGACAGAGTATCGTTGTTTTGCGCAAATGGCCGACGAAGCCCTGTCTTCTCTGCATCAATGCGTTACAGAAGGTCTGTGTGATGTGATGTGGATCGATCTCTGTCCGCTTTTGTCACTCGTGAGGAATCATCCACAATATCCGTCTCTTCACGCGCAAGTTGCCATGCGCGCCCAGCGAATCCGTGATGCAATGGACGAACCGCTCGGCTAACGACTCCTCTGTGTTGCTTCCCATTCCCATCCCCGTTCACATTCCGATTCACATTGCCGTTGGATCAGCGGGAACAGAGACCTCTGCTTTGGGAAACATCACGTAGGCTGTTCGATGGGAATGAGACCAGGCGGCTTCGAGGGCTGCGCGTGGATAGGTCCGAGGCACGGAAGCGTCTTCGGGGGCTGCTGGATCGTTCACGAGCACGTCCCCATTTTTGTCAAATCCGCGCACGACGATCAAATGTCCATTCGTTTTGGAAATGGGCGCGCCGGGCAATTCTCCCGCTTTGAACGCGATGCTGATGACAAGGGGAATGCCTGCCCGAAGCCACGGAGCAGCGTGCGCAAAGGAATAGAACCGGGTGATGTATGAAGCAAGGCCCGCTTCCGCAGCATAGGCCGTGTTGAACGGCCAATTTCCGGTTCCTTTGTATACCCAATCGTAACAACCGATGGCCACCTGTGGGACGGTTTTTTGCAGGGAAGAATCGCCGAGCAAACGACTGTAATACTCCATCACCATCGTGGTGGAAGTCGGACTGCACCAGACGGGGCCACCTCCGCCGTACTCTTTGTATTCTGGCTTTTTGTACTCTGCGAGTTCTTGGGAATGGTGCGGAATCGGAAGAGACACATCGAAAGAGGATGGGTCTATACCGAGCACAGGATATTCCTTTTTGTCACGGGAGGCGACAGCAGCAACAAGGCTTAGCGACGGACTTTTTGTCGGATCTGCACTGAACAGAGTGACAGAAAGCTGATAGGAGGAGGCCGTTTTTTGATTCCGCAACTCAAACGTATCGGTGTCCACATATCCCGTTTGGTCGGCAGGTTCTTTCACACTGTGGCGTTTGAGGGTATTTGCATCACTTGCCCAAATCGGGAGTTTGTAAAAGCGACTCCATCCATCCCCTGTTTTCACACGCAGATGAAGTTCCAGCCAGGTTCCCGGCGGCGTGACCGCATTCCAAGACGCAATCACATGGTCAATGGGAACTTTGGGTGTGAGTTCAGGGGACAGCATCGTTCCAAAGTAAAAGGAACCCCCATTGTAGTATGTGACACCGCTTGGAAGTCCTGTTGGTGCTGGATCTTGCCCCAGACACAAACCGGATGTCTTGTCGAATTGGGCAATTCCACCGTCGATGTCTTCACTTTCGCAACGCAAGGCTCCGCTTTTTTGCGGCTCGAGTTCCAAACGAACATTTGCACCGGCTGGCTTGGCTGCGATTCCGTTTTTTTCCCAGGTTAGAAATTCTTGCGGTGTTCTGTGTACAAAAACATGGTTGTACTGAACGTCAGGATCGATGGGAGGAAGGCCAGGAATCTCTGTTCCGACGGTTTGCGGAACGGTACCTTGGTGATCGATTCCATGGGGAGCGTGGGTACACCCCCAAAGAGAGACTCCCGCCAGCAAAAGGCGGCAACCCACTGAAACGATGCGGTTCACAGAACGCATGAAAAGCTCCTTTCCTGCGTGGCAGGAAAACGAGGCGCATCATATGCCGCAAAGACGCTTCCACGGCAGAAAAGTAGGGGGTTTTTTCCGGTTCGGTTTCTTGGGAATTTTTGGGGACTGATGAGACGGATTCTCGACGGCTCAGGCGAAAGCAGGCAGCAGAGACTTTACTGTTTCCAGCGAAGAATCATGCCGTAATCACCCGCAGCCCAGACATCGGTTTGGCTGCTGCCCCATATGGAATATATGGAAAACGTCGTGCCGGTTTTGATCGGTGTAAAGAGAGTACCATCGTACTTGATGAGCGTGCCGCCTGATCCCCCAATCCACAAATGACCCGCGTTGGATGGGCCCCAGAGTGAGTAGATGACAGCGGTCGTCCCGGTTGGGTAGGTCTGGAAAATCGTTCCGCTTGAAGCGGACACGCGGAGCAAGCTTCCGTTTGAACCGCCAATCAAATGACCAAAGTATGGATGGTAAAAGGCAGCGTAGTAGGATTCGCTGTTTCCCGTCGGTGTTTGTGTCCAATTGAGCCCATCTGTTGTGCGATAGAAGATGCCGTTGTAGCTGGTTGCTACAATGGAAGTCCCGGAACCCCCGATTGCACGGAAGCTACTGGTCCATGCAACGTTCTTGCTTCCCGGTGTCCAACCCGAAAAGTTAGAGTCTGTCCGCGCAATCCATCCGCTTGAACCCACAACGTAGTAGTACTTCGTTCCGCTCGTACTGATGTACACTCCGTACAGTGTGTTGGTCGTGCCCGTGTTGATGTTTTGCCAGGTGGTTCCGTTGTAGCGAAGCATCAAACCATTTCCACCGACCACAACGATGTCGTTGGACGCTGCTCCGTAAGCTGCATATACGTATTGCGGGGCCGTAACGTAGTTTGTCCCTGTTGTGAGGTTGCCATCATCCACGTTCAGCAACGTGTCGGGGGGACCAAAGAACATTGCCGTGGGCCCCTGTGCACCCGTCGTTCCATACGCGCCATACAGCGTGCCCGTGGTCACGTTGGGTTTGGAGTATGGAGAACGTGTCCAGGTCGTGCCGTCGTAGTGGAAGATAACCCCGTTATTCCCAACGGCCCACAAATCATCGTTTGCGGGCCCCCAAATGGCCCGGAAGTAGGTTCCTACATTGGGTACATCGGTCGAAGTCCAACACTTGGGAGAACAGTTCCCACCCGCGTACCGGAGGATTCGTCCATTGGCCGCACTCGACGGCATGTAGACCTCTGGACCCTTGCCTCCGCCCAAGCCTTGGATACTGGACACAGTCACGCCGTTGTCTACCGTTGCGAGGGTCCAAGAAGTTCCATCAAAGTGATACAGTTCGTTGCTGCTCGCGGCCCAAACGTCATTGGGCGCAGTCCCCCAAACCTGTGACAAGCTCTTTCCGACCGTTGGTCCGGTGTCTTTGGTCCACGACGTACCGTCGTAGCGCCAAATCCCTTGGCTGCTGCCCATGAACACCGGATTCCCCCCCACGCCCCACATCCTGTAGAAGTTCTCTCCTGACCCTGGCGTGGGCCCCATGCTGGTATAGCTGGACCCGTTAAACCGGTACACAAAAGGCTTGCTTTGATTGTAATCGTAGACGGTCACAAATACGTCACTTGGCCCCGCAACCCACAGCCCATTTGCACTTGAGTTGATCTTGTTCGGCCAATCGATCTGCGCATTCCACTTGCTGCCGTCCCACTTGACCAAGCCAGCCGCGCTGGAGTTCGCAAGCGCGTACATGTTGGTCGCCCCAGTGCCTCGAAGAGCGGAAACGGACGCCCCATTGAACGGAGTGACCGGATTGACGGCAAACGAACCACCTGTCGATTGGAAGGCCAGAGCATAGCTTCCACCGGTCCACACGTTCTTCGCATCCGATCCCCACACATCAACCAGCGTCCCTGTCGTGAGTTGGGGCTGGTAGTGGCAGACGTTGTCCGGTGTACAGTTCCGCCCGACAAAATCTACCGTCGCTGTGGTGTTTCCTTTTTGCACCGTGGCCGTGCAAGTCGGTGTGTAGTAGGTATTCGGGGGGGTACAGCCGCTGGTCCAAACGGGATACGTTTTGTGGCCGGTTGAACCGGTGAGTGTCACGGCGGTTCCAAAGGGGAAGTCATAGGAACAGGTTGTCTGCCCGCCTCCGCAACTGATTCCGATGGGATTGGAAGTGACGGTCTCTTGACCGCTGCTCAGGATTTTCACAGAGAAACTGCACTTGGGAGACGCGGACGGAGTGAGCGTGAGGTCGAGTTCGTAGTACGTCTTTTCCTCGACGATTTGTTCAGTGACTTGCCCGTTCGCGAGGTAGCACTCATTCGTATCGAGCGCAAACCCATCCAACCTAAGTTGGCCGTAATTTTTGGGTTCGTGCGCAAGCTGAATCGCGAACTTGGTGGTGTTGTTGGTGATGTTGATCCCGTTGGGATCGGGCTTGCCGTTGAGCGAAGACTTCACCTGGAGTGTCTTGGTGTTGGTCAAGACTCCCTTGACGTTGACGACGATCAGAATTTGGCTGTCTGGAATGTTCTTGACATCCGGGCTGCAAGAACCAGCAAGACCCGCTCCAGCGACGAGAAACACGCTCAAAGCGCGCGAAGAAAATCGATGGTTCATAAAGTCCTCCTCAAACGGACAAGTTGTTAAAAGGAAGGCGTGTAGACCGTGATTCCTGATGGAACAGCAGGATTGGTTTGCACCTGTTCCACAGTTCCCCTGTTTGCATACAGACCACCTGCGACGCCGCCAGCAATGGCCCCGGCAGCGACAACACCAACGATGGTCCAGAACCACCACTTTTTGTAAACCGGGGTCTTTTCCGGCTCAACAGGAGTTTGAACAGGTGGAGGTACGTTGGCCGTGACTTGCGGCTCGGGTTTGGGGTCAGGTTTGGGCTCGGGTTTGGCTTCCGGTTCTTCCACAATGCCGGCTTTGACTTGCTCGATGTAGCCGTTCACACGCACGACGGTTTCCGGTTTGGGATTGGGGTCTGCCTTCAAATAGCGTTGGTAGAAATCGAGCGCCTCTTTGTTGCGCCCAAGCCGTTGCAGACACCTACCTACATTGATGAGGAGCCACGGAGCCTGCCTCCGTTCATAGGCGGATTTGTATTCCTTATAGGCCTCGTCGTATCGCTTGTCTTTGTACGCTTTGCGCGCTTCGTCATAGTGGCCTTTGCACAAGTTGTCCGTCAGACAGGCGTCCGACGAGGAAACCGTGTCGTCTCCGCTCGGTTCCGCTGCCAACGACGCAGAGGCGAAGGCCATGAGAGCCAGCGCGAAACAGCCCACCCACAACGACGAGAAAAAAACACTAATCCGCGATCTCTGGTCCATCATTCTTTGGTTCCTGATTCTTGTCGCCCTTGCCCTTTTTGCCGCGCTTGGGTTTCAGCGTTTGTTTGTACGCAGCGTCGGCACCAGGCTTGAGCATGATTTTGCGATCCGAAAAACCGGTCAGATGCAGCTTCACCTCGACGGGCTCGGTTCCCTCCGGTTGTTCTCCGCTCCACGGAGTTTGCCCGAGCACTTCCCCGTCGCTCAATCGAATCACGTCTGCGCCTTGCGGTTCACTGTCCACTTGCCACTTGGGTCGTTTCTTTGGCTCGGGAGGTGGGGTCGAGTCCTTCGGGGGTTCAACGGGTTTGGTCTGAACCACGACGGGCGGTTTGTCCGGTTTGCGCAGCACGAACACCGCCGCAAGACCTCCCGCAAGAAGGAGTGTTCCGATTCCCAAACCGATGAACAGACCGGTTTTTGATTTGGGCGGGGGTGCCACCGTAGATTGTCCTGAAGCCCCGCCGAGCGTCGAACTCAGACGGGGAGCCTCGGGCATCATTTCGGCGGGCAGAATTTGTGACCGCACCGCTTGCATCGAGCTCGTCAGCATCGGCATTCCGATCCGAGTGCCGAGCTGTTCGACTTCGTATTGCACCTGCGCCGCCGTCGGGCGTTCTTCCGCATTTTTCGACAGCATTTTCTCGATGAGCGCCACCAAATCGGGCGGCACATCGGGCGCGAGCGGTCGCAAATCCGGCGGCTTTTCGTAAATGTGCATCGCCATCAGCGCGCCGACGCCCTCTGCATTGAACGGGAGCCGCCCCGAGACCATTCGGTACAGGATCACGCCCAAGGAATACATGTCCGCTTTTTGATCGATGTTCACGCCGCCCTTGCATTGTTCCGGCGACATGTATTCAGGAGAGCCGAGCACCGCATCCGTTTGCGTGTTGGACTTGTTCGTCCCCTGAGACGAGGAATTGAGCTTCGCGATCCCAAAATCGAGCAGCTTCACGCGCTCCCGCGTCCCGTGCTCCGGGTCCGACTCCGTAACCAACATCACGTTGTCCGGCTTCAAATCCCT
>DAOLIT010000056.1:0-34668 GCA_035328405.1 Pseudomonadota bacterium | reverse complement strand
GCCTGGACCGCATCCGCCGCGCCTACGCCGACCGCGGCATCTGGCCGTAGCTCCCTCCCTCCTCCCCGAGGGCGGGCGCCTTTTGCGGCGACTCGAAGCGCGTTTCAGAAACGAACGGCAAGTCGAGCTTGGATTTGAACAGCAAATGAGACGGACCGGTTTCACAAGTGACCATCCACACAACGGCTGGATGCTCACTTCATCCGCTTGCACTTCTCGACGGCTTCCTTGTAGTTGCGGATCGCCGTGGCGTGTCCAGGCTCCTGGCTTTCCCATTTCGAGATCAGTCGCTCTGCATAGGCCTTGATTTCAGAATCGCTTTCACTTCTTGCGTTCGACTTTGCGTCGGAGAATGCTTTGGCGACCTCCTCTCGAAAACCTACGCAACGCTCGCCGTTGGAGATGCGGTCGTACAGGGCCGACCGCTCGCTCGAGAACTGGCCCTCCCAGTTCTCGACCTTCTTCCCGATCTCGTAGATTTCGCTCTCCTTCGCCTTCTTCTTGTCTTCGAGGTCCCGGCGTTCATTGTCATCCTTCGCGTTGCTGATCTTGGACGACAGCTCGTCGCGTTCCCGCTTGAGGTCTGCGAGCTTCTGCTTGACGTTCTCGATCTTTCTCGTAAGGCCTTCGGGATCGAGATCGTCGCAGCCAATCCTCCGACTGCTGCTCTTGCACCAGGCATCGACCTCTTTGCCCTTCTCCGTGCAAGTCCTGCGAATACTCTCATACGGAATCGATTCGCAACCATCCCGGCTGACCGCGTCCTTCCAGTCATTCAGAGTCGCCGCAGCAACCGCACCGCCAAAAAGCATTCCTCCCATCACCACGCACCAAAAAGACCGTTTCATTGTCCGCACCTCGTTGTTCGCCAATCACTTTCCAGCGCCTCAATGATGGAGCGCCGGCGGGGTGAATCCTCAAACAATCCTGCCCACACCTCAAGCGCCTGCGTGATCGCCCGCCTCTGCCCTCGAGTCAATCGTCCGAACCGTGCGTCGAAGCGTTGGGGATCGGCATTGCGGTTGAGCACGCTGAGCAAGAACGTCGGGAGCATATCAAGCGCAGGCTCTTTGCGCAGCGCCGCTGCCAGGTAGGCCGGGATCAGCTCGACAATCGCCGTTGGTCCCAGGAAGAGCAGTGCGTCATGATGGAATTCGAGAAACTGCGTCGGCAGCTCGTCCCATGGTTTCCCGCACGACTCCTTTTTGAAGAGAGGTGCATCGGTATAGCCCACGCCCCACTCCGAAAACATGTTCTCGGGGTCGAGTGCGTGTGGCGGAAACGCGGTCCGTAGTTCTTCGATCACCGCCTGAGTTACATCTGACATCACTGGAAGCTCCGCCGCGCCGGCAACAGACGCGCAATGCATCGGAAAGGGAGGCAACTTGGCGGAGATCATCACGCTTGTCAAGGCAGGGCAGGGCCATGCAAAGACCGGAGCGGGGGGCAAATTCAAGTCAGGTCGGTTGGGTTGTCCGCGCTGGGATTTGGACTTTGCATCCACATCGTTCGTTTCGAGGGTTGCGGGGCGCTTGGGTCGAAGGAGAACAGTCTTTTGTGACCTCGGAGGTCGCATGGGTCTGACCACACCGGTCTTTTGTGACCTCGGAGTGCTCATGGGTCTGACCACACCGGTCTTGTGTGACCTCGGAGGGCTGTTCGGTGCTTTTGGGGTGCTTTTGGGGTGCTTTTGGGGTGCTTTTGGGGTGCTTTTGGGGCGGGTTGGTTTGAGGGTTCGCACAGGGCGCTGGCCTGGCGGCAGGTTTTTGGGGAAAGCGGCGCGCAAGTTGTGTAACGTCTTCCCCATGCCGACTGTGGACTTTGACTTTCAGCGTTACGTCGCTCGCAAAAAAGGTGTGCGGGCGGCGCAGGTGCGAGAGGGGGCAGCGTATGCGTATCCGGGGGACGTTCGCTTGTTGCGGACACTCGGGCGGCTGAGGCCGGTGGAGCTTTCGCTGCTCGAAGCGGGGCGTCTGTGGCAAAGCATCGCGCGAGCGGAACTTTTGGGGCCGTCGCTGCGGGCGATCGCGCCGAAATATGCTCGGGTGGCGCAGGCGGCCAAACGGTGCGCCGAGATTCTGCACATCGAACTTCCGACGGTGTACGTGATGCCAAGGCCGTCGGGCGTGCTGACGCTGGGCACGGAAGCCGAAACGTACATCGTGCTGAGCCAGGGGCTTTTGGACAGCCTGAACGACGAAGAGCTGCTGGACGTGGTGGGGCGCGAGTGCGGGCGGATTCAAAACGGACATGTGCCGTTTCGGACGGCGCTGCACTACCTGCAACACAACGCGGGGACGATGACGCGGTGGGCGGTGCGACCGGCGACATTGACGCTGCAAGCCTGGGCGCGGCGGGCCGACATCACGGCGGATCGGGCGGGCCTTCTGTGTGCGCGGAGCGTGGAAGTGTCGCTTCTGGCGATGCAAAAAGCGTTTCCAACGGACGACAGCCGAGAGCTGGCGCGCAGATACCGGGCGCTCCAGCGGTTCTCGAGGAGCCAGTACTACCTGACCGTGGCAGGGCGGGACGCAGACGGGGGCGAGAGCGCAGAAGACTGCGATGCGGCGGTGGCTCAGATTCTGGACGACAAGGAAGTCGGCAAGGAAGCGGGCAAAAAGTCGGGGGACAAGGAACCTGGGCCGTCTGACCGCGCGCAGGGTGACGCAGGAAGCGGAGACAAGCGATGACGGTGCTGACCAAGCAACACAAAAAGCGAAAAGACGAGCTTCTGGCTGTGCTGCGGGACATCGCGCGGCTGTCGGATGAAACGGGGATGCACACGCTCACGTCGGAACTTTTGCGCGAGCGAATCCCGAAACTCGAAGAGGAACGCTTCGTTCTGGTGGTGCTGGGCGAGTTTAACCACGGAAAATCGACGTTCGTGAACGCGCTTCTGTCGGCGAACGTGCTTCCGGCGGGGATTACTCCGACGACCGCAACGATCAACCACATCGTGTATGCAGACAAACCGTGCGCCAAGGCGGTGCTTCTGGACGACACGCAGCGGGTGGTGGACCCAAAGGCGCTGTCGGAATGGGTGACGATCGAGGGCAGCAAAGCGGAAAAGACGCGGTACGTGGAGGTCGGGTGGCCGGCAGAGATTCTGCGGGACCGCGTGACGCTGGTGGACACGCCGGGCGTGAACGACATCAACGAAGCGCGGGCGGAAATCACGTACAACTACATCCCCAGGGCGGACGCGGTGCTGTTTTTGCTGGACAGCTCGCAGGTGCTCAAGCAGTCGGAACGGTCGTTTTTGGAACAGCGGATTTTGCGAAGGAGCCGGGACAAACTGCTGTTCATCATCGGGAAGGCGGACCTTTTGTCGCCCGAGGAAAAAGCCGAGGCGATTCGGTACGTGCGGGACAACCTGGAACCGCTGCTGAATGCAGAGCCGGTGATTTTTTCGGTGTCGGCGAAACTGCACCTGTTGGGACGAAGCGGGGAAAGCGGGATTCCCGAGCTGCAACAGCATTTGCAACGGTATCTGGCGGATGAACGCGGGCGGGTGCTTTTGGACAACGCGAGCGGAGACGGGCAACGGCTTTGCGCGTACCTGCGGCAGAACTTGGGCATCAAGTCCCGGTCGCTCACGCTGTCTTTGGACGAGCTCGAAGCGAAGATCGCGAAAGTGCAAAAGGAGCTGACGGGCAAACAACAAACGATGCGGCAGCTGCAGGCGCGGATCGTGGCAGAGTCGGATGCGATCAAGGCGCGGGTGCGGCTGGATTTGGAGGAGTTTGTCGCGGCGTTTTGCGACGCCCTGCCCGCCGAAATCGACAAAGCGTCAAGCGACGATGTGCGCAAGTACCTGCAACTGTTTTTGCAAGACACATTCAAGACCTGGGCCGAGCAGGAAGGCGACCGGGTGGCGTCGGAATTGGAACGGCTGGCAGAACAGATCATCCAGATCACAAACGAGAACGTGCAACAGGCAATGGCGACGCTGGCGGCGGAACTGGGACCGGCAGACACGCGGGTGGATTTGCAGGTGGACACGCTCAAGTACGACGTGGGCGTGTTCGCGCTGGGGGCGCTGGGAACGGGCGTGTTTCTGTTTGTGAACAGCTTTGTGGGGGGACTTTTGACGCTGGCGGCCCCGGTGATCGCGGTGCTCATCCACAGCCGGATGGCCGACGAAATCAAACGCCAAGCGAAAGAGCAGGCCCCGCAGGCCGTCCGAACGGCGGCGCAGGCGATTTTGCCGCGCTTCCAACAGATCGTGGATGACTTCGCGGCCCGGCTGGCGGACTTTGTGACGGCGGCGGGGCAGGCGCTGCATCGGGGAATTTCCGAGATGCTCGACCGCGCGCTTCTGGAACGAAAGGCGCACGGGCTGGACGTGGCGGTGCGGCAACGCGAAATCGACGGACAGATCGCAGAACTTCACAAGTTGGAAGAACGCCTGTCGGTCATTCGCCAAACCCTGTGGGCGGGCGATGCGGGCGATGTGGGCGAACCAGAAAGCGTGCTGCCCGCATGATCACGGTCGAACTCGTCCGCTGTCTCATAGACAACTACGCCTATGTGCTATCGAGCTCGGACCAACCGGGCTGCGTGATCGTCGATGCGTGCGAGACGTGGACGCTCCGGCGCGCAGTGCGGGACAAACCCGTGGTGGCGATCCTTTCGACGCACCATCACGCGGATCACGTCGGCGCAAACGAGGAATTGCTCGAGCTATATCCGAAACTCGAGGTGTATGGACACACGGATGAATGGGGAAAGGGGCGGATTCCGGGGCTTCGCAGGTGGCTTCGCGATGGGCAGGAATTTGCGGTGCTGGGGGAAACAGTCGTGGCGCTGCACGTCCCCGGACACACGCGGACTTCGGTGGCCTACTACCTTCCCAAACAGGGTTTGCTGTTCACGGGGGACACGCTGTTCGCGGGCGGTTGCGGGCGGATGTTTGAGGGCACGGCGGACGAGTTTTACGCTTCGCTTCTTCGGCTGGCGGCCCTGCCCGAAAGCACGCTCATCTATGGCGGGCACGACTATGTCATCCAGAACCTCGAGTTTGCGCTTCAGGTCGATTCCGAAAACGCCGACCTCAAAGCACGCCTGGCCGCTTGCCGCGAAGAGCGTGAGGTCGAAGAGCTCTCCCAGCCTTCGACGCTGGCCGAGGAACTCAAAACGAACCCGTTTCTTCGTGTGACGCAACCGTTTTTGCGCGCGACCCTGAGCCATTGGCCCGCCGAACGCGCCGAAGACGTACCGCCCGCCGAGCTGTTCGCCCGCCTGCGAAAACGAAAAGACAAGTACTGATCGCCTCATCCCGGTGCAATGAGATCCTCGGCACCGTTGTGATAGGCTGCGGCGCATGTCACAAAAGCCGATGTTCCGTCTGTTGGGTTGGCCGAGCCTGCCGAGCGTTTTGGGCGTGTTGAGTGTTTGGGCGCTGGGATGCGCGACCGTGAAACCGCCTCCGCTTGGTGAACCGGGCAAAATCACGGACCCCCAAAAAGCAGTGCTGTGCGAAAAGGGGACGCGGCTTTCGCGCGGCGTTGCGTTTTCGACCTACACGTCGGCTTGGTGCGAAAGGACCGATGGAACGCGGCACGGACCCTACCTGGATTGGTGGGAAAACGGACAGAAGAAAGCCGCAGGTGTTTACAAGGACGGTCGGCGGGACGGCACATGGACGTTTTTCCGCGAGACCGGAGAGGTCGATTCGCAAATCGAGTACCGCAGCGACGTTCCTTTTGCGCAGCCCGCCGTCCCCTAATTTTTTTAGGATGTTTTCCTGACGGTTTTGCAAAGACCGCATGGGCGCGGGCGTCCGTAAAAAAGTGTATACTTGCTGTCCCGTGTCCTCTTCGCACAGTCCTTCCAATCCCCCCGCTGCATCCACTCCCATGGATTTGCAAGTTTTCTTGCAAGACGCACAGGCAGAGCTTGTGACGCACGCCGTGGCCGCGCTGAAGAAACATGCGTTCGCGAATCGACACGCGCTGCCTCCGTTTCGGTACCCCTCCATCGCACAGCAGATCGTGACCACGCTTGTGGCCAGCGCGCACATGCCTCTTGTGGACCAGCAAGACTCTCCTGCGCCGCAAAAGGTGCGTGCGCTCGGCGCAGAGCTGGGCAAGGCAGGTCTATCGGTCGAATCGGCGCTCGGGGTTTTCGCCGCGTTTGTCGAATATGCCGTCGCGCGGCAGGCAGCGAGCCACGTGTTCGCGGGCCTCTACGCATTCTGTGCAGCGTTTGTGAATGCCTTGGCGAAAACCGAACGCACCGAGACGCAAGCCGCCCGCGATGGAATGCAGCAGGCCCTAGAGAGTCTTCTGCGCAGCCGGGAAGAGGAACTGCGGACCCTGGTCCAGGAACTGTCCACACCCCTTATGCCCATCCGAGAGGGCGTGTTGGCGGTTCCCCTGATCGGACGGATTGATGCAGAGCGTGCGGCCCGAATCACGGAATGCCTGCTGACCGGAATCGTCAAGGAGCGCGCTCACACCGTGCTCATCGACCTGTCCGGGGTTCCAGAATTGAATGCGGACATCGCAACAGGCCTTTTGCGCATGGCCCAATGTGCGAAGCTTTTGGGATCGAAAGTCGTGCTCACCGGCATGCGAAAGGACTTGGCGCGCACCCTGTCCATGCTGCCCATCGACCTGTCGAACATGGTCACTCTGCCGACCCTGCGCAGCGGCATCGAACACGCCATTTTCGAGGAAGCCCAGCAGTCCAAAGGCCGCGCTCGCGTGCCGTGGAGAGCCCGCAACACGCAAGACGAAAGCCTGAAGAAAGACGAACTCCCATGAAAAAAGACTTGGACACTTCCAGGCCGCACACGGGCCGCGTATATGACTACCTGCTGGGTGGAACGTACAACTTCGAGGCCGATCGCAAGGCCGCCGAAGCGATGCTGAAACACGTTCCGCATGCGCGCGGAATGGCTCAGCTCAACCGCTGGTTTTTGCAGCTTGTCGCCGACAAGTGGGCCGAACAGGGATTCACCCAGGTTTTGGATTTGGGCTCGGGTTTGCCCACGCAAGGACATTTCAACGAACGACTCCCAAACGCACGGATTCTGTTTGCGGACCACGACCCCCTCAACGTCCATTACGGAACCGAGCTGCTCAAAGACAAGCCCAACATGCGGTATGTGGATGCGGATTTGCGCGACACCCGAGCGTTTGTCGATACCGTCGGGAATTTCTTCCGCAAAGATGTGCCACTCGCGGTTGGGTTCATCGGTCTTGTGTATTTTTTGGATGATGCCGCCCTTCGTGAGCTAGGCCGTGCCCTGTACGACATGGCACCTCCGGGCAGCGTGATGGCGATGACGTTTATCGCAGCGGGGGATGAGGCAGGGGATGCGGAACTCGTCGCGATGTATCGTCGCCTGGTCGGAGTCGAAACCCATCTGCGTTCGGTCTCTCACGTCACCGAACTGTTGGCCCCGTGGCAGGTCACAGAGGACCGCGCTGTGGAGGACTACTTGAACATGACAGGCACGGTCGGCGGCAACCACATGATCCAATCCCGAAGATTCTGGGCCCTCATGGCCAAGCGATAGGCGGTTCGGGGGATTCTGGTTTGGGGGCGGTTTCGTCCTTCCGCGCATTCCCATTGCTGACTTGAAACAACGCCGGGATGACCAGCAGCGCCGCAAAAAGACACGACACCTCACCCAAGCACGCCCACGCCCCAAACGTTTGAAGCGCGCGGTTTTGCGACAAAAGCAGCGTGCCGTAGCCCACAACCGTCGTCAGCGAACACAGACACACCGCAGACCCCGTTTCGCGCACAATCGTCTCTGTCCGAACGATCCCGCCCTCTTGTACAAAACGGGCCCACAAATTCGTCGCGTATTCCATCCCAATTCCGATCGTGATGGGCAGCGCCACAAAGTTGAGAAAATTCAGCTTCCAACCGAGCAGCGCCACGCCTCCCAGAAGCCACAAAAGACCCACTCCCAAAGACAGAAGCACAGGCCACCCCGCGCGTACCCCGAACATCAAAAACAAAAGCGCACAGGACAACGAAAAACACCGCAGCAGAAGGCGCGGCCCATCGGTTTGGATCACTTCCAACATCGCCGCAAACAGCGTCGAAACCGAGGCCGCAACGTAACGCTTCCCATCCACCTTGACCGACAAAGACCGAGACAAACGAATCAGCTCTCTCCCATCCGTTTCGCGAAACCGTTTCGGGTCCGCATCAATCCCAATCAGCCTCCCCACCTGCCCGTCTACTTCCGTAAAAGCGTCGCGCCATTTTTTCGGCAAATCCTGCGGCAAAAGGGGTCGCAAATCGTCAGGAGGCCGCACCTCGCGCAGCTCTTGCCATTCCTCCTCTGAAATCAACTTCCGGTATCGATCCAGCGTGTCTCTCATGTGGGTCAACAGCGCGATTTTTTCGGTCTGCTGCGTCGGCAACACACTTTCGAGCGTCCGCACCGCTTCCAACACCCGCGCCTCCCCTTTTTGCGCATCCTGCGCACGCAACGCTTGCGCGACCCGCTCTGCTTTCTGCTGCGTCTCGGCCAACATCACGCCGTCCCGCCCGATAAAACCCGCGCCGACGTTGCCCAGACCCAGGTCGTACATGCGTTGCCACAGACGCTCGACGTGTTTGTCTTGCGTTCGCAGTTTCGAGAAATCGTATTCCAACGGCGCACTCACAAACGCCAGCAGCGCCGGCAGCAGCGCAAACACAGACAGGCCGCACGCCGCAAGACACGTTCTGGGCGAACGCGACAGACTCCTGCCGAGCCGCTGCAACACACTCCCAAAGAGCGGTGGCGTCTGTTTTCCCGCAAGCGCCAACGGAACATGCCGTTCGCACCACAACAAGAGCGGAGGCAAACACAAAAACGTCAGCGCAAAACAGAACAACATGCCGACTCCCCCCACCAAACCAAACTGCGACAACCCCTGAAGCGTCGTAAAGAGCAGCGCGCCATACGCCACGCTCGCCGACAGGGCCGCCGAAAACGTCGAACGCAGCGTGTGCGTCATCGCCAAACACAACGCCTCCTCTGCGTCCCTCCCCTGCCAGCGTTCTTCGCGATACCGACTCAGAAGCACAATCGCCGTGTTGATTCCGTTGCCCAAGATGATCGCCACCAAAAACGCCGTGTTTGCATTCAGATACGAGTACGTGTACCTGGCCACCGAAAGCGAAAACAGCACCCCCAAAAACGCCGGGAACACCGACAACGCAACCAAGGCCAGCCGCCGAAAATGCGCATACATCAAACCCGCTGAAAGCAGCACCGTCAAAGAAGACGCCAGCGTCAAATCCGTCCGCACCGCTCGCTGTTCCGAAAGCGCCATGGCCACCTGCCCCGTCCACTCAATGCGCATCTTGGGATGAAACGTCTGCGGTTTTTCTGCCGACACCACCGCCTGCACCGCATCGAGCATGTCCTGGTCATCAAGCGATGCCAGCCCCGCTCCCCTCCGCCACAACATGATTCCCAAATGGTGCATGTGCGGGTCGGGATACGTTTCGCTTTGTGTCGCCGGATGAAACTCGAAATACCGTCGGCCATCTCGCGTCGGCAGTCGTTTTGCCAGGTCCGCCCGAATCTTCCTGAGCTCGGCCTCTGCATCTCCTTCCAAATCGACAAGCAGCGGATTCGATCGTTGCCCCAACAGCCGTTCGAGCAGCGCGTTCGCCTCCCGAATCTCCGAAAGCTCTGCGTAATGCCATTTGTGCCGCGCCGCAGCATCCGCGATTTCCGTGTCCGGCTCGACTGTGATTTCCGAAAACAGCGAGCCCACCAGCGCTTGAAATTTGGGCCGCAACGCCTCTGCAAACCGGCGATTTTGCGCAGGGTCAGGACTTTCGACGATCAGCACCAAATTCGTCGAGCTGATTTGCCGAGGCAACACTTCTCGGATCGCCTGCACTGCCGGGTGCGTTTTCGGCAAAAGCTCTGTGAAATCCGTCCGCAACGACAGGCCCGAAATCGGCCACGCCGACAGCAAACCCAACAGCACAAAACCCACCACCCAAGCACCGGGCCTTCTTTTGCAGAGCCGCACAATCCCCGACGACAACCGCCCCGCAACTGCCCACGACTTCACCCTGGAAAGCAAAAACCGCAACATGGCCCCAAGTTATTCCAGCCCTGCCGACTCGAGATTTTTTTTCCACGCACCCGGTCTGACATCTCGCATCCACATTTTTGAAACAGGCTGTGGTGCTTCGCTTCGCCGTCGGTATCCGCACTCGTGATAGGATTCGGGGGTATGAGCACCACAGTTGAGACTCGAAACCGAGGCCACCTCGGGGCCTCATTTCGCGAAACACCACTCGCGAGCCGTTGCGTGTCTTTGGCGTTCCCCGCATTTCTCTGTTTGTTCAGTGTCTTGTTCTTGTTTGTTGCGAGCTGTGTTCAGCCCGATCCACTTTATTGTCTAACGGACAAAGATTGCGTCGGAAAGGGTGAAATCGATCAGGTTCTGATTTGCAACACAAGACAGCGCGCTTGCAGGGTTCAAGAACCCAATGTGTGTTACAAAGATTCTGACTGTACTTCAGAACGACTCAGTCGGTGCAATATGGAAGACAATCGCTGTGCGCCGTGCTTGATTGACGATCCAACAGACAAGTCGTGTTCTGGTTTCTGGAAAAACACGAACGGACAATGTGCTGAATTGGAAGGCATTGTCAAATGCGTTGAATGCAAACAAAATTCTGATTGCCCATCTGAACGCCCGATTTGCGATTACAACTCTTGCCGGCCCTGCCAAGAACACAGTGATTGTGAGGGTACGCTTAAATGTGAAAATGGAATTGTCTGCACAGACTCGCTTGTGTGTATACGGGAAGGCGACCTAACCGAGGGTTTGGCCGGAAGTTGCGCAGCCAATGGGATCAGCAGCACCGGGCGAGTTGTGTATGTGGATAATACAGACCTCGGGATATGCAAGGACTCCGATTTGAATTTCGGTTTTGATCCCTCGAAACCGGTGTGCACAACAAATCGGGCGTACACAATCGCACAGGAGAAGGAGCGTCGATATATCCGAATTATAGGAAACAACCATAACCCCATTTTCTCTGCAATTTCAAATGGTTCTTTTCATTTTGTCGGGGCACCAAGAAAAGGCAAAAAGCAAATGGCGATGCTCATGGGAAAGAACGCCTTTTTTGACGTTACCGGCGATGCCAAAGTTACGCTCGACCAGATTCAAATCATCGAAACGAATGTTGATACCAACGTTTTGAAGTGTTCAGCCTCGGACAAGGAAAAGACGCCTGAACTGAATGTTCTACGTAGCAACATTCGTGGAAACACACCTACCTCTTTTCCAAACCCCAAGATGTTTGCAATCGATTTGTCTGGCTGCAATGTGCGGATCACACAAAGTGTCATTGGAAAATCTACAGTGGCAGAGACATTGTCCAATGACGCTGATGGTGCGCACAGCAAAGTGATCAAAACTTGGGATTATCGAGATCATCCTGTCAGGATTACCATTGAAAATAACTTGATCGCTGGCAATACGGATGTTGCGCTCTCCGTCGGCCATGCAATCGAACCAGGATTTCAAAGAATCCGTTTTAACACGATTGTATATAACGGTCGTGCTTCGGCAGGAGTACCCGGAACGATCTATTGCATCCACGATGGCATCATCGCCCAGGTAACAAACAACATTATCGTCGGAAATCGAATGAACGTGGATACGCAGATTGTCGGTGGAGCGACCTGTGATTTCTCGGATTCGACCATCGGTCTTGTCGATTCGTATCGCGATGCTACGTTGCGCAGATACGATCCTGTATTTTCGGAAGATTTTACTCTTCAAAATACGGAAGCCAACCGAAGATGTTGTATAGACCAACTATCACCCAGATTCGGTGAGTTCTTCCCAACGATCGATATGGCAAATCAGCCCAGACCCAGCGGAGCCAAGTACGATATCGGTTGTTTTGAAACACAGCAGAAGTAGTTTTCTCGATTCAAACTCACTTACGTCCAAAGCATGATCCTTTCTACCTTACGCGCCACTGCGGACCGACCGTTTGATTTGTTGGGTTTGGGCGAATCGTCTATCGATTTGGTTTATCGTTTGCCGGTTTTGCTTCACCAAACGTTGCCAAGCAAGGTTTCTGCGCTCGCTCATGAAGTGCTTTCAGGCGGCCAAATTGCAACGGCTTGCACCGCGGCAGCAAGGCTGGGCAAGCGGGTTCGATTTGCGGGCGCGATCGGAATGGACGACGCCGGGCAGGCTCTGTTGAATGAACTGTCTGAAGAGGGTGTAGACACTTCGTTTGTGCGTCGTTGTGAGGGAGCGAAAACGCGGTCCGCCGTCCTTTTGTGCGACAAAACCGGCGAGCGTTCGGTGGTCGAGTGGCGCGATCCGGCGTTGTCGTTTTCAGCGGATTTTCTCTCGGACGAGGCGCTCGCAAAGACTCGAGTTCTTCACGTCGATTTGTGTTTTCCGACGGCATCCGTCGCAGCCGCAAAACGGGCGCGCGACTTGGGTGTGCTGGTGTCCGTCGATTTGGATCGTCCCTTGCCGCTGGTCGAGGAGCTGCTCGCACTGACGGATTTGTGCGTCGTTTCCGAGGCCTTTCCGACGCTTCTGACCGGACACTCCGACGGTGAAAAAGCGGTGCGCGCACTGTCGAAAAAAACCAACGGCAAGGTGATCGTGACCCTCGGGGCGCGCGGTTGTTGGTTTTTGCAACAGCAAGCACTGCGAACCTTGCCCGCCTTTGCACCACCGACGTTGGTCGATACAACCGCGTGTGGCGACACGTTTCACGCAGCACTTGTATGTGCGCTTCTCGACGCTGCCGGACAAACAGCCCCAAAAACAGACGTCCGAGCTGACGACGAAGCCGCCTTGTTGTCGGCGATCCGTTTTGCCAGCGCGGCGGCAGCCCTCAAATGCGGGGATTTTGGACGGCGCGGTTGCCCGACGCTGCCGCAGGTTCTGCGTTTTCTGGGCACTTTCGACGGGGCGATTTAGCGGACGCCCGAATCGTAGCCTTTCCGTCGCTGTTCCGGCGAGGATGGCAGTAGTTTCCACAACTTTTCAACGATTTCTCGCAGTTTGCTCGTATCGCCTGCCGCGAGCGCCTCGTGGCCCTGCTGAACCAGACTTTGGGCTCGTGCTTGGTCGCTGGCTCTTTCGACGTGGGAGAGCGCCGACTGAAACTCGTCTTCCCACACGTCGGGATTGCGATAGTACGCAGCGGTCGCAAGCTCATCGGCCAGCCGAAGCTGCCTTTGAAGTTCGCTGATGTCCCGCCGGGCTTGCGCTTTTTCCACCGACGAAACCACGTCGCTGAGCAGGCGTTTTTCCGAATCCGAACCGTATCGCGTCACCAGCACGCCCGCGATCGTGATCTGTCTCATCGCTTTCTGTGACACCTCGGGCCAATGCTTTTCGAGCTCGACTTCCTCGACAAGCGCGTCCAGCTCGATAAGCGCCCGACGGGCTTTTTGAGCAGCATCGGCGTCTCCACCTTTGGCTGCGTTCACGTCGCGTTCGAGATCGTGCAAAAGATGCTGCGGTTTTTGAAGCCGCTCGATGAGCGACCGGTTCCCCTGTCGAAAGGCACTCGCCCGAAGCTCGGCCAAACGATCGGAAGCCGTTTTCAGATTGGCCTCCAACACTTCAACCGTGGCCTCGGGAACCAGCAAACGTGCGATGTGCTCGAAAAGCTGATTCAGCGTCGGAACAAGCGCCCGGGCGGAAAGTTGGCCCCCGCGATCGACCTCGAGACTGACCTGCACTTGCGAGCTGGCGGGCAAACTGGCCTTCACTTGCGAGCTGCGAATTTCAAGCGTCCCGACGAGCCGACACAGGTGCGCCTGTTCGTACTCTCCCTGAACAATTGGGATCTTCAGGGCAAATTCATCCTTGTTGGTGGCCGCCGTCGATGGCGAGACGCTTTCGACCGTCGTCAAAGCGATCGTGCGACGGGCGGGCAGCGGTGTGCCTTTTTCAAAAAACACCTGCACGGTGTTGTTCGCTCGGGCCACGCCGATCGTTCTCGACAGAGGCGGATCGGCGATCGTCAAACCCTGCACAATCGTCACCGTCGCTGGCTGCATCGGCACAACGCTGCCGTCCGCCAAAAGACCCTCGACTTTGAACACGTTGGGTCGTCGCGGCAGAAGTTCGACTTGCAGCGCAAAACCGCCTTCCGAATCGAGCGCGGCCTCTGCGCTTTGCCACAGCCCGTCGGACCGAGCCAAGCGAACGCGCTGCGGCAGCGTTTCCGGGGCGTGGCTCTCGGGTAGGAGTTTCCCCACAATGTAGGGCTGCAAATCCGAGGACATCGCTGGAAACTGGAGCCAGAGTTTGAAACCGGTCGTCGAATCCGTTTTGGCCGGCTGCATGTCCAGACCTGCGGTGGCCGCATACACTGCCGCACCTTGTGCGACCAGCGTCATCGGGTCGAGGCCTTCCGCAAACGGCGCTTGCAACGCTTCCCCGACCATGCGCCGCAGCCAAGGCATCATCGTCGGCCCACCGACGAGAACAATCCGTGTGAGGTGTTGTGCGTCCTGGACCTGCAACAGCCGTCGGCAAACCTCGATCGAGCGGGCCACAAGCGGCGTGGTCAGTTCTTCTAGCTTCGCGCGGTCGAGCGTCACTGCAACGTCAATCGCGCGCCCTTCGTATTCCAGAAAATCCGGGACGCTCAGATCCGCGCTTTCGCTGCGGGTCAGCTCGATTTTCGCTTCCTCGGCGGCGTGTTTGAGTTTGCGGATCGCGCTGGCCCATTTGGCGTCCGAGCGACTCAGCTTGATGCCTTCCTGCTTGGAAATCTGTTCGAGCGCCCAATCGACGATCGCCCAATCGAAATCCCGACCGCCCAAGAAATTGTCACCGTCGTGGCCCACCACACGCAAAAGACCGTCGCGCGTTTCAAGCAGCGACGCATCGAACGTCCCGCCGCCCAAGTCGTACACCAACCAAAAACCCGTTCCCTCCGAAGCCGTCCATCCAGCCGCCAGCGCCGACGCGATCGGCTCCTGAATGAGTTCCACCTTGGAAAAACCAGCCAGTTGAGCCGCCTTTGTCGTCGCTGCGCTTTGGGGAAGTTCAAACAGCGCCGGAACCGAAATCACGGCTTGTTCCGGCAAAAAACCGTATTGGTCCTTCACGTCGTTGCGAAGCGAACGGAGCACCTCAGCCGAAAGCTCCTCGGGCAATTTCGCGAGTTTTGCAGCCGGAAAATCGAGTTTCGTCGAGGTTCCCATCAGCCGTTTAAACTCAGCCCGCGTGTTTTTTGGATCGCTGTCCAGAAACTTAGCCGCCTTCGCACCGACGATCGTTGTCCCCCGACTGTCAAAACGAACGATCGAGGGAGTCAGCAGCATGCCCTGTGTCGTTCTCACCACCGAAATTCGCTCGCCGTCGAACACGGCGGCAGCGGAATTGGTCGTCCCCAGATCAATGCCCAGATAGAAGTGTCGCGAAGCCATGCGGATATCTTACACGGAAGGTTGCGCCTTCACGTCGCCTGGATCTGGCCGCCGCCATTCGGACGGAAAACTCGCAAATGCGTCGAGTACACGGTCGATGTGAACGTCTGTGTGGGTTGCCATCGTACACAGCCGAATGCGCGCCGTTCCTTGTGGCACCGTCGGTGGCCTGATCGCAAACGCCAAAATCCCGGCTTGACGAAGCGCGGCCTGCGCGCTCATGGCGGTGTGCGTGTCCCCAAACAACACCGGCACGATGGCCGCACTGGGTCGCAGCGCGGCAAAGCCAAGCGACGAAAGACCCTCGAAAAGGCGCTGGGCCAAAAGGCGCGTTCTTTCGGCGCGCTCGGGTTCTTGTTCGATTACGTCCAGCGCCGCAAGCGTCGCAGCGACGATCGGAGGCGGCAGCGATGTATCGAACACAAACGTCCGGGCGCGCTGTCGTAAAAAATCGCACAGCAGACGACTCCCAACCACAAACCCCCCCAGCGTTCCCAGCGCCTTCGAGCACGTCCCCATGACGACCGGAACCCGACCCTTTTGCCCCAAAAATTCCGTTGCGCCCGCTCCCAGCACTCCCGTCGCGTGCGCCTCGTCCACCATCAGCAACGCCTCGTGTGTCTGTGCAAGCGCAGACAGGGTTTGCAGCGGGGCCACATCCCCATCCATCGAAAAAACCGTATCCGATACGATCAGTTTTTTTCCTGTACCCGTTTGAAGCTGCTTCGCCAACGCATCCATGTCTCGATGCGGAAAAACCACAACCTGCGCGCCCGACAGCCGACAGCCATCGACGATCGAGGCGTGATTGAGCCGATCGGAAAACACCGTATCTCCGCGTTTCAACAGCGACGACAGCGTACCGATGTTGGCCAGGTAGCCCGAACCAAACAGCACGCCATCTTCGCACCCCTTCCACGCCGCCAGCCGTTCCTCGAGCGCTCTGTGCAGTCTGTGGCTGCCACACAGCAAACGCGCCCCACGGCTGCCCACGCCCTCGTGCGCCGCATTCTTCGCCGCTTCAATCACGCGCCGGTCGTTCGCCAAACCCAAATAATCGTTCGAGCAAAACAGCACCTGTTCGCGCCCGGCCACCCGAACGATCGGACCATGGGCCGCTGAGAGCGGTTCGACAGGTTCAACAGATCGCAATTGGCCGTTTTGGGACAGACGGTCTAGCTCCGAGGACAAATAACGAGCCCACGGCGACGAAAAAGCGGGGTTGTCGTCGGGGTTGTCTTGAACAAGAGGCTCGCTCATCGCGCGCTATCTTGCACAAATCCTCGTCGGAAATAAGAACAATTCAGGGGGAACGATCAGGCTCAGCTTTATCAGATGATCCACGCAGCGAGGCGAGCTGCACGGAACATCTGAAAGGGCCAACCGCATCGATTTTCGATGGAAACTACTTTTTGACCGCTTGTTGTGCCGCCTGGATCGTCGAGACGACCATGCTTTGCTGAATGTCGTTCAGAACGGGAATCCGGTAAAGCACGTCATTGACTCGGCAAAACACATTGTAGGTTTGTTTCCCATACATGCGCCGACCCAAAAATATCGCGATTACGCCACCTAAGAGTGCCACACAGCCCCATACGATATCTTCATTGATCGTCGGGATACCGAACTTGATCGCTTTGGCTTTCGCAAGTTTTTTCTCGGCCTTTTCGCGCACACCCTCTTCATTGGCCTTTTCTTTTAGGAAGGGATCGTCATCGTTGGAATCGCGGCCCTCGATGCCGGAATCTTCGTCGAGGTTGATTTCCGTCTTGTCTGTTACACCGGCATACATGAAGGCGGGCAACACTTTTGCGACAAAGACGATAAGAAAGACAAACCCGACGATTATCGAGACAATGCCCAGAGCAGCCGACGGTCGTTCCGTCATCCGACCCACGAATTGGATCTTCTCAACCGGAAATTCCGCGATGGGAAGGGCTGCCCCCATTGCCGTCGGAGCGAACTGCGCGACACGCTGGTTGCTGATGACAAGTTCGTTGTGTTCCGTCGGGACAAATGGGGCAGGGTATAGAACGACCTCGTTCTGCTGTGGAGAGAAGGGCATGCTTCATCGTACCACGATGGGTGTGCTTGAGGTCGCACGTTTGTGTGCTGGGCCTCGAAGGCCCGAAAGATTAAGAGACCGTTCTCAGACACACAGGTGGTTTTCAAACGGACAAGTTTTTGACCCATGCCATGGGCCAACATCATGAGCCAATGTCATGAGTCAACCCCGTTGCCGAAAGACCAGGCATGATTGTAAATTGAAAGTGGGGAATACCGTATGCCAGCGCCGCAAGCCTCGGTAATGCAGAACCTCGCGAAGGCGAAGTTCATTAGTTTTGCAACCAAGTTGCCCACGAATTGGAAACAACCGCAGGGTGAAGCGGGCAAGCAGTACGTTCGCGCATTCAAAACGACAGAGTTGGTAGGTATCCCACCTGCCCCTCCTATGTTTGTTCCAGCGACGATCAACAAATACCACACAGATACCGCAAAAAAAATTGGCGATCAGTTCGCAACCTATATCGATGGAATTTGCAGCGCAATTTGTTCTGCTTGGAGTCAGTGGCAATCAATTGCTACACTGACAGGCGTCATGGTGAATGCGGTTACTGCCTCAGTCGGGCAGGTAGTCGGACCGCCGTGGATGCCATTCATTATGGCTTCTGCACCCAAGGGAACACCGTCTGAAATAAAGTATTCAAATGCGATTGCAAATGCGATTAGCACAGGCTGGGTGACGTACCAAGCGACGATCAAAGTACCTGGTTTGCCTTGGTATCCAGCATTTGCTGCATTTCCCGGACCGATGGCTCCTCCGACACCGAATATTCCTTGTCCTGTGATTATGCTTACGCAAGTCACGGCTTCGGTATCTGCAAGTATGCTGTCTTCAATGATGATGGCCAATTTGGGAGATCCGACGGCATTGCATGCGAAACAGTTGTTTGATTCCGTCGCTGATGCGTTTGACCAGTGTTTCAAACTGTGGCAAACAACAACACAGGTTACAAACGTATTGGGGATGGGACCTATTCCAACATTTGCTCCTCCATTTGTCCCGGTTGGGCCAGTGGTCGGTGGTGTTGGAAACATGACTCCAGGTGGTTTTGTTTAATGATTGGATGCACAGCATCCATTGAGTAACAGGTTTCTTTCAGATTGTAGGAGACGCGATGTTTAAAACCGATCGTGATACGAAAGCAGGTCAAGTCAGCGGCGGCAACGCGAATACGATGACCATCGGACTCGTCACTGACAACGTCCACGATGGTGGCGATTACCGCGTCAAGGTCAAGTTCCCGACGCTGCCCGCCAGTCAAGGCTCTGGACAACAGGAAGAAAGCTTCTGGTGCCGCATTGGCACATTTGGTGCCGGCGCAGGCGGACAAGGCGCTTTCTTTCTGCCTGAAGTAGACGACGAAGTGATGGTCGCCTTTGTAAACGGAGATTTCAATCAAGGCGTCGTAATGGGCGCGTTGTGGAGCGGAAAAGACAAACCGTCGTTTTCCAACAACAGCGCCAGCTCGCAAACAGGCCGATACAATGGCGATCACCCAGATTTTCGTGGTCAAGCCGACCCCAAAAAGAATGACATTCGCGCGTTTAGCTCGCGAAAAGGCCACGAATTGATCTTCAACGACAATGCCTCAAATCCGCGTTTGACGATACAATCCAGCACAAAACACAGAATTGTTTTGAATGATGCTGGAAATGAGGCAACCAAGATTGAGATTTATGATGGGAAAGAGGAAAACTACATTCTCATCGATACCAAAAACAAGAAAATCACCATTGAGAGCAAAACTGGTGATATTCTGATCAAAGCGAAAGAGAAAGTCCGCATTGAGGCAAAAGTGATCGAGACAGATAGTTCTCAGAACACAAAAAGTCATGCAGGGACCAACTATGCCATCAAAGCTGACAGCAACTTTGAGGCAAAAGCGGGCGGAACCATGACGCTTCAGTCGAGTGGAACAAATACGATCAAAGGCTCAACCGTCAATATCAACTAAGTGAGGTTCATCTATGCCTCCTCAAGGACGCCTTGGTGACAAAGCGCAAGTTCCAGCCGATGGACATGGTTGTGTGGCGTGCGTCCATTGTTGTGTTGGACCGGCCATTGCTGGTTCTCCAAATGTGAACGTGAACGGACGGCCTGCTTTGCGCGTGCAAGATCCAGGCATTCATGCGGCCTGCTGCGGCCCAAATACGTGGAATGCGCAAATGGGCTCAGGCACCGTATTCATCAATGGAAAAGCCGCACATCGTTTGGGAGATATGACGCGACATTGTGGTGGTGTCGGCAAATTGATTGAGGGATCAGGTAACGTAATCACAGGTGGATGAACTCCATAGATCGTCCGACAAATCGCCCTCTCCAGAACACCTGCCCGATCTGTCTTCGAGACGACAAACCCAATCTTCCTTTTTCATTATTTTTCAGCACAACGCACTTTGTGTGCATATGTTTCCGTTGCACTACAAAAGGCGATTTGTAAAATACAAGAAACCGATCTGCGGTTTCAGTATGTGTTCATTCAATCGACTATAATCTTCAGATTAAGAGAAAGGAGTAAAGATATGAGAAATTTGGTTCTCTATTCGTTCAGCATTGCAGCGTTGCTCAATGCTACTTGTGGGGCGGAGAACAGCGGTGGTTCTGAAATTTGCCCGGAAGGCGCGACGTTTTGCACGCCAGGTCAACCTTGGGACCCCAACGCGGGCCCGGCGTTGAAGGAAGTCTCGGCGGGACCGACGACGACCACGCCGTTTAATCAAGGTGGCAGCGGCACGTCAGGCGTGAAAATCGACCCGAACGGGAATGTGATTCTCGACGGGACCGGGAACATGAACAACCTGACTTCGTACATTTGGATTTCCCAAAACGGTAACAGCACGATCTCAAAGGTCGATACGCGCTCCATGAAGCAAGTGGCGGCGTATGTGACTTATATGGGCGGTGGCGCAGATCCTTCGCGTACGACGGTGGGTTTGGGTGGCGATGCGGTGGTTGCCAACCGCGCAAGCGGCAACGCGGCCAAGGCATCAGCGACGAAGATTGCCGGTGACAAATCGGCCTGCGTCGATCGCAACGGAAACGGGAAGATCGATACGTATGAATCGGATGCGCCGCTGACGACGGCTTCGCCGTTTTGGTGGCAGGCCAGCCAAGCGAACAGCCCGGACGAATGCGTGTTGTGGACGACCAAGCTATCCGCCGGCTCGTATCCACGCGCAGCGGGTTTCGACGGAAAACTGGGCGTCGATGGATCGCTTGGAACGTATGTGTATATCGGAGAATTCAATTCGAGGGCGATCGTTCGTCTCGACGCGAAAACGGGCGCGATCGTCAAGAGAATCCCGATCAACGTGCGTCCCTACGGTTTGGCACTCGACCGAGAAGGCAGCGTCTGGGCGCACTGCCAATGCGACTCTCCAGGCCTCGCGAAGATCGACGTAAAAAACAACGATCAGGTTACAAACTTCGCCAAACCGACGGGCTACTCGAACAGTGGCTATGGGATGACCGTGGACTCGCGAGGCTATGTCTTCCTGGCCCCGTACGGCTACGGCGGCAGCAATCCGATGTTCCGGTTCATCCCTCCTCATTCGTCGCGTCCTCAAGTCCCGGCCACCGGGCTGTATGACATGGTGATGGTGGGCGTGAACCTGCGCGGAATCGGTGTGGACCAAAACAACCAAGCCTTCGCAGCCATTCACGATGGCGGCTCGGCGCATGTGGACGCATCCGCAGAACCGGATTATTCGGCTATGCCGGGGCCTGGCAGCAACATCTTGCCGAAACAGAGCATGAAGCTGAAAAAACTCGTGACTTCTGCAAACGGCGTGTATGGCACAACGGCTGGTTCGGCGATCGACTACGACGGAAAAGTCTGGTCGGTGAGCCACAATCGAGCCTACAAAATCGACCCCACCAACAACTACGCTGTGACGACGTGGACCCCACCGGCGGGTACCTACACCTACAGCGACATGACAGGATATCAGTTGCGCAACGCCTCACGCGCCGGAATCTATCGCCAGGTCTTCGGAGGCTGCGGGGCAAAAACGACTTGGAAAGAACTGTATTGGAACGTCTCGGCCCCTCCGGGAACCCAGGCCACCATTCGATACCGTGGTGCTGCCACCGTCGCTGAACTCGCCAACGCAACCTGGTATGGTGCCACCGGAATTTCGCCCTCTCCCATCGTTTTCCCGCCCGATGTCAAAGCCTCCTACATCGAAGTGGAAGTCGTCATGCAGACCGCCACGACCACCGTAACGCCGATGCTCAGCGGCTTGTCCGCCACCTTCACCTGCAACGAAGTCGCGGGCTAATCACAGCCCAGCCTTCGCCACACAGTTTTTCCAGCTTCCTCTCCAAAGACAAAGCCTTCCCCGATTGACCTTTGGCCGACCGATTGGTCACGCACGAGCTATCCAAAATCCGATATTCATCAGGACTTGAATTCAATAAAACACCGAGATTGTTGCGAGCAATAATTCAATTATGATACCCACACTGTGTGCATAAAATTGAATCACACGACAAAGACGACATAGGAAACACACGAAACGTTCTGCATGCTTCTGTGACGATGCGCTATACTCATTGAGTTAACGTAAAGGAGTAAAGATATGAGAAATTTGGTTCTCTATTCGTTCAGCATTGCAGCGTTGCTCAATGCTACTTGTGGGGCGGAGAACAGCGGTGGTTCTGAAATTTGCCCGGAAGGCGCGACGTTTTGCACGCCAGGTCAACCTTGGGACCCCAACGCGGGCCCGGCGTTGAAGGAAGTCTCGGCGGGACCGACGACGACCACGCCGTTTAATCAAGGTGGCAGCGGCACGTCAGGCGTGAAAATCGACCCGAACGGGAATGTGATTCTCGACGGGACCGGGAACATGAACAACCTGACTTCGTACATTTGGATTTCCCAAAACGGTAACAGCACGATCTCAAAGGTCGATACGCGCTCCATGAAGCAAGTGGCGGCGTATGTGACTTATATGGGCGGTGGCGCAGATCCTTCGCGTACGACGGTGGGTTTGGGTGGCGATGCGGTGGTTGCCAACCGCGCAAGCGGCAACGCGGCCAAGGCATCAGCGACGAAGATTGCCGGTGACAAATCGGCCTGCGTCGATCGCAACGGAAACGGGAAGATCGATACGTATGAATCGGATGCGCCGCTGACGACGGCTTCGCCGTTTTGGTGGCAGGCCAGCCAAGCGAACAGCCCGGACGAATGCGTGTTGTGGACGACCAAGCTATCCGCCGGCTCGTATCCACGCGCAGCGGGTTTCGACGGAAAACTGGGCGTCGATGGATCGCTTGGAACGTATGTGTATATCGGAGAATACAACACAGCATCGATCGTCCGACTCGACGCAAAGACGGGTGCCATCGTCAAAAGAATCTCGGTCGGTGTGTGTCCATATGGGCTGGTGCTCGATCGGGCAGGAAACGTGTGGGCTCAAAACGAGTGGAGTGGCGATCAGACGCAAGGCGGCTGTGGCGGTCTTGCCAAGATCGACGTATCCAACAACGATACGATCACCCGTTACGCCAAACCGACAGGCTGGACGTACGACGGATACGGTGTGACCGCAGACGCACGAGGCTACATCTACCTAGCCTCGTATGGAAACGGTGGCAATTCCAAGATGTTCCGGTTTATTCCACCCGATTCGTCTCGTCCGTCCGTGCCGGCAGGTGGTCTGTACGAGATGGTGCATACCGGCATGGACTTGCGCGGCATCGGCGTGGACCAAAACAACCAAGCCTTCGCAGCGGTTCACAACGGCGGCATGGCGCACATCGACGCAGCCCCAGAGCCTGACTACGCGGCCCCCCGAAGCGGCAACATCATCAATACGACTGGCATGACGTTGAAGAAGCTCTTGACCTCGGCAAACGGCATCTATGGAACCACGGCGGGCGCGGCGATCGATTACGACGGAAAAGTCTGGGGCGTCAGCAACAACCGAGCCTACAAAATCGACCCCACCAACAACTACGCTGTGACGACGTGGACCCCACCGGCGGGTACCTACACCTACAGCGACATGACAGGATATCAGTTGCGCAACGCCTCACGCGCCGGAATCTATCGCCAGGTCTTCGGAGGCTGCGGGGCAAAAACGACTTGGAAAGAACTGTATTGGAACGTCTCGGCCCCTCCGGGAACCCAGGCCACCATTCGATACCGTGGTGCTGCCACCGTCGCTGAACTCGCCAACGCAACCTGGTATGGTGCCACCGGAATTTCGCCCTCTCCCATCGTTTTCCCGCCCGATGTCAAAGCCTCCTACATCGAAGTGGAAGTCGTCATGCAGACCGCCACGACCACCGTAACGCCGATGCTCAGCGGCTTGTCCGCCACCTTCACCTGCAACGAAGTCGCAGGCTAACCGAAGCCACTTCGCACATCACGCCCGACGCCCTCCCAAGCGGCTCCTAACGCCCTCCCAAAAGACCCCCAACCGGCACCCACTCTTCTGCCAGAAGCGTGCGCAAGAAAACCTCCCCGCCAAACAAGCGGAACCAAGGGTGTGCGTCCGAAAACTGTGTGGGAATACAGACTAGAACTTGGCTTGCGTGCAGAGTGCCGAGAGCCAGCCGGGGAACATTCCGAAACCCAGCACAAGCAACGTGGCGACAATGACACCCAGGCGCAGCGCGCTCGATTGCAAAGGAGTCGTGCTGGGATGCGGCGGTGGGTCTCGGAAATACGCTGTCGTGATGACGCGCAGGTAGTAGTACACCGACACCAGACTGTTCGCGATCGCCACAAGAACCAGCCACAGCAGCTTGTCCTCTTTGAGTGCGGCCTGAAACAGATAGAACTTGCCAAAGAAACCTGCGGTCGGAGGAAAACCCGCGAGCGAAAGCAACGCAAGGGTCAAAAGCAACGCCGCGAGCGGTTCTCGTTTGCCCAAACCGGCCCAATCCGACAGCCGCGTGCGCTCTTCGCCGCGATCGTCACAACCCACCCACGCAACCACCCCGAACGCCGCCACAACCGTCACGGCATACGATGCCAAATAGAACAGAAGCGGCCCTCGCGCGGCATCTCCGATGGTGCCGAGCGCCACGACGCCGACCAGCAAATATCCGGCGTGCGAAATCGACGAATACGCCAGCATGCGCTTGACGTTGTCTTGTTTGAGCGCGGCCAAATTCCCGAGCGTCATCGTGAAAACGGCCAACCAGGACAACACGAACGTCCAACCGGTGAACGGGTCCCGCGCAAGCACGGGCAGCGTGCCCTGCAAAAGACGAATCAACCCAGCAAAGCCCGCCGCTTTCATGCACGACATCATGAAACCAGTCACCGGAGTCGGCGCACCTTCATAGGTGTCAGGTGCCCACATGTGGAACGGCACCACACCCAGTTTGAAGGCAAAGGCGACCAAAATCAGCATCCAACCGATGTAAAAGAGCGGCGCGGCACCTCGGGTCATCGCGGCGTCTTTGATGTTCGTAAGCGCGGTGGCACCCGTCATTCCGTAGATCAGCGCAATGCCATAAATGAGCAGGCCAGACACAAACGCACCGACGAGAAAATACTTCATCGCTGCCTCCGCCGAGCGCGGCGACCGCCGTCCCGATCCTGCCAGCACATACGCGCCAAGGGACATGGTTTCGATGCCCAAGAACACTGTGACCAAATCCGCCGCCTGAATCAGGATGAGCATCCCCGCCAGCGAAAACGTGATGAGCGCGTAAAACTCGCCAAACTCCATTCGGTGCGCTTTCAAATACGCGGGGGCAGACAGAAGGCCCAGCATCGCCGCCAGCACGCAGATGCCGCTCACGAGCAAGCCGAACCGATCCACATGGAGCATCCCCTGATACAGAGTCACTCCGTTTTCGGGAAGCGTGGTCGCCTGCCACGCGAGCATGACGAGCGTCACCAGCAGAAACAACACCGTGACCGGCATGAGGTACGCGCGCGAACCAGGAGGCGGAACAGCCACCGCTTCGCTGGTTTCCGATGGCATCTTGAGATGCTGCTCGACTCCCACAAGCACCGTGCGTGAAAACGCATCGAGCAGAAGAAGGACAATTCCTGCCACCGTCAAAAAGAGCAGCGGCAAGCTGTGGACCAAATCGGTGACATCGAAGGTCATTTCGGGCCTCCTTCCGTCGGCGAATCGGGCGGCGAATCAGGCTTCGCTTTGTCCACCTCCCCGAGCATGCGAGCCTGCTGTTCCGCTGCTCCGGCAGCGAATTTGTCCTTGTAGGAAGCGAGGACGCGAGTGACCGCCGGATCGATGTGCTTCAAAAACGTGTTCGGAAAAACACCGAGCCAAAACGCCATCGCGATCATCGGCAACATCACCAGCGTTTCGCGTGCATTCATGTCGGGCAACTTTCGATTTTGCGGATTGTGCAAAGGCCCAAACATCACGCGCTGGAACATGCCCAACATGTACACCGCTCCGAGCACAACGCCCGTCGCGGCAAACACCGCCAGCAGCCTTGCGTGTTCGGACATAAGGGGCACTCCTCCAAAGCCGCGTTCCTTGGCGCTAAACGTGCCGAGAAGCACCAAGAACTCTCCAACAAAACCAGACAGACCGGGCAAACCGACCGAGGCCAGCGTGAAGAGCAGAAAGGTCGCTCCAAACCGTGGCATCCGTTTCCACAGACCCCCAAATTCGGCCATTTTCCGCGTGTGTCTCCGTTCGTAAATCACGCCGACGCACAAGAACAAACCGCCCGTTGAAATTCCGTGCGCCAAACATTGGTAGATCGCTCCGTTGACGGACCGGCTGTTCATCATCGCCAAACCCAACACGACAAAACCCATGTGCGCCACCGACGAGTACGCGATGAGCTTTTTCACGTCGTCCTGTGCATACGCAACACAAGACCCGTACACGACACCAATCACGGCCAGAAGCGCGAGCCACGGCGCAACGACCTCGACCGCGTGTGGGAACACCGGAATCGCAAAACGAATCAAACCATACGGCCCAAACTTGAGCAGAACAGAGGCCAGAATCACAGACCCTGCCGTCGGCGCTTCAACGTGCGCAAGCGGCAACCAGGTGTGCAGAGGAAACAGCGGAACCTTGATGCAGAACGCCAGCGCAAACGCCAGGAACAAATAGACCTGCTCTTTTTTGGTCAGCACCAATTTCTGCGCAGATTCCAGCGAGAACGACCACTCTCCCGTGACCTGTTGCACTTTCACCACGACGTACAGAATCGCCACCAGCATGAGGAGCGATCCCACCATCGTGAAAATCACGAATTTGATCGCCGCTTTCAGCCGTTTCTCTCCGCCCCAAATTCCGATGATGAAGTACATCGGAATCAGCATCACTTCCCAAAAGACATAGAACGCGAACAGGTCGAGCGCCAAAAAGGCTCCCAGCATGCCGGTTTCGAGCACGAGCGTCGCGATCACAAACTCGCGCACTTTGTTCGTAATGGCGGTTCGCGTGGACAGAAACACAATCGGCAGAAGGAACGTCGTCAGCATCACCAACCAAATGGAAATGCCGTCCACACCCAAATGAAAGTGGATGCCGAGCGACTCGACCCAGGTCCATTTCACCTCGTGGTTCATCTTGGCCGGGTCCAGACCGGGCAACAGCAGAAACGACGCAAAAAACGTAAGCAGAGACGCGCCGAAACCCGTGCTGCGATGAAGCTCGGGTTCCTCTTGCGGAAGCGCCAAACAAAGCAGCGCACCGACGAGAGGCAGCAGCGTCACGATGGGTAGGATCATGCCCATGAAGTTCTCCTACTCAACCCGAGCCACAAGGGGAACTGTCGCGCCGAAGAACCAGTCATCCGAACGCTTGACCATGTTCCACACAGGGTCGCGAGCCTCGACAATGATCTTGTAATTCCCGGCGTTCGAGTACTCGTGTTTGATTTCTCTGTTGAAGCGAACATTGGTGTCTTCAAACTTTCCGTCGCCATCCCAGTCGATGGAATAGATGAGCTGGCCCTGCCTCATTCGGTCGTCGCCGAGCTTGAGCGTGACCAACCGTTTGTCCACTTGGACGTGACCTTGAACTCCCTGGTAGGCCAGCCAATACGTCGAACCGAACAGGATTCCCGCCGCACCGACCATGACGCCGATGACGTATCGCTGAACATCCCCGTTTTGCACGCGCTGCGCCACCGCTCCGAACACATCGACAAAGAACGGCCCGACTTTGGTCAGTCCGCCATCCACCACAATGTCGTCGGCCCCCTTCCACAGCACTTTCGAGACGAACGCCAGCGGACGCACAAACAGGAGGGCATACAGTTCATCGACGAAATACTTGTTCCACAGCAGGTTGTGCAAACGCGGAAGCGACCGCTTCAGGGATTCCGCCTGCTCCGAAATGCCGCCCCGATACAGTTTTGCAGCAAGACCAATCCCTGCACCCGAAATCCCCAGCGCAATCGCCATGAGTAGCCATTCCTTCCAATGCTCAAGCGGCGGGAACTCGGGAGAGAGCGGCACCACGGCGGGACTCAGCCACTCGGTGAAGAACGTAAACACATGCTGGGCGGCCTTGGGCAGACCATGAACCAGGATCTCGGGCACACCAAACAGACCCACCACCACGGAGCCCGCAGCCAACACCACAAGCGGCAGCGTCATGGACAGCGGCGACTCGTGCAGATGGTGTTCTTGTTCTTTGGTGCCGCGAAACTCCCCGGTGAAAACCACGAAATAGAGCCGCCACATGTAAAAGGCCGTACACAGTGCCGCCGTCGCCAAAATTCCCCACAGGAGTTTTGGATACATCCCGACGATGGCGGCCTGCCACGGCTTCATCGTTTCCGCCATCTGGAAGGACGTAGAAAACGCCCCGGCCAAAATCGCGTCCTTCGAGAAGAAACCCGCAAAGGGGACGATTCCCGCTATCGCCAAGCAGTAAATGAAGAACGTCCAGCGCGTGACCGGCATGTGTTTGCCAAGCCCGCCCATTTTCGTGATGTCGCCCTCCCCGCCCATTGCGTGCATCACTGAACCGGCCCCCAAAAACAGACCGGCTTTGAAAAAGGCATGGGTCACAAGGTGAAAGAGACCGGCAACATAGGCACCCGTTCCGACGCCCACAAACATGAAACCAAGCTGACTCACGGTGGAGTACGCGAGCACTTTCTTGAAATCGCGCTGCACGATGCCAATCGTGGCTGCGAACAACGCCGTCAGCGCGCCGATAGCCGAGACGGTCATTTTCACTGCCTCGGGCGTGGTGTCGAAGATGTCGTGGCACCGAGCGACCACATACACACCCGCCGTGACCATCGTGGCCGCGTGAATCAGCGCGGAAACAGGCGTCGGACCCGCCATCGCATCCGGGAGCCACACATACAAAGGAATCTGCGCAGACTTTCCTGCGCAACCGACAAACAGCAGAATCCCGATCCAATATCCGACGGGGAAGTTGAACAAAGAGGGCGTCTTCAACACCCCAAGCAGACTCCCAAAATCGGAATACTTCACCGTCCCAGCGACGGCAAAGAGCAGACAGATTCCGAGCAAGAAGCCGAAATCTCCGATGCGGTTCACGATGAAGGCTTTGCGTCCGGCGGTCGCGTTCTTGTCTTCTTCGTACCAAAAACCGATGAGCAAATAGCTCGCGAGACCGACGCCTTCCCAGCCGATGAACGTAATCGGCAACGAATCTCCCAGGACCAGAATCAACATCGCACCCGTAAACAGGTTCAGATAGCCAAAGAATCGCGCGAAGTCGGGCTCGTGCTCCATGTAGCCGGTCGCGTAGATATGGATAAGCAGCGCGATCCAAGTCACAACCAAAACCATCACCGACGACAACCGATCCAGTTGCAGCCCAGCCGACAGTTTGAAGTCCCCGGCCACAATCCAATCGCCGGACACCAGTTGATCAATCAGCGCACCGCCCGGGGGAACTTGGGTCGCGACTCCCCACACGGCCTTTGTGGCCACGAGTGCCGCGCCTGCCACGGCTGCGATTGCAACGAAACTCACAAACGTGTTGCCCAAACGCCGCCCGCACAGCAGGTTGAGCGCTGCCCCAAGCAGCGGCAACACGATGATGAGATAAAGAGGAAAGTGCTCGGTCATCGCCTTGGTTCCTGGGAACTAATACCTGAGCAGGTTGAGCTCATCGATGTTGGTGTTGTGACGATTTCTGAACACGCCGACCACGATGGCCAGGCCAATCGCCGCCTCTGCCGCAGCCACGGCGATCACAAGTAGCGCCAAGGCTTGGCCGCGCATGTCTTGGTGAGACCGCGCAAAAGCCAGCAGCGTCAGGTTGGCCGAGTTCAAGATCAACTCGATGGACATCAGCGTCGTCAGCGCGTTGCGCCGCATGAACACGCCGAAAGTCCCAATGCCAAACAGCGCCACCGCCAAAATCAAATAGTGGTGCAAAGACACAGCCAAGAGGTTCTGAACGAGGGGCTGCATGTTTAGTGGCCTCCGTGTGTTCCGTCGCCATCGCCAGTGTGAGGTGCCGCCTTGGGCACGTCGTACCCTGTCGTCGGACGGGAAACGACGGACCGCGCGACCACGACCGCCCCAACGACCGCAATCAGAAGCAGGATGGAAATCGCCTCAAACGGAAACAGAAACTTCGTAAAGAAGTAGTCGCCGATGCTCGCGACCGTCCCAAAGTCTGCGGGCAGCTTGTGGTTGCCTGACACAGGCCCAACCGGGGAAGCAATGACCTCACCCAGCCTCACCGCCACATAGACCAACGCGCCCGCCCCAACGGCTTTGTCGAGCAGACCCCGATCCGATACGCGCTCGATTTCGTCCCGGTTGAGCACCATGATGACGAACACGAACAGCACCATGATCGCGCCGGCATACACCAGCACTTGGATGGCTGCCAGAAAGTGCGCCGACAACGTGGCGTAAAGACCGGCCAGGCCAAAAAACGTGGCGACCAGCGACATGACTGCGGAAATCAGGTTGCGTTGAGCGATGGTCGAGATCGCACCGAAAAGGACCAGCGCCGCCAGCGCGAAGAACGCCCACGCCGGGGTCCAACCTGACGGGGACAGCGAATGACCCGGTACGGCCTGGATGCCGCCGACTCCCAGGGAAAGCAAACTCGCCGCGTGCGAAGACAGCGCGCCGAAAGAGGATGTGCCAAGTGCGATCATGGATGCGCTCCGTGATAGCCAGAGGGAGGCAGCCCGCGACTTTGCGCCAACCGCGCCTCGAAATCGGGACCGAATTTGGTGACAAAGCCCATCATTGGCCAAGCCGCCGCCTCACCGAGGGGGCAAATCGTGTTGCCAGCAATTCCGTATGCAATCGACCGCAAAAGCTCGACATCACCCGGTTGTCCGTATCCGTCGGCCAGCCGCGTACACACTTTCGACATCCAGCCGGTTCCTTCGCGACAGGGCGTGCATTGACCACACGACTCGTGGGCGTAAAACCGCATGATCCGCGCGCAGACCGCGACGATATCGGTGTCTGAATCCATGACGACGATCCCGCCCGAACCGGCCATCGCGCGCAGCGGTTTGCCCGGCCCCAGCTCGAAGTCATGCCCCGGTTTGTATTGCACCGGTTTGATCCGCGGATCGGTCATGAGCGCATCAAATTCGATCGGGACATCCAGCTCGCTTTCGTCGAGCGGTGGCATCGACGAGCCGCCAGGAATCACCGCTTTGACTGGTTTGCCGCTGTGTGTGCCGCCGCAGACCTCATCGATCACTTGGCGGAACGTGATTCCAATCGGCAGCTCGAACACGCCGGGGCGTTTGACGTGGCCACTGACGCACAACATGCGTGTGCCACCGGATTTGCCAATCCCGAGCTCGGCAAACTTCTGACCGCCGTGTTCGATGATGAACGGGATGTTCATCAGGGTCTCGACGTTGTTCACAATCGTCGGCTTGCCAAACAGACCCTTCACAGCCGGAAACGGCGGTTTCAACCGAGGCCAACCGCGTTTGCCTTCCAGCGAGTTGAGCAGCGCGGTTTCTTCGCCACAAATGTACGCGCCCGCCCCGCGATGCACGGTCAGGTCAAACTTCACAGGCCCGACTGCCGTGTTCTGCTCGCGCCCGAGGAAGCCTTTTTGATACGCCTCATCGACCGCCTGCTGTAGCACCGCAGCCTCGCGAATCATCTCGCCACGAATGTAGATGTACGCATGACGACACCCCAGCGCATACGACGCGAGGATCATGCCTTCGATGAGCAGGTGCGGGTCCCAGAACAGAAGCTCGCGGTCTTTGCACGTGCCCGGCTCGGATTCATCCGCGTTGCACACCAGGTACACCGTGTCCGCGCCCTTGGGAATGAAGCCCCATTTCATTCCTGTCGGAAAACCCGCGCCCCCGCGCCCGCGCAAGTTGCTTTTCTTGACCTCATCGGTCAGCGCCGACGGTTGCATCGAAAACGCTGCGTTGAGCCGCTTGTACGCGCCGTGCGTCATCGCGACATCGATGCGATTTGAACCTTCCACTCCAAACAGACGAGAAACGATCTTGAAGTTGCGATCCGCAGGCATGGTTTAGTGTGCTTTGTCGCTGTGAGGGTTTGAGCCATGCGAAGACGGCAGTTTGCGACACTCTGCAAGCGTCGAATCCACCTTGTCTGCCGTCATCTTGAGGAAGTAGCGGTCTTGACAAATCATTGCTGGACCGTCGGCACATGCGGCCAGACATTCCTCTTCGATGAGTGTGAACTCGCCGTCCGCGGTCGTCTGGCCCGCTTTGATGCCGAGCTTTTCTTCCAGCTTTCGCAGCGTGTCGTAGCCGCCCGTGAGCATGCACGAGACGTTCGTACACATCATGAGGACTTTTTTACCGACGGGCGCTCGGTGAAACATCGTGTAGAACGTCGCCACACCGAACACATGTGAACTTGGGATCGCGAGTCGCGCCGCCACAAGTTCCAAGACTTCTTCCGACAGATAACCAAACTCGTCCTGCGCCACATGCAGCACGGGCAGGCACGCGGCCTGGGTATTGGGGTATCGGCCACACAGTTGGCTGATTCTCTTGTCGGCCTGAGGGGAAAATTGCAGAGCCATATCACCTTCCGGGGAGTGCCTATCGCAGTTAACTCGGCAAGCGCGGCAACGGTACTGAAGTTTCAACCGAGTGTCAATCGGCGTGTCTACCTCTGCTTTGCGGCGTTTCCCGTCGCAAACGGGTGAAAGCTGATTGAACTGGGCGGAAGTGAAGGCCGGGCAGGAGCAACTTCGCCCGCGCAGGGAACGCGCAGGCCAAAGTCGCGTGAGCTATTCGTCTTGCAGGTGTTCTTTGATGGTCTTGCGAACCTTGGTGCTCGCGTTGACCGACTCGACCCACGCTTTGTCAAACTGATCCAGGTCGTCCTTTTTGGACTCTTTGGTCATCTTGCGCAGGCAGGTGCCCCAGGCTTGGCTCAGGCGGTCGTAGTCTTGGCCCATCTTGTTGAACGTGGCTTTGAACGTCGCCGGCGTCTTGGTTGGAATCTCTTGCGCTTCGGGGATGCACGTGTCGCGCAGTTTGGCCAAGAACTCGGGGTTTGACTTCCAGCCTTTCGCTTTGTTCTCGGTGCATTGGCTGGCCAAAAACTCCAACAGTTCTTGACCATCTTTCATCTTGTCGATGTTCGGCACGGCGCAGTGCAGGAATTTGTCGTACTGCCACGCTGCCGGATCGGCTTTGTTCGGGTTGTCGGTCGTGCTCCAGGAGTCGCCTGCTTGCACGATTTTGTTTTCGCGCAATTTGGTCTCGACCCGTTTGCCCGCGCCCTCGGCCCACGTATTGAGCGTGTTCGCTAGCGCGGCCAGCGCCTTGCCGTAGTCGTCGAGCGTTTGCTCGTACGGAGTCGGAGCGGGCGGTGAAAAGTCCCGAACCTTGCGCGAGGCGTCGAGGGCTTTTTTCACGCACTCGTTCGAGACTTTTTCCGGGAAGGTCTTTGGATCGGCGTACAAAGCCGCTTCCAACTGGCCGTTGAGCTGCTCGGGCTGGTTGAACCGACGCCCGTCGCCTTCTTTGCCGAACAAACACCGCCAAAACGCATTGACGACGTTCTTTTCGTACTCTTGGAACTGCTCGCCAAAAGCGACGTGAACTTTGCGTTCCTCGCGTTTTTTGTAGCTGCGGAACATGAAAAACCCAAACGCCGCTGCCAAGGCGATCCCAATCGCGAGGTAGGCGGGCCAAGGCAGGCCCTTTTTCTTGAGTTCCGCGCCCGGATCGTAACCAAAGGCACTCCCGACGCCCGGGAGATTGCCAAGATCTTCTTGCTGACCACCGTCTTGTTCGCTCATGGCCCCATCTTTTCACGCCGGACTTGGCCTTGGGAAGCCTGTTTTGTCGGGTCTGCTCGGGTCTCTTCGAGCCTTGGGAATCGCGGGCCAAATGGGTGTAGGCGACTTTCTTCCAGAAGAAGCCCGAAGACGACAAGCACACGCAGAAGGGCGATAGGCTTGACCTTCCATCCATTTTTGCCGTTTCATGGATTCGGTCGAAACATCAAGGGAGACATCATGAGCAGCAAAGCAAAACGGTTCCTGGGTGCAGCATTTGTGTCGATGGCGCTTCTGTTTGGCGCCGCCACCACGTCGGGTTGTGGTCCGGCTTGGGTCGTGGTCAAGCAGGCCAACCCGAGCCCGTTCAATGCGCAAAGCGCGTTTGCGGTCGAGCCGATCGCCTACGAAGGCTTGAAAGTCGGCGGCAAGACCGAAGCCGACTATCTGGCCGAGAAAAAACCCGAGCAAGTCGAGGCCTGGAAAGGCGATCTGGGCAAACTCAATGGCGCGTTTGCCGACCACTTGGTCAAGGCCGGCAAAGGGCTGCAAATTTCCGTGGGACAGGCTGCGGCACCGGGTCCGTTCTCGATCAAGCCGATGGTCACGTTCATCGAGCCCGGCGCTTTCGCGGTTGTGGTCAACATTCCGTCCGAAGTCCGCATGACGTTGCGCGTGACCGACGCCCAGGGCGCGGTGATCGACGAAGTGACCACCTCGGTCAAATATGCGACCAGCAGTGTGATGGGCGTGCCCGTCAATCCCAGCGTGACCGACCGCCTGAACGAGTGCGGCAAAATCCTGGGCGAGTCCGCCGCCACCTACCTGCGAACCCGCGCCGGCCTGAAGTAGTTTTCCGATACCTCGAGGTATCAAAACAGGCCCCGAACACCTTCCCCCGAACACTCCGACCGTTCAAAACAAGTACACAACGCCCTTTCAACCACTCTTGAGCGTGCAAAACAGCCGGTCTGGACCCTCCGGCCCACTCTCGAGAGTGCAAAACAGCCGGCCTGGACCCTCCGGCC
>DAOLIT010000055.1:0-34899 GCA_035328405.1 Pseudomonadota bacterium | reverse complement strand
GTCAATAGGTGCGCTGAGTCGGTATGGGGGGAGGGACCCGCGCCGTGCGATATTTCGGTTGTGATCATCTGAAAGCCACCGCGCCTATTTTGCCGATGTCTTCAATGCCCCCGGATTCCCCGGAAGTTTGATTTGATCGCGTTCACAAACGGATTGAAGATAATTTTTTGATATCTGATCTAGGTTTGCATAAGCCTCTTGCGCACGTTTTTCATTCTTTACTCTGCAAGCCGCAACGCCAATCATTCGCCAGGCTCGATGCGCATCATATTTGATCAACGCTTTTGATAACGTGATTGTTTTCTCGGGTTCTCCATTCACATAAAACTTCAAGGCTTCAGCAAATTTTGCTTCAATCTTCGCAGAGACCTTTCGATTGTCCTTCATCGAGGGTGCAGGTGGCGCAAGTTTGAAAGCGCCCGTATCCCCGTCGGGAACCACATCTTCCCGCTGACACACAAATTTCAAATAGTCGCGGGCCCCCGAATCACTTTCCTGATACGCCTTGGCGACCAACGATATGTCTTTTTTGCGGCACGCAGAAGCTCCAATGATCCGCCAGGCCTTTTTGGGTTCTGCCGCCAGCGCAACCTGAGCCCATTCAATCGCTTTGTCGTAATTCCCTTGCACAAACTGTGTTTGCGCATCCGAAAGTGCGCGGTCCACTTTTTTCCGCTCATTCTGTGCCGATGCACCGGAATCTTTTTGCACCACTGGAGGAGGAGGCTCCCAAGCCCGACGACGAACCTGCCCAGGACCAGGCGGTTCATCCGCACAAGCCACAAAAGGAATGCCATTTATATATGCCATGCTACCGACACAAAAACCGGAAACAAACATTTTTAACATTCTATTTTTGAACATATGAAAACACCTTTATTTGGCAGTTTCGCGCACAAGGGAACGGATGTGGGCGACGAGGCCGTCTAGTTCTTTTCGATTTGGTGTGAATTGTGGAAATGCGGGCATGGCAGAACTTTTCCGCACCCCCAGACCACCGCGCAGAATGGCCGCTACGATTCGATCGTTGGACGCATTGGCTTGCCACATGGGATCAC
This sequence comes from Pseudomonadota bacterium, assembly GCA_035328405.1. Lineage (GTDB taxonomy): Bacteria > Myxococcota_A > Polyangia > Palsa-1104 > JAEUJZ01 > JAEUKA01. The sequence goes on along the minus strand of DAOLIT010000055.1, from coordinate 33,841 downwards.
CCAGATCTTGCACACGGAAACGGCGGCTCAGGAAGGCATCGGGACCGTCTCCCCAACCCGAAATGCCGTGGCATCGAGCACAATGCTGCGCGAACAACTCGGCCCCCTTTTTTTGTTCCTCTGCCGAAACGGAAGGCGGTGCCGGAATGGAAGGAGGGGTGTACGTCCGTTGGCACGCAGAAGGACCAAGCAGAGTGAACCACATGAAAAAGGGGACAAACAGAGAACGCATGGGACTACTCTTTTTCGCAAGTGGAAGCAAACAGACTTTTCGCGGCTTGAAAGGCACCAAAAAGACCCAAATCGTCGCCGAGCGTGATGAAAATCGGAAAGGAAGACAGCAGCTTTGTGAATCTTCCTTTGCGAACGAAATGGGACAGAAAACGGCCTTCCTCAAACAGGGGGACGTTTTTTGCCGCAATGCCTCCAGCCAGATACACCCCTCCCCGAGCAAGCGTTTTCAGCGCCAGATTTCCGGCCTCGGCAGCATACAACCGGACAAACCGATCGAAAGCGAGCTCACACAGCAGATCAGACTTCTTGAGGGCGTGAGCAGAAATGACCTGAGCGGGGTCTTTCGTCTGGGCCATTTCGCGCGCGACAGACTCTGTTTCCTGAACGATGCCCTCGTCGCGCAAAAAGTCGTACAGCGTGACGATTCCGCTTCCGCAAACGACTCGTTCCACACTCACATGATCAGGAAAACGTTGCAGCAAGGAACGAAACAGAGAAAGCTCGAGTTCGTCCTGGGGGGCAAAATCCGCATGTCCCCCTTCCGTAGACAGAATGACCGGGGACTCCTTTTCAAACGCCACAATGGCCTCTCCCAAACCGGTTCCGGCCCCCAAAATCGCAAGGGGCGCACCCTTTTCCGGCTGTGCAGAAGGATTCAGGGAATGGAGCGTGATCCCCGGAAAGGAGACCCCCATCGCGAGCGCAGCCACGGCCTGAGCGACCGCACAAAAATCATTCACCAACCGAACAACAGAAAAACCAAACTGTTCCTTCAGCGTATGGGCGCGGATTCCGTAGGACAGGTTGGTGATGTCTGACGAATCCCCCAAGGTATCCACGACAACTGGCCCAGCGACGGCAATCAGCGCGACGCTTGGGAAAGAATGGATGGGAATTTCAGACAGAAACGCATCGACCATGCTTTCGCAATCGGGAAAATCACGGCTGGCAAAACGCTGCTTGCACAGGACCTCGCCCTTTTCTGAAAAAAGCGCCAACAGAGTCTTTGTGCCACCCAAGTCTCCGATAAGATAGGTCATGTCATGAACTCCTAAGACGCTGAAGGGGGAACGTGGATTGGGATTCCCAAATGTTCCACTGCGCGCAAACTGAACCCCTCTTTGAACAGACCTTGCCACATGGCCGCGCGATACACATCCCCAGCGAGCGCGCTCGTGATGGCGGCGCAGGTCGCTTTGTGGGATGACGAACGGACCAACAGAGGGCGCAGACTGCGGGCATAAAATTCGTGTACCAGACCTTTGAAAACCTCGGCCCCTTGCAGCGCACGGGTTTGGTATTCCGCAAAACGGGAGGCCGAAAAATCTCCCGCCAAAAACGCTTGGTGAATGGCCTCTGCCGCGAACTTTCCGCAAGTGACGGCCATGAGGACTCCAGTCGAAAACAGAGGATCAATGAAGGCAGCGGAATCCCCCACCAACAGGAATCGATCTCCGTAAAACTGGGTGCATCGATAAGACCAATTTCCAGTGGTGTCCACAGGCCGAACGCGGGTGGCCCCTTCCAACATGGTTTGCATAACCGGTGTTGCCTCAAGCGCGGCTGCAAAGAGCTGTTCAGGAGTCATTCCTCGCCGAGCAACAGTGAAGTGTTTTTCCATCGTACAACCAACGGAGGTGACGGTTCCTTTGAACGGAATGAACCACCACCAACCCCCATCGAACAGGACGACCGTGATGTTCCCTTCGTCTTCTCCACTTTGTCTTTTGCAGTGTTCATAGTGTGTAAAACAAGCGACGTTTGTGGTCACAAGTTCATCGGATACTTTGAGACCGAGTTTGGTTCCCAAGAACGTATCCCGCCCAGTGGCATCAACAAACAGAGGACTCCTGAACACGAAAGGGGACCCTTCTTTTCCTTGTGCAGCGACCTCTACGTAGTCGGGCTCAAAACGAACTTTGGTCACGGTGGTGTTTTCGCAAACCACGGCCCCAAGAGATTCTGAGCGACGAAGCAACAGGTCATCAAAATCGGCGCGCGGAACTTCGTAGGCGAAGGGATGATCGGGGCGGATGGCTTCCGAAAAATAATACGTCTGTTCGAGGCCGCTTTCGTTGTGAACAAAACGTGCGCCGGGTTTGTGGATGTATCGCCGCTTCATTTCGTCGGAGACTTCGAGCTCGTCCCAAATTTCTCCCCCGCAGGGCAAAAGGGACTCCCCCAAATGAAACCGGGGGAATTGTTCCTTTTCGAGGACCAACACAGAATGCCCGAACTTGCGCAAGAAACTGGCGGTAGTCGATCCCGCAGGCCCGCCTCCTGCAATGATCACGTCATACGCAAACGCCGGTGTAGTCATGGTGAAACGATCGCTCCTTTGGAGGGTTGAAAACAAAGAACGCCACTTCATACACCGTGAAAGTCCAAAAACCAACGTCTGTTTCGCTCACGATGGCCCAAGTCGGGGAGGATCTGCGACTCCCAACCACAGCGAGAACAACCTTCAATTGACTGTGTTTGAAGCTGACGACTTTTCCGTGCGTGCGGAATCCTATCCCACTGTGGCTTCGTACTCGGGAGGGCATTGTGAGGCATTCATCCACAGCCGTCCACACTCCCATGCTAAACCCCCTTTTTGAAGGAGAACGTGATGCGCAGACAACTACTTCTATCGACGGTCCTTTCGCTTGCGATGTGTGCGGTGCCTGTTGCTGCCAAAGAGATAACCAAAGATATGGCCAAAGATCCGGGCCAAGGAGCGACGACATTCAACGTCTATGAGGCGTTCCTGAGTCCGCAACAGGAGCCCGCTGAAGAAGACGAAGCCCCCAAAGGAATCAAGCCTGAGAGTACACCTCCGTTCACGCCGCGCGAGAGCCGCAAATCGAGGGGGTACGGACAACTTCGATTCGCACGGGACCTGAGCAAAGCATTTGTCGAGGTTCAGATCGCAGGAGTGAACCCCGCAGACATCGTGATGTTCCACATCCACTGCGGGCCGCCGGGTTTTTTGGGACCGATTTTGGTGGATTTGGGATCGCTTTACGATCTGAAAAAAGCTGCTGCAGATGGCAAGTATGTTGCAGAAATCACGAACAAAAACATCAAGATGGCCAAGATGTTTCCACCTGGTGCCAAACTCGCGCTTCCCGAGGCCTGCCCGGTCGATTTTGGCTTCCCCCCTTCGCCTGATGACTTTCTCAAGAAGCAGCCTTTGGCCAACCAAGTGAAGACACTTTCAGGTATGGAATATCTGGCGAAAAAAGGGGTGCTCTATTTCAACTTGCACACCAAAACGCATGCGTTCTATGGCGAAATGAGGGGTCAAATTTCCGCTGCAAAGGAGTAGTTGGCCACCTGAAATAACTCCCCCATCTTTTGTGTTTGCGATGTCCATCTGGGAGACTCCCTATGGCATGATGAAGGAATGTCCAAGATGATCCGACGCAGTTTAGGGTGGAACGTTCTCTTTGTGTGTTTGTGTGTGCTTCTTGGGTCCTGTGAAAAGCTGTGGGGCTCGTTCTCTGTTCTTGATCCCGAGTGTCCCGAGGGTCCAAACCGGTGTGCTTCTATGGCCGACATGGCGTTAAGCGATCGGGATGCAGGACTGCCAGATGGATTTCCGGGGGACGGTGGGCCAATGGGTCCGCCTCAAAATTGCAGTCCAGATCGTTGGTGTTGGCAAAATCCAAGGCCGCAGGGAAACCATCTTCGGAGTGTATGGGCAAGCGATCCAAACAACGTTTGGATCGTTGGAGAGAGTGGCACCATCCTCTACTCAAACGGCACTGGGTGGTACACCCAAATGCCAGGTGAACAGAGTAGCTTCTGGGGTGTATGGGGGACTGATTCCAGTAACGTATGGGTAGTGGGATCTGGCGGTGCCATTAGGAAGTGGGATGGAGCAAGCTGGTCCTCACAAACTTCTGGTACAGCCAACACCCTGAAAGCGGTCTGGGGAAGCGACGCAAACAACGTGTGGGCGGTCGGCGAAAAGGGAACTCTCGTAAGGTGGGACGGAACGAGGTGGACGCTACAAAGCTCCATCACGACATTCTCCCTTTCCGCTCTGTTCGGAGTGGACAAAGACAACGTATGGGCAGTTGGAGCAGGCGGTACAATCATACGGTGGACGAGAGACACCTGGACCATTGCAAGCAGCCCAATAACCTCTGATCTCAGCAGTATTTGGGGGAGCAACGTGAATAGCGTTTGGGCGGTGGGAACTGGGGGCAAGATTTTGTTTTGGAATGGCTCCATTTGGAAGGAGCAGCCTTCCGGTGCATCCTACGACTTGTATGGGATATGGGGGACGGATGCAAACAACGTTTGGGCGGTTGGAAATTCTGGCGGCATTCAAAGACTTGATGCGTCAGGCAGTTGGACGACGCAGACTCCAGCTACAGGAAACCCCACAAAGTCCCTTTACGGTGTAAGAGGCACAAGCGATAGCAACGTCTGGGCTGTTGGTGCAGGCGGAATCATCATGAAATGGAATGGGACAACTTGGCTCCCATTGCTCATGGGACCAACGACTCAATTGATAGCTGTGCATGGATTGCCTTCAAAGGAAGCCTGGATTGTGGGAGATGCAGCGACCGCCCTTCAATTGGACGGCTTGAAATGGGTGCCCACAACTCTTCCGAGCGCCGCCAGCTACCTAGGCGTGTGGAGCAGTGATGCGAGCAACGTCTGGACCGCTGCATCGAGCGGTTTGATCTTGCACTGGGATGGTTCCCAGTGGAAAACCCAATATGGCGGAGCAGGCAAGGGTCTTACTGGCTTATGGGGCGTCGATAAGGACAATGTGTGGGCGGTGGGAGAGGTCGGCACCATCCTGAGATGGAATTTCACGGCATCAGCGTGGTCCCTAGAAGCATCAGGAACAACAGCGGGTCTTTATGCAGTCTGGGGGTTGGACAAAAATGCAGTTTGGGCTGTGGGTACAAGTGGAACGATTGTAAAGTGGAACGGAACAGGTTGGAAGGGGGAACCCTATGGAACTACGGCCACGCTGCATGGGATTTGGGGCACCGATGCAAGCAACACGTGGATCGTTGGGGGATTGGGAGCCACGGGGCTTCTTTTGGAAAGGAGTGGGACCTCATGGGCTCCTGTAAATGTCGGCTCCATTGCCACTCTTTGGGCTGTTTGGGGGACAGACAAGAACAATGTTTGGGCTGTGGGGGCTTTGGGCACGATCCTCAAATGGAATGGGACAGCTTGGTCCAAACAGAACTCGGGGACCACGAAGAATCTCTTCTCTGTGGGGGGAACAGACGCAAACAACGTCTGGGTTGTCGGAGAAGGTGGCACCATCCTTCACTATCCAACTCCTTAGTTCAACTCCACAGACGCGGCATGAGGCGTATGCGGGTCATTGCATGGAAAGGGTGATCGTGAACGTCGTTCCTTCGCCGACGGTGCTTGCTACAGAGACCTGTCCGTGCATGGACTCGACGGCGTGGCGGACGATGGAGAGTCCCAAACCCGTGCCATAGAGTTCCCGTGACCGCCCGGGATCGATGCGGTAGAAACGCTCGAACAAACGAGGAAGATGTTGGGGTTCAATTCCGGGGCCGGTGTCTGTGACAAACAGGCGAACGCGACCCGCTTGTGAATCGGGAGCATATCCGACGCTGATGCTGTCTCCGGGTCGGCAATACTTGATGGCATTGTCGAGGAGGTTCGACAACGCGCGGGACAAAAGGGGTTCGTCTACCTGTACGGATACATCGGAGTCTCCTGGCAACGCATGGAGAGTTTGGGAGCGCGCTTTGGCCCGTGGGAAAAAAACGGCAAGCTGTTTCGGAAGCCAATCGAACAAGCGAAGGGGGGCAAGCGAAAGGGGTGGTCCGGGGTGCGACAAACGCGACAGGTCGAGCAAGTCATTCACGAGAAGACGAAGGCGTTCGGCCTGACGGTAAATGATGTCATGAAACTGGCTGGCTGCTTTGGGATCATGGGCGGCACCCGCTTGCAGCGTTTCCACTGCGGACAACAGGACAGACAGGGGTGTACGCAATTCATGCGAAGCATTTGCTACAAATTCTCGGCGGAGTGTTTCCAATTTTCCGAGCTCAGAAAGCGCATGGGACAGGTGCTCTGCCAAGGAATCGAGGTCACGGCCAAGGCCCGCGAGCTCGTCCTCCCCTCTGCTCTGCGTCCGCGTGTCCAGATCGCCCAACGCCATTCGATGTGCCACGTCCGTCAATTTGCGGAGACTCCGGGCCAGAAGATGCGCAGCCAAACTCGACAAGAGCACGGCAACCCCCAAACACAACACAGCCGCAACAGACAAAAGAAAGTGCAGCCGCGCAAGCGCATGTTCCACATCGGTTAGGGGCATAGACAGACGAGCAAGGGCCTGCCTCCCATCGGGAAGGGGAAACGGCATCGCGACATACATCATGGCTTTTTGCAGGGTTGTGCTTCGGCGCGTGCTTTGACCATACCCAGCCTTGAGCGCATCCTCGATCTCGGGGCGATCCAAATGGTTTGGGAGACTGGCCAATTCATGGTCTTCCACCTCGGAATCGGCCAGGGGTGATCCGTTTTGCAAAAGCAGCGTGACTCGCGCATCAGAGAGCCGCGACAATTTCCGCGCAAGGGTCTGGAGCGATCCGTTGTGAGGGAAAAGGGGTGCGGGCTGTTGAGCAGCGTAGGCTACCAATTTCAGACGCTGCCCAAGGTCTTGCTCGATGCGCTCGGTCAAGTAGGTGGTCAGGGTGCCGCGCAGATACCCATAGGACACAGCCAGACACAGCGCGATGAGCATCACAGAGGAGAAAAACAGCTTGGTCCGAACGCGCAACTTCACGGCGCATTCCCTTCAGTGGGTGTGGTGAAGCGATACCCAACGCCGCGCACGGTTTCGATGAGGTCTCCTGAATCCCCAAGTTTTTCGCGCAACCGCTTGATGTGGGTGTCCACGGTTCGGGTCATGATGGCGGCATCGACGTTCCAACCAGGCCATGCGCTGCCGAGGAGGTGAGAGCGCGTGAGGACCTTGCCCGGTTGGCTGGCCAGAGTCCACAACAAGCGAAATTCGAGGGCCGTCAACTTCCGCTCTGTTTGGTAAAAAAAGACACGGTGAGCGGAACGGTCAATGCAGAGGGGGCCGATGGAAATCTGGTCTTTTGGCGATAAGGGGTTGGATGGGGGTTCCTCGTTCTTTGGAGACTTTCCGTCGCTGCGGCGCAATACCGCAGAAATGCGCAACAGTAGTTCTTTCAAAGAAAACGGCTTGACAACGTAGTCGTCTGCCCCCAATTCAAAACCCAGAATGCGATCTGTCTCCTGTCCACAGGCGGTCAGGAGAATGACCTTGGTCGAAGCAGTGTTTGGATTCCTTCGCAATTGCGAGAGGACCTCCGTTCCAGGAAAATCGGGCAACATGCGGTCCAAAATGAGTAGATCTGGTTGCATGGCTTCTAGCAACTGAAGCCCCTCAGCAGCATGGGTGGTCGCAGCGACGGTGTGTCCTTGCGCGGTCAGGTTCCACGCCAACACCTGTTGCAAGTCCTTTTCATCTTCCACGACAAGAATTTTGGCCATGTTGGGTGTCCTTTTCGGGCCGACTCTACAACAAGCACAGAAGAAAGAGAGAACCACTCTGTCTGAAAATCCCATTTGTCACACAAATGACACAAAGACGTTGCAGACCTGGCACACACGCGGGGTTTTTGCTCCCTAGACTGTCGGAAAACTTCGTGTGGATATCGGAATGACGTTGTGGAACGGAAAAAGCGTGTCGTTGCTCAAGTTCTGTGTGGCTTTGGGGGTCCATTTTCTTCTGTGTAAACCGAGTGCTGCACAGAGTTCAGCGACTCACCAAAACCAAGCAGAAGCAGGGCCACAAAAGTCGGCTCCGGCTGAATCGGAACCGGATCTGAATGCGGAATCGGAACCGGAATTGGAGACAGAATTGATCATCGTGAAAGAAAAAGCCCCAAGCGGGGCAGAGTCGATGTTGCAGAAGCGAAAGGAGTCCGTGGGAGTAGCAGATGGGATTTCCGCCGATGACATCCGAAAAAGTGCCGCGAGCAGTGCCAGTGATGTGGCGAGCCGGGTGGTAGGTGCGACGATCGTAGGCGACAGATTCATCTATGTTCGTGGGCTTGGTGAGCGTTATGTGGGGGTGCTCCTTTCGGGTTTGCCTGTGCCGAGCCCGGAACCGGAACAGCATGCAGTTCCTTTTGATGTCTTTCCGGCCTCGATGCTGGGAGGGCTGCGGCTTTTGAAAACGGCGTCACCGGATCTTCCAGCAGACATGACAGGGGGAACTGTGGAGTTGTCTCTGTTAGAGTTCCCAACCCGTCGGAAAGGGCACGTCAGTTTGGGAATTTCGGCGAATGCGCAAACGGCCTTTTTGCCGATGCTGACACATCCGGGGGGGCGAACAGATTTTCTGGGAATGGATGATGGAGGGCGAGGGATTCCGCCAGGTGAGCGAGGAAACGCTCTGTATCGGACATTTCGGAATGCTTGGTCGCCTTACAGACAGGAAACGGGGCCGGTGGGGGCTTCATTTTCGGGGTCATTTGGTGACACAGCAACCCTGTTTGGAAAGCGACTGGGATATCTGTTTGCCGTGAAGTACAGCGCAGATTTTCAGACGCGCGCAGAAGACGTGAAAGTGCTGAATTTGTTGGACACGGCGCAAGGGCCGAAATTGTCCCCTCTTGTGCAGTTTTGGAATGAACCTGGGGCGTTTGAACGAGGCGAAGGGCGCTATTCCGTTCGGAGTACGTTCGATGTGAACTGGGGGGCGATGGGAACGGCGTCTTTGCAGATTGCGCCGCTCACGCGGATGTCCCTGACTGCGCTGTTTTCGCAAACCGCAGAGCAAGAAACGCGGATATACCAAGGCTACAGTCAGGAACAGTTTTCGGAAGTCTGGAACAGCAGAGTGCGGTACGTATCACGGAGCTTGGCGACGGTGATTTTGTCTGGGAGTCACTATACACCGCACGAAAACAGACCGCGTTTGTGGGACTTTGCGCTGAGTTATTCGCTGGCGGCACGGCAGGAACCGGACAACCGGGAAGTGACGTATTTGCGCAAAGACGATGGTCTGTTTCACTTCACGCCGAAAGGACAAAGTGGGCAGCGTTTCTTTTCGGACAATCTGGAGCATCAGGGGGCTGGTCGATTGGATGTGACGCAGCGTGTCCGTTTCGGAAAGGAATGGGATGTAGGCTTCCAAGCGGGCGCATTTGCACGTTACAGACAACGGGGTTTTTCGGCTCGGCGCTTCAAATTCGGCTTCGGGGGAGTAGGCGATATCGACGACACAAGGCCTCCAGAGGAATTGTTTTCAGCAGAGAACTTGGGTCGCGCAGTGGAGGTCCGAGAAAACACGAACACGTCGGATCGATATGACGCGCGGATGGGTGTGTATGGTGCCTATGTTCGTGCAGAAATTCCGTTTGGGAAGCGGATTCAGTTGGTCTCTGGTCTGCGTTTGGAAGCGGCGAATCAGCGGCTTTTTTCGTTCGATCCGCAACAAGGGGACAAGCCGCTCACGGTTGCACTAGATACAGTCGATCCGCTGCCTTCTGCAAATGTGGTGTTCCATCTGCCGCATGACATGCATATTCGGGCGGCAGCGTCGATGACGATAGCGCGACCGGAATTTCGGGAGCTGGCCCCCTTTCAATTCACAAACTTCTTTGGGGGGGAAGTGATGCAAGGAAATCCGGCCTTGAACCGAACGCGGATCGCGAATGTGGATTTGCGGTGGGAATGGTTTTTGGGGGAAGCAGACGTGCTGGCCGTGAGTGTGTTTGGCAAGTACTTCGATGCGCCGATCGAAACAACGTTGCAAGCGGGGGGCGATTTGATTCGTTCGCTGGCAAATGCGCGTGCGGCGTACAACATCGGGGCTGAATTGGAATTTCGGAAAGACTTGGGGGTGTGGGAACAGGGTCTGAAAGGGGTTTCGTTGGGAGGGAATGTTACTTGGCTGCATTCACGGGTGGATCTGGAGGGAGTGGCCGGTCAACAGACGAGCAAAATCAGACCGCTGCAAGGACAGTCTCCTTTTGTCATCAATTTGTTCGCGGAATTGGCGTTGCCAGGCTGGGGAACGGAACTGCGGATTCTTTACCATGTGTTTGGAGAGCGGATTGATCAGGTGGGCGCGTTTGGTCTGCCGGACAAATGGGAACAACCTCGGCATGGACTGGATGTGACGATTTCTCAGAAGTTGTACGGGAAGTTGTCGCTGAATTTCTCGGCTCGGAATTTGATCAACTCTCCCGTGCAAATCATGCAGCGCGGAGAGACAAAAACAGAGAACGGAAGGACGGTTCCTTTGCAAGAGACAACGCTGAAATACACAACAGGACAGACGATGAATCTGTCCCTTTCGTATGAATTGTAGAAAAGAAAGGAGAAGGGTTTGATGCGGAACAAAAAGCGTGTTGGCACATGGGTCAAGATGATGTTCGGAATGATGTTTGTGATGCCTGCATTGGTTGTGGGGTGCGGAGGGGAATTGGTTCCCCCGAACCAGGAAGACAACGTGCCGCAAGCGGCATTGTGCGGGGATCAAAAAGCGGAAGTGCTGTCAGGGAATTTGACAGAGAGCAGGACGCTGACGGCGGACAGGCGATGGTTGCTTGTGGGGCAAGTGAGAGTGATGGGTGGGACGACGTTGCGGATTGAACCGGGAACGACGATTTGCGGGGACGCAAGCGATCCGGTGAGAGTGAGTTTCCTGAACATCGAACAAGATGCGAAAATTCATGCAGAGGGCACACGGGAAAAGCCGATTGTGTTCACAAGCAGCCGGAAAGTAGGGGAGCGACGGACTTCGGATTGGGGTGGGGTTGTGTTGCGCGGCAGAGCGCAAGTGAATCTGCCTCCGGGGGATGCAACAGCGTGCGGGAATTTGGAAGGGAATGCGGGTCCGTATGGACCGTGTGGAACGCTGCGAAACGACGACAGCAGTGGTGTGTTGAAGTATGTTCGGATTGAATTTGCAGGTCGGGAAGTAGCCCCACAAAACGAATTGAATGGCTTGACATTTGGCGGGGTGGGAAGTGGAACGGTGGTGGATTTTGTGCAGGTTCACCGAGGATCGGATGATGCGTTTGAGTGGTTTGGGGGAACGGTGGATGTGAAGCACCTTGTGGCCAGTGCGGGGCTGGATGACTCCTTTGATTGGGATCAGGGGTATGTGGGTAGGGGACAATTTTTGGTGTCCCAGCAAATACTTTCCGACGGAAACAACGGGATCGAGGCAGACAACAACCGGGACAACAATGGACTGACTCCGCGTTCGTCTCCTGTGTTTGCAAACTTGACGCTGGTTGGAACGGGGCCGGGTACCTCTCCAAAAGGGGAAAAGCGTTTCGGAATGACCTTGCGGCAGGGTACAGCGGGAAAAATCCTGAACGGAATCGTGTTGGGTTTTGCCGAAATGGGAGTGACGCTTTCGCAAGAAAGTACATGCACGGAACTTGTTGCAAACCGTTTGCAGCTGCAAGGGAATCTGTTTTTCGGAAACGGGCGTGATGCAAGTGCAAACCTGTCTACGGTCACGTCACCTTGCGACGTAGCGGCGGCACTAAAGAAGAGTGGGAATCGGGAAGTGAATCCCCTTTTGCGAAAACCCTACGACCTGAATCAACCGGATTTTCGCCCGGAAACGGGGTCGCCAGCGGGAACAGACGCAGTGGCCTTGCCTGCCGGGAATTTCTTTGAAAAAACGCAGTATGTGGGTGCCTTTTCTGTAGAAGAGGGGACGGATTGGACGGCGGGCTGGACAGCGTATCCGATGAATTGAGGGGTGCTTGGCAGCGGGTGTGGAAAGTTACTCTGCGGCGAGTGCGGCAAAGTCACTTTTCCATGCGGCCAGTTCAGACAAAAGGTGTTGGCGTTGTGCAGGACTTAGGGTTCGATCGACGTTCAACAGAAGAGAGACATACTGGTCCTCCTGTTCGCGTTCCATGAGTTGGTAGTCCTGTGTGGGGGTGGTTTGACGCTGCGTGACCCAGCGATACAACTTCTGGGCTAGTTCCTCCTTTGAGGCTTTGTTCCTGATGGCGCTTGCGAGGTCGGCTCTGCTGTTTCGGGAGGCGTCGCGTCTGGCGCGTTCCATGTCTCTGTCCTGTTTGTGAAAAGCCACGAACAGAGCGAGCTGCTCGTCGGTATAGCTTCCGAGCCAGGTTTTGAGGAGTTTCTGGGTGTTTGCTCGGCGGTAGGAAAAGTACTTTTCATCCGTTTGATCGAGCTTTTGGAAACGCTCGCGTTCTGATTTGGCAAGTTCGGCTTCGGCATGGCGAAGTTGGTCCTCGGAAAGATGAGCCAAAAAGGGGGCAATGTCGGGGGAGAAGCGAGCAGCCAAACGGGCCAGGGCTTGGTTGCCCTGGTCGCGAAGCCAGGCAAAGTCGTCGGGGCTCATGCCGTCGCGGAATCGGTCAGAAAGACCGGAAAGGAGGACTACGTACCGGGACAGTTCGGTGCGTCTGTGCCAGTGGGCCAAATCGCGGACGATGCGGTCGGTTTGCCGCCTTTCGGGCTCGTCGAGGGCGAGCGTGCTCGCGAGTCGCTGGCTGACGTATCGCGGGGCCAGGTCGTACCCGAGTTTGCGCATGCTGCAACCGGTTTGCACAAGCACAAGCCAAAGAAGAATACGGAGGAACCAGCCAGAAAGGTGCCGCATGCGGAACATGATACGTGGGCGCGGCAGCCAGGACGACACAAGAACGACAGAAGAACGCGATGAAAAGGTGTTGGGGTTTGTGAAAGGGGGGAAACTGTGGTGAAAAAAATGGTGCAAAAAGTTTGCAACAGACTGTGTGGAAAGTACCATCGCGCGCCATGGGAGCACTCTCAGGAAACATCACACTTCGTCGGTACGTCGTGCAGGGCACGGTGCCGATTGACTGGAAAGAATCGTTTGAAAAGAGCGTGCGGGCGCATGTGTTTGTGCCCGTTTCGCCGGAAAGCAACGAGGAAAAAGGCGTCGGGTTTTGCAGCCTGTTTGACGAAAACGACTTGGACTTGTCGGTCGGGAAATTCTATTTCGAGGGCCATATTCTGCTGTCGCTGAGACAGGACACGTTGAAGCCTCCGGCAGCGCATTTGAAACGGCTGTTGCGGGACCGGCAGAAGCAAATCGAAGCGGAACGGGGGCAGGAGCTGTCTGCGGCGGCGCTGCGGGATTTGAAAGCGATTCTGGCGGGGGAATTGCGAAAAACCACGCCTCCGAAGACGCGGAAGGTGGACCTTGTGTGGAATATGGAGGGAGGGCGGCTTGCGTTTTATTCGCACGCAAAGTCGATGAACGAGGCGCTGTTGGCGCTGTTTTCACAGACGTTCAACTTGGGACTCGATGTGGAAGGCCCGGCGGTGTGGGCGAAGGAATGGGCGGGGGACGATGGGAAGCGGGTGTCGAAACTCAAGGCAGCGCGGCCAACGAAAGAGCTGTTGTGTGGCTTTGAAGGGGTGCGTCCGATTCCGCTGAGTCAACAAGAAGGGGCGTCGCTTTCGAGTGTCTTGCGGGGTGAGTCTGCGGAAGGAGCGGTGTGATGGCGGCGTTTCAAAAGGGGCGTGAACAGAGTCTTGCGGAACAGGTAGCAGCGTCGGGAGAAACAGCGGTGGACCCAGCGCGCGTGGCGCTTCGTGAGGATGTCACGGACGGGCGTTTTTTGGGTCGGGAATTTCTGACGTGGCTCTTGTATGTATGCGATGAGGAAAACGAAGGGGGTGAATTTGCGGGGGGCGATGGTGTCGCGGGTTTTCGGATGCGGGTGGGCGAACGTGCGGTGCTGCGGGCCCTCGGGGAAGCGACAGGAGAAATCACGGCGCGGGGGCCAGCGACGGGGCATAGCTCGGATGTGCGGTACGCAATTGCAGGGGGACTGACGATTCGGGAGCTGGATGTGCTGCTGGAACGGGACGACCGACTGTGGATGGCGACTGTCTCGGCGGAACATTTCGATCTGAAACGGGTGAAACTGCCGGACCTTCTTTCCGAGGAAGACAGCGAGAAACTCCGCGAGCGGTTGGCACTTCAAGGAGAATTGGTTGCCATGCTGAAAAGCGCGTTTGCGGTCTTTTTGCACGACCGGACGAGCTCACGCTGGTCGAAACAAACGATTCCAGCGATGCGAGAATGGCTCAGACGTTCCGTACAGGAATTGTCCGACGCGGCCTAGCGTTGGAGCTTTCACCCCTTGAACTGACAAAGGAAACATCATGTCGTACCCCACATTGTCCTGTGTGCGTTGCAGTCTTGGGCTTTGGCTGACCCTATCCTGTGCCCTGGCGGGCTGTGGCGACGAGCGAAGGCCAGCCACGGAGGCCGAGAAAGAGACTGCGACCGGTGTCTTGTCTACAGGTCTTCACCTTCGAGACAGCAGCACATCGAGCCGCATCGAGCTGCCCCCTGGCACAGCCACACTGCTGGATCTGGTCGTCGATTCCGCCTGCGTGGCGTCCCTGACAACGGAGAAAGTTGGAGATCACGTCAAGGAGACGCTGACGTACAACTGCAAAGACGGTGACTTCCGGGGCCAGTACAGCCGGGAACTAGACCACTTCACGTTCGATCTGTCTGCCCGCACGGCGTTTGACATCCGTTACACGGCTGACGTGACGGCGCGTCGCGACTTTATCGACGGCTGGTTGGAATTGAAATCGACAAAAGATCTGTGGGTGACGGATGTCGGCGTCACCGACCGGATCAACTTCCTGGGCATCCAGCGGGACGCAAACGGGTGCATGGTCGGCGGCGGAATGCAGGTCGAGCTGCACGCGAACCTCCCGGGCAAGAAGATAGACGTGTCGATGGACGCGACCTTTGGCCCTGGCTGCGGCGAAGTCTGGGTCCGCAAATAGCCCAGCGCCGACTGCTGCGAGGGGACGCTCTGGATGGGGAACCCTCGCAAGAAACGGTTGCGATCAGCCGCTGAGCACAAGAACCATCGGTCAGTCCTATCCGTGGACTTTTTTGCCGAAGTCTCGCATCCATTTTTCTTCGTCGGGGGTGAGGGGACCTTTGGCGAACGCATCCAGGTTGTCTGCAAGCTGCTGCTGATTCTTTGGGCCGGTGAGGGCGAGGTCCACATGGGGGTTGGAAAGCTGGAAGCGGTAGCAGTCTCCGGCGGTCATCACGGGGCCGTCCCAGCCACGCGGCTTCTTGAGGAGCTGACCCCAGCGCGTGGCGGTGTAGGCCAAGATGGAGGGCTTGTGGTTCTGGATGTTGGGGAAGATGTCTCGTTCGGCACCGGGGTGTGCGGCGTTGTACCGAATCATCAAAAAATCGAGCGGGGACTCGGCGGCGAGCTTGCCGGCTCGGGGGCGGTTGTGAATGGAACAACCGATGGCGCGGACTTTGCCACTTTCGCGCAGGTGGACCAACTCCTTTTCGGTGGCAGAGGTCCATGCAGAGGTCACGCCGAGCCAGCCAAGCAAAAACACATCCAAATAGTCTGTCTTGAGTTCTTTGAGAAGAGACTCGGCCCCCTTTCGGATGCCCCACCCCAAAAAGCCAATGGTGGCATATCCAATGACAGCAACCTGTTCGCGACGGCCTTGGAGGGCCTCGGAAAGGGGGTTTCGCAGGGACTTGTTGATCATGGTCCACAGAAAGACATTCATGCCGCGCTCCATGCCGTAGCGAACGCCGGCCTCGTCGATTCCGTAGTTGGCGGCAAGACCCAAACGAAACAGGTTTTTTCCGTGGAAAGCGGTTGGGGTTCGATAGAGCCAATCGGACATGGGGGCCTCCTTTTTGCCAGCCAGTCACAGGTTGGGAGTCAGTGGACCAGAAAGCCGAACGACGCGCTTGCGCCATTGGCCACAAGAGAAAGCAACAGCGGACGATTGACACCGCAGAACGCGAACCATGCAGCCTCGCAAAGGACAGCGAACGTCTCGGCGACCGCCACCATGGGCCAGTAGTCGTCGATGAAGAAAGGCAAGAAAGGGAAAAAGTACCAAACCAGGGGATGTGTCAGCGCGCTGGCCAAGAACGCAACACCGAGGGTGCCGGGAAAGGCGAGCGGCTCGTCGGTGCGTTGCCACAGGGGCCGGGCCGGAAAGAAATGAAACGCGGCCACATACACGGGCACTTCGAGCGCCTGGGTTTCCCAAAACGCGCGCCACCAAAGGTTCGCGTAGGTCATGGCGGAACCCTATCGAAAAAGACGCAGCAGGCGGGACCAAAAATGGTGGAACCAAGCCGTGATTTTGCTGAAAAAACCGGGCGATCCCTGAACCTGCGGCAATGATTTCGACGACTGGACGATCCCGCCAATCTTGCCGATGAAATCCATCATGTTGGCGCGGTCGCGTGTGTCGATGATTTTGGTGGGTCGGTTGTTGCTGGTCTCGGGCGGGACGTGAACGGGCACAAGATGGCTTGTACTTGGGGGTTTTGGGGGCCCACCACGAGAGATGCGCGAGGTGATGTCCTCGTCGTTGGAACCCATGGCCTCTTTGAGGGACGGGACCATCACTGTCGCGTTGTCGGAAATCATGAAATAGGAAAGCTCGTTGCGCAGCAGGCGTTCGACTTCGCGCATGGTGGCGTGACGTTCTTTCGGTTTTTTGGCCAGCATTTTCAGGATGATGGCCTCGAGGCTTTCGGTGATGCAGCCTCTGCGTTCGGGTTTGCGCTCGCGAGGAGGCATGGGCGGCGTATGGAGGTGCTTGTACATGACCTCGAACGCGCCTTTTCCGTCGAACGGGATTTCCCGCGTGAGCATTTCATACAGGATGCAACCGAGCGAATACTGATCCGAGCGCCAATCGACGGATTCGCCTTTGGCTTGTTCGGGGGACATGTATTCAGGTGTCCCGACGGTCATGCCAGTTCCGGTGAGGTTGGAGTTTATGGACTTGGCGATGCCAAAATCCATGATTTTGACGAAGGCTGGCTCAGCGTCGTCTTTTTCCTCGGCGTTTTGTTCCTCGGGGCGATCGGGGTCGAGGAGGAAAATGTTGTCCGGCTTGAGATCGCGGTGGACGACGTTCTGCTTGTGAATGGCTTGCAAACCGCGTGCGATCTGGATGCCGATGTGGCAGACAAGCTGGCAATCCATGAAGCCGGCAAAAATGGCGTCCCCGACGGTGCGTCCGCGCAAAAATTCCATCACGTAGTACGGCTGATTGGTCGGGAGCACACCAAAATCGCTGATCTCGACCACATTGGGATGGCGAATCATCGACGCCAAACGCGCTTCTTGCTCGAAGCGCCGTCGATCGGTTTCGTCTCGGGTGGGCCGCATCACTTTGAGCGCGAACTGCTTGTTCAGATAGGAATGCTCGACCAAATAGACGATGCCCATGCCGCCGACACCCAGGCGTCGTTCGACTTTGTAGCGACGGTCAACCACCGCGCCGATGAGTGGATCGTGGACAGTCTGGTCCTGAGACATGGCTTCCCGTGTGGCAAACAGCCGAAGCCCGTTTACTTTATCAAAACATCGTCGAAAAATGGCTCGCTTTTTCCAGCAGGTGCGAGCGAGTCTTTCGGGACTTCGACCTTGCGGCAACTTTGTGAGCAAAAGGAGACACGCGATGGCCATCACACAGCAAAACAAGCAACAACACTCGGGTTCTTTTGGGCGTCTGGGTTGGGTGTGGGTCTCTGTCGGTTTGTCCGTTGTTTCGGTGCTGTCTGCCTGTGGAGGAGACGAGGCAGACGCATTGGACGCAAGACAGGCTGCGGCGACGCTGCAACAGCCGCTGCATTCGTGCAAAGGCGCACCTTATCCGATCGTTTTGGCGCACGGATTCGCGGGTTTTGAGCGCATTGGGCCGCTCAACTACTTCTTTCAAGTGGCGGCGGATCTGCGAAGCCGAGGCGAAATCGTCGTCGAGGCGAAAGTGCCTCCGTATGAATCGTCGGATGTGCGGGCAAAAGTTTTGGCCGCTGTCGTCGATGACACGCTCAAGACGTACAACGCCTGCAAGGTCAACGTGATCGGGCATTCGCAAGGGGGAATCGACGGACGCGCGCTGATTTCCGGGCTGAAGTATGGGAATCGGGTGGCGTCGCTCACGACGGTGAGTTCACCACACCGGGGGACCGAAGTCGCGGATGTTGTGAGCGGTTTGGTGCCCGGTTTTTCGTACGACGTGATCAACGCGATTTTGAAAGCGATCTCGGGGCTGACCGATTCGCCGGGGAGCCCGAATTTGAAATCGGCGCTCGGGCAATTGACGACGCCTGGAATGCAACGATGGAACGCGGCACATCCAAATGATCCAGCGGTGCGGTATTTCAGCGTGGCAGGTCGCTCGTCGGCACGGATTGCTTCAAGTGATTGCGCAGGCGGTGCGTGGGGCAATTCGTCTCGAATCGATTTTTTGGACCCGCTTTTGGCGATTCCAGCGACGGTGTTTGCGATTTACAGCGACAACCCTCTGGTGCCCAAAACAAATGACGGTTTGGTCACGGTCGAGTCCGCAAAGTGGGGCAAATTCTTGGGGTGTGTGCCCGCAGACCATCTGGATGAAGTGGGCCAGATTGGGGATTTGCTTCCCGACCTGTTGAGCGGTTTTTCACACAAAGAAATGTATCGAAAAATCGTCGCTGAACTTCACAAAGATGGTCTGTAAAAAGATGTTTGAAAAACAGAACGCAAGGAAACAGAAGGAGCGCGGTTGACTCAAGTCGAAGTCTTCGTACCGTTGTCGAACCTGCCCGAACGTGCCGAAGCGGAGCATCACGATCCCGAAACGGCTTTGTACGCGCTCGCCGTGGCGGAGGCGGCCAGACGGTCGGGCGTTTCTCGTCCGAGCGCGTTCCGTTTGGTTCGCAAATCACTTGATGCGCGCAAAGGATTTCCGCTCGGTTTTCGGTTGGTCCTCGAAGTTTTCCGCGACGCCGAGGCAATGCCGAACTCCTGTTCGCGTGAGGTGGTGCCCTGCTCTGCCGTACAACATTCGGT
Organism: Pseudomonadota bacterium; assembly: GCA_035328405.1. Lineage (GTDB taxonomy): Bacteria > Myxococcota_A > Polyangia > Palsa-1104 > JAEUJZ01 > JAEUKA01. Next base: position 14,732 of record DAOLIT010000055.1, on the reverse strand, counting down.
GCCTTTTCTTCAGGGCGGAAGGTCGCGCTTGCCGCCTCCCGCGAATTTGCCTAAAAAGAAACGTGTTGTTGTCGTCGGAAGCGGCCCCGGCGGGACCTTCTGCGCCAAGCGACTTTCCGAGGCTGGTGTCGAAGTCGTTTTGCTGGAACAGGGGCAACCCGTGCAGCCACGACGGAAAGATTTGGCAAGTCTTTTGCGCGGCAGTCTTCTGCCGGATTCAAATTACTGTTTCGGCGAGGGCGGCGCGGGGACTTTCAGCGACGGGAAACTGTATACACGCAGCAAGGACAAAGAAGCCATCGGGGAAACGATTTGGACCTTGGTCGAGCAAGGAGCAGATTCCGCCATCAGCGTCGAATCTCGGCCTCACATCGGCAGCAACAAGTTGCCAAAAGTGTTGCTGGCGTTGCGAGACCGCCTTTCCGCACAGGGGGTCACGTATCAATTTGGGGCAAAAGTAGTCGATTTCTTACGTTCTCCGTCGGGAAAACTACGGGGCGTGCGTTGTGAATCGGGTTTGTCTGTGGAGGCAGATGCAGTGGTTCTTGCCGTCGGACACAGCGCCCGACCGATGTATGAGTTGCTGGCCGCGCAGGGCGTGCTCTTGCACAGAAAGCCGTTTGCGATGGGGTCGCGGATTGAGCATCCGCAGTCGCTGATTGATCGGATGCAATATGGAAAAGCAGCCAGTCATCCGGCGCTGCCTGCCGCGTTCTATCAAGTCGCCGCCACCGTCGGAGAGCGCGGCGTTTACAGCTTTTGCATGTGTCCAGGTGGTTGGATCGTCCCGAGTGCGACAGAGACCGATGGGCTGTGCGTCAATGGGATGAGCTTGAAACGACGCGATTCTCCGCTCGCCAACAGCGCGCTGGTGGTTTCCGTCGAGGATCGCGACATGGAAGCTTTCGGACGGTTTCCGGGCGATCCGCTCGCGGGCATGTATTTTCAGCGGAGCATCGAAGAACAGGCGTTTTCCGTCGGTGGAGGTCGTTTCCGAGCGCCCGCGCAACGGCTTGTGGACTTTTTGTCCGGGAAGCCCAGTGAAGCAGCCCTCCCCTCGACGTACCGGCCTGGCGTGCTTCCGACGAATCTTTCAAGCGTGTTGCCCGGTTTCGTAAGCGACTCGCTGCGTTTGGCGATGCGTCGATTTGAGAAAACCGTGCCTGGCTTTTTGTCCGCGCAAGCTCAGTTCGTCGGCGTCGAGACGCGAACTTCTTCGCCTGTGCGGATTGTGCGGAACAATACGTACCAATCGCCTTCCGTGGCAGGGCTCTTTCCCGTGGGTGAAGGTGCCGGCTACGCGGGTGGAATCGTGAGTGCAGCAGTCGATGGTTTGCGCGCTGCCGATGCCGTCATCGCGTTTTTGCTCGGGTAAGTTCTTCCCAAAATCGCGGGTCAATTTTCTGTTCAATTTTCTGGGACACCGACGGAAAAGTCGGTGGTCGAGCCTTGACAAAGAAATAAAAGCGGGATACACCCATGCCCCTTCACCGATAGGAGTTTGTCTGATGCCTTTTGGCTTAAACGCTGTGTGTTTGCAGGGGTTTGCGGCGCGCTTTTTCAAACAAGCGCTGGGTTTGAGCGGTGCGCTGCTTTTGTTTTCCGGCCATGCGCTGGCCTCTGAGGTGGTCACGCTGGCCGACAACACGCAGATTGCAGGCAAATTGACCCACTATTTTGACGGCGTGATCGTCCTCGAAACAAGCAACGGTCAAAAGCTCGAGCTGCCGAAAGACAAAGTGAAATCCATCACGTTCAAGTTGCCGCCGGCTCGGGCCGAGTTTTCGACGCCCGAGAAAACCTTTGAACGGTGGCGGAGCGCGATGACCAAGGGCGACGTGCAAAAAGCGATCGATTGCTACGCGCTGCTGTACCAGGGGCAAGTCGGTCAGCAGATGATGCAGTCGCCCGATGATTTGAAAAAAGCGCAAAAAGACCTCGATGGTGTGCAATTTGAGCTTCGGGGCAGCACCTTCAAGTCCCAGGGCGAATTCAAACTGGCGACGCTGAAAGTACGTCGTTCCAAGGGCGAAAACGTCCAGACCGATGAAATCAACCTTGTGCTGGAGAACGGCGAGTGGAAGATGACGCCGTAGCGTCTTGCCGGAGTCAGGTGACAAGTCTGGCACTGGCAGCGTTCTTTCTTTTGTTTGCACATGCGAACACCGCGCACGCGGTTCCACCGTCGTCGGGACCGAGCGGTGCTGGGCCTTCTTTTGCCAAGACATCTTTCTCGCCTCTCCCTTTGTTTGGCACGCAGCCCGCTCCGTCTGGCGTTCACGGTGGAACGCAAACTTCGTCTCCTGGCCCGGCTCTTTTGGCGCAGGCACAGACTCGCCCGCCGACAAACATTTCTCCCGATTCAGACGATCCACAGCGTTTTGCAACGCCCGCCCCCGGACAAGTCCTGGACGATGAAGACGACGAACAGGATGACGAGAAAAAAAAGAAACAAAAGGAACGCGAACAGGCCAAACCAGAATGTGACAGCGATTCCCAGTGTCCGGCTCAAACGCTGTGTGTGAAACAACGGTGCCAAAGCATCAATCGACCAGTATCGGCTTTGCTGTATTATCATCGCAAAGGCCCAATCGGCTATCGGTTCATTGTTCCGTTTTATTACAGCCTATGGCACCCAGATCGAAAAACGAAAGTTCTGTTTCCCTTCTTTGCTGATAAGAAAGACGAAAAGGAAAAGACGCGCAATACTTGGGTATTTCCGACCTATCAATACCATCGGGAACCCGGTATGCGCGCCCATCGATTTTGGCCACTATTCTTTTATCACAGCTACGGCGAGGCAGGAGAGAAGGGAAAAGCGGTTTCAATCATGCCGTTTTTCTGGGTGAGCAACAAAACGACATCCAAGACCGTACTGTTGCCACCTTTCCTGTTCTTTTATCATCACAATGTTGCGGAAAAGCGGACGCATTCTGGCTTCTTGCCGCTTTTGTTTTTCTTGCGAAAAGATCCTGAACTGACGCAAGCCTTTTTCTTGGTGTTTGGCTTTTATCGGAAAACGCCTGACAGTTCTGTTGGCGGTTTCTTGCCGCTCGTCTTTCACTCGAAATCAGCAGAGCGCAAGCACACGCTTGTTTTGCCGTTTTTTTATGATGGAGAAAACTATCAAAGCAATACGCGAACGCTTTCCGTGTTTCCGTTTCTTCTCTATCACCGGGGTGCTGACAAGAGCCGTTTGCTCGTAACACCGCTTGGTGGAATGTATCGCGACCCCGAGAAGGAAACGACCACGACCGTTCTTTTGGTACCGCCGACATTTCATCGCGACGATCCGTTGCGCCGTTTCACAACGGTGTTGCCGCCTTTGTCGATGTGGTATCGAAACAAAACAACGGGCGCGTCCTGGGGTTACGCCGGACCGGCATTCTTTACGCGCGACCAAGAGGGCGGCAGCGAAGGTGTGTTTCCAGCTTATCTCCATTTCTTTAGCCGACGCTATCGGTCAGATACCCACGTTTTGCCTCCTGTGTTGGCTGTGTTTCACAAGTCTCCATCTGTCCGATTTGGTTTTGTGGGGCCTGCGTATGGTTGGTCGTCCAAAACGGGCTCAGGAGGGGGCGTTCTTCCGCTCGTGTCCGTCGCAAGGGGAGAGAAGCCTCACGTCGCAATTTTGCCCCCGCTGTTCATCTACGCAGCGGACCGGTCTGCGGGAACGTCTCACGTTTCGGTCGGCCCGCTGTTTGTCAGAGTGACGACGCGCGGTGAGAACGCGGGCTATGTGGCAGGCGTTTTTCCCCTGTTTTGGCTTCACAAACAGGGCCGAAGCAACACGCAAGCCTTGTTTCCGCTTTTCTATCGCCACCGACGCCCATATCAGGAAACCATCCAGCTTGGACCTTTCTATTACTACCGGCGTTGCCCGGAGTTTGCGCAGGATCAGCGGGCTGAAGTGCAGGCTGGGCTTGTGCCCTTGCTGTTCTGGAAACGGTCGCCTTCCCGCAGTTATACGGTTCTCTTTCCGCTTGTGTGGCAAATCAAGACTCCACAGCGTTCGGCACTTGTTGTGGGTCCATTCTTCCATACCACCGAAAAGCGAAAAGACGGGGAAGTGAAGACCACTGGGCTCGTCCCCTTGTTTTACTGGTCGTCTGGACCGCAGCGGACATTCGCAATCGCACCTCTTTTTGCTTATCACCGAACGCCTGAAAGCAAAACAACTTGGATAGGTCCGTATGTCGAGACCGTTCGATCTCTTGGGCAAAAAGAACAAACGATCAGCCGAATGGTTTTTCCGCTTTTCTTCCATCACTGTTCGCAAAACAGACGCGCGACTGTCCTTTTTCCGATATTTGCCGATGTGCGGGACAAGGATTTGACGTTCCAAATGGGTTTGCTCTATTTCGGTGTGCGGTCTCCTGAGCGCAAAGTTCACGTCTTTTTGCCTCTCTTTTTGCACGCTCAAACGGCCAACCGGACGACGACGGTTTTGTTGCCATTCTTCTATTCGCGCAACAAGCAGACCTCAGCCGTATCCACAGGGTTTTTGCCGTTGTTTGCTTTTGGCCGGAGCAAAGAAACCACCTGGGCGACAACGCCACTTGGTTTCTTCTATCGAGATCAAACGGCGACTCGGGCTGCTGCGCTCCTCTTCTATGCCGATATTCGCAAGGAGAGAGCGGATTTTGGTGTTTTCCCGCTGTGGTTCTATACCCGGCGAGCAACCGCGCATGCTGTCTTTGTGTTGCCGTTCTTTTATCACTCAAACGACAGTGCTCGAAGCCGTCATTTGACCGTGCTGGGCCCACTCTTTTTCGGTCGTCGAGGGCCTGCGACATTTGGTGGTCTTGCTCCGCTGTTTTACGGACGAAACGATGGAGATGGTTCGTTTCGGTTTTGGGCGGCCCCGCTGGTCTACCTGTCGCATCGAGCGGGCGCAGCGCGGGAAGACTGGGTGATTACGCCGCTGTTTGGCGTGAACAAGAATTCCGTGGGTTATCGGTTCTGGATTGGGCCTCTGTATGCAAGACATCAGGGGCCGATTGCGTCGGCGGCGCTGTTCCCGCTGTTCTATTTCACACGGGACAGCAAAGCAGGAACGCAGACGAGCTTTCTGCTGCCCGTGTTTCTGCATACTCGCTCGCCGGAGCGCAGCCTGACAGCGGTTACACCGCTCTTTTGGCACGAACGAACGCTGTTGCGACGAATTTCTGTGTTCTTCCCGCTGTTTTTGGACGTGCATCACTTGCACAGCAGCCGAATCACTGCGGTGGGTCCGGTGATTCCGTTTGTGGTGCGGCTGTCGGATCAGGGAGCCAAGACGACGACGTGGGTGTTTCCGCCGCTTCTGACGTGGGTCAAAAAACGAGCGGATGGTTTCCACAGCGCCGTGGTGTTTCCGGTGTTTTGGTACTCGGGTGGAAAAGAGCGTTCGACGACAGTGCTCTTCCCGCTGTTTTGGCATCTCAGGCGGCCCGCGACGCAGTTCACAATGCTGGTGCCTTTCTTTGCGTACTATCGAAACGAACAAGGAACATCGACCCTTTTCCTGCCGCCGTTGCTGACGTGGGCACGCAACTACGAGGATGGCAGCCGCGACCGCGTGGTGTTCCCGTTCTTGTGGCATTTCAAGCGGCCCAAACAGACAACGACAGTGTTTTTCCCGATTGGCGCGCATTGGTCGAACGACAAAGGGCATTACACGCTGGTGTTGAACAGTTTTTATTACAAAGGCCGGGGAGCGCGAGAAGGCGCGTACCGGTTTGAATTGTGGCCTCTGTTTCATGTGGGACGGCCTCGAGTGGGCGACTTGGAATGGAGCATCCTGTCGGGTCTTCTGGGATATTCCCGAGACGGGCTGGCACGAACGCTGCGGCTGTTTTGGGGCGTATTTATTCCACTTGAACCGGTGGGGGCGCAGACGCGGTGGTATGGAGCGTCTTGGCGGATGGCGTCGGAATTTTAGGGTTCGACGGGGGACAAGGTGGCAACGGAAGCGCGGGTGTTTGTTTCTCCTTCTGGGTTGGAACGAACAATGGTGCTGCGGGGCGGCGTGTTCCACTACTTGACGCATGTGCTGCGGCTCAAACCCGGCGCGAGGGTGACGGTGCTGGATGGAGAAGGCCGACAAGCACAAGCGCAAATTCAGTCCGTGCGAGCGGATGAAATCGAGCTTTTGGCCGAGGAACCGACCCGCGCAACGCAGGTGTGGCCGCGAATCGTGCTGCTGTGTGGGATTCTGAAAGGGGAAAAGCAGGACTTTGTTCTGCAAAAAGCGACTGAACTGGGCGCAAGCCGCATCGTTCCAGTGCAATGTGAGCATTCCGTGCCAAAACTTTTGGGCGAACGGGGCGCGAACAAACGGTCTAGGTGGACCGAAATTGTCAGGCACGCGGCCCAGCAGTGCCGACGCATGGACGTACCCGAACTCGACGGAGTGATGGCTTTTTCGGAAGCTTTGGCGTGTGCGGAAGGTAGGCGGCTGCTGTTGTTTGAAGGGAAAGCGCCGCCCGTTCGTGTGAAGTTGCCACCCACGGGCCAAGCCGCGTCGATCACGTTGCTGGTCGGTCCCGAGGGTGGTTTCACGAAGGAAGAGATCGCTCAAGCTGAGGCGGCTGGATTTGCGCCGGTCAGTTTGGGTCCGTTTGTGCTGCGAGCGGAAACGGCGGTGGTCGCGGCACTCTCTGTCGTTGGATATGCCTGGTGGGAAGGAGCTTCGGATGACGCGGGCTGCTGAACTGTTCCTTGTCGGTTTTTCAGGTTCTTCTGTACCTGCTGAGCTGCACACTCGCTTTTGGCGCGGAGACTTTGCGGGGCTTGTGTTTTTCCGCCGGAATTTTGCGTCTCCTGACGTGGCTGTTTCGATTGCGCGCGACATGGAGGGAGTGCTCAAAGGCTGTGCTACACAAGGACTTTGCCCGATTCTGTCCATCGATCAGGAGGGCGGTCGAGTGCAAAGGTTGCGGGGTGACGTAACGGTGTGGCCCCCGATGATGTCGCTCGCAGAAAAACACCCCCAAGTGTGCCGGGAAGTCGGGCGCGCCATGGGATGGGAGCTGTCTGCACTCGGTTTCAACGTGAATTTCGCACCCGTATTGGATGTACATACCAATCCAAAGAATCCCATCATTTCGGATCGGGCATTTGGGACAAGACCAGAGGATGCAGCAGAACGTGCGCTTGCGTTTTTGGCAGGACTCGAAAGCGAACCGGGTGTGCGTGGTTGTGGAAAACACTTTCCAGGGCATGGCGATACAGAGTCGGATTCCCATCTGGTCCTGCCGACAGTAAAACGGCCTTTTGAAGACCTTTTGCGGACAGAACTTGCGCCGTTTCAGCGGGCGGTGGACGCAAAGATCGGGATGCTGATGACTGCGCATGTGGTGTATTCCGACGTGGATGCGCGGCCCGCAACGCTCTCTCGAGTGTGGCTCCATGAGGTGTTGCGCAAACAAATGGGGTTTGAGGGCGTGATTCTGTCGGACGACCTGGACATGAAAGCGGTCACGGCAGAGCAACTCGGCGTTTCCGACGACAGTGAGGTGGTGGTGGAATCGCTGCTTGCTGGGTGCGACGCTTTTTTGTTTTGTCAGGATGCGGAACGTCTGTTTCGCGCTGAGGAAGCCCTGACAAAAGCGGCTGAGCGGAATGTGCGCGTCAAGGAACGGATGGAAGAGAGTGCGGCGCGGCTTGCACGGTTCCGAACGACACTCAAAGGAAATGGGCCCCTGTACGACCGGGTCCGACAATTTCCGGTGCAGAAACACCTGCGGTTGAAGCAAGAAATCGAAGCGCACACGCCCTGAGCGGAAACAAAGCAACAGACTGTCCCCGGATGATTCGGCACCTTGACACCAAGCCGGAAGTCATGGCTCGAATCGAGAAGGGTCTGCGAAAGCAAAAACAAAGCGAACGCATGGACACACTGCACGACATCGTTAGAAGTTACGTCGCAGCGCACCAGCCCGTCACACGAGAGCTTCAAGCCGTCTTGCCCATTTCTCACGGCGAACTTCCAGATGATCTGCGGGGTGTGTTGTATCGAAATGGACCGGGGCGTTTTGGAAACCACGGGCAAACCTATGGGCATCTGATGGATGGCGATGGAATGGTCGTGCGTTTCGCGATTGGGGGTTTGGGGTCCGACGGTCGGCCATGCATTCGCTATCGCAACAGCTATGTCCGCACGACGGAATTTGTGTACGAACAACGAGCGGGGAGGCTTTTGTATCGGAATTTTGGGACGCAGCGTTCGGGAGGGTTTTTTGGAAACCTGTTTCGGACACACCTCAAAAATGTCGCAAACACGAACGTCATCTATCATCACGGGCGGCTGTTTGCGTTGTGGGAAGGGGGACTGCCGCATCTGCTCGATCCGGTGACACTCGATACACTCGAACGCTACGATTTTTTCGGCGCACTGAAGAATCGCGGGCCGCTTCTGGAACGAGTCCTTTTGCCTGAATTGCCCTTCTCCGCACACCCAAAAGAGGACCCCCAAACCGGCGATTTGTACAACTTCGGCGTGTACTTTGGTCCGCATCCCAAAGTCCTTTTGTACGCCGTTCGGCAAGGAGTGGCATTGACGGTCACACGCGAGATTCCCTTGCCCGCGCCCCTTCTGTCTCACGATTTTTTGCTCACGCCGCACTGGCAAATCCTGTTTCTGTTTCCAGTGTCGCTGCGGATTTTGCCGACACTCATGGGACAACCCCCGTCCTACGGAATGCGGGAAATCGAAGGGGGAATGACGCGGATTCTGCTGATACCGCGCGACGGTGGAACGATTCGGGAATACCGGGCAGCACCGTGCTTTGTTCTGCATTTTGTGAATGCGTACGAAGACGAACGCGGCATGGTGGTGGTGGATGGTTGTCGGCAAGAGCATTTCCCCGAGGCACCTCGCCCCAAAGAAGTGTTGGCTGGAAACATCACGGACTTGCCGCATGTGAAGCTGGTTCGGTACATCCTGAATCCGCACGCGGAAGAAGGATCTGTGGCCGAGGAACGCTTGCTCGGAGGCTATTCTTCGGAATTGCCCCGGATTCATCCCAGACATCAGGGGTTCCCCTATCGGTATGTGTATTCGGTGTCTGCGATGCGCGATGCGCCGCACGGTTTGTTCTCTGCGATTTCTCGGTTTGATGTCGAAACGGGAACGACCGTGCTCCGAGATTTTTCGCCCTGCATTCCAGGGGAACCGGTGATGGTGCCGCGCGCGACTCCTTTTGCCGAAGATGACGGATACCTGCTGACCGTCGTGTATCAAGGGAGAGAACATCGTTCGGCGCTCTATGTGCTGTCGGCGCGGGATCTTTCAACGGTGTGCGTGGCAGACCTGCCCCATCATCTGCCCCCCGGATTCCACGGCAATTTCGTTCCGTCGAGTGCGTGCCCGCCCGGTTGGCTGTTCTGACCTGTTTCGCCCCAAAATCGCGGCGCTATTGCGCAGGCAGCAGTGTCTGTCCCAACACATACGTCAAAAACAGAACCAGCGGACACAGGACCAAGAACACCATCGTCGTGTAGCCCATCACATCGCGCGCCTTTAATCGAAACGGGCCCAGCAAAGGCAACATCCAGAAGGGCTGAACCAGGTTCGCCAGAGCTTCACCCAGATCGTAGGTCGCGACCATCCACCCCGGATGTACGTGGAGTCGTTCCGCAGCGGCCAGCACATACGGGGCTTCTATCAACCACTTGCTGCCACCCGACGGCACGAAAACCCCCAAAAACGCAGAATAGAGCGCGACCAGCGGCGGCAACGTCGCACGGTTCGCCACACCGACAAACAGGGACGCGATGCGCTCGGAAAGACCGGTGGCCGCCAACATTCCGGCGATTCCTCCATAAAAAGGAAATTGCAAAAGAAGGCCCGCGACAGCCGGTGTCGCTTGCCCAAACGCGCGCTGGAGACGCATCGGCGTTTTGTGAAGCAGCGTCGCGACCAGCAACAACGTCAGGTTGATCGCATTCAGGCTGACCGCCGCAAGCTTCGACGGGGCCTGTCCGATGGTCTGCCACAGAAAACCGCCTCCGAGCAGCAAAAGAGGCAGCGTCAGCAACCGGCTGCGCTCGAGCACATCGCCAGGTCGCGGACAAGATGCCTCCGCCTCGGTTTCGGCGTTGGGTTCGGTGTCGTCCCGCTCTGGAAACGAAAGGCCCAAATCGGCGGCGGTCAAAGACTCTGCCTCGCGCGGCGCAATCCACCAAAGCAGGGCCGAAATGACGATTACCTCGACGGCAACGGACACAAGCGATTGCCACAAAAAGATCGTTTGCGACAGTGGAATCACTTTCCCCGCAAGACCGGGCGGCAGCGATTCCTTGGAAGCCATTTGCAACGCCGCAGAACCAGACAGCCCTTGCGCCCAAATGCTCCCGAGGCCGAGAAAACTGGCAGCCGCAAGTGCCTTGTAATCCACGCGCCGACGTTGCCGGGCAAACCGACGCGCGACGGCCTGTGCGAGCAGACCAGAAAACAGAAGCGAGAACGCCCAATTCAGCCACGAAGTCAGCATCGCGAGAAAGCCAACCCACACCACCGCACCGTGCGCAGTCTTGGGCAACCCCGACAGCGCAGCCAGCAGACGCGAAACCGAACGTGCGCCCGCGATCGCATGACCCAAAATCAGCATGAGCGACATCTGTAAAGTGAACGCGAGCAGCGAAAAGAAACCTTGCCCAAAACCCTTGGCCAGCGTCGAAAAGTTGGCACCGCCCCACAGCCAACCCAAGGCGGCAGCCAGCAAAAGAGCCGCGAGGGCAAAACCGAAGGCGTCCGGCAGGAAACGCTCAAAGAAACGGGTGAGTGTGTGCGCGAAACGAAACACCAGCGTGCGAGACATGGGTGGCGATTGTACCGACAAGGAGACCGTCAACCACATCGCACAAAAGTGGAAAAACCAAGGACAAGTTGCCGTTGTAAGCCGCAAAAGCTGAGCTACACTCTCGGGTGCCTGCGCTTGGAAACGGTCCGATGCAGCCTCGCCAGGGGCGACAGCACAGGGTCGCAGGCTTCCCTCGAAACACGCAAGTACACTGGAGAGCTTTCCTTCCGATGAACCTGACACAAAAACTTCTTGCCTTCACACTCCTGGGCGCCGAGTGGGTGCTTTGGCTTCTGATTTTTCTTTCGGTCGTCAGCGTCGCTGTCGCCATCGAACGAGGCCTGTACTACTTCAGTTTGCGCGCCGATTTTGCGCAGCTTGCGGACGACCTTCGCAAGCTTTTGCTCGACCATCGTTTCGAGGAATCCCGCAAGCGCGCCGACACCGAAAAAGGGCTCGAGGCCGAAGTCGCCAAAGCTGGTTTGGCAGAAGCCGAACGCGGGGCCGACGCTGCCGAGGCCGCCATGCTCGGTGCCAAGGCTCGGATCAAGCTGCGACTCGAACGGAATTTGGCCTTTTTGGGCACGCTCGGCTCGAATGCACCGTTCATCGGCCTCTTTGGAACCGTTCTCGGCATCATCAAAGCATTCCGCGATTTGGCGTCGAACCAAGCGGGCGGAATTGCCGTCGTCATGGCGGGCATTTCCGAAGCCTTGGTCGCCACCGCAGTAGGACTCCTTGTCGCCATTCCTGCGGTCGTGTTCTTCAACTTCTATAACCGAAGGGTGCGCGCCATTTCGTCCCACATCGACGCCGTATCGCAAGTGATCCTCGCCGCGCTGCGGGCCGAACACACGCACCAAACCGATCAACCGAAAGCCAAGACGGCGGAGGCAAGCTGATGGCCGGTTCGGCTCCATCGGGCGGGGACGAAGACGGCGGCGGCATGATTGCCGACATCAACGTCACGCCCCTCGTCGATATCACGCTGGTGCTTTTGATCATCATGATGGTGGCTGCTCCCATCATCGCGAACAATCCATCCATCAAGGTCGAGTTGCCCAAGGCTGCAACGGGCGACGAGACTCAGAAAACAACCTTGTCGCTCACCCTCGCCAAGAAACCCAGCGGGGAGGGCGGCTATGATTTGTTTCTCAACGGCGAAAAAACCGACGAGACGCAAGCCCGGGGAAAAATCAGCGATCTCGTCGGCAAAAACAGGGACATCCAAGCGGTGATCGCCGGGGACAAGGGCATCGCTTATGGGGATGTGATGCACATCGTGGATTTGGTCAAGGCGCTGGGGGTGACCAAATTTGCGATGGCTACCGATGGTACGTGACCGCAATCATCACCAAATTTGACGGGGTTGGAATGCTTCTGGCTGCGGCCATTCACGGAGGCATTTTGACGTATCTCTATTTGGCCAGGCCGCCGGAGAAGCCGCTTCCGACGGTGGTTGAGGTGGATTTTCGCAAAAAGGAAATCCCGCCTCCCCCGCCGCCCGAAACCAAGCCTGAGCCGCCCAAACCGCCTGAACCGCCGCCGCCCGAACCACCCAAAAAGTTGGTCAAGCGTCGGGCCAAACCGGCAGAAGCGCCCAAGCCTTCCACGCCGCCGCCTGCCGAACCTCCCCGAGAGCCGCCCAAGCCCGTCTTCGGGATCGACGCCAGCCAAACCGGTGGCCAGGGCATTTCCGTTGCCGTCGGCAACACCACCATGGCTGACCCCTCCAAGCGGCCCAAAGTCAAGGAAGTGCCGCCGTTGCCCGCGTCCAACGCCCCCGGCGGAACCGAATATCGCCCCGTCGCCGAGGAAGATTTGGCCAAATTGCCCGAAGCCGAATCCGACGACTGCGGCCCCAGCATGAAGGAAAAATGGTCTCGTTCCGAAACCCGCGCTCAAGGCGTCGAGGGCAAGGTCGTATTGCGCATCGAACTCGACGAGCGCGGCAAAGTCCGAGCCATCAAAAAAATCAAGGGACTCAGCCCCGAAGTGGATAACATCGCGATCGGTTTTTTGCGTTTCGATCCGCGCTGCAAATTCAAGCCCGCCGTCGGAAAAGACGGCAAACCCGCACCGTTTGTCATCGAACGCTACACCGTAACTTTCGAAAACGAGAACTGAACATGAAAGTCCTTGTGACCGGTGCCACCGGTTTTTTGGGTTCCTGGGTCGTACGCAACTTGGTCGAATCGGGCCACACCGCTCGCGTGTTGTGTCGGAAGACCAGCAAGCTCGACAACCTCGAACCTCTGCTTGGGGAGCATGTCGAAAAGGCCTTTGGCGATGTGCTCGACGGCGCGTCTGTCAAAGCCGCTCTCGACGGTTGTCAGGCCGTCATTCACACCGCAGGCATTCCGCACTTTAGTCCCGACGATCCCGACCGCATGTATCGCGTCAACGCCCACGGGTCCGGCATCGTCATGGAAGCCGCCCTCGCCGCCAAAGTCGAGCGCGCCATCCTGACCTCTTCGGTCGCCGCAATGGGTGGAAGCGAAACCACCCGTGTCGCCACCGAAGACACCCCGACCAATGCCGAGGACATCGGCCTTGACTACTGCCGCAGCAAACTCCACGGGGAACGCGAGGCCCGAGCCGTGGCCGACAAGGGTTTGTCCCTCGTCATCTTGCGGCCTGTCGTCGTCCTGGGACCTGGAGACCTTTTCAACTCCAGCACCGCCACCGTCCTTGGTTTTGTGCGAAAGCGAATGCCCGTCTATGTCGAAGGCCGCGCGGGCTTTGGCGACGTGCGAGACATGGCCGAGGCTCACGTAGCCGCCCTGACCCAAGGCCGCCCCGGCGAGACGTACATCCTGGGCGGACACAACCTGACCATCACCGAGCTGGTCGCAGCCATCGAGGACATCTCCGGCGTCGGGGCCCCCCCGAAAGTGCCCTATCCCCTCGCGTATGCCGTCGCGTATGTCCGGGAACGGATGGCCCGACTCAGCGGCAAGCACGATCCCATTTCCACCCAGCTCGTCAAAGCCGGACATTTGTGTACGTGGGCCTCGTCTGACAAGGCCAAGGCCGAACTCGGCTATCGCATTCGCCCCCTGCGCGAGTCCATGCGCGACACCCTCGTGTTTGCGATGAAGACCGGCAAACTCCGACCCACCACCGACAAACTCCGCGCCCTCGCCCAAGAAGCCGGAATTCTCTGACGGGGCTTTTCTGGAAAATTCTGCTTGCCGGGGGATGGGGCCGTTTGCCAAAGTCGCGGGCAGTCTGGGACGTACCAGACGGTGATTGCCAACCAGAAGTTGCCCACGTCACATAAAGGAGATTGCCCATGGGAGAGATCATTCGGAAGTCTGCGAGTGTGGAGGAGATCATGGCGGATGCGCGCCATGCCTTGGTCGGCGCGACAACCAAAGGGGGCGTGTGGAAAGCCGCTGCGGACCAGAGCCTGACCCCGGCGGTGACGCTGTTCGATACCGTGGAAACCAAGCGGGTCGCTCTGGAAAACACCGTGGTTCCTTTGGTTGCGGCGCTCAACCATCAGGACGAGGTGGCCGACGCCGCGATTGGGCGGATGTCCGATTCGGTCTGGAACGATGTGGGCCGTCCCGCCCCAGGGGCCGACCCGAGCTACGAGCTGCTCTTCCCCTCCGGCATCTCGTTTTACACCGATGGCCCCGATGACGAGCAACCCGAGCGCATGGAGCTGCTGGTGGACCTGCTCGAAAGTGGCATCCATCCGCGTTTGCCTGCGGCCCAAGCCAAAGCGTATGCGACTGAAATTCGCAACCAAGCCAAGGCGCTGTCCACGGCGGTAGAAGCGTTGCGCCTGCCCCGCATCCGGCTGGCCATGTATGGACGCATGCGGACGACGGCGGCCAAGAATACGCAAGCTGCACTCAGTCGGTTCAAGCGCCTGCTCAAGGTGGGCGGCCTGTCCGAGACCGAGATCCACACCGTCATCCCCGACCGCCCCGTGCA
>DAOLIT010000054.1:0-35409 GCA_035328405.1 Pseudomonadota bacterium | reverse complement strand
CACCAATCTCACCGCTCCATTCGCCCAGCAAATGCTTACAGCAACGGGCTCCTAGACTCCGTGGTGTTCGCATTTGCACAGGTCTGGATGTCATTTCGCTCCTTTCTTCGCACAGCCGCACCACAGCAGGCGCCAGCAAGCATGTGCGCTCAGCGGTGCACGGCTTGTCTCGGTGCGCTTTGGCACCTCGCACGGTGCGGACGCAGTCAGGGGCGCACATTTTGTGATGCCTTCTCAAATAAGAATCACTCTAAATGCATCTTATTGCGTAAGCGCACTACAGTCTGTACGTGCACTGAATGAGGGGCAACGGAATGTGATCGTGGAAACGACGGCTTCGCCGGGAGGCTGCGAGGAACTGCTTTGACTGAGACAGCTACGGACGACTGGCCATGAAAGCCCAGAAAGATTCGAGTGGTGCGCCGACATTCCACGCAACAACATCAACCAGGTCCCCAAGGCGAAGCTGTCGACACAGCTCTTCAGAGGTTGGGAGGGGACCGCAACCTTGTGTCATCGCGCCCCACAGATTCAGCAGAGCAACCCCTGGTGAACCGCCGCGGCACGCTGTACTCAGAAGCAGTGTTCCCCCAGGCCGCAGATGCTGCGCCACTTGCCTAAACAGAGCGGGTCGAGCCGATTCCTCAAAGTAGTAGATGTTGTTGTGCATGGTGACGACATCGAAGGGCTCTCCCACCGGGCGGGCCCTGATGTCCTGGACCTCAATCGTGGCGCGCTCCGCAACGCCCCAAGCTAGAAGGTTTCTCCGTGCCAGTTCTGCGACCTCGGGTTGAAGCTCGATTCCATGTACTCGAACATTGGGGTTCCTCTTGAGCATGTGGCGCAAATAGGTTCCACTGCCGCAGCCAATCTCAAGCACACGTACCTGGCCTGTTGTGGGAATCGCGCGCCCAATCGCCTCATGAACGAAGGGCTCAAGCAGTCTTGACGATCGCGCGACGACTTCTCCGTCTTGATCCTTGAGCGTCAGCCGTTGGCCATGCTTCAGCCGTCCTGGCGTATCGCGGAGCAGCTGGGCATGCAGTCCTGCCATCTCTTCCAGCACTGCCAGCAGTGCATCATGCTCAGGGGCAGACAGCGTTTCCGCCAGTGACCCCGCAAGGCTGTACTGTTCGCCGGACAGGGACAGCTCGCCGATCGCCACGCCAACATCGAGCCAAGCGATCAAGGGATCGAGATCTCCTTCGGCAATGTCCAGAGTTTTCCCGATTTCTCGAGCCGTATGTGGCCCCCGTGAAAGTAGCTGGAGGAGCCCGCTCTTCCCAGCCGTCACGACAAAGTAGACTGTGTAGAAGGGGGCGCTCGCGCGAATCATTGCATGCAGTGCGCCAAGCCGACCAGACGTTGCAACTTGCCAGACCGTTTCGAGGTTCATGGTTTCCACCCTCCGATTGACTTAAGAAACATGCAGAGTACCTCTTATGTGCGGCTCTTGCAAATCAATGGGGCTGATGGGTCGGTGATGACGGACTGTCTGGACTTAAAGAAACTTGTGGAATACTTCTTATTTGTCCATTAAGGAGGATGTCCATGATTTCGCAGACCCAGTCGGTGGCCTCTGTCGTGCTCGACCACTCAGAGTGCGCGGAGGTTTTCTCTCGTCATCGCATAGACTTCTGCTGCCGTGGCGGGCAGAGCATTGAGGAGGCGGCTAGGCAGCGAGCTGTTCCGCTCGAAGCGCTGTTGTCCGAGCTGCGCCATGCAGTGGAGGCCCGAAGCGGAGAGCACAAAAAACTCCCCGAGGTTGATCCCCGTACCCTCAGCACGCCTCGTCTGATTGCCCACATCATTGCGCAGCATCATGAGTACCTCAGACGCGTTCTTCCGTTCGCACAAGGGTTGGCCGTGAAGGTAGCCAGAGTGCATGGGGACCACAATCCACGTCTGAGCGACCTAAGTAGCGCTGTCGGTACACTCACCGAGACACTGCTTGCCCATCTGGATCATGAGGAGGAGACACTGTTTCCCCTCCTAATGGGAAAGAACCGCGATGACCGCGTTGTGACAGGTCTGCTTCATGAGATGCAAGATGAGCACTTGACCGTAGCTTCGATTCTCGCTGAGATTCGCGTTGCGAGCGAGGACTTCTCGCTCCCCGATTGGGCCTGCAACAGCTACCGGACCCTGTTTTCCGAACTGCGGAAAATTGAGCTGGACATCTTTACCCATGTCCATTTGGAGAACCACGTTCTCGTCCCGCGGTTCGGAACGTAAGCACGCATCCGCCACCTTGACGGGTCGTCCCATATCAGCGAGGCCCCAGGCGAAACCTGCTGGTTTCGGAGTGGACAGGGTTTAGGACTTTCCCCGGGTTCAGAGACTGTAGTGGCTGGGCTCGGTTGGTCAGCCAGTCGACTGCGGTTCTCGTTTTTTTCTGACGGGTCTGGTCGAGTTTTTCTCGTTGCTGCTGCTTTCTCTGTTAGGGATTCCCAAAGGCAGCGTTATGCGGTCCACCTTGCCACATTCCGATATGTCCGGTGGCCAGGATTCCTCCTCGCTCGGAGAGCAGCCGCAGCGCTGCCTCTGTCCGGTCACACGCGGTCACCTCCATGTGGAGTGGAGCCCCAGACAGCAGCGGTACGCGTCCCGGAACATCTGGGTGTAGTGGACAATGAGCCACACTCCGCGAATGTTGCGATGCCGTTTAGCTGTCACATTGAGAGTGTACAGCGCGGCGCGGCGCGCTCACGGTAGCCGGGAGAATAGCGCCGTGTCACAATGAAGCGCAACGGTGCGATTGACTTGTGGTCTGGCTGCTTGCGAGGTGCTGGGCTCAGTAGACAGAGTCCGCCTGATCAGGAATGATGGCTCCCGTTTCATTGCGGCAGGGAACGGACACGCCTGCTGCGTCTTTGCATGCGGTGGTGCTGCACGGATACGGAGTGGTCTGCTGGGCACGCGGCTGAATGAACATCGGATTGATGATCCATGTCCCGCCAGCATTCCCGTACGCGTTGCACATGATCTCTTTCTTGTTGCGGTTGATGGCCAGCTTCAGCGTTGTTGCGTCCTGAAGAAAGGTGATGTCTGTGTCCGAGTCTCCAGCGCCGAAGATGGGTCGCTTTTTGAGATCCGCTTGACGCGTCAGGGCGCTTGCAGAGGCATCGCCGTAGATGACCCTGTTCAGCCAGCAGCGTTTTCCGTCGATATATGTGATGAGACTATTCCCCGTCACATTTCCAGCGCCATCATTGCTGCCATTTGGAACGTCGCCGCAGCCAGTGAGATCATAGGTGTACTTTCCACCTTGCTCGACGCTGCGAATTCCGATGACGTGATCTGCGGAGACACCAACTTCCGCGCCCCAGACTTCCACGATGGGTTGAGGTGAAGCCGACAGCACCCAGACATCGATGCCGTTCTGTTGCAGTTTGCGGATCAGATCCCTCATCTGGTCGTAGATGCGGACCCAGTTTGTGACCTGGACTCCACCGATGGTCTGCTTGCTGTCGATGGGCTTGGCAAGGTTCTCTGTCTTGGCGGCGGTGGCCGTTGCCTGGATCTGGGCTGCACTGTAACCACCGAGGAGCTGCGCTACCCAAGCATATGAGGGTTCCATTCTGCGGTAGTCCCAACCAGCAAACGCCGTCTTGCCTCCGACTGTCTTTCCATCCGTGTAGATCGTCAGAATCTCTTTGGCGCAGGCCATGTTTGACGAGGTGGGAAGCGCGCTGCCGGCCTGAGCGAGCGCTCCGCAAGCTGCATCGAGAGCCGCTGTGGCATCCGCTGTCAAATACCTGCTGGTGAAGCGCCAGTTCTTCATGGGCGGCTGCAAGATCAGGTCGTGCGCGAGCATGTAGAAGAAGGTCGCATCACCGACATCGTTCTTTACGACTGTATTGTCCCAGTCAAAGATCGCAACCGGCTTCTGCTTGCCATCGTAGGACGCGCTGCAAACACCGTTGGTGCGCATCATCTGATCCAGTGTGTCGCGATTTTTGCCGTACCAGCTCAGGCTCGCATCAAGCGTTACGCAGGTCGGCTTGTTCATATCGAGTGCCGACGTTGTCGCCGGATCGCAGTCACACACCCCTGCAAGCGACAGGATAGAGAAGCAGACACGCTGGAAACGCAAACGATCGAAGGGCATCAAACACCTCTCTGTTTGGGGGATTGTTCCGTCTGAGCACAACTCGTACTTCGGTCAAGGGTGCTGCCTTCTTCTTCCAGTTTTGATATGGAAGACGACTGGCCTGACGGGACGACGAGAGAACTCGAATATGCAGAAATGAAGCAGAACAAATGCTTCATATATGTATCGGATCCTTTGTCAAAAGTTGCCAACGAGTTTTCCCAGAGAGTTGCTGCTGATCTGTTGCCGCCCTTTTGCGAGGCTGCTCGCTTGTCTGTCTGGTGCCTCGCGCGACCATCCGATGTTTTCGAAAGATTGGGTATGGACGCGTGCGCACTGCTTGAGTACCCTGATCGGGTTGCATCTCTGCGGCGAGCCGACGTTCGCGTGTCAGGAGTGCAGCATGTTGACATCGAACGAGACAGGGAGGCACAAATGCCGTTCGGAAAAGGGTCACGCGGAAATGGTGTGGTCCAGCTACAGCAGGCGCTCAATGGTTGGATCACAAGTTGCCACGCGCTAGGCGTGGACACCGGGCTCATCGAAGTCGTTGCAGATGGCACCTTCGGTCAAAATACCGCGGTGGCGCTTGCGGCCTACCAGAAGTCTGCCGGGCTCCCTCCGTCTGGGTATGCCGATCAGGATACCCTGCTACGCTTGGAGTTGGACGGAACGCTAGAGGCCAACGGGACAATGTGGGCAGGCGGCGGCGGGGTCTAGCGCTGGGACTGAGCCGGAGTGGTCGAAATAAGAGGCATTTATCAAGTATCTTATTTAGGCAGGACTGCTCAGATTCGACGGGGAAAGGCGGGACGCGAGGGTGCCGACGCAGTCGAACTGGCCGCTGCGTGGCAGGGTCGAGCGCAGGTCATCGAGACGTCTCCGGGAGAAGTTGCCTCGGTGGCTCGCGCCATCGCTGAAGTGCTGGCCAAGGTCGGTCCAGTCGATGCGCTGGTCAACCGTGCGGGTTTTGCCACTGCCGGTTTGGCCGAGACACTGACCATCACCGCGACGATCAAGGCGGCAGTTGCGATGGGCTCATCCCTGGCACTCCGTTCGACGATCTCGTTCCAGGAACGACGGCTCACTCGTGCGTAAGCGCTCAAGATCGAACAGAATTCGGATGGGCGACAAATTATGCATGAAAAATATATCTATTCTCGTATTCTGAACAGAGCCTTTGTGGGCACCATTCTTGAGAGGAGACGCGCATGGCCAAGTTATCTGATCAGACAGGACAGCGAGGCGTGATTGGTCCCAAGCCGGAAGATCCGTCGCCACCCGGTGTTCGGAGTGTCATCGGACCCAAGCCCGAAGATCCCCATTCGATCGGCGAGATCGCAGTTCCCACAGCCACAGGTCCGGTGATCAAGCGGCCGTCCCCCGGTGGACACAAGCCAAGGTAAGCCGATTCCTATTCCATTTCAGGTGACTTCATCATGCACAGATTTCTATGGAGAGCGCTCTGCTCGGGGTGCTGCGCGCTTCTGCCTCTGTCTGCCGCCGCGCAAGATGCGACGGTGAGACCGAAGGTACGGCTCGCTGCTCCCCAGCCCAGGCCTGCGCTGACATCGCCGATCAGTGTCCCCGCCCGGATTGACGTGACGGTTCCGGTACCACCGCAGACGATGATCGTGGGTCATTCCGCCACGCTCGATGTGCAGGTGAAGTCGGTCGCGGTCAGTCAACCGATCGTGTTGTCGGCACAAGCTGGCGGAGAGCGCACGTTCCAGTTCATTCCGCCGCAGATTGTGGGCAGCGGAGTGGCAAAGCTGACGGTGGGTCCAGCGCTGGGCGATGCACCGGGACAGCTTGTGGTGAACATCGATGCAACTGCGGGCGGCGTGGTGGCAAATACCAAGGTGACGCTACTCCTCGATGATCCGAGCTGTGGCGATGGTCCACCGAACCTGTCCTGGGAACTTTTAGACCCGCGGTTCGGCTACCAAAGAGACAAACTGCCGGGCCGGGCTTTGGTTCGTCTGTTCGTGAAGAACGAGGGGGGGAAGATCAGCAGACCCGCGACGTTGCGCATCCACAACATCATCGGAACGAAGAGCGGAACCGGCTACCTGTCCGGGCCTCGGTTGCAAAACGGTCAGATCGGAATGCTGGATATACCGGTGCGCGGCGGCTGCGCCCGAATTGTGTTTGATGGCGACATCGACGCGCAGAGCCATGTCAAGCCAGAGGTCTGTGGTGGAGGCAGCCAGTTCTCGATGGGCATCGGCGCGCTGATCCAAATCCTCGGAGCCGACTTTCGGAGTTCCAAGCCTGTCACCGCTTCTTGCAAAGATGCGAAGTTGAACTAACTGGGAGAGTGGAGCGTCAGGGGTTGGCTTCGCGATTGACTGTTCGGGTAAACCACCTGAGCTGGATGAATGATTGGTGAGAGAACCTGTCCGCAGTGAGGAGCATTCCGAAATGAACATCAAGTGGTTCCACACAGTCCTTCTATTGGGTTTGCTTTGGGTCTCTGGGGGGTGTGACAAAGACCGGCCCAACCCGCCCGACAACCCGCCCGATCCACCACCGAAGACCTGTTCTCTGACCGTCAACGTGACCGGGGGCGGGGTGGTTAGCTCGCGGCCCGCTGGCATCCAGTGCGGTGCGCAGTGTCAGGCGACCTTTCCGTGCGGGGAATCGGTTCGGCTCACGGCCTCGATGAGCGGCTCAACGCTTCAGGCGACTTGGGGGGAGGTCTGCGCGGGCACACACTACGGAACGGCCCCGTCGTGCGCGCTTTTCGTTGCCGATCACTTGACCGTGAATGTGAAGACGACTCCGGCGAGCTGCTCTTCGCACGACTTCTGCTGGCAAAACCCGCTGCCTCAGGGAAATGCCCTGCTCAGCATCTGGGGGACTGATGATAATAACGTCTGGGCCGTGGGCGATGCAGGAACTGTCCTGAAGTGGGACGGCAAGGCGTGGACGGCACAGTCTTTGATGACAAACGCGAACCTCGCCGCCATTTGGGGCACCGACGCCAAGAATATCTGGGTTGTAGGAAGTGGCGGCATGACCTGGAAATGGGACGGCACGGCATGGACGACGATCTCTACTGGTACGCTCCAAGCCCTTTTCGGCGTCTGGGGCACCGACGCAAACAATGTCTGGGCGGTGGGGAATGGTGGCACGATCATCAAATGGAACGGCACGGTCTGGACAACGCAGACCTCGGGAACCGCCAGTTATCTGCGAGGCATCTGGGGCACTGATTCAAACAACATCTGGGCCGTGGGAGGCAGCGGGACGATCTTAAAATGGAACGGCACGACATGGACGGCGCAAGCTGGACCTCCCGAGACTCTGCTCAGTGTCTGGGGTACCAGTCCAAGCAACGTCTGGGTCGTAGGGGAACTGGGAAGGTTTCTGCACTGGAACGGCACGTCCTGGACCGCGAATGGCCCAACCACCTCGACCGACTTTTACGCAGTCCGGGGCACCGATGCCAACAATGTTTGGGCCGTTGGACGAAGTGGCAAGATTGTGAAATGGGATGGCACGAGCTGGTGGCCGGCTCCTGGGTTTGTGACCTCGTACTTGTTTGGTGTTTGGGGTACTCATGCAAACAACGCCTGGGTCGTGGGATATGGGGGAGCGATCGCAAGATGGAACGGCACGGCCTGGACAGCGCAATCTTCGGGTTCTACCGGGAATTCCTTTGCTGGCGTGTGGGGTAGCGACCCAAACAGCGTGTGGGCCGTGGGGACTAACGGAACGATTGTGAAATGGAACGGCTTGGCTTGGTCGGCGCAGCCATCGGAAACGACGGCGTGGCTTAATTCCGTTTGGGGCACTGATGCAAACAATATCTGGGCGGTAGGGAATAATGGCTCGATTGTGAAATGGAACGGCTCAGACTGGTTTGCGCAGAACTCCGGGACCAGCCAACAACTTCTGGGCGTTTGGGGCAGCGACTCAAACAACGTTTGGATTGTAGGAACGGGCGGAACCATCTTGAAGAGAAATGGCACAGCGTGGTCGCCACAGGCGTCAGGAACGACCAAATGGCTATACGGGATTTGGGGAAGTGATCCAAACAACGTCTGGGCCGTTGGTGACATCGGAACGATTGTGAAGTGGAACGGCACGGCGTGGACGCCGCAGAACTCGAAGACAACCGAGTACCTTAAAGCCGTCTGGGGCAGCGATGTAAACAATGTCTGGGCGGTTGGCTCATCGGGAACCGTCGTAAAATGGAACGGCACGGATTGGGCTGTACAGACCGCTGGAACAGTCGCTTCACTAAGCGGCGTTTGGGGGACTGATGCAAACAACGTCTGGGTGGTGGGCTCAAACGGAACCGTATTGAAGTGGAACGGGTCTGACTGGGCCGAGCGAGTGTCATCGGCAAATGTTCACCTAGCTGCCGTTCGCGGAACTGACGCAAACCACCTCTGGGTTGTCGGCGCAGCTGGCACGATCCTTCATTACCAACCGCTGCTTCGCTGAGAGGCTTCGGGATAGGGGCTGCGAAGTCCCCATGAGATCCTCCCCACGCCTTCCACGTCATCGACCCACGCAAGACATCTCGTCTGCCAAACGCACGACACGGTACGCTGGCAGCAGCCACGCGCCCAGCACGCGCCACAGTCGCTCTGCCGCATCTGGAATCGGGACCAGGAATTCGCTAGATTTTAATCTATACTGGGACTGCCATGCTGCGATGTAGGAACGGAGGAGCATGGGAAGTCATCGGCCACCTCCCAAATGGGGGCAAGCGCAGCGACCACGGCCTGCTAAGACAGATTGCCGCTCAACGCTCGCGCAAGCCCGGCCTTTTCCGGGAGGCAGCCACCTTTGCCAGGGCACAAAACCACCTGTTTCAGAAACCGGGCACTCCGTGCGATGATGTTGTCCTCTAAGGAGGAAGCATGCCGTACGAAGAGGACTCTCAGGACGCAGGCAGTTACCAAGACGCAGGGGGAAGCGGAGCAAGCGATCCAGATGGGGAGACAAGCGCTGCGACACAGTCTGCGGACAGCGCAGAAGCCGACATCCGGCGAAGCATCGTTGATCTCGCTCTCTCGTTTGTGAACGACAAGGCTCACTATCTGTGGGGAACCGCAGGCAACGTGCCCGGACAGAGGAACGGCAACGAAGGCGGCGGCAAAATCGACTCGGCCAAGCTACGTCCTTACAGCCTCAACAAGACGGCTACCGACCAAAACAAGGCAATCGGAGTGTGTCTTGCGACCCAGTCCAACTTTGGCGGCTATAACTCCTGCGCAGGTCGCTGCAAAATCATTGAGACAGGCAACACCTTCTACGACTCAGACCTTGATAAATATGTCACCGATCGTGAGGTGGACGTACGGCAGGGCACTCCCCAGACCCAATGGGAGGGGATCACTGATGTCGAGGGTCGCTGGATTCACCCCCGGCGCGTCCACTTCCAGGGGGCACTGAGCTTTGGCGGCAAGGTCGTCTGGGGTGAATCCTGTCACGGTGTGCGCCACTTCGACTGCGTTGGCCTGGTCAACTACTGCTATGCCCGCCACTTCAATGGAAAGTCCTTCGGGCTCGACATCGAGGCGTTTCGCGGGCGAAACTCTGGCTTTGAACGTCGCTCCTCCACCAGCACCAGCGACTTCAAGAACGGCGACGTAATCATTGCCAAGAGCATACCCCACATCGCCATGATCTATGAGAGTGGCGGATCCTGGTACATCGTGCAGGCCCTGTCATCGGAGTCCGGGCTGACCAAGGACAGTTCCTTCCTGTCCAACGGCTGGGATCGCTTCCGCCTACCCGCTGTCTATCTTGTCCCGCGCCACGACTGATAGCACCATCTCACGAGCTTCCAGCCACCAACCATCCGGGTATTCCGGGTAGGACTCCTGCGCCGCTGTCCTTTTGCATACCGGATGCTGTTGGAAGCTCGGTAGCGCCGTGGTCCAGCCCGAGTGTGTAGGCGCGGACGGATGTGTGCGACGACGGCCTACTGAACGGGGGTGTATTGATCGATCCGTACCCACGCGGACACAACGCCGACCGACCAGCTTGCATTTTTTCTGGGATATGGGAGCCACAGGGCACGATGGTTGACAGTCCGAGCGGTTACGAGGCGGTCGGCCCGCATCGACTGTCTGTCTGTCTGTCTGACGGCTTCGAGGTTCGTTTCCTAATCACATCCACGGAACTTGCCGCCGCCCGCTCGGTTGCCTACCGTGCCCGCCGTGCGGTGGCGCTGCGTCGTCTTCTTCTTTCTGCTGAATCTTGTCTGCGCGAACCCGGCGCGGGCGGAATCGGGCTTGGCCACGCATTCCGCGCTCGCTTCCGGGGTTCCATGCGGCCTGCTGGGAGACTGCGCACGCTTCGATGCGCTGGGAATTCACGTCGGCGCGGCCATCGGCCTTGCGCAAAATCCATCAAAATCCCTGGCACTGCTCGGACGGACACGGTGCTGAGCGGTCGTTGACGCAGCGGGGCCCCCCTTCCCGCCGACGCTTTTTTTCGTGCCGCAAAGCGTCCCGAAAAAAAGGTCTCTGGTCGGCCCCACTGCTAGGTGCGCGCCTGGCGACCCACTTGCTGTTCTTCGGTGACAAAAAATAAGTTCCCAGAGGTGTGGGGCCGACCAGAGACCTTTTTTCAGCGGGCCGTCAGGACCGATGGAAAAAGCGTCGGCGGGAAGGGGGGCCCCGCACCGTGACGTTCGCCATGCGATGGCAGCGCCGGGGTTTTGTGGCGGGACGGGCTGTCGAAACCGATGGGGCTGCGGCTGTCGGGTTCCGGGTTTGTGCGGCTTCACCAGACGCCTGATCCAACGCTGCCGCGTGACAGCTATCGAGTCGGGATTCAGGCGAGCGCGCTGTTTCCCATCGAGCGTTCGGCGTTTTTGGCGACCACGACGGCGCTCGCGGTGTTTGAAGCGGCGACGGACCGCGGTCTGCGGTTTCAGCTTGGCATTGGGGCGCAGACGGAAGGCTATCGGGCGTCGGGACTTGCGCTGGCGCAATTTTCGTACTCGTGGGGTCTGCGCTATCGAACTGGAGACGGACGCGCAGGCATCGGCGGCATGCCCGACTGGTATCTCGACTACTTTATGGTCGATCCGGTCCTCGAAGCCGACGGCTGCATTTATACCGACCCGAGCAGCCTCGGACGGCTGAAGATCATCTGCATCGGCGAGCCCGATCCCATCGACGCGAGCACCATCGTGCATCGCGACGGACGGCGCTTCCCTGTCGGGCTGCATGTGTGGATCGACAAGACCGACGGGACGCTGATGACGGCGGATCGGGAAATCCTTGCGCGGCCCGACGAAAAGACGGCCAAGCTGGCGATTGTCGTCCAGCAGCTCGTCGAGGTGGTGCGGCGGCGCGAACAAAAATCGGGCAAGCCGTGCTTTCTGCGCGGCGGCATTTTGCACGCGGTCAGCGATGCCAGCCTCGCGTCGATGGTGGCCTTCGATGATCACGGCAGCGGCGCATCGCTGCTCGGCTATGAACTGGCCCGGATGATCTTTTGCGACAGCGAGCCGCTGGCAAGTGGTGTGCCTCCGCCGCTGTCGCTCCTCGGCAAGGGTCTGGGCGGACCGCGCAGCATCGCAGGCGGCAAAGTCCGCGACGTCATCGAACACGAAAAGCCCGTCGTTCAGGCGAAGCCGAGTCCCGATGCCAAACCCGCACCACCGCCTGTCCCGCCTGCCCCCGCCGTCCCAAGCGCTGCTGCGAAGACTGAGACAGCGGCCAAGGAAGCGTCAGACATCCTGACCAAGGGAAGTCGCAAGCACATCTTCGAGGGCGATATTCATCCCAAGCGAGGAAATGCCACCGGCTGGCACTACGAACCGACGGGAGACAAAGAAAAGGGAACGTATGTCATCGAAGGAACCCGCAGCCCGCCGGATGAACATGGCGTCTACGCTGCGAACGTCATGATCGAGGGAGTGGAAAAAGGCTACCGCTCAACGTTTTTCCCGAAAGACTGGACCAAAGAGCAGGTCGCGACAGCGGTTCGCGAGGCGTATGAGAGCCGCAAGCCGGAGGTGCGCTCGGGCACCTTCCGCGGCGAGACATCTACCGGAATGAAAGTCGAGCTACGTCTGGATGGCCAAGGGAAGCCAGAGTCCGCCTATCCAGTCTACGAAGGCCCGAAGTACCAAGGACCGAAGAAATGAAGCTCCATGTCGAAGTCACACACGAAGATGGCCCGCCTTACGCGGTGATAGAAGACGAACCAGATCAGCAAAGATGGAACCTGCTGTTTGACTTTCTACGCGACGTGGATGGGAACGAAGACTTGATGCTGGCGGCGCTCGACCGAGCCGAAGCGGGAACGCCGGAGCTGAACTGGGGCAACCACTACGTCTGGACGAGCATGTATCCCGATGGACGGGTGGTGATTGAAGAGATGGAGCCGAGGGATGCAGAGGAGAACCCTGACCAGCCGCCGCAGCCGCAGATTGTGATCACGATTGCGGAGGCGCGGAAGCTGATCCTCGATTGGATCGAAGCGCGGGACAAGTGGTACGCGGATCGGGAAGCGCAGCGAGCGGCGGCGGGACCGTCGAAGTAGGCCAGGCGGGAACTGCCGTGCGTATGTTCAAGCTTTCGCGCGGGCCCGGCTGCGCGAACCTCGTGCAAGCCTCGATTTCGTGTATGGTCCGCCGATGATTCGCAGCAGCTCACCTGACTCCACCCCACCGAACTCATCAAGGAAAGCGCGAACCTCTGGTAGGACTCCAGAAGCGGGCCTGAGCGTGCAGGCGAAGCCAGAGCGGCTGGCGGCGCTGCTCAGGGCCAATCAACACCTGCTCCGCAAGATCAAGGCGAAGCGCCAGAAGTACGGGACATAAAGGACATTTACGCGGAGCTTCAGCGCTCGGGCCTTTTGTCCTTTCAGAATCCTGCGGCGAACAGGAAGCCTGATGCGGAGAGTCCCGATCCGATTCCCGACTTTGGTTGGGATGAGCAGCCCCCGCGCTCAGCGCACGGTGAAGGGGGTGTCTCGGCCCGTCGACCAGATGAGGGAGCGGTCGGTCAGTCGGTGCGCGGTCTGTTTCGCAAATTGGCGGAGGCTCTGCACCCAGACAAAGTTCAGGTCGAAGCGGAAAAGGAGCGTCGCACCGAGGCGATGAAGGAGATCACGCGCGCCTACCAAGACGGCGATCTGGCCCGTCTGCTGGAGCTGGAGCGGACGTGGATGGTCGGCGGGCAGATGGCTTTTGCGAGTGAGGAGGTCGTCGAAATCGAGCGGCGTTGCGCAACGCAGGAACGAACCAATGAAGCGTTACGGGAACAGCTCGATCAGCTGACGTGGGAACTCAAAGAACTGCGCCGGTCGCCTCAAGCGGAGCTGTTTTCCCAAGCCGAGAGAGCCGCGAAGGGAACGGGAATGACGCCTGTGGAGTGGATGGTGCAGGACGCGAGCGCCCAGCTCGAGCACCTGCGAAAGCTCATCGACTTCGTGACGTCCTTCCGTGATGGCAATATCGATCTCGACGAGTTTCTTGCTGGTCCGTCGTTCCTCCACGACCCAGAGGACTCCCCGGAGGACTCCGAAGAGGAGCTAATGAATCTGATCATCGAGCTGGCCAAGACCCTTCCTCGCAGCAAGAAACGGAAGCGCCCGTCGGCCACTCCCAACGACTGTCCGTTTTAGCGTGGCTGCGTCGTGGCCTGGTGGATTCCTTCCTCCGCGTCTCTGCGGCATCACCCCGGCAGCTGCTTCTGAAACAGAAACACCCCTCGCGGTCGCGTCTTTGATCCTCGGAACGGCATCAGCCCGACGTGCTGCCATCCGAGTCCGCGCAGGCAGTCGATCAGACTCTGCGGCTGATAGCGACGGACTTGCCACATGCAGAACTCTTTGGTCTGTCCCCCCAGGAGCTGCACCTTGGCCAGAAACTGGATTCCGTAACTGCCGACCAGCGGTCGATTGGTATCGAGGCCAAGGGATACCGTGACGTTCTGCGCCTCGCGGCAATAGCGCATGATGGGGCCTCCCAACCATCGCTCATGGTCGTCAAGGGAGCTGCCAAAAGCGGGATCTTTCTCTCGAATGTCCTTGGGATTGGAGGAATCCGTGAAGGCGTATTCCACATCGAACATGAGCAGATCGCCCGGTGCAGCCCCAGACAGCGCGTGCTGGAAGAAGTGTGGCTCATGCTCCAGATTGCCCAGCGTTCCGCCAAGCATCGTGTACACTCTCCGTCGGTGCGAGCGAGCCGGTGTGTAGTGGAGCTGCATGTACCTCGGCAGGTGGTGAAAGTTCCCCTGGATGCCGCAGACGAAGATACCCGGAACATCATCGAAGGAATCCATCGCGTGGCGGAACGCTCTGCCAAGGAGGGGCTGGCTCGCATCCAGCAAATAGAAACGGATGTTGGCGCGTTCCTCATCGGCGAGGATGCTGCGGACCAGCTGTACCTCGGTCTTCCCGTCGCCAGGCCCCAGTGCAATCAGATCAAGTCCGGCCTGCCCGACGACTTCGCGCAGACAGGCTGCCGTGTCCTCATGCGGAAAGGAATCACGCCACGCTTGATACTTCGGCATGTTGCAGAGCTGAATCCAGTCGAGCGCGCTCTTGTGATCCAGATAGACATGTGTTTGCTCAATCGCGCCGCCGCCGCCATTGATCTGGTTCGTGAAGTCCGTCAGCATCTGCACCGAGTCAAAGCCCGGCGACACATAGCAGTTGGGAGCCAGCCGATAGCTCCGTTCCCGAATCGCTGGTAGCGTCGAAATCTCTTTGGGAATGAGCTTCAACTCAGGAACGGAACACAGCCGTAGCAGCGTGTCTCGAGTCGGAAGCTTGCTTCCCTGCTCAAGCTTCCGAACCAAGCTCGCGGACAGGCCAGCGTGCTCGGCCAGCTGCTCTTGCGTGAAGCCCGATTCGTCCCGATGCTGCCGCAGAATCTCACCGAAGGGTCGCCCCGTAATCGACTCCGAGTCCGGCGCAAAGTGCAGGTGAAGAAGCTGGAGCACCTGCTTCTGAAGCGCAATCAGTTCGGCGTGCGCTTGCTTCTTGCCTCGGGATCGCCCCGTCGACAGATCACACAGCGCTTGCAGTCCCTGGCGAAGATGAAACAGCGCAGCTTGATAGGGTGAGGGCTCTAGCGTGTCAGTTGAGAGCAGCGAGGGGAATTCCGACGGAATAGCGGACTCAGCTTGCATTGCGAAGACTCCTGTTAAGGCGTTCTGTCCTGAAAAAACTGACACAATCGTGTCAGATGCTTCAAGTCGTGTTTGAACACGTTCCCAAGGAGACTACAAGAGTGATCCAGAGGTAATCCGTGCTTCGCTGCTGGCACGGATTCCTGGCCCTCTTCACCCAATTTTTGAGTTCAGGAGCCGCTATGTCCAGCCCACAAGACCCGTTGCCCAAGTCCCCAACTTCCCCGCCGACAAGAAGCCACCTTTACCAAATAGAAACAGCAGCGCATACCCCTGAATTCATCAAGCTTTGCATGGCTCTTCTATGCGAGCGGTGGGCCGCGTTCATGCTCATCTCGACGGTGGCAGTGATGCTCTGTGAGCGGTTCGGCTTCGCGCGTCCAGATGCGCTGCGGCTCTGGGGCTTGGTCAGTGCGGCCAGCTACGTCGGTTCCTTGCCCGGCGGACAGCTGCTTGACAGAACCAGAACGCCGAGTCGCGGGATCGGAATCGCATCTCTCACTCTGCTCCTTGGCTATGTCGCGCTCGTCGCTCCGTTGCGAGCATCTCTGTATATGGCGCTGGCTCTGTTCATCGCGGGTCACGCGATCTTCAAGCCGAGTACCCAGCGCATCATTGCTACACTCTATCCGACGGGCGACCGTAGGTTCGAGGGAGCGCAGATCCTGCTCTACTTCACCGCCAATGTTGGAGCAGCCGGCGGCTCCCTCCTCGCAGGACTTCTCACGCGCTTATTGGGATGGGGTGTCACCTATGCCTCTGCCGCGCTGCTCATGAGCGTGGGCGTGGTTCTCCTGTTGACGATGGACAGACGGCCCATAGAGTCGCTACGAGCGACGGAAACATATGATTCCACATACACAGCACAACACACCTTGTCGATTCCCAGTCAAGGATCGATCATTGTGGGTCTGACGGTTGCGATGTTTCTGTTCTCTCTTTGTACGACGCAAATGGAAGGTGCAATCTTGCTCTGGGCAAATGACCGAATCGACGCCGTGATCGTCGGATTTGCGATTCCTACTGCGTGGTTTCTAGCCTTCCCTGCCGTTCTCGTTTTGATTTTTGCCCCCGTTCAGCTTGCCGTCCTTCCCAATCTGAAGTCCCGCTTCGGTTTGTGTAGACTCGTCGCCATGGGACTCTTGGCTGCCGCGTTAAGCTTCGCAGTTCTACTTCCCACGACGCAGTGGTCTGGTCGCGTGAGCCTCGCTTGGCTGGCCATGAGCATGTGCAGCTTCGTCATCGCAGAGTTACTCATCGCTCCGCTCGGCCTGTCACTCCTGCTCCGCTGCATTCCCAAACGATTTGTGGGGGCAGTCACCGGCCTCTGGTACAGCGCGGGAGCCCTCGGCTACTACGTCGGTGGCGAAATTGGCGCACTGTGGTCACGCTGGCCGACGCAGCGAGTGCTCCTACTCCTATCTCTGCTGCCCCTCTGCGGAGCCGCGCTGCTATGGAGAGTCCGCACACCATCCCAATGAGAGCCCGTCTTCCTCAAGAGAGCAGAATGGAATCGCGGACACAGGAATCCGCTCACTCCACATGCTCCGGCCTTTCCTGCGCTGGCTTTCTCTTCGCATAAAACTGATCATAGCGACCGAGAAGCAGCTCTCTCACCTGCGCGGGCCACCAGTGGGAATTCCCTTTGGGAGTCAAAAATCCTGCTTCACTGAGCAGCTTCGCGAGCTGCGGATAGCTTGGCCTGTGACCCATGCGCAGCGTCAGTGATTCACAGTATTTCCTGGGCGTCAGAATCTGGGTTTCCCTCGTGCGTGCCATCAGTCGAAAGACGCTCGACTCTGTGAACTTCCGCCCCTTGTACGGAACGTAGCCCAGCTCATTCAGGATGTTAGCGATGCCCTGATACGTAGTCCCTCGATCGCGCAGCTCGTGCATCTTGAGCCGCACTTCTTCGTCGCTGTGTGGCCTCTCATTCACAGTGTTACATACATGCCACCCCTTCCGAATGTTGAGGTTATAGATCACAGACACCGTCCACGATGCGCCCTGTGGAGGCGGTACTTGCTCGGCGTTCAGTTGTGTCGCGATCTTCTGGTAGCTCACCCGCGCTTCGATCATCGACTTGATCCGAGACAGAATGCGCTGCTCCTCGGGGTCGTCCACCAGGATGCGATACCGAGGATTATCTGGAGACGGCACCGCCTTGCTTCCATAGGGAGCCTTCCCAAAGTGATACCCATTCCCTCGAATGTGTCCGATCGCCTCCTTCACACGCTCCCCACACGCCTCCCTTTCCATTTGTGCGAACACCAGGAGGATACTCACCAGCGCCCGACCAAGCGCAGAGTCGAGACGGATCGCCTCGCGAATCGCAACCAACTCCTTCGTCCCATCCGCAAAATGCGTTTCATACAGATCACAGAAGTGCTTGATCGAACGACTCAGCCGATCAAATTTGAGCACCACCACCACGTCTGCCTTCGTCGCGAGCGCGCGAGCCAGACCCTTCCTATCCGCTCTCCCTCCCGATTCCACATCTTCATGAATCTGAAGGAGGC
Organism: Pseudomonadota bacterium; assembly: GCA_035328405.1. Taxonomy (GTDB): domain Bacteria; phylum Myxococcota_A; class Polyangia; order Palsa-1104; family JAEUJZ01; genus JAEUKA01. The sequence continues at coordinate 17,674 of DAOLIT010000054.1, read as the reverse complement.
GTAGTCCGACCGATTCACAATACGACTTGATCGCTGCCCTCTGTGCAGAAAGAGACAGCCCATCTGCCGCCTGCATGTCGGTACTGACCCGGATGTACCCTACAGCCGTCCTTCCAGGGGTTCCCATCACATTACGTTCGGAATGATGACGCATCTTCACTGACTCCTATCTCGCGCCAAAGAAGTAAGGCGCTGTAGGAACACGCTTAAACTCCGTTCACGTCAGCGACCGCCAAACTTCTGGGGCCTGCTCCAGTGGGATAGATCTGTGCCGGCAAGAAAGTTCCATCCCCCTTGCCATACAGCACAGCGAACTGCGGATCTACATAGTCGCCGGTGATGATGTCCTTTGCACCATCCCCATCCACGTCAGCGAGGGAAACATAGTACGGGTACTTTCCAGCCGAAAGAGGGGTTTGCTTCAAGAAGATTCCGTCCCCCCTTCCTATCAAAACGCTTACGTTCTTGCTGGTGTAATTGGCGGTGACAACATCCGCGATACCATCGGCATTCAAATCATCCGCAGCGATGGAAAATGGACCTTCCCCCGTCGCAGGAGTTTCGACTACAGGAGAGAATTGCACTTTTCCTAAGTAGTACTGAAAGGCTCTGCTTCGCAAAATCGTGTCGATAGGCGAACTGAGTTGAACGTCCACAAAACCCGCTCTTCCAAGTCGGGCAGGAAGTTTGGCAACGAGCAGCTCTTCACCCTCGATCCGGAGCGTTTCCGCAGCAACCCCATCAAACGCAACAACCGTGTCTTGAGAAAACCCCTTTCCCGAAACCTGTACCTCGGTGCCTCCCGTGGTGGGACCCATGGGTGGAGACAAGGCCTCCCAAACAAGTTCTTTTGTGGGAGTGGTGCAACCACAAAGTGCTGTACACAGAGAAAACAGGAATCCTGGGTTCCGCATGGGTCACTCCTTGTTCGTGCTCATCTAGATGGCTAGATGTCTACATGACTGGCAATTCGGCGGCGTCGTGCAAAGTACAGCACCGCAAAGAAACCAACTCCGACAGCGGGCCAGGTGCTCTCTGTTCTTCCAATGGGGGACACAGAACATCCGTGCCCGCCCCCGGCCACTTGTTCAAACAGAGGGTTTGTGTTGCGAACTGGAAGCACGGCTTGGTTGTTTTCGGACACTGGATCGACCCCCAGGCTTTCCACATGAGCGTTGGCGGAAAACGATGCTAGGACAGGTGGTGGGGACAGGGTAACAGAGAACCTTGTTTCTCCCTGTGGAAGGGTCGCGATCAAACAAGATAGAGTGGCTGTGTCGTTCGTACAGGTGAAGCCAGGAAGGGGTTCTATGGAGAGTCTTGTCTTTTCGGGTGTTTCGACGGTAAACGACACCCCGAAAGCCGGACTTGGGCCCTTGTTGGTCAGCACAAGGGAGAGTGTGCTTGGATCAAATCCGGTCACCTCGATCGCGCTCGGTTCCCACAAAATGGCCAGGTCGCTTTCTGCGCGACACTGACCCAGATGACAAGTCCCAATCTCGCAGGATTGGCCCTCTTCAGAAGAGGAGTCGATCGGGCAATCGGGTGTCAGGCCATCACAGACTTCAGAAGCATCACAACCGTGATTTGCGGGGCGACAGGAAGTCCCACGTACTTTTCGTTGATCGGAAGGACAAGCCTGGGATACGCCGTTGCATTGTTCAGGTTCGTCACAGGCACCAACGGCAGATCGGCAGGTAGTGCCACGGCGCGCGGAGGAGCAAATCCCATCGGTCGTGCTGCCAGCCAAGACGGAGCACGCCTGGCAATCGGCAACCGTTCCACCACATGCGGAATTGCAACACACGCCATCTGCACAGAATCCGCTGCCACACTCCGATGGGACCACACAGGGCTCGCCATTCCCCTTTTTGCCCACAAATGTGTAGGCCGCTCCGGCAGGTGGCCTGGCAGGTGCTCCGACGAGAAAATCGTCGCCGTGAACCGAGACTCCGTTTCCAAAAAAGGCACTCGGAGAGGGGTCGGAAGCGACAAGTTTTGCGAGTTGTGAAATGGAAGCGACGCCAACGGAAAAGACGTATGCGGCACCGGCATCGGAAAGTCCGGGAGCATCCGCAAAAGGGGCTCCGATCAGAAACTGTGTTCCGTCGACGGACAGGTCGTATCCGAACCAATCCTTGCTTCGGGCGTCGCTCGCACCGAGCTTGGCTTGTTGGCCAAAGCCAGAGGCTCCTTTCGCGTACACATAGGCGCAACCGCTGTCTGGTTTTCCCGGCAGATCCCCATAAAGCGAGGAAATGATTGCGGTGAAGCCTGTTTTGTCGAGAGCGACTTGCCGTCCAAACCAATCTCCGGCCTGCGCATCGGTCGGGACAAGCTTTGCAGTTTGAGTGAATGTGAAACCGCTGCGCTCGAACACATATGCGGCACCGGCATCGGTTTTGCCCGCGAGGTCAACAAAGTCTGCGCCAACAAGAATCGTATCTTTGGCGATCGCGACGCCGACACCAAAAGAGTCGTCTGCGGCAGCGTCTCCGGCGCGCAATTTAGGGCCGGAAGTCCAGGTTGCTCCCCGTCGGGCAAACACATAGGCAGCTCCGGCGTTTTTTGTTGTTCCGAGATCTGCCCCGCGCGCTCCCACAACGGCAAGATCACCATCGAGGGCGACAGAAAAACCAAACTGATCGTCGGATGCGCCGTCGGACGCAAGAAGCTTGGTTTGCTCTTTCCATGCACCTCCGCTGCGAACAAATACATAGGCGGCACCTGCGTTGGCTTTGCCCGGCAAATCAGCAGACGGAGACCCGACGACCAGTGTGTCGCCACGCAGCGCCACGCGCGTTCCGAAATTGTCCCCGGATCGACCATCGGAAGGCGTTAGTTTGGCCTGTTGCACAAACCCGCTGGCGGTCCGTACGAATACATAGACGGCACCTCCGTCTGTGCGACCAAAGGGGGCGGCGAATGGTGCAGCGACGACAGCCGTGTCTCCGTTCATGCTCACAGAGGCCCCTTCGTAGTCTCCCAAGGCCGCATCCTGGCCGACCAAACGTTGGGTCGGGATGGGGGACAAAAAGGCATCGACCGATTCTGTGAGTCGAGGGGCACCATCATGCCGGACCCCACGCTGGATGACATCGGGGTACTTTTGCCACGATCCAAACGCGGAAAATTCAGCTGACGCGACCGACGAGGAAAACAAAGCCGCGAGCGCGCAACCGAATCCCGAAAAAACAATCGCACGAGACCACAGGTTGACCTTCATGGCCACACCTGTATCACAAAGAAAACAAAAATTGCCGACGTTCGCAGGCTGGCTAAAGTCTGCTTTCGGAGCGAAGGCATGGACTGTTCGACTTGTTTTTATCCCAACGATGACGAGACACGTTTTTGCACAAGGTGTGCGGCACCCCTCGGTATGTCCGTGACGCAACTTCCCGTCGAGCCGTCGAACGCACCTGCCCGCGAAATCGCCGAAATGTTTGCGGGCGGTGTGCATGAAGCAAAGGCGGCTTTGCGCAGGCAAGGTGGGGCGGGCGGTTTGGATGCGTCGCTTCTTGGGGGGAAATACCGTTTGCTCAGGCCGCTCGGTTCGGGGGGATTTGGTTCCGTGTACGAAGCGGAGGAGACCTTTTCAGGTCTTCATGTGGCCGTGAAATTGTTGAATCATACGGCATTGCTCGACGGAAAAATGCGTCAGCGTTTTTTGCAAGAAGCCCGGATGATCGCGGAATTGCGGAGTCCTCATGTGGTGGTGTTGCACGATTACGCCGTGACAGAGCAGGGGATTCCGTACTTGGTGATGGAGCTTTTGTCTGGCAAACCAGCGAGTCACGACATGCTGGCTGGGCCTTGGTCGCCGCGTCGGGCAGTTCGCGTTTTGGCTCAGGTGTGCGCGGCTCTTGGAGAGGCGCACGAACACGGGATCGTTCACCGAGACATCAAGCCGGACAACATTCTGATTCTCGATTCGGTACCGCCGTCGGTTCTGGGGCCCGCGTTGCCCCGTTTGCCGGATGGAACGGGGGATTTTGTGAAAGTGGTCGATTTTGGTGTAGCTCGGTTTTCGGGTCTCTCGACGAGAGCGTCGGATATTTTGGGTACACCGGCATACATTTCCCCCGAGACGCTCGCCGACGAACCGGTGGATGGTCGCAGCGACCTGTACGCGGTCGGAATGCTGCTTTGGCAAATGATCGTCGGAGATTTGCCGTTTCCAGGAAAAAACCAGGCCGCAATGATGAAGTCGCATCTGGACGCGCCACGGTTTCGTCCTCGAGAAATCAACGCCGCCTACCGACTCCCAGATGCACTTGAAGATCTGATGAAGCGGCTTGTGGCGCGATACCCGGCTGATCGCCCGAGCAGCGCATTTTCTGTGCATGCGTTGATGCTCGAAATGCTCGCGGTTCCAAATCTTCTCTCGGACAAGCCGCTGCGAGGTGCGTCATACCCGGATTTTGGTCCGCATTGGGATGCGCCAGCCTCGGAAGCTGCCGAACCCCGGAACCAGAAAAATCACGACGCCGTGACGGTGGCCCTGAAAGCGACGGGGAAAGCGACGGGGAAAGCGACGGGGAAAGCGACGGACACGGGGAAAGTTGTGCCAAGCCAGCCATCTGAACCAGATCGGGCGATTTCAGCGCTGGCACCTCTGCCGGAAACGAAACGGTGGTTTGAAAACGCGAATGGCTCTTCGTCTTCCTGTTCGCGCGAGCCGTTTTCTGCTGATCCACATGCACCGACACAGGTGCTATCGATGCAAATCCCGACGGGGTGCGACGCCACTTGACCGGATACATCAACTCTGCTGAGTTATTAAGCTATGGCAAGGTTTTCGTTTGTGTCCATGCCCCTGCTGGGGCTCCTGTTGGCAACACAGTTTGCGCACGCGGATGAAAAATGGTGGCGCGATCCTGAGCGCGGCTGTGGAAAAGTCGAAGATTTCAAGCGCACGTTCCGAATGGGTGACTTGCCGGGTTGTGACGGCGAGCTTCTGCGCGCGGCTCCCGACGGTGAGGTCGCGATGCACGATGCGAAGAAAATCCTTCGTGAAGCGGAAAAGGCGATTGACGGCGGTCAGTCTGATGGCATCGAGGCCAAACTCAATCAGGCCACGGACATCATGAACAAAGCGCCTCGCGAGCCGCGTGTGGATTGGGCGCGTCAGTACTTCAAGACCGCCGTGGAAGTGCTCCAAGCCCGATTGTCGATGCTGCCGAAACTGCCGAAACTCAAACAGACATACAAGGCTTTGGTCGATGCGATGGCGCAAGCCAAGCCCGACGGGAAAGCGGTCCAAACGGCGGCAGAGGCTTGCGTGGCTGCGTTCAAGGAAGTCGAAAGTGGCGGTGGCAACCTTCAGCTTCAGTACGAGCTGGTTGCCGGCGGCAAAATGAAGCCCCTTCGCGATTACCTTGCTGAGTGCGAACAAGGCAAGAGCACTGCCGCAGCGACATCTCAGACGGCGGGAACGACGACGACAGATGCGAAGCCGGTGGTTGGCGATGGGAAGGATGGCAAAGACGGCAAAGATCCCAAAACTGACAAACCCAGCGCGGCACCTGCCGGCACCGACGGTGGCGTTCCCAGAGAAAAGTGGGTGAAGAAACTAAAAGGAGATCGGAAAAAGGTGTTTGAAGCGCACCCCGATGCCTTCCCGCTGTTCGAGGGAGACCCAGGCCCGAAAGGTGCCGCCAAAGCCGCCGAGTGGAAATACGGCGCAGAAGTCATCAAGTTCAAGGGCAACAAACTCCTCAAATAGCAGACGGTTTCATGTCACTTCCAACCACGCCGCTATGTACGGTCGATTGCATCATCGATTTGATTTCCCATCCGCTGCACAAGCCAGATAGACCGGCGCTTGTCCTCATCGAGCGGCGGTATCCTCCGCACGGTTGGGCGTTGCCTGGGGGCTTCGTCGATGTGGGTGAATCACTGGCTCACGCAGCGGCTCGGGAAGCGCTGGAAGAAACATCTCTTCACATCGAGTTGCGCGAACAGTTTTTTGCGTATTCTTCGCCCGACCGCGATCGACGTCGACACGCGATTTCGACGGTTTTCTTGGCGATAGCGGACGGAACTCCGAAAGCAGCGGACGATGCAGGTCGGGTGGCCGTGTTTACCGAGGACCAACTTCCTCAACTGGCGTTTGATCACGCACAGATTCTGGCGGACTACTTCGCATTTCTGCGAACCGGCAAACGCCCCGGTCCACATCGATAAGCAGGGTTTTTGGCGATCTTTGACTACGGTTTGAAGGCGCCGCTCGTGGAACTGGACATCCGGGGTGGGAATGGAGCTTCTTCCGCCAAGTCCGTGAGGTTTTCTTTGCGTGGGCTAGCCGTCGATTTGCGGCGACCTTGCAACAACGACAGCGCGCCGCTTTCGTTGGTTTGGCGAGCCGTTTCTTCCCGTCGCTGGAATTTCTCAAGAACGATGAAGCACTCGCGCAGCCCGTCTTTGAGGGAACGCAAGGTCTTGATTCCCTCAAGCTCGATGCCAAGCTGCACCATCGTGCGCGCAATTTCTGGACGTATTCCCGTCAGAACGCACATGGTTCCGAGCAGCCGCGCCGCCCGCGTCATTTTGAGCACCGAATTTGCGGTGTTCGTATCGACAATTTCGACGCCCGTGATGTCGATGATGATGCACCGCGAACGGTTTTGCCGAACCCGGTCTAACAACTTTTCGGTCATCTCGGTTGCGCGCATGGAATCGAGCGTACCGACGATGGGCAGAAGCAGGACCTCATCCCATACCTCGACAATCGGCGTCGAGAGTTCGTGTATCGCCTGCTGTTGTTTTGCAATCGTCGAAAGCTGGTCTTGCAACTCGCGCTTCGACTGCTCCATTTCGGCGATGTGCTGCTCGTTCTGCTGTCGAGCGGTGGCAAGTTCTTGGTTATAGATGTTCAGCGACGCCTCGAGAACCGAAAACTCGTCTGCTTCGACGCTCGGTGCGATGTGGATCATCTCGGGGTTGTGTTCTCCAATCGAGACCATCGACAGGATGTCCACGACCCGCTGGATTCGCTCAAACGAAACTACGACAGTTTTTTCTTCAGCCATGGTCCTGTGTGTGAAGATTTGCGTAATTCAACTTACATGAATATCATCCTCCGTTCACCATGAACAAGGCAAGCCTTTTTCCGATGTTCCACGCTCACATCTCTTGTTTCGCCCGTGCCCGCTTGACGGCTTCCCAATGGCGGTTCATCTGCTGAAGTGTAAGTTCCCTTAACTTTGCATTCTCCGCCAAAACGCGGTCTTCCATTGCGTGAAACCTGTCGATGAAGCGTTCGTTGGCTCGTCGCAGTGCTTGTTCCGCGTCGATTCCCAACTTTCCCGCCAGCCGAGTCAGTGTAAACAGGACATCACCAAACTCAGCCTCGATGCGAGCCTGGTTGTCCCCGCCCATGTTCCCCGTGGACTCCGCATCCAGCTCGGCCAGTTCCTCGTCAATTTTTGCGCGCACGCCAGCCACGTCCGGCCAATCAAAACCCGTGGCAGCGGCTCGGTCAGCGATCAGTTGTCCCCGTTTGAGCGCAGGCATTGATTTGGGAATCCCATCAAGCGTCCGTCGCACGATTCCGGCGGTTTGCTTTTCTTGCGCTTTGAGTTTTTCCCAATTCCGCGCCACTTCCTCTGCATCGTGGACTGTGGCATCCCCAAAAACATGAGGATGACGGCGCTGCATTTTTTCGGCGACGTCACGACATACATCGTCAAAGTTGAATGCGCCGGCCCGCTCGCGAAGGGCCGATTGAAACACGATTTGGAACAGCACATCGCCGAGTTCCTCGCAGTGTGCTCGCGGATCGTCGTCGTCGATCGCAGCGAGCACCTCGAATGATTCTTCGATCAAGTAGTGCCGCAGGCTTTCGAGCGTCTGTTTTTGATCCCAAGGGCATCCATCCGGTGCGAGCAATCGGTCCATGACTTCCAACACGAGCCGTACTGCATCACCGCGTGCAGTTTTTTGAGTTGGAGAAAGGGCAGGGCAGGGCGCAGTCATCGCTATTTCCTCAATGACCGCATCTCTAGCGCAAACTTTGCGGCGTTGTCACGTTGGGTCTGGTTTTTCCGACGAAGAAGACGGCACGCTCGGCGGTGGTGGCAATTCGCTCGGCAACGGACCAGCCGGCGGAGGGTAAGCGAGGTCCTGACACGTTGCTCCGAGCGAGCCCACCGCGTCGTTGTAGTAGTTCAGCGCATCCAGCGCATGACCATTTGCCTGGTTTTTTTCTCGCCAGGACAGCGACGACAGCGTGAGTCCAACCGCGCCGGTTGCCAAACCTCCACCCAGCCACGCCCACATGTGGTCCGAGTCCCCCAACCCAGCCAAGCTTCCGAGCGACGCCACAGAAAGCGAAATTCCCAAAACCGAAAGCGCGATCGCCGCACCGCCATGCCGCTGCGCAGAACGCGCATGCTGCTTGGCCTCGGGAACGCATGAAACAAATCGTTCTAGGCCTCGGTAGGACAAGCCTTGCGCCACTTTTTTCCCACCGGCTTGCATCACGAAACCGCCGTCATACGAGAGCAATAGCTCGCCCCGCGCAACCAACTGTGACGAATACTGCGTCGTCGCACATCCGCCCATACTCAACAACGAAACAACCAAAATCCCAGGGACCACTCGCGGCCCCTTTGTCAAGAAAAATCGGTTCATGGCACACCCTCAGCCGAAGAAAATCCTGGGACACAGGGGGATGGACCGAATCGCACCAAATCGTTGATTGCATTCACTCCGTCAATCGCTTCGGAAGCCTGGCGTTCGCTTTCGGGCCGCACCGTCGCCAACGTAATGGAAATAACGGGCATGACCACGATCGCGACCGCGGCAAGCAGCGCAAGACCTTTTCCGGCATCGCCGTTGCCGCCTCCCAACCTCATGCCCGAGGGACGAAAACCGCCGATGGAACCGCCACGGCTCGAGTGAGAAAGCCCGATGTGCGGCCTTGCAGCAAAGGGCACATACAACGGCGGACGGGGAAAAACAGGTGGCAAGCCGGGCTGAACCACGACGATATTCGGCCCATAGTAGCGAGGGACCCAATAGCCACCATACGTTCGCATTTCAGGCCGTGCGACGGTGTGTTCGGTGGCAATTTCGGGAAATTGCACGATGCCCTGGTTGATATCGTCAAGAGGCATCCGTTTTTGGCCCGTCATTTGCCCGATGGCCTGTTGGCAATCTTGCGAAAGTTCCAAGCCGCTCAGCGACGCGACGGCCTCGCTGTCCCGGCTGTTCCACACCACACGGGCCCGACCATCAACCGGTGGAACATAACTGGAGGAATATCCGCAACCTGCACACAGCAGAAGCACAACCCAGCACGCACAACGCCACCATTTGCCCGCACCTGCACACCGACGATGTGCCGCCGCGCGCGTGCGGAAAGCCGGTGGATTCAAAACCGCATGTCTCGCGAGGTCCCGACGCATTCCCTCAGAATAGCGTCGCACTTCCAAGCAGATCAAGCGCCGATAATGTGTATTATGTAAACCAATCATGTCGGCCAAAACGGGCAGCCGCGCAGGTTGCCCAGCGCACGGTCCGAAACGACAAACCGCAAAAGAAGCCGCGCCTTTACAGCGGCATCGCCAAACACAGATACTTGCCCGAGCGAAACCAGCGAGACCAAGGTTGCGAGCGTTTTTGCACCTTCCAGCGATCCGAAGAGCACGATTTTTTTTGAAGTCGCCTTGCCGGGCATGGCTGTTCGCCGTCTTTTGGGCATTGTGGCTTGGGTGTTCCAAAGACCCACATTCGCCGCCGAGTGCTTTGCACACTGAAACTGTGCCCCAAAATCCGAAAACGGACTTGGCTTCGGTTGTTTCGGATGCCGATCTTCTGTCGCAAGTTGCGCCACCTTCGGGAAAACTCGAATGGATTGATGCTGACTTTTTGGACATGTATCGGTTTTTCATTCCTCGAAATTTCACGTCGCAAGAAAAGGCTCTGCGCTGGACGCGGTATTACGAGGGACGCTGGGTTCGCTGGACCGGACTATTGCGGTATGTGACTGCGGATGCGTTGCTTTTTCAGCAGCTCGGCACGTCTCCCAGCTATGAAGTTTCGGTGCTGGTTCCCGAGCCTTTGCGCAGCCGACTTCAGCAGCAGCTCCGGCTTGGAAGGTTCTATACCTACGTCGGTCGCATTCTGCGGTACGAGACGACGTTTCGCGTGATTACGCTCGAACAAGGTGCCGTGCTGGCACCCAGCGAATCGGGTGTGCCCGGAACGCTGACTGTCATGCCCTGGAGTCGAACCGCGCCCCAAATTCCTAGACCCGAAAATCGTTAGACAAATCACAGATAATTTCTTTTTTGATACCAGCATCCTTGATATCCTGCTTGCAGAGCCATGCGCTTCTAGTCGCGTTGCGCCGGGGAAATGGCTTCGGGGAAAGTAGCAATGTCGCGTGACCTCACTGGGAAAACGCTCGGCGGGTATCGGTTTGGCGAGACTTTGGCCAAGGGCGAACACAGCACGGTGTACGCGGCAAACCAAACGCAAGCCGAGACCGGTGACGAGAAACCTTGCACCGTCAGGGTTTTTCTCGATGAGCTGCCCAAAGACAAGGCGGCCTGTGACCGCATCGTGCGCGAAGTCGAACGAGCCACAAAGGTCTCACACAAAAACCTCGTCTCCGTTTGGGAAGTCGGCACGATCGAGGTCAAAAGCAAACGGTATCTATTGATTGCGACGGAACCGCTTGGGGGACAATCGCTCAAGGCGCGGTTGGCGACTCAGCCTGGGCACGTTCTGCCCGTCCACGTCGCACTGCAAGTGGCCAGCACCGTCGGAGGCGCGCTTCAAGCCATTCATGCGCAGGGGATTTCGCATCGTCGCGTTTCCAGCGGTTCCGTTTTTTTCGTCGAACCCACCGACGCTGAGCGCAAAGTCGATTTCGAGGCGGAGGATCGAATTTGCTTGGTCGATTTGGGCACTGCGACGTTTTTGGATGCGCTCTCGTCTGCGAGCAACGGACCAAAGAACGGGAACCGCAAACCTGAAAAAATTTCCGACGATCTCCACGGTTTGGCATCCCTCATTGTGGAAACACTCGGCGGCGTTCCGACCGATCCACTCCAGGGTGCCCGAGCCGTTCTGCCCCTCCGTTTTCGCGACAGCCGCATCCCTGCGCACATCGAAGCCGTTTTGCAAAAGGCAATGTCCGTGGCCAACGCTTCGGATGAAAAGCCTTTCGATTCCATCGGTGTGTTTGTCGCCGCGCTGTTTGGCGATGTTTCCCATGTGCCCACAATCGCGGCTTGGTCCACAGACGGCAGCGAACAGTGGGTGCCACCCCAAAAAGGGTCTGGCTTGTTTTGGCCTGCGATCCTTTCTGTCGTGGCGGCCCTGGGCTTCGGTTTAGGGTATTGGCTGCTCGATGAACCAACGAATCAACAGACCGCTTTGCCCGACTTGGCGAGTGGTAGGCAACAACCAGAGAGTGATCGCAATCACAAAGATGCGGGGCCTCCGAAAGACGCTCACGCACGCAGCGAGGTGAAATAGTGAAGCGCCAACTTCTTCGCACAATTCTTGGAGCCGGGTTCTTGTTCTGCTTTGTTGCCGCGACAGGCACTGTGTCCGCACAACAGCCTGCTGGGGCTGCGGGGGCACCTCAACCAGCCAGGCCGAATCCACCGCCGCAAGCCGCCGCCAAACCCGCCGTTGCGATCAATCCGCAAACCGCAGCACTGGCCGAAAAAGCCATCGGGCTGGCCCAAAAAGATCAGTACGACGAGGCCCAGAAGCTGTTTCGCGAGGCGTATCGCATCGACCGAAATCCCAGGTGGCTTTACAACATCGGCGTGCTGTACGACCGCATGGCCAATTGCGACGAAGCCGCATTTTTCTATCGCGCGGCGCTGTTTGGTCAGGGCGTCCTGCCGCAAGACGTGGACCTCGTGGACAATCGCCTCGGTGTGTTGCAAGAGGAATGCAGCTTTCGCGAACGCCACAAGCAAGCCGCCGATCGACACGCCCGTGCCGCTCGCTACATGAGCCCTGAGATTCGGCTGTGTACCCTCGCTGAGAGCATCTTGACCGGCATCATGACACCGGCAGAACGACAACAATTGGCTGCCTGCAAAGCCTCCGAAAACGCCCCCGCACCCAAGTAACCCGCCACCTTCCCGACCGCCGAAAAGCGCGCGGTTGACTTCACTGCTCCTGTGCAAGACGATTCTCTGTGATTGGAGACGTTCCCGCGTGCCCATTTGGAATTTCGCTCTTTCTGTCCTTCGCAGCTACGCACAAATTCTGTTTTCGGGGTCTGTGTGGGTCGGATTCCTCTTGTTCCTCGCGACGTGCGTGATGCCTTTTTCTGCTGCCATCGGCGTTCTCTGTACCGTTTCTGCGCTTCTGTCTGCTCGTCTCTTTCACCTGGAACCCGATGAACAACACAGCGGAGGCTACGGATACAACGCCCTCCTGTGCGGGTTGGGAATCGGCCACCATTGTGGGCTGTCTTTGGGCACCCTCGCGCTCGCAGTCGCTTGCGGCGTTCTCTGTGTGCTCCTCTCTGCGGCCCTCCGAGCCTCTTTGGGCAAGCTCCATTTGCCCATGCTGTCCATTCCGTTTGTCGTCGTGTATCACATCGTCCTCGCCGTTTCCGGCCCTGCTGGTTTGGATGTACCTGCGACGACCTCAACCCTTCTGTCCACCGAAGGCCCTGCCCTCCTTCGCGGTTTGGGTGCGCTCTTCTTTTTGCCGTATCCCGAGGTCGGTGCCCTCGTTCTGTTCGCCATTCTGTTTCACTCTCGCATCGCGGCCATGCTTGCGACCACCGGTTTTCTCTGTGCCTACTTCGTCGCAATCTATCTCCTTCGCATCCCAGAGGAGACCTTCGTACTCATCGTGAGCTACAACGCCGCGTTTTCTGCCGTTGCGCTCGGCGGCGTGTGGTTTGTTCCCTCGGCCTCCTCTTGGCTTGTCGCGATGTTGTCGTCCGTCGTCGCGACCGTTCTGTGCGCCGGACTCTTTCCCATTCACAACCGGCTCGGCGTCCCCCTGTTGGTTGTTCCGTTCAATGTCACTGTGTTTCTGTTCCTGCTCGCGTTCCGTCAACGGATGAAAGACCTGCATCCCAAGAGCGTGGACCTCATGCTGGCTACCCCTGAAGACAACCTCGAATACCTCCGCGCGCGTCTTTTGCGTTTTGGTTGGTCCCAACCCGTCAGGATGCAGCTTCCCATTCGCGGAACCTGGCTCTGTACGCAGGGCAAAGACGGCGCGCACACCCACAAAGACCGTTGGCGGCATGCGTGGGACTTCGAGGTCTCCGGGCCCGACGGATCGACCTTTCGCACAGACGGCTCTCGCCCCGAGCACTACCACTGTTTTCGTTTGCCCGTTCTGGCTGCCGCTGCTGGCACCGTCGTCCGCGTCGAGCAGGACGTGCCCGACAACCTCGTCGGCACCATGAACCTGAAACAGAACTGGGGCAACGTGGTCCTCCTGTATCATGCGCCCGGCCTCTATTCCCTGTATGCCCACTTGAGTCGCGGTTCCGCCAAAGTCCGCGTCGGTCAGTTTGTCCAGGCCGGCGAAGTCCTGGGTCTCTGCGGCAGCTCGGGCCGCTCTCCCCGCCCCCACCTTCACTTTCACCTCCAGGCCACGCAAGACCTGGGTTCCACCACCCTCCCCTGTTCCTTTGCCGACGCCATCACCGTCCACGAGGAACGCCAGGTCGTCCACGCCGCCCTCGTGCCTCGCGAAAAGGACCAAGTGCGCAACCTGGAACCTGACGAAGAACGCGGTTCCTTTTTGTCTGCTTTCCTCCCCGGCATGGGCGGCCAGTGGCGTTTCAACCTGGGCGACCGCGAAGAACAGATCGTCTGCGAGGTCGATTTGTACGGCCAACCCCTGTTGCGTTCCCTCACCTACGGAACCGTCCTGCGCTACGTCATGACCGACGACTTTTTCACCACCTATGATCTGAGCGGCTCCCACCGTTCCGCTCTCTGTCTTTTGCGCCTTGCCTTGCCCCGCATCCCGCTGGAAAGTTCCGAGTCCTTGGTCTTTTCTGACTTGCTCCCCGGTCGCCTCGTCCGTTCCCCTGGCCTACAGCTTTTCCATGACTTTTTGGCCCCTTGGAGAGCCCAAGACGGCGTCTTCCTCACCTACGTCTCCAGGCGAGAAGGTGCCCTGTTGGAGGTCCTCGGCGAGCTCCGCCCCATGGGTGCGATGGGCGACCCCGAACCAGGTTCCGGGCAAGACCCAAAACACATCGACAAGCACCGCCCCGAATCCACTTTGAAAACCCGCATCTCCCTCGCTCGCGGTCTCGGTGTCGTTCGGATCTCCGTCACCAAACGAGGCCGAACCCTCCTGGCCGAGCGGATTTTGCCTGAAAAACCCTCTCTGCTTGCAACAGAAGAAACGAAAGGACCCCGTTGACCCATGCGACTTCTACGTTCCCATGTGCTCCCCGCAGCCGCGCTCTCCCTGTGCTGCGCCGTGTTCTTTGCAACGCCTGTCCGCGCCGAAGGCAATGCGGACCTCATGCAGCGTTCCTATGACAGCGAGGCCGTCGGAAAGCTTCAGGACTCCCTCGCCGCGCTCGATTTGCTCTCCCCTCCCCTTCGCGACGGCTATGTCGTTGCCCTCCGAAAGGCTTGGCTGCTCTATCGGTCGGGTCGCCACCCCGAGGCCATCGCCGCCTATGCCAGAGCCATCTCGCTGGCCCCCGCTGCGGTCGAGCCCCGGCTCGGCATGATCCTTCCCCAGCTTGCGTTGCGCCGTTGGGGAGATGTCGAGACCCAAACCCGCGCCATTTTGAAGCTCGACCCTGCCAACTACCTGGCCACCTTGCGGCTCGCGTTTTCCCTCTACAACCTCCAACGCTACGCAGAGTCTGCCACCTTCTACAAAAAGCTCGTGGATTTGCACCCCGCCGATGTTGAGGTCCGCGCCGGTTTGGGCTGGGCGCTCCTCAAGATGGGCAAGTACAAAGAAGCCGCCGCCGAGTTTCACTTCGTCCTCGACATCGCCCCCCGCAACGAGCTTGCCAAAGAAGGCCTAAAAGCCTTGGGCGGCTAACCTCACCTACTGGAGGTTGTAGTATTCATCCCACGTGTCTGTGCCGTCTGGCGTCTTCACTGTGTAGATGAACGGAAACAAGGCCGGCGACATCGTTTGGGCCTTGATGTTCTGGAAGTAGTCGCTGATGTATGGATAGCTAGGTCTTATCACTGGCGCGACCAGCGTCGCGACTCCAGAAATCGTCGGCTGAACCATGTCTGCCATTGGCGTGGCGTCAAAGGACATCTGTGTCGTACTTGGGGATGCCGCGCCGACGTAGGGCAGCGTCCGTTGCCCACAGGACCCCGGTGCCGAACAGAACTTGGCATCCACGCTCGTTCCCGGATAGAGCCCCCATCCAAAAACGATGACATTGCTTTTCGGATCGCCGAACCGCCCTGCAATCTGCCGGTGAACGGCGGTGACGAGTGGACGCTTGAACCGAAAACAGGGGCTCGTGTTGGCGTTCCCTTTGCCCACGTACATCGGAATCACTTCCTCTGAATGCTCGGGTCTTGGTGCCCCGATGTTACGCTCCACCGCCGTCGGTGCCCCCCAACCTCCCGGTCCCTCGACATACACCCTGTGAATCGCCAGAACGCACTTCTGCCCATCGACAAACGCCATATCGATGAACGCCTTGGGAACGCCATCTGTGATTTTCTCCTTCAGCTCCAGCGTCACCCCGAAATCAAACTCCCCTTTGGCCCGATACGGCTTGAGGTCGAACGTCAGCTCTTTCTCTTCCGTCCCATTTATCGCCTTTGGGTCCAGCAGCGCCGCGTTCACATACAGCGTCTCTGCTTTGTCACTGATGCCCGACAGCTTCAGCGTAAAGTGCGGCCTGTCGTAACACCCCAACAGAAACAGCCCCAGCAGACAAACCCAGGTCACGTTTTTCGACAACCACATCGTGGACTCCCGGAACAAAGGTTCCTAAAACGTCAGTGCAAACTTCATGTGCTGCGTGCCACCCACGGTACGGGACTTGAGCGAATCCCCCCAAACGCTGAGCCCGATCACTCCCCCGGCGAGCACAGCACCGCTCACCACCACCCAAAACCACGCCTTCTTGTAGAACGGTCGCCGGAGCTTTCCAAGGGCCATCTCTGCCTCTTCCCGTTTCTCCCGTTCCTCTGCCAGCTCTTTTTCCGACTTCTCTTTTTGTTCCAAAAGCGCCAGCTCCACCTGCTTCTTTTCCTCGGTCTGCGCGATGAGCGCCTCCAGCGTCTGGATGTACCCCTTTGCTTCGGGCGCAAGCGCATGCGACGGGTATTTCGTCACGAACTCCTGATACGCCCGCTTGGCATCCAGGGGCCGCATCGCCTTGCGGTACGCCTGCCCCGCATTGAACAGAATCACCGGATGGGGGTTCGCTTGGTTCGCAAGCACAAGTTTGTCCCCCGCCTCTCCGAACTTCTGTTCCTTAAACAGCGCCGCCGCTTGCTCCATATATTGTTCCGCCGTTTTCCCGCTCCCCGAGGCGGAACCCTCCGCACGCGGCGTCCCCAACCCGAACAACAGCAGACTGCACAACAGCAAAAGACGCAATCCAAGCACTTCTTTTGGCATCAGGCCCCCCAGCACGAGCGCCCATCATAAACCAAATGCACCCAGCCCAAAACCGTTCGATTCGGCCCCGCCTGCCCATGACATACTCCCCCGCCATGCAGCTTTCCGACGCTTTCGCTTTGGCCGCCCGCCAGATCGCTTTGGGCCAGCACTTCTTGCTCGCCGCCCACGCCCACCTTGACGGCGACGCCTTGGGCTCCATGCTCGTCACCGCCCACGGCCTGCGCCTCCTGGGCAAAGACGTTTTTTTGTACAGCCCTTTTCCAGTGCCCCGCCGCCTGCGTTTTTTGCCCGGTGTCGAGTGGGTCAAACGCCACGTCCCCAGCAGCCTTCGTTTTTCCGCCACCCTTGTACACGACTGCTCTGCCCGGTCCTTGCTCGGCGATGCGTTTCCGTCGCCCGAGGTCACCGGCCCGCTCATCGTCTTGGACCATCATGAAATTGTTTCCGATTTCGGAGACATCGTGGTAAGAGACTCAAGCGCGGGCTCGGTAGGCGTTGTTTCCTTGGGCGTCCTTTCCTCCTCCGGCCTCACCGAGTCCGCGCTTCCCTACGAACTCGCCCTCGCGTTGTTTGTGTCCCTCGTCGAAGACACCGGATGGTTTCGCTATTCCAGCGCCAACGCCGAGGTCTTCCGCCTGGCCCAATTGGCCGTCTCGCGCGGCGTGGACCCCTGGCAAGTGTCCCTCAAACTCGACGAGCAACTGTCCGAGGCCAGTCTCCGCCTCCGCACCCTCGTCCTCCCCACCCTCGAGCGCCACCTAGACGGACGCCTCGCCCTCCTCACCCTGACCGACGAACACCTCCGCGCCGCACACGCCACCCCCGATGACGTAGGCCAGCTCGTCCAGTACGCCCGCGCCCTCGCAGGCGTCGAAATCGGGGCCCAAATCACGCAAAGCGACGCCCGCATCTATGTCAGCCTGCGCGGCAAGGGCTGTGTCCACGTCGGTCTCATCGCCCAAACCTTCGGCGGAGGCGGCCACAGAAACGCCGCTGGTTGCACCATCCCCCTTCCCGAAAACACCGACCCCCAAACCGCCGTGCAAACCGCCAAAGCCCGCCTCATCGCCGCCTGCGCCCCCCCCCTATCCGCCCT